>NZ_QYLP01000019.1 GCF_003614925.1 Arthrobacter celericrescens
GGGCCCCACCTTGAAGGTGGGGCCCGCCGTCGTTTGTTAACAGGAAAGCTGCGCTTAGCCGGAAAGTCCCCGGCAGGAGCCGGGGATGCTGCCCGCTCAGCGGGCGTCAGGGGCCTCCAGAAGGGCCGCAAGTGCCGCCAGGGCGTCATCCACCTCGCCCGGTGATTTCCCGGCAGGCACAGCCTCCGCGGTGACGTTCAGTAGGACTTCGCAGCCGTGCGCGAAGTCCTCGGTCATGACCTCCAGCAGCGAGCGGGCGTCGACGGCGGGATGTCCCGGTTTGCGGATGGTGACCGGCAGGCCGGTGGCCGTCACCGCCCGGACAAACACGGCCGCCGCGCGTGCATGAAGGCCGATCTCTGCGGCGACGGTGGCTTTGTGCTCGGGCAAACCGGCTCCTTTGCTCTGGCGGAACAGGGCCGCCCGGTGAAAATGATCCTTAAAAGCCTAACGCAGCAGTACTGCTCCCCAGCTCCGGCGGAGCACAGCTGCGGGGGATTCGCCTACGCTTGTCCTATGGAATTGCCCGCTTCCGGATCCGGGGCCTGCCGTGTCTGTTGACGCCTCGAAAATCATCGGTGAAATCGACCGCAAAAGCGGCGTCCCCATATATGTCCAGCTGCGCGAAATCCTCCGCACGTTCATCACGGACTCCTGCCGGCCAGGCGCCGCCCTGCCGTCGGAACGGGATCTCTCGGAACGCTTCGGGCTGGCGCGCATGACCGTGCGCCAGGCCATCGACGCCCTGGTGGGCGAGGAGATTATCGAGCGGGTGGTGGGCCTCGGCACGTTTGTGCGGAAACCAAAGCTCGACCTCCAGGTGAAGCTGACCTCCTACAGCGAGGAAATGCAGCGCCGCGGCATGGTCCCCGCGGCCAAGGTGCTGAGCTTCGAACAGATTGCAGCCAGCGCCTTCCTGGCCCGTGAACTGCAGTTGGACGAGGGAACGCCAGTGGTCCGTTTCAGGCGCCTGCTGTTGGCCGACAACGAGCCCATGAGCGTGGACGAGAACTTCATCCCGGCTCACCGCGTGCCGGGCTTCCTGGACGAAGCCCCGCCCACCTCGCTCTACAACGTCCTGAGCGAACGATACGGCTTGGTCATGGAGTGGGGCGAAGACATGATCGAGGCCACTGCCGCCTCACCGTCCACCGCCCGCCTGCTCAATGTCGATGTGGGCTCGCCGCTGCTCAAGATCCAGCGGCACGCCTTCGTGGCCCGGGCCATGGTCGACTATTCGGTGTCCTACTACCGCGCCGACCGCTACAAGCTCTGGGTGCCCCTGCAGCGCCCCGGCGTGCGGCCCACCAGGGGGCCGCGCGCGGGCTACTAGGGCGTCGCAGCCGGCCGCGGGGGTTTGTCGGCTCGATCGGCTGCAAATAGTCCTGCACCGGATGCTCTGCACCGCGAAACAAGGAAGGCCCCGTCCGATTGGACGGGGCCTTCCTTCTGTATGCCGTTGTTAGTGGCTCAGGCTCTTTTGATCAGCGCCTTCGATGGCTTCGTGGTGACCGTGCGCGTGCGCGGCTTCCACCTCGGCCGGCGTCGCCGGAGCAACGCGGTCCTCGAAGAACCACTTGGAGAGTGCCGCGCGGCGCTTCTCCTTGCGGGTCACAACGCCGTGCTCGTTCGGCTGTGCCGGAAGCGGAGCCGGGGATTCGAAGCCGACAAGTTTGTACTGCTTGTAGTCATCAAGCGGAGCGTGGACCTCGATGAACTCGCCGTGGGGCAGACGGACGATGCGTCCGGTCTCGCGGCCGTGCAGTGCGATTTCCCGGTCCTTGCGCTGCAAGGCAAGGGCTACGCGCTTCGTCACGATGAACGCGATGATCGGACCGACAAAGAACAGTGCGCGCAGCCAGTAGGTGACGTCGTTCAGCGACACGTGGAAGTGCGTGGCAATGAGGTCGGAACCTGCGGCTGCCCACATGACGCAGTACCAGGTGAAGCCGGCGACACCGATGGCCGTACGGGTCGGAGCGTTGCGCGGACGGTCCAGGACGTGGTGCTCGCGGTTGTCCTTGGTGATCCAGCGTTCGATCCAGGGGTAGGTGAACAGGACCGTGAAGATGATGCCTGCGGGCACGAGGGCCGGAAGCAGGACGTTCAGGGTCAGGGTGTACCCGAAGATCACGTACTCGAAGTGGAAATCGTTGACCACACCGGGCATCAGGCGAAGGGCGCCGTCGACGAAGCCGATGTACCAGTCGGGCTGGGTACCGGCGGACACCGGGGAGGGGTCGTACGGGCCGTAGTTCCAGATCGGGTTGATGGTGAACGCTGCCGCCATCAGGGCGATCACGCCGAAGACGATGAAGAAGAAGCCGCCGGCCTTGGCCGCGTATACCGGGCCCAGCGGGTAGCCGACGACGTTTCCGTCGTTGCGGCCCGGGCCGGGGTACTGGGTGTGCTTGTGGACCACAACCATGAACAGGTGGATCACGATCATCAGGAGGATGAGCGCGGGAACCAGCAGGATGTGGAGCACGTAGAGGCGGCCGATGATGGCCGTGCCCGGGAACTCGCCGCCGAAGAGGAAGAACGAGATGTACGTACCGATGACCGGGATGGACTTGATGACACCGTCGATGATGCGCAGGCCGTTGCCGGAGAGCAGATCGTCGGGGAGCGAGTAGCCCGTGAAGCCGGCTGCCATGGCCAGGATGAGCAGCACGCCGCCGACAACCCAGTTCATTTCACGGGGCTTGCGGAAGGCGCCGGTGAAGAACACACGCAGCATGTGCACACCGAGCGAGGCCACGAAGAGCAGCGCGGCCCAGTGGTGCACCTGGCGCATGAAGAGGCCGCCGCGGACATCGAAGGAGATGTCCAGCGAGGAGCTGTAGGCCACCGACATCTCGACGTTGTACAGCGGAGTGTACGAACCCTGGTAGTGGGTTTCCGCCATGGACGGGTCGAAGAAGAACGTCAGGAAGGTACCCGACAACAGGAGGATGACGAAAGAGTACAGTGCCACTTCGCCGAACATGAACGACCAGTGGTCGGGGAAGACCTTCCGGCCGAATTCGCGAAGGATTCCGGATCCGCCGACGCGTTCGTCAACGAAGTCCGTGAAGCGGCCGACCTTGGTCTTTGCTTCGAAGGGGACGTCAGCTGTTGATGAGGCGCTCATGCTCGTCACGCTCCCAGTAACTCGGTCCTACAGGTTCTTTGAAGTCGCTCGTGGCGACGAGGTAGCCCTCAGCGTCAACTGCGATGGGCAGCTGGGGGAGCGGGCGGCTGGCCGGGCCGAAGATGACCTTGCATTCCTGCGTCAGGTCGAAGGTCGACTGGTGGCAGGGGCACAGCAGGTGGTGCGTCTGCTGCTCGTAGAGAGCAACCGGGCAACCGACGTGGGTGCAGATCTTGGAGTAGGCAACGATGCCGTTGTAGCTCCAGTCCTCGCGGCCGGGGGAGATCTTCAGCGAGTCCGGGTTGAGGCGCATGAGCAGGACGACAGCCTTGGCCTTTTCGTTCAGCTTGCCTTCGTGGAGTTCGTTGAGGCCTTCCGGGATGACGTGGAACGCCGAGCCGATGGTCACATCCGATGCCTTGATCGGGGTGCCGTCGGGGTCGCGGGTGAGGCGCTTGAGCTTGCCCTCCTCCGGAGCCCACATGGTGTGTGCGAGCTTGTCGTCCGGGCGGGGACCCAGGTCGCCGAAGACGGCGATCGCCGGCAGGGGAGCCAGAGCGACAGCACCCAGAAGGGTGTTGCGGATCAGCGGGCGGCGCTTGATGCCGGTCTCTTCGACGATGTCGTCGACGATTCGTACGGCAGCCTGGCGGTCTTCCTCGGTGCGGACCGCATGGCGCTCCTCGGAGACCTCGTGGTCCGGCATGAGGGCCTTGGCCCAGTGGACAATACCGGTGCCGATGCCGAGCATCGCGAACGCGGTGCCCAGGCCCAGCAGCAGGTTCTGGTTGCGGATCGTGGCGATCGTCGAGTCGACGCCGAGATCAATGGCGAAGTACGCGCCAAGGAAGATCAAGGTACCGACAATGGAGACGCCAAACAGAATGGCTACCTGACGCTCGGCTCGCTTCGCGGCCTTCGGGTCCGTGTCAGCCAGGCGCAAACGATGCGGAGGAAGTCCAGGGTCCTGGAACTTCTCCACTTCATTCTGACCAGCCGTAGCTACGGTGCCCGAGTGGTTCGGACTGCCGTCACTATGGTTGCCCATAATTCGCCTCATCCTTCTCTCGTTGTCCCGGCAGGCGCCGGGGGGATTTTCAATTCAAAGCTGCCGCGCGGACGCGGCAGAAGGTTCGTTGGCGCGCGGCCTAGGACGAGCGGGACGTCAGCCAGATGGTGAAAGCGATGATCACACCAAGGCCGGCAACCCACACGAACAGGCCTTCAGCCACCGGGCCGAGCGATCCAAGGTCGGCGCCACCCGGGGAGCCGTTGGCTTCGATCTTCTTCAGGAAGGTGACGATGTCGCGCTTGCCCTCAGGGGAGATGTTGGCGTCGTTGAACACGGGCATGTTCTGCGGGCCCGTAGCCATGGCTTCGTAGATGTGCTTGCCGCTCACGTCGGCCAGGGCCGGTGCGAACTTGCCGCGGGTCAGGGCGCCGCCGGCAGCAGCAGCGTTGTGGCACATGGCGCAGTTGACGCGGAACAGCTCGCCACCTTCGGCGGCGTCACCCTTTTCGTCGAGCAGGTGCTCTTCGGGGATGGCGGGGCCGGCGCCGAGGGAGGCGACGTAAGCCGAAAGCTGGTGCGTCTGGTCTTCGTTGAACTGCAACGGCTTCTTCTGGGCCTGGGGGCCGTTCATCTGCATGGGCATGCGGCCGGTGCCTACCTGGAAGTCAACCGCAGCTGCACCAACACCGACCAGCGAGGGGCCGTCCTTGGAGCCGCTGGCGCCCATGCCGTGGCAGGTGGCGCAGTTGGCCTCGAACAGCTTCTTACCCTCTTCAGTGTCACTTGCACTGTAGGTAGTGGTTTCTGCCTTGGCCTGGTTGACCGTCGTGGCGACGGCGTACAGCCCACCAGTGAGGAGGAGGCCCATCAGCAGCAGCGCAATGGCTGCCAGTGGGTGACGTCGCTTCTGCGAGAGTGCCTTCACGTGGTGGTTCCTTAATTCGATCCTGCGTCGGCTCAGGGAGCCGCTTCTTTGTTGTTCAGGCCCTTGCGCTGCAAGAGCCAAGCCGTGCTACTTGAGGACGTAGATGACCAGGAAGAGGCCGATCCACACAACATCCACGAAGTGCCAGTAGTAAGAGGTGACAATCGCCGACGTGGCTTCGAAGTGCCCGAACTTCTTGGCTGCGAACGCGCGGCCGATGATGAAGAGGAAGGCAATGAGGCCGCCGATGACGTGCAGACCGTGGAAGCCGGTGGTGATGTAGAAGGCGGAGCCGTAAGCGTTGGACGACAGCGAAACGTGCTCGGAGACGAGCATCGCGTATTCGGTGGTCTGGCCGGCAACGAAGAAAGCACCCATGATGAAGGTGAGGATGAACCACTCATTCATGCCCCAACGGGTGAACTGGAACGCACCGCCCCGACGGCGCGGCTCAAGGCGTTCCGCGGCGAAAACACCCATCTGGCAAGTGAAGGAGCTTGCTACCAGGACGATGGTGTTGACGAGCGCAAACGGGAAGTTGAGCTTGGCGGTCTCTTCAGCCCACATCTCTCCGGACGTGGAGCGCAGGGTGAAGTACATGGCAAAGAGGCCGGCGAAGAACATCAACTCACTGGACAGCCAAACAACCGTTCCAACGGAAACGAGATTGGGGCGGTTCAGCGTCGGGTGCGCCGGGGTACTGGGGGCATGGGTCGCAGATGTCACAAGGAACATTATGTCTGTAAAAGTCCTGAGTTCCCAACGCGAACCGCCTTTTGGGGGGACTTTTTCTACAAACACGCGAAATCGCGCGGAAAAGTTCCCGCTGTCTTTCACATTGGTCATCGGCCGGGCTCGCTCGCTAGCATCAAGTGGTGACTTCACCGGCATCCGAGCAGCAGGCAAGCAACACCTGGCCAGGCCTTATCTCCGCCTTGATCAGGAAACAGGATCTTTCCCTAGAGAACACGGCGTGGGCGATGAACACGATCATGTCCGGGGAAGCGACCCCGGCACAGATCGCAGGTTTCCTGGTCGCACTCCGTTCCAAGGGCGAAACGGTCGAGGAAGTGACCGGCCTGGTCGAGGCCATGCTCGCCAACGCGAACCCGGTGTCCATCCCGGGCGAGAAGCTCGACATCGTCGGCACCGGTGGTGACCAGCTCAACACCGTCAATATCTCCACCATGGCCGCCCTGGTCGCTGCAGGCGCCGGCGCGCGGGTCGTCAAGCACGGCAACCGGGCGGCGTCGTCGTCCTCCGGCTCGGCGGATGTGCTCGAGGCACTCGGTGTCCGGCTAGACCTGCCGATCGACCGCGTGGCACGCAACGCCGAAGAAGCCGGCATCACCTTCTGCTTCGCCCAGGTGTTCCACCCGTCGTTCCGCCACACGGCGGTGGCGCGCAAGGAACTCGGCATCCCCACGGCGTTCAACTTCCTCGGCCCCATGACCAACCCTGCCCATGTACAGGCCTCGGCTGTCGGCGTCGCGAATGCATCCATGGCGCCCTTGGTCGCCGGCGTGCTCGCACGGCGGGGAAGCAGGGGGCTGGTGTTCCGCGGCGAGGACGGCCTGGATGAACTGACGACGACGGGTCCCTCCACTGTCTGGGAGATCCGCGACGGAGAAGTGAGGGAACAGCGCTTCTCGCCGCTCGAGCTGGGCATCCCCGTCTCGACCATCGACGAACTGAAGGGCGGCGACGCGAAGGCGAATGCCGCCGTCGTGCGCGATGTGCTGGACGGGACGCCGGGAGCGGTGCGCGACGCGGTGCTCCTTAACGCCGCGGCCGGGCTGGTGGCCTTTGCCGAATCGGCCGAGGGAACCCTGCTCGAGCGGATGGACGACGCCTACAAGCGGGCCGGCGAGTCAATTGATTCCGGTGCGGCGGCGAAGGTCCTGGAGACCTGGATCGGGCTCAGCCAAGGCTGAGCCCTTCGGGGCCGTCCCGCCGGGCTACTGCTCGAAGCCGAGCGCGAACGCGGCGTCGAGATCGTGCTGGGAGTATGCACGGAACGCGATGTGCGTGGTGGTGTGCACGACGGCGGGTACCTTGGACAGCCGGTCGGCGATGACATCGGCCAGTTCTTCGTGCTTCGCCACGCGGGCCACGGCGATCAGGTCCCACTCGCCGGTGACGGAATAGACCTCGCTGATGCCCTGGATCGCGGAAATCTCCTCGGCCGTTTCCGGAATGCGGGAAGCGTCGGTCTTGATCAGGACAAAAGCAGTGATCACTGTGGGGCCTTTCCTACGTGCGGCATGAGCCGGCGGGTCATCGGACGAATGCAAGCCTAGTCCCCGCCGGCTCCCAAGTCTCGCTGCGTCCCCACCTCGGGGCCCCTCATCTGGGTTCAGGATCGGCGGGCCGTCCGCAGTCGGAGCACCAGCGCCCACAGCAGGCGGTACCCGAGCAGGAAGACGGCGAGGGTGATCAAGGCGACCACGATGAACGCTACGGCGGCCGTGTGTCCGCTCGCGAGGCGGAGCAGCATGCCGCCGGCCACCGCGCTGATCCAGATCACGACGCCGGCGGGCCAGACTCCCAGCGGGGCGCGCCAGGCGCGCGCAATCAGCCAGCCCGCGGTGGCTCCCGCGAGGAAGGGCCATGCTGTGTCCAGCACCCCAAGCACCGTCTCGCCGCGCTGGTGGGTGTCCCGGCCGATTGCCGCGAACAGGAGAATGAGGGCGGCATCAATGACGGCAGCGGCGACGGGCAGCAGGGATCCACGGGGGCTTGAAGGCATGCTCCGACCTTATCCCGCGCTCCTCCCGGCTCCGAATCCCTGCGCCCTTGCAGCAGGGCTTCCGCCGGGAGCAGGATGGGGCTGGACGGTCACTGTGGGAGGTTCCATGAAAGTCATCCAAGTTGCGCAGCGCGCTGTGGACCTTGAGCGGGCCACCGCCTTCTATTCCGAACTGCTCGGCGCGCAGCCCCTTGCCCGCTTCGAGCAGGCAGGCCTGGTGTTCTTCGACTTGGGAGGCGTCCGGCTGCTTCTGGAGCGCGGTGCGCCGTCCGCCCTCGTATACCTCGAACGGCCTGACCTCCATGCGGCACTCGCCAGGCTCGAAGCGGCCGGGGTGAGGATCGTCGCGCGGCCGCAGTTGATCTTCACCCATCCCGACGCCACCCTCGGACCGGCAGGAACCGAGGAGTGGATGGCGTTCATCGAGGACAGCGAGGGCAACACGGTGGGGCTGGTGTCCCGGACGCCGGCCGCGGGGGACTGACGGACCGCCTGTTACCTCATGTCAATACCTCCGGGAAGGGCATTCGTCGCCTCAGTTGAATATCTCCGGTTGGGTCGGCGGTTCCAGTCCTCGTTGACGGGTGGTTTAACGGGTGTCGGCTGCTTGGCCGTGGCGAGGGTTTCGAGCCGGCCCGTGAGGGACAATATCTGCCGGGACAGGGCAGCGGGTCTGATCTTCTTGTATTCGGTGTTCATGCGGAGCACGGCCATGGGTGAGACGCCGGGGTCGGCTTTCGTGCGTCTGTGCGGGGTCGCGGGAGCGTCGTGCTTCTTGGTGACCTTGGCTCCAACGCGGACCTTGGCGATGAGCTTCTGCTGGGGCAGCAGGTAGTTGGTGAAGATCCGGTCCAATTCCCAGATCTGATTCAGCAGCTCCAGTTCCGCGGCGGTGTCGTAGCGCAGGTAACCGACGAGTTCACGGACCCTGGCCCAGTTCTTCTGCTCCACGTGGGCCCCGTCGTTCTTGTTGCCGGACCGGGAACGGGTGAAGGTGATGTGGTGTTCCAGGCAGAAATCGAACAGATGGTTGTTGATGAACTCGCTGCCGTTGTCCGAATCGATGCCGATCACGGGAAAGGGAAACACCGACAGGACGTGCTGCAGGGCAGCGAAGACGTGCTTCTGCGCCCGGTTGGGCACGGACCTGTTCACCGTCCAACCCGTGGCGATGTCGGTGACGGTCAGCGTGAAGCAGAACTGCCCGGAATTGTTGGACCCTTCATGGCCGACCAGGTCGATCTCCACGAACCCGGGCACGGCATCATCCCACTGCGCCCAGGTCCGGATCGGGATCTGGGATTTCAGCAAGGACCCGGGCTTGGTGTGGGAGCGCCCCCCGGGGCAGCAGCTTGGCCCGTTCCCCGGCCAGCCGCCTATCGATCGTTGCCGCGCTCATCCGCGCCAGCAGGGCCGCCTGCCGATCCGTGACCTGCAGAGCTCCCTCGTCCCGCAGCATCGGCACAAGTTCAGGCATCTCCGCCGCCAGCAGCCGTCCGGCCGGCGCCCGCAGCACCGCCCAACACTGCACCAGGCCAGGCTGCAGATCCGCCCCGTACACCGGAGCCCGGCCCGCCCGCACCGGACGCGGTCTGGGCGGATCAAGGGCATGCCGCAGCACCGCCCGCGCATAGTCCCGGTGCCAGCCCGTCAGCTCGACCACCTCGTCCAGGATCCTGCCCTTCCGGACCCGATCACCGGCCCGGCAGGTCCTCGCCAGCTGCTTCGTCACGGCCTTGCGCTCGGCCATCGTCAGTCCCATCCACCCTGCGTAACCCGCCACCGCCCGCCCGGCAACCCCGAACCAGCCGGAGAAATACTTATGAGGCAACGTATGCCCCTTCGCGGAGGTTTTTTACGAGTCAACTCGGACCGTTGTGCTGGGGGTGTCTGCGGACTAGCCTCAATCGGGGGGCTCAAAGAGCCTCAGCATATGGGAGGGATGCACAGTCATGCAGAAGATTTCCACCTGTCTTTGGTTCGACGGCTCGGCCGAGGAAGCCGCTGCCTTCTACGCCGGGATATTCCCCGACTCATCGATCGGCACCACGACCCCTGGCCCGGACGGCAAAGCCATGACGGTTGAGTTCAGTCTCGAAGGCCGCGAATTCCTTGGCCTCAACGGCGGACCGCTGTTCAACTTCACCGAGGCCGTGTCCTTCGTCATCAACTGCGACTCGCAGGATGAGGTCGACCGCTACTGGGACGCCCTGACAGCCGGCGGCGAAGAGAGCCAGTGCGGCTGGCTCAAAGACAAGTTCGGCGTCTCGTGGCAGGTCGTCCCGACGGCGCTCCCGGGCCTGCTGTATGGCTCGGACCCGGAAGGTTCCCAGCGGGCCATGGAGGCAATGCTCAAGATGCAGAAACTGGACCTGAACGTCCTGCAGCGGGCCTACGACGGCAACTGACGGCAACGGCAACACAACCCAGCAGTACCAGCGAAAGAGGAGAAGCAAAGAAATGGCAACACGTCTTAACCCGTACCTTTCCTTCAGTGACAACGCCCGGGATGCCATCACCTTCTACGAGTCGGTGTTCGGCGGGGAGCTGACCATCAGCACTTTCGGCGAATTCCAAGCCAGCCAGGACCCGGCCGAAGCGGACAAGGTCATGCACGCCATGCTTGTTTCGGGCAACGGACTGGTGCTCATGGCCTCCGACACGCCGAACGGCATGCCATACACCCCTGGAAACAACATCTCGGTGTCGCTGAGCGGCGAGAGCAGCGACGAAGCGGAATTGCGCGGTTACTGGGACAAACTGTCCGACGGCGGCGCCGTGATGATGCCGCTCGAGCCGGCTCCCTGGGGCGATACCTTCGGGATGTGTACCGATAAGTTCGGCATCGCCTGGCTCGTGAACATCGCAGGCGCCCAGCCGGCAGGGGAGTAGGGGCTACTTCGGCAGGAAGGTCCCTGCCCGGATTTCCGGGCAGGGACCTTCCTGCGTTCAATTGCCGGGAGCCGGAGCGGCTGCGACCATGCATGCGCACCCTTGCGGGGCGAACCCTCGACACGGCGCAGCGGAGAGTGTCAGGGTGGAACAACTGCCGACGAAGACGCGGAGGACCGACCATGCAGGACCTAACAGCAACTGCGAGCGAAACCGGATATGCGCCGGTCAACGGGCTGCGCATGTACTACGAGGTCCACGGCCAGGGTGAGGACAGCGGCACCCCGCTGCTGCTCCTGCACGGCGGCCTTTTCGACATCGAGCAACAATTCGGCGCCCTGATTCCGGGGCTCTCGTCCGGGCGTCGTGTGATCGCCGCGGATTTCCAAGGGCACGGACGAACCAACGACATCGACCGGGCCCTCGGTACCGCCGCCTTGGCCTCCGACGTCGAAGGGTTGCTCGGGCACCTCGGTATCGGCAACGTCGACCTGTTCGGGTTCAGCATCGGAGGCGCCGTCGCGCTGCATCTTGCTATCACGCGTCCAGAGCTTGTGCGCAAGCTCATCGTTTCGTCGGTGTCGTTCCGGCCGGAGGGGGACCGCGGAGACAACGCCGAGGCGATGGCGGAAATGTCCGTGGACATGATCGCCGGAAGCCCGATGGAGCAACGCTATCTTGCCGTATCACCGCACCCTGACCGCGAACATCTGCAAGGGCTCCTGGACAAACTCGTGCGCTACGGCGAAGGCGAGTCCGGCTGGAGCGACGACGATATCCGCGGCATCGCGGCCCCGACACTCATCACCGTCGGAGACTGCGACATGGTCAAGCTCGAGCACGCGGTGAAGTTCCTTCAGCTGCGCGGGGGAGATGTGAACGGAGACTTCGAGGGCGTGCCCGCTTCGCAGCTCGCGGTGTTCCCCGGCACAACGCATTTCTCCGGACTCGCACGGACCGCGCTGGTGCACGAGGCCGTGACTGGCTTCCTCGGCGAGCTGCATACCAACTGACGGAAGGTTGGCGCCATGCGGAAACTGATCTACGCCATGAACCTGACGCTGGACGGCTACATCTCCGCTCCCGGCGACGACATCTCCTGGAGCGGGCCGCCGAGCGATGAACTATTCCAGTGGTGGCTCGACCAGGAACTGGCGAGCAGCCTGACACTGTACGGGCGCAAGCTGTGGGAGACCATGAGTTCCTACTGGCCGACCGGCGACCAGCAGCCCGACGCCACCCCGGCACAGATCGAATTCGCGCGGAACTGGCGGGACACACCGAAGGTGGTGTTCTCCTCGACGATCGAAAAGGTCGACTGGAACACCCGCCTGGTTACCGGCGATGCGATTGGGGAGATCACCCGGCTTAAGGCCGACGACGGCGGCCCGATGACCGTCGGCGGCGCAACGCTCGCCGGGGCGGCCATGCGGGCCGGACTGATCGATGAGTACGTACTGGTCACCCATCCAGTCCTGGTGGGCGGCGGCACGCCGTTCTTCGCCGCGCTGGACAGTTGGGTGAACCTGAATCTCATGGAGGGGCGGGAGATTGCCGACGGCGTACTCATGGCCAGGTACGAGACGAGGCGCTGAGCGGGATTCCTCTGCATGGGCGGGGGAGCATCCGGTTAGTCGCGCAGACATTTACTTTACATAATGTGGATTATCGGCGGTTAAATACCCGGGAGTAGAAGTAGGTGCGGGAACTCCCGCCTCTGGACGTATTCAGCGTTTCCGCAGGTCAGAGGCGACTTTTGCTTCGAAGTGCATCATGTTGATGCTCCCCGAATTTGCCGTCCTGCCGGCGCGCTTCTTGAGGCCGAACTGAGCCTTAGCGCAGCGAGTCGTGGCGGATTCACGTCATAGCGACGACACGGATCCAGCTACTACTCGTCGCCCTTTAACACGTCTCGCTGCCAGTTGACTATCACTTATTCCTTGGCATCTCGCTCCTGGCAGATCAGCGCTCCAGCTAGGCTTCCGGAATGAAACCTCGCGCAATTCTGGCAATCGCGCTACTGCTGGTGATCATGGTGATAGCAATAATCGCCAGCTGGGCCATCGCCGGCGACCGGCCCGTCCCCATGGAGTCTGCCCTATTTCATTGGATGGGGTGGTGAACATGGACCGTACCTGAAGTGCGCGGCGCAGGATCCGTCTTCTACTCGTCTCACATCAACACGTCCCCATGCCAGTTTTACAACGGGAGTGGAAGTAGCTGCGAGATCCCTCTGCGTATTGGACGTTTTCGCAGGTCAAATAGGGTTTTCGTGCGGCCGATGCTGGTGCTGGCCCGCCGGTTCACGACCCAGGCCATTGAACGCCACGCCACCGACTCAGCCGCGGCAAATGCGAAACGTATTGCCGCCGTCAGGGCTAGCGGTCATTGAGACCGTATGACCTTCAGGAGTTCTGCGCCGGTCGCCACCACCGCAACTTCTTCCCGGATTTCCGCGGGCAAGTCATCTTGCTGTGTTTCGTTCGTGAGGCAGATCGGGCAGCCAACAGGCATGATCACCCAGTCAGCTGCGGAAGCCCCCTGCACCAATAGCTCCCATGGTTGTTCCCCGGAAATGTGGTTGGCCATGATGCCGTCATCGCCGACGTATACGTCAGCGGATCCGTCGCCATACACAATCAATGCAAGGTTGCGTTCGGGCTCCTCTCGCACGATGAACGGTTCAAGCACTTCACGCATTTTAACTCCACCGCCCCGGGCGGCTTCGCCGTTGGAGAAGCCTTGGAATTAGACATCAAGAGACATAGGGAAACGATCTCACGGACCCGCTCTAGTCACCCCAATTTTTTTTCGATCAAAGCCATCGAAAGTAGACGGGTTACCGGCCGGATCTATGGGCAACTCCTGGCCCATAGATCCGCGTGCATGCCAGAGTTTCCTGACAGAAGGTGGGTCTGATGCAACTACTCCCTTTTCAATGCGAATCCGGCGTTTGCGCCGCGGCCTCAAGTTGGACCAGATGAGTCTCGTTTGACGCGACGGCCTGCCCCAAACGCGTTGCGGCAGCTACTGTTGGGCCCATGGCGGATTCTGAGATCCTGCACGTGGACGGCCCCGATGGCGATCGGGAGGTCAAGCTGAGCAGCCCAGACAAGGTGCTGTGGCCCGGCGTCGAGGGGCATCCTCCCCTCACCAAACGCGACCTGGCCAGCTACCTGATCTCGGTGGCATCACCCTTCCTCCGGCTCAATGGAGACCGGCCCATGACCTTGCAGCGCTTCCCCGAAGGGATCGACGGCGAGGAGTTCTTCTCGAAGCGGCCGCCGCGGGGCGCGCCTTCCTACCTCAGGACGGTGATGTGCACCTACCCATCCCACAGGCGCCACGATCAGCTCGTGTTCGACGAGGCCGCAGCGCTCGCGTGGGCGGCGCAGATGGGAACGATCACCTTCCACCCTTGGCCGGTGCGCACGGCCAATCTTGACAACCCGGACGAGCTGCGGATCGACCTCGATCCGCAGCCTGGGCGCGACTTCCGCGACGCCGTCACCGCCGCGCTCGCGCTGCGCGAGGTCATGGCCGAGGCTGGGCTCACGGCCTACGCGAAAACCTCGGGCAACCGGGGCGTCCACGTCTACGCGCGCATCCGGCCCACGCACGAGTTCCTTCATGTGCGGCACGCCGTCATCGGGATTGCACGCGAGCTGGAGCGCCGCATGCCGGACCTCGTGACCACCTCGTGGTGGAAGGAAGAGCGCGGCGAGCGGGTGTTCGTCGACTTCAACCAGGCCAACCGCGACCGGACGATCGCCGCCGCCTATTCGCCCCGGCCCTTGCCTCACGCGCCCGTCTCGACCCCGCTGACGTGGGACGAGCTCCCCGACGCCGACCCGCGAGACTTCACCGTCCGGACAGTTCCCGCGCTCTTGGCCGCCCGTGACTGCCCGTGGGCGGACCTCGACGGCGCGCCGGGCGACATTTCGGGCGCCCTCGCCTTATGGGACGCTGACCTCGAGCGCGGCCTCGGTGAGCTCAACTTCCCGCCGGACTACCCCAAGATGCCCGGCGAGCCGCCGCGGGTACCGCCGAGCAAGCGCAAGGCGGACCGAGCCGACGAGGACTATTCGGCGCCCAAGGCCGAGCGCGACGCCGAGTGGGGAACCGCGATCGCTCCCCCGTACGGGCCGATGCTTGCCAAGCCGGTCAAGAAGCTCCCGATCGGCGAGTACCTGTACGAGCCGAAGTGGGATGGCTTCCGCTCAATCGTGTGGCGCTCCGGCGATCGGGTGGAGATTGGATCGCGCAATTCCCTGCCCATGACGCGCTACTTCCCGGAACTCGTCGAGGCCATCATCGCAAACTTCCCCGACCATTCGGTCATCGACGGCGAAATCGTCCTCGTGGACCCAGGCACCGGAGACCGGCTCAACTTCGATGCCCTCCAGCAGCGCATTCACCCTGCGGCTTCCCGCATCGCCAAGCTGAGTGCCGCATCGCCGGCGAGCTTCGTGGCTTTCGACCTGCTCGCCCTGGGCCAGACCAACTACGTGGAGCGTCCGTTCCACGAGCGGCGCACAGCCCTTGAGGAGGCACTCAAGAACTCCAAGCCCCCGGTCTACCTCACCCAGGCGACCAAGGACCCCGCCGTCGCGCTGGAGTGGTTCAGCACCTTCGAAGGTGCCGGCTTGGACGGAGTCATCGCCAAGCCCCTCGGGGAGCTCTACGCCGAGGATAAGCGGGTCATGTCCAAACTCAAGCACGAGCGGACGGCCGACTGCGTCCTCGCCGGGTTCAGGCTCTACAAAGACGAACCCGACGCCATCGGATCCCTGCTCCTGGGCCTGTACGACGCCCAGAGCCTGCTCAATTCAGTGGGCGTCATCGGGGCGTTTCCGATGGCCCGCCGCAAGGAGCTGTTCGAGGAGCTGCAGCCGCTCGTGACGACGTTCGACGGGCACCCCTGGGCGTGGGCGCAGCCCGCCGAGGTGTTGCCGGACAACCGCGATCAGTCCGCACCGCGCACCCCTACAGCGGCGGCGCACTCCCGCTGGAATGCACAAAAGGATCTCTCGTTCATCCCGCTGCGGCCGGAGCGCGTCGTCGAGGTCAAGTACGACCACATGGAGGGCGAGCGGTTCCGCCACACTGCGCAATGGGTCCGATGGCGCGAGGACCGCCTGCCAGAGTCGTGCACCTATGACCAGCTTGAGGAACCCGTAAGCTACGACCTTTCCTCGGTCCTGACCCGGGACCGGCCCGCGTAGCCCGCCCGCGCAAGGGGGCTCCCTTGGCCGGGGCATCCCCGTTCGGCAAGTACCGGGTGGGCAGTGGGCGCCGTCGCGCCGGCTACTCGGCGGGACGGCGCCCGCCGGGGTGAGACTCTCACGTCACAGTGGATTCCACCCCGATTGCTCAGGGAAGCGGGGTGGCGCCGATGAGAACACCCTGGAAAACAGCCAGCGCGGCCAAATCCGCGGAGGCTGCCACCGCGGCGAACTGCTCCACCTGAACTCCCTTATCCAGCCGTCACGCCGGCTTCGCGAAGGTCGCCGCGCTCATGATTTCGTAGGCCACGAAGGGTTCGTCGCCCTCCACCCAGGCGTCGTGTCCGGCCGGGATAGCGTAGGCGCCGCCGGGACTCACCGTGATCCGCGATCCATCCTCCATCTGCACTATCAGCGTCCCCGACGTGCAGACTCCTAAGTGATTGACCTGGCAACTGTCCGTGTGGACGACGGTCTTGACCGTCTCGGACCAGCGCCAGCCCGGCTCGAAGGTGAACCTCCCCAAGGTCGTATCGCTGATCGTGACAACATCGACTTCGGTCAGGGGCGGACGGCGCTTTTCATCGGGCTCGTCAAACGACTTCGTTTCAAGGGCATTGACAGTTACTGATGACATCGGTCTTCCTCGCAGGAGTGGCGTGGATTATTCGTCCAGAGCGCGGAGCCTGCTCCGGGGATGCGGCTGGCTGGCGTGCCAGTACCGGGAACCAGCGGTATCAGCGTGCGCCCGGGAGCAGAGCATGTCAATAAGGTGCCCCGCGGCCACTCCCGCCTCAGGCCCCCACGTAGTCCGCCAGGTGCTGGCCGGTCAACCCCGCCCGAGCGGCCACCAGCTCGGCCGGAGTTCCCTCGAAAACGATGTTGCCGCCGTCGTGCCCGGCGCCGGGGCCGAGGTCGATGATCCAGTCCGCGTGCGCCATCACCGCCTGGTGGTGTTCGATCACGATCACGGACTTGCCGGATTCCACCAGCCGGTCCAGCAGTGCGAGGAGCTGTTCGACGTCGGCCAGGTGCAGGCCGGTGGTGGGCTCGTCGAGGATGTAGACGTTGCCCTTCTCCCCCATCTGCGAGGCCAGCTTGAGCCGCTGGCGCTCACCGCCCGAGAGCGTGGTGAGGGGCTGCCCGAGCGCGAGGTAGCCGAGCCCGACGTCGGCCAGCCGCCGCAGGATCGCGTGCGCCGCAGGGATCTTGGCCTCCCCGGTGGAGAAGAACTCTTCGGCGGCGCTCACCGACATGCCGAGCACTTCGCTGATGTTGCGCCCGCCCAGCTTGTACACCAGGACGGCTGCCTGGAAGCCCTTGCCCTCGCAGTCCTCGCAGGGCGTGGACACGGTGTCCATGAACCCGAGTTCCGTGTAGATCACCCCGGCGCCCTTGCATTCGGGGCAGGCGCCTTCGGAGTTTGCGCTGAACAATGCCGGCTTCACGCCGTTGGCCTTGGCGAAGGCTTTCCGGATCGGTTCGAGGAGGCCCGTGTAGGTGGCCGGGTTGCTGCGCCGCGAGCCCCTGATGCCGGACTGGTCGATCGCCACCACGCCCTCGCCGCCGGTGAGCGAACCGTGGATCAGGGAACTCTTCCCGGAGCCGGCCACCCCGGTCACCACCACCAGCGCACCCAGCGGGATGTCGACGTCGACGTCCTTCAGGTTGTGTTCCGACGCGCCGCGGATCTCCAGTTTGCCTTTGCCCTTGCGGATCTTGTCCTTGAGTTTCGCACGGTCGTCGAGGTGCTGGCCGGTCAGGGTGCCGCTGGCCCGCAGCCCCTCAACGGTGCCTTCGTAGCAGATGTTGCCGCCGGCGGTTCCGGCGCCCGGGCCGAGGTCGACGACGTGATCGGCGACGGCGATCGCTTCCGGTTTGTGCTCAACCACCAGGACGGTGTTGCCTTTGTCGCGCAGGCGCAGCAGGAGCTTGTTCATCCGCTGGATGTCGTGCGGGTGCAGGCCGATGGTGGGTTCGTCGAAGACATAGGTGACGTCGGTGAGCGAGGACCCGAGGTGGCGGATCATCTTGACGCGCTGCGCCTCGCCGCCGGACAGCGTTCCGGACGGCCGGTCCAGGGACAGGTAGCCGAGGCCGATCTCCACGAAGGAATCGAACAGGTGCAGCAGGTTGCCCTTCAGCGGTGCAACGGAGGGCGCGTCCAGGTCGCGGATCCAGCGCGCAAGGTCCGTGATCTGCATGGCGCAGACCTCGGCGATGTTCAGGCCGTTGATGCGTGAGGAGCGGGCCGCGTCGTTGAGCCGTGTGCCGTCGCAGGCGGGGCAGGAGGCGAAGACGGCGGCGCGTTCCACGAAGGCGCGGATGTGCGGCTGCAGCGAATCCGGGTCCTTGCTGAACATGGACTTGCGGATCTTCGGGATAAGGCCCTCATAGGTGACGTTGATGCCCTTCGCCCTTATCTTCACCGGCTCCTTGTAGAGCAGGTCGTCCAGTTCCCGCTTGGTGAAGTCCTTGAGCGGCTTGTTCGGGTCGACGAAACCCGATTCAGTGAAGGTGGCGACCATCCAGCCGTCCGCGGTGTACCCGGGAACGAGGATGGCGCCGTCGAGCAGGGACTTGTTTTCGTCAAAGATCGCGGTGAGGTCGAGGTCGGAAACCGTACCTCTGCCCTCGCATTCAGCGCACATGCCGCCGTGGTAGACGGCCTCGCGCACGATCGTCTTCTCGCCCCTGGCATCGGTCAACACGCCGCTGGCCTTGCGGGTGGGAATGTTGAACGAGAAGGCCACGGCAGGTCCGATGTACGGAGTGCCGAGCCTGCTGAAGAGCACGCGCAGCATGGCGTTCGCGTCGGTGACCGTTCCCACGGTGGAACGCGCGTTGGCGCCCATGCGCTCCTGGTCCACGATGATCGCGGTCGTCAGGCCCTCCAGGACGTCCACGTCCGGGCGGGCCAGCGAAGGCATGAACCCCTGGACGAAGGTGCTGTAGGTTTCGTTGATCATCCGCTGCGACTCGGCCGCGATGGTACCGAACACCAGGGAACTCTTGCCGGAGCCGGAGACTCCGGTGAATGCCGTCAGGCGCCGCTTCGGAATCTGCAGGCTGATGTCCTTGAGGTTGTTCTCGCGGGCACCCTCCACCTTGATCAGCTCGTGGCTGTCGGCGAGCGGCACCGAGGAGGATTGTGCTTCGGTTCCCGTATCCGTGCTCATCGTTTCTCCGTCCGTGATCAGTGGACCGGCGCGGCGGTCCCCCATCGTCCTGCATCGCTCCGCCCAGCCTAACGTGCGGGGGGCCCGGCCGGGCCTGCGAGGCTGGGGAGCACGCTAGGTGTTAGCGTTGGCCGGGCGCGGGAGTCCTGGCCACCACACTAATCCCGCCCATGGCCGCGAGGCTTCTCCGATCCTGCTCCGGCCCGGCCCATTGTCTTAAGCCGCCTCGACGCCAACAATGAAGCATGCCGGTCTACGTGAATTCCCTCGAGACAGCCGTACCGCCAACCATCCTCGTGCAACCCCAGGCGCGCGATGTATTCGCCGCCCAGCCCGGCCTCACCCGGCTCGGCTCCAGGCTCGTCAGGACATGCTTCGACTCCGCGGCGATCGATACCCGGCATACCGCCGTCGCCGAACTCACCGACGGCGGACTCCCGGACCGCCGGGACTTCTACGATCCTGACAGCGGCGAGGTCCTGAGCCCGAGCACCAAGGTGCGCAACGACCTCTTCTTCACCGAGGCCACCAAGCTTTTCATCGAAGCCGGGAAGGCCGCCGTCGGACGTTGCCCGGACGTGGAGCCGGCCGACATCACGCACGTGATCACCGTTTCCTGCACCGGCTTCTTCAACCCCGGGCCCGATTACAAAGTGGTCCGCGCACTAGGGCTCAACCCGGCAGTGCAGCGCTACCACCTCGGGTTCATGGGGTGCTACGCGGCCTTTCCGGCCCTGCGGGCCGCCCGCCAGTTCTGCCTCGCGGACCCGGCCGCTGTGGTTCTGGTGGTCTGCGTCGAACTCTGCTCCCTGCACGTCAGGACCTCCAACGACCCGGACACCATCATGGGCTCGGCGATCTTCGGCGACGGTGCGGCGGCCGCCGTCGTCAGTTCGAGGACCCCGGCGGGACCGGACGCGGCGCTGCGGCTGGACCATTTCGAAACGGTCCTCACACCGGTGGGCGAAGAAGCGATGGCCTGGAACATCGGCGACCAAGGGTTTGAAATGGTCCTGGGCAGTTACGTCCCGCACATCATCGAAGAACACATCACCGGTGCGCTGGAACCGTTGCTCGCCCGGGAAGACGGTCTGACGGGGCGGCCGTACCGGGAGATCCCGCATTGGGCCATCCACCCCGGCGGCCGGAGCATCCTCGACAAGGTCGAAGCCAAACTCGAACTCCTCGAGGAGCAGCTGCGCCCTGCGCGCGACATCCTGCGCGACTTCGGGAACATGAGCAGCGCCACCGTGCTCTTCGTCATCAAGCACATCCTCAGCCAGCCGCCCCGCCAGGACGAGGAGCGGATCTGCTCCATGGCGTTCGGCCCCGGCCTCACAGTGGAAACCGGATTGTTCACCAAGGTCGCTCCCCTGCGGCCATGACCGCCTTCCTGCGGGAACGGGCGGACAGCCTGACCGAGCAGATGGACCGCCCCGACTGCGACCCCGCCCGGCTGCGCCGAAGCTACGCGAGGTTCCCCGTCATCAATTTCCTGCTTGCCCGCTGGGGCAGGAACTTCGAGCGACGGATCAGACCACTGCTGTCCGCCTCCACGGCGGCGACCCTGTTGGACATCGGGTGCGGCGGAGGGGACGTGGTGCGGCGGCTCGCCGGCCGTGCCGCCCGGGAGGGCCTTCGTTTGGAAGTTACCGGCGCCGATCCCGACGCCCGCGCCCACGCGTTCGCCACCTCCCGGAAAGCGCCCGACGGCGTCAGCTACCGGAGGGCGCTCAGCTCCGACCTCGTGGCGGAAGGTGGGCGCTTCGACGTCGTGATTTCCAACCACGTCCTGCACCATCTCAGCGCCGCCGAACTGGCTGCCGTCCTCGCCGATTCCGAACGCCTTGCCCGGCATCTCGTGTTGCACAACGACCTGCGGCGCAGCCGGCTCGCCTACCTCCTGTTCCTGGCTGGCTTCTGGCCGTTGGGCCCCGGCTCGTACATCCATACCGACGGGCTGGCCTCCATCCGGCGCAGTTATACGCCGTCCGAACTGCGGAAAATCGTGCCGCCGGGCTGGCAGGTGGAGCGCAACGGACCCTGGCACCTCCTGCTCGTGTACCGCCCGCCTGGTGCAGGCAGTGCTTGACGTCGGCATCGTCGGCGCCGGTCCGGTGGGCCTCTGCATGGCCGCACTTCTGCTCCGGCGCGGCCTCGACGTCGCCGTGTTCGAAAAGCGTGCGGGCGCGGGGTCCCAGAGCCGGGCCATCGGCATCCACCCTCCCGCCCTGGCGGTGCTCGAGAGCATCGGCGCGGCTGTGCCGCTGATCGGGAGCGGAGTGCAGATCAGGGGCGGCACGGCGTACAGCGCCGGGCGGAAGGTCGGTTCGCTGGATTTCGGGCTCCCGGGCGCCGAATACCCGTTCATCCTTTCGGTGCCCCAGGCGGTGACCCTCGCGGTCCTGGAGGATCGCGTCGCGCAGCTCGGTTCCGGGGTGCTGCACCGCGGCGTCGAGGTGCTGGACTCAGCGCCCACCGACGGCGGCCTCCTGGTGCGGGGCAGGCGCGCCGATGGTGCCGGGCCGGCGGAGCCGTTTGAAGCGCGGTGCCGCTTCCTGGTTGCTGCGGATGGCGCGCGTTCCGGGCTCAGGGCGGCGCTGGGAGTGACTCCCGCCGTGCGCAGCTATCCGGATCATTACCTCATGGGCGACTTCCACGACGGAACCCCGTACGGATCCGAGGCCGTGCTCTTCCTCGAACCGCCCGGCATCGTGGAGTGCTTCCCGCTGCCCGGAGGAATCCGCCGCTGGGTGGTGCGCATCGGATCGCCCGACGGTGAACCGTCCGCGTCCGGGCTGGCGGCCCTCATCGAGGAACGCACAGGGGCACTGGTGGATCCTGCCAGCAATTCGATGCTCAGCGCCTTCGGGGTCACGTCCCGCCTGGCGCCTGCCATGGTCCACGGGCGCACCGTCCTGATCGGCGACGCGGCCCACGAACTGAGCCCGATCGGCGGACAGGGGATGAACCTGGGCTGGCTGGACGCCGCAGCCTTGGCGCCCCTCCTGGAACGCATGGTCCGCGCGGAACGGGGCCGGACGGATCCGACCCTGCACACCGAACTCGCCGAACTGGAGCGTGCACGGCTGCGCGCGGCCCGGAAAGCCAGCCGCCAGGCCGGCATCAACATGGCGCTTGGCCGGCCGATGCCTCCCCCTGTCCTCAGGTTGCGCAATGCCATCGTCGGCCGCGTGGTCCGGCGGCCCGCCGTCGCCGGATTCGTGGCACGGCGTTTCACCATGCATTAGGTGAGTTTGACCAGCTTCAGCGCGGTTGGAACCCTAGTCAGTGACCCGTCAGCTGGGTGGGGTCGGTGAAATAGCAGTCGTAGCTGTCCTGGCTGCGGATCCGACCGTTCTCCACCTCGAAAATGGCGGCGGTGCGGGCGCGGATGGTGTCCCCGGCGTCCCAGTGCGGCAGGTCCAGCAGCAGGACCGCCGACCAGTTGATTTCCAGGACCACCCGATTCCCCTCGCAGGTGGTGCGCACGATCTCGAAGCGCTGGTTCTTGACCACGTCCTTGCTCTGGTCCGCTCCGGAAAGCGTGGCCCGCAGGTCCCGGATGGCACCCCGCACCGACAGCACATGCGGCCATTCCGTGAGCCTGAAATCGTCCGCGAGGAAGGGCCGCACTTCGTCGGCACCTCCCCCGCCTTCCACGGCACGGATGAAGCCCAACACACAGTCCAAGGGGGTCAGTTCAGTCACTTTTCGAGCCTAATGCACGCCAGGGACCGGACCTCGGCGGGCAGCCCGGGGCGCGTCGGCCCGTTAGGCTCAAGCCATGGACTTCCGCCTTCGATCCCTCGCCCCCGCTCCGCCGACACCCCACACCGCGCAGGACATCCGGGAGCTCGTGGAACAAGTCCTGGGCCTCGATGCACTCCCGCCGGTCGTCCAGGCGGGCCACCCGGTACTGCGCCAGCACGCCGCGCCCTACGACGGGCAGCTGGACGATGCCACGCTCAACGAACTGATCGATGTGATGCGCCGGACCATGCACGATGCGCCGGGCGTCGGTCTCGCGGCGCCCCAGATCGGCATCCCCCTGCAGCTGGCCGTCCTCGAGGACCAGTTCGACGTCGATCCCGCGGCCGCAGCCGCCCGGGAACGGGTGCCGCTGGACTTCTTCGCCATGCTCAACCCGGTGTACGCGCCGATTGGTTCCGACACGGCGTCGTTCTACGAAGGCTGCCTTTCCGTCCGGGGCTACCAGGCAGTGGTGACCCGGCACCGGCAGGTGGCACTGTACTACCTGCGCCCGGACGGCAGCGCCGCCCGGGCAGAATTCAGCGGCTGGCAGGCCCGGATCGTCCAGCATGAAACAGACCACTTGCACGGAGCCCTCTACCTGGACCGCGCGGAAACCCGTTCGCTGGCAGGCAACGAGGAGTATGCCGCCCGCTGGGCGCAGCCGGGAATCAGCCAGGCACAGGCGGAGCTGGGCTTCCCGACCGGCTAAGCCGCCGCCGTCGGGAGCTTTTCCGCCCACCACGCCAGGATCTGTTCGAAGCGCTGCTTCCTGTGGTGCGGCGTGCCGGAGCGGGAGAGCTCGTGGTCCTCGCCTGGAAAGAGCAGCAGGGCGGACTCCACGCCCTGGGCCTTGAGCGCGGCGAAGTACCGCTGACCCTGTTCCACCGGGCAGCGGAGGTCGTTCTCGCTGTGGATCACCAAGGTGGGCGTGCGGACCTTCGACACCACGGCCATCGGGCTCTGGGCCAGCATCTGCTCCAGGGTTCCGCCGGTGTACTCGCCGCCGAAGAACCAGCCGATGTCCGAGGAACCGGTGAAACTGACCGGATCGAGGAAACCGCGCTCCACGATCGCTGCCTTGAAGCGGTGCTCGTGCGCAATGGTCCATGCGGTGAGGTACCCGCCGTAAGAGCCGCCCATGATCCCGACGGCTTCGGAATCCAGCGCCGGGAACGCGGCCAGGGCGCCGTCGAGGAAGGCCAGGACGTCCGCCATGTCCACGGTCCCCATCGCCTCCCTGATGGCGGAGCCGTGCTCCTGGCCGTACCCTGCCGAGCCGCGCGGGTTGCACATCAGCACTGCGTAACCGGCCTCCGCGTAGACCTGCGCTTCGTCGAAGAACGTGCCGCTGTACTGGGCGAACGGACCACCGTGGATGTTCAGCAGGACCGGGTGCGGGCCGGGACCGTCCGGCAGGACCAGCCATCCGTGAACTGGATAGCCGTCCGCGCCGTCGGCAATGAACCCGTGCGGTTCACGCACGGTGCTTTCGTTCCGGAGCCGTGCCGAGAAGTCGCTGAGCAGGCGTAGTTCGCCGCGTTCCAGCACGCCGAGATCACCGTGGCTTGAGGCGTCGGCGAAGGAAACAGCCACCACATCCGCGGCCGCGGCGGCGCCAAGCACCACCCGCTCGCCGTGCAGCAGCACCTCGCTGCCGCCGTCGGCCGCCCACTTCAGCAGTTCCACGCTGCCGCGGTGCGAATTCAGGACCAGCACGGCGTCGGGCCCGTCCGGTTCCAGCGTGCCGGACAGGTCCTGCTGCTCGACGTCGCTCAGCACGCGGGCCTCGCCGCCGGCGGCGGGCATGACGTACAGGGCGGTGTTGCGGGCGACGAAGTCCAGGCCACGCGGCCCGAGTTCCTGGGCCGTGAAGAAGAGGTGGCGGCCGTCCCGGGATTCGCGGACGGCGTGGACGGACTGTGGCTCCGCACCGCTTGGCACGAGCACGGCGTCCCCGCCCGCGGCCGGCACCTTGTAGATGTACGAGGCGATGTCCGCGTCGTGCCCTTCGTGGCCGGCGGCAACGAAGTACACGCTGCGTCCGTCGCTGCTGAAGACCGCGCCGGTGTGGTCGACGTCGCCGGAGGTGATCTGCACGACGGCGGGAATCCCCTTCGCGCCCGGCACCTCCTCGTCCTTCAAATCTTTCGCCGCCCGGCCGGCCGGGGTGACGGCGGGTTCGCCGCCCAGCTCCGGAACCTCCACGACGAACAGCTGGACGGCCTTGTCCTGCGTGTACCCGACGCCGTTCATCCGGTACTGGTTGCTGCTGACGAGGCGCGCGTCCTCGCTTCCGGGCCCGACGCCGTCCACGGTGCCGTAACGGCCTTCCTCCGGGAGTCTTGATGCGAAGACGATCCGTGCCGAGTCCGGCGCCCAGGAGAACTCCGTGACGCCGAGCTTCTGTTCGGTGATGGCCTGCGGCTCGCCGCCTGCCGCTTCGACGATGTGCAGCTGCGGCTTGCCCTCCGCCGTCGCCCGGAGGAACGCGAGCACCCGGCCATCCGGCGAAAACGCCGGAGCCGTGTCACGGAAGCCGCGCGTGATCCGCCGGGGCAGCTGCGACGAGTCGAACGGGATGCTCCACAGCTGGCCCACGTAGGCGTCGGCGTCGAGATCGGGACGCGTCACCGACACGACGGCACGGCTCGCATCGGGATGCACCGTGGGGGCGGAGACGGAATTCAGCAGCGGCAACTGTTCGGCTTTCACGCTGGTGAGCCTAACGCCTCCCCGCGCACCCGCCCGCCCTGCCACTCCGTCCGCCGTAGGATTGTCCCTATGCTTTCCGACGCCGTGTCCGCCCTGTGCTGCCCGATCTGCCAGGACGGGCTGGCCCTGGAAACCGGCCCCCGCCGCGCGCTGCGCTGCCCGGTCGGCCACAGCTTCGACGCCGCCAAGCAAGGGTATTTCAACCTGCTCACCGGGAAGGGCACGGCCTTCGAAGCCGATTCCGCAGCGATGGCTGCAGCCCGCCACGGCTTCCTCTCCGCCGGGCACTACACCGCCCTCGCGGACGCCCTCGGAGACCTGGCGTTGCCGGGGCTGCTCCGCAGCGGCGCGGTCCTGTTCGATTCCGGGACCGGAACAGGCAACTACCTGCGGGCGATCCTTGACCGTGCCCCCGCCGCCTCCATCGGCCTCGACATTTCCAAGTTCGCCCTGCGGCGGGCAGCACGGCTGAACCCGGACACCCTCAATCTCGTGTGGGACGTCTGGCGTCCGCTGCCGCTCAGGACGGGAACCGTCGACGTCGTTACCGTCGTTTTCGCGCCGCGGAACCCAGGCGAGTTCGCCCGTGTGCTGCGGCCGGGCGGCCGCGCCATCGTCGTCACTCCGCGGCCGGGGCACCTCGCGGAGATCTCCGGCCTCACCGGGATGCTCCGCATCGAGGAAGGCAAGGACGAGCGCCTCGCCGAATCGATGGGTGGCCAGTTCGTCCTGGCCGGGCAGGAGTCCCTGGACATCCGGCTTCAGCTGGACGAAGCCGAGGCCGCCGATCTTGCCTTCATGGGGCCCGCCGGGCACCACCTGGACCGGCAGGAACTCCTGGATTCACTCAGGGACACGGGCCCTGTGGAGACCACTGCGAAGTTCTCCCTGACGGTTTTCACCACGCCTCCGTATCCTTCCTGACGCCGGGCCGGGCGTCGGGCTAGGATGGAAAAACAGCGGGCGACACGCCGGTGCACCATCCGTTCCTACGGCTGCGGCGCACGGTGGATCCGGAACAGGGGGAACGATGTTTGAATGGCTCGGCGAGAACTGGTGGGCGCTCTGGCTCACGGTGTTCCTCGCGTTTGCAGTGATCGAGATGCTTACCCTCGATCTCTTCTTCATCATGCTGGGTGGCGGGGCCTTGGCCGCGCTCGTGGCGCATTTCGTGGGCGCCGAGTTCTGGCTCCAGATCGTGGTGTTCTGCATCGTTTCGCTGTTGATGATCGTTTTTGTCCGCCCCGTGGCCATGAAGCACCTGCGCAAGGGTCCCGCGGACCAGCTCAGCAACGTCGACCGCCTGATCGGGCAGTCCGCCGTCGTCATGGAATCGGTCAGCGCCGCCGGAGGCCTGGTCAAGATCGGCGGTGACGTGTGGAGCGCCCGCAGCACAGGCGGCACCATCGCTGCCGGAGAAAGCGTCCGGGTCACCCGGATCGACGGTGCGACGGCGGTCGTCTCACCCGGCGCCCAGGAGTGACCGGCCGGTCCCGCACCGCAACCTAGCTGCATCAGAACATATTTTGGGGAATGAAGGAGATGTATGGATAGCTTGGGAGGGACTGCAGCCGCGATCGTGCTGATAGTCCTCATAGTCTTTGTGATCATTGTGCTGGTCCGCTCGATCAGGATCATCCCGCAGGCGCGGGCCGGCGTGGTCGAGCGGCTGGGCAAGTACCAGCGCACCCTCAACCCGGGCCTGACCATCCTGATCCCGTTCGTGGACCGGCTGCTGCCGTTGCTGGACCTGCGCGAGCAGGTGGTCTCGTTCCCGCCGCAACCTGTCATCACCGAGGACAACCTGGTGGTGTCCATCGACACCGTGGTCTACTTCCAGGTCACTGACCCGCGCGCGGCCACCTACGAGATCGCCAACTACATCCAGGCCGTGGAACAGCTCACCACCACTACCCTGCGTAACGTCGTCGGCGGCCTGAACCTGGAAGAAGCGCTGACCTCGCGCGACCAGATCAACGGCCAGCTCCGCGGCGTGCTCGACGAAGCCACGGGACGCTGGGGCATCCGCGTTTCGCGCGTGGAGCTCAAGGCGATCGATCCTCCGCACAGCATCCAGGACTCGATGGAAAAGCAGATGCGTGCCGAACGTGACCGCCGCGCCGCGATCCTCACGGCCGAAGGCACCAAGCAGTCCCAGATCCTCACCGCAGAAGGTGAACGCCAGTCCGCCATCCTGAAGGCCGAAGGTGATGCGAAAGCCGCGATCCTCCGTGCAGACGGTGAAGCCCAGGCCATCCAGAAGGTCTTCGACGCGATCCACAAGGGCAACCCGGACCAGAAGCTGCTGGCCTACCAGTACCTGCAGACGCTGCCCAAACTTGCGGAGGGCACGTCCAACAAGCTGTGGATCATTCCCAGCGAGGTCGGCGAAGCGCTCAAGGGCATCGGCGGTGCGCTGGGCGGGGCCGACAGCAACGGCGTCGCGGGCCTGTTCGGAAACAAGGCAACAGCAGGCAGTGCGGCCCCGGAATCCGGGGCCAGGCCGCAGGAACCGACCCCGTAGCTGACGTTTCGGGAGGAGGGCCGGGCACCGAGGTGTCCGGCCCTCCTCGTGTTCGGCGTATAATGGTGTATTTGTCCGAGCGGTTCAATCCGTACGGAACATTTGAGCTTGGTCAAGCGTTGCATTTAGTGGTGCACGGTGTGCAGACAGTAGTCCGGACCGCGCCGAATGGCCGGCCGACTAGCGCGGATGGAGTTCCGCGAACAGATAGAGGGAGTAAACATGAGCGATCGCAGCCTCCGCGGCATGCGCCTTGGCGCGCAGAGCATGGAAACCGAATCCGGTGTGGAGCCGGCTCCGCGCCAGCGGGTTGAATACCGCTGCGCAGATGGTGAGCAGGTCTTCGTGACGTTTTCGTCCGAGGCCGAAATCCCTCCCGTCTGGGTCTCCAAGACCGGCAAGGAAGCCCTGCTCGTGGACGGCGAACGCCCCGTCGACAACAACGAAAAGGCTGTGCGTACGCACTGGGACATGCTCCTGGAACGCCGCACCATCCCTGAGCTGGAGCAGATCCTCGAAGACCGCCTGAACATCCTGCGCGAACGCCGCGGAGAGCGCCGCTCCGCGTAACGCGAAAGCAGACAGCATAAGGCAGGGCCCGCACCGTATGGTGCGGGCCCTGCCTTATGCTTTGTGCCAGCCGGAGCCGGGCCCGGTTCTTTTGCAGGCCGGAGCGCTAGGCGCGCTTGGCCGCGGCGTTCTGCTTGCCGGTGAGCTTCGCCCAGCGGGCGGACAGGNTTTGCAGGCCGGAGCGCTAGGCGCGCTTGGCCGCGGCGTTCTGCTTGCCGGTGAGCTTCGCCCAGCGGGCGGACAGGCCCCACTTGGTCACGTTGATCATGGCCTCGACCACGATGTTGCCGCTCATCTTGGACGCGCCGAGTTCGCGTTCCACGAAGGTGATGGGGCATTCGACGATCTTCAGGCCGAGCTTGGCCACGCGCCAGGCCAGGTCCACCTGGAATCCGTAGCCGACCGACTCGACTTCGTCGAGCTTGAGGGCCTCGAGAGTGCTGCGCCGGAAGGCCCGGTAGCCGCCGGTGACATCCTTGATCTTCACGCCGAGCATGATGCGGGCGTAGGTGCTGCCCACGCGGGAAATGGCCTGGCGGTAGAGCGGCCAGTTGACGACGCTGCCGCCCGGAACCCAGCGCGAGCCCATGGCGAGGTCTGCGCCGTCCTTCACGGCCGTCAGCAGCAGGGGCAGCTGTTCGGGCTTGTGCGAGCCGTCAGCGTCCATTTCGACCAAGACGTCGTAGCCGGCGGCCATGCCCCACTTGAAGCCTGCGATGTAGGCGGCGCCCAGGCCTTCCTTGCCCTTGCGGTGCAGGACGTGGACCTGCTTGTCCTCGGCTGCGATGCTGTCGGCGAGCTGTCCCGTACCGTCCGGGCTGTTGTCGTCGACGACGAGGACGTCGGACTCGGGGACAGCTGCGCGGAGCCGGCCAAGGGTCTTGGGAAGCGATTCCAGCTCGTTGTACGTAGGGATGATCGTCAGGACACGCAAGAAGAGGCCTTTCCTTGATGGAGCGGTCGATGTGCCGGAGCAGCCGCACGGCTGGGTTCTGGCGCAACTCTCCATTATAGGACGGGCGCAGGCGCGGAAATGACAGCGGGCAGGTCCACACCTGCAGTACCAGTGCCGTCCGGGCCGATGAAGCGCCGGCTGAACTGTTTTCCGCGTCGGTGGACCTGCCCGTTAATGAGTGCTGCAGCCTCGCTCCGCGTGCCGAAAAAGGCAGCCGCCGGATCTGGATGCAGCCAAGGAGCCCGCACCGTCACCGTGACCCCCTGTTGACGATAAATGCTACGGACTACACAAAATCTGTCAAGCACCACCTGAACTGGGGATATGTGCATTTCCCCAGTTCAAGCGCCACTTCCCGGGCGGACATTTCGGAAGGGGTTCAGGCCCGCAGCGATTCGGCCGCGAAAATCTCCCGGCCTTCCCGTACAGTCTGCAGGCACACGGGGTCGCTGCCGGTGTCCAGGGCCGGCAGGAGGGGCGTGCGCGCGCGGGGATCCGTGCTCCAGGACTGGACCCGGCTGTCGGCCACCTGCACCATGAGCTCCTCGACCTCCCAGACCGCGAAGCTGGCGGGGGCGCCGGGGACCAGCTGGCCCATCAATGGGTTGCGCTGCTTCGTGGCGCGCCAGCCTGCGCGGGTGTGGCCCAGGAATGCCGCCCGGGCGGAGATCCGCTCGGAGGGGTTGCTGTGTTCAAGGCACGCCCTGACGCTGGCCCACGGCCGCAGCGGCGTCACGGGGCTGTCGCTGCCGAACGCGAGGGGCACCCCGGCCGAGTAGTAGGAAGCGAAGGGGTTCATGGCTTTGCTCCGATCGCCGAGCCGCTGCTCGTACATGCCACCCCGCGCTCCCCATTCGGCGTCGAACGCCGGCTGGGCACTGACGGTGACCGAGTCCTTGGCGAGCCGGGCGATGGCGGTGGCGTCGGCCATTTCCACGTGCTCGAAGCGGTGCCCGGCCGCCCGGATACGCTGCTCCCCCACCTCGGCCGCTGCACGGTCGAGGGCCTCCAACGCGGCGTCGAGGCCGGCGTCGCCGATCACATGGAAACCGGCCTGCACGCCCAACAGCGAGCACGCTGCGAGGTGGCGGGCAGCCTCGTCGACGGAGAGGTAAAGGTTACCGTGGTGGTCCGGAGAATCCGCGTAGGGCGTCCTGAGGGCGGCGGTCCTGGAGCCGACGGAGCCGTCGATGTTCAGGTCCCCGGCCAGCCCGAGCACCGGAACGCCGAGTTCGTCGAGGATCGACCGCGCCTCGTCCTCGGACGCAGCAAGCTGGCCCCAGTAGGGCAGGACTTCGGGCAGGGCCGTCCCGGAGGAGTTCCAGGCGACGGAGCCGCGCAGGTCATCCATGCCGCAGATGTGCGGGGCCGCCATCTCCGCCAGGGCGACGTAGCCGTTCGCCGCCGCCTCCCGGAGGGCGGCCTCCTGGTACTGCAGCCGGGCGGATTCCGGAAGCTGCCGGGCAGCAAGCCGCGCGGCGGTGTGCGCGTCCCGCAGCACATGCGCGGTGCCGTCCCAGCCGTCGATTCCAGCCAGGCCTGCCGCTGCGGCGAGCCCGTCCGAAACCAGGGCCGAGTGCACGTCGACCCGCGACAGGTAGACGTTGCGACCGCCGGCGGCCCGGCCGAGCTCGGCAGAGGTCGGGAGTGCCGGGTCCGCCCAGTGGGCCTCGTCCCAGCCGTGTCCGAGCAGCGGCGCACCGGCCTCCAGGCCCGCTGCAGCAGCCGCAACCGCGTCAAGGAGCCCGGCAGCGGACCGGACGCCGTCGAGCCTTAGTCCGGCGGCGGCGATCCCGGTTTCGGTGAGGTGGACGTGGGAGTCGACGAACCCCGGCGCCAGCAGGGCACCGCGGAGGTCGATGATCTCCATCGAGGAGTCCGCGATGGAGGTCGCCGCCTGCTCTGATCCGATCCAGGCAACCGTCCCGCCGTCCACCACCATGGCGGTCGCGAAGGGATCGGCCGCGGAATAGACCGAACCGTTGCGGTACAGCGTCACTTTGCGCTCGGGCTGGCCGGCGGGCATGCCGGAAGTGTTCATCGGGGTCTCCTAGCTGACGCGGATGCTGCGCTTACGCGACGTTCGAGTACGCCACGACGCCGCGGCGGACAAGGTCTATGGCTTCCCGGCAGATCCGGGTGAGCCGGGGCTCCAGGCCCGGGATCTTGGCAAGCTGGTCCAACAGGTCCACTACCTGCTTCGCCCAGCGGACAAAGTCGCCTGCCGCCAGGTCCGTGCCGTTCAGGACCTCCTGGAGGTGGCGGCCCTTGGCCCATTTGTACATCGGCCAGACCAGGCCCAGCTCAGGCTCGGCCGTGAGCGGGAGCTTGTTCTGCTCCTCGAGGTCCTCCAAGCGGGACCACTCCCGGACCACGATGTCCACGGACTCCTCCAGCGACACGGAAGGCATCCGGGGCCTCAGGCCGCGGTCCTCACGCTTGGCCTGATACACGAGGGCACTGGAAAACGCCGCCAGCTCGGCCGCGTCCAGGTCGGAGATCGCCCCCTGCCGGATGGACTGCGAGATGAGCAGGTCCTTCTCGCCGTAGATCCGGCGCAGGCGCTGCCCGTCGCCGCTGATGGCCAGGTGTCCGCCGCCCCGGTTTTCCAGGTAGCCGTAGGCCGAGAGGACGTCGCAGACGCGGTCGAAAGTCTTGGCGATCGTGTTGGTCCGCCCTTGGATCTGCCGTGCCAGGCCGTCGGTTTCCTGGCGGAGCTTCCACCAGCGTTCGGACCAGCGCGCGTGGTCCTCGCGTTCGCTGCAGCCGTGGCAGGGGTGTGCGCGCAGCGCCTTGCGCAGGCCCGCGATCTTGCGTTCCTGGTCGGCGACGTTGCGGCCCCGGCCGAAGTCCTCGTTCCGCGCGGCGCGCGCCGGCGGCCTGCCCTCCCGGATCGCGTCCCGAAGGGCTGATGCGAGGTCCCGGCGGGACTTGGGGACCTTGGCGTTGAAGGATTTGGGAATCCGGATCCAGGACTCGGCGCTGACCGGGCCGTCGACGTCGTAACTGCTGATCCGGCGGAGCTGGCCGTCCTCGGTGAGGATGGCAGGCCGCGGCTCGCGTGCCTGGCTGTCGGCGCTGAGGACGACGGCGTAGCCCGGGATCCGTCCGCCGCTCACCTTCAGCACGTCGCCGGGCATGAGCCGGGTGAGGGAGTCCTGGGTGAGTGACTTCCGCGCCCGGGCGTTGCTCCGGGAGGCAGCCTTCTCGGCGTCGCCGAGTTCCCGCCGCAGGGTAGCGTACTCGGTGAAGTCACCCAGGTGGCAGGTCATGGCCTTGGCGTAGCCGGCCAGGGATTCCTCCCGTGCCCGGACCTGCCGGGCCAGGCCCACTACGGAGCGGTCCGCCTGGAACTGCGCGAACGAGGACTCGAGGATTTCCCGTGCCCGGGCACGGCCGAACTGCGCGATGAGGTTGATGCTCATGTTGTAGGTGGGCCGGAAGCTTGAGTTCAGCGGGTAGGTCCGGCGGGAGGCGAGACCGGCGACGGCGGCCGGATCAGTTCCCGGCTGCCAGAGCACCACGGCATGGCCCTCGACGTCGATCCCCCGCCGTCCGGCACGGCCCGTCAGCTGGGTGTACTCACCGGCGGTGATGTTGACGTGCGCTTCCCCGTTGAACTTGTCGAGCTTTTCCAGCACCACGCAGCGGGCGGGCATGTTGACGCCGAGGGCCAGGGTCTCCGTGGCGAACACGGCCTTGACCAGCCCCTCCGCGAAGAGGGTTTCCACGACTTCCTTGAACGTGGGAAGGAGCCCGGCATGGTGGGCGGCGAGCCCGCGCAGCAGGCCGTCGCGCCAGCCCCAGAAGCCCAGCACATCAAGGTCTTCGGCGGGGATGTCGCGGCTGGCCTCGTCCACGCGGGATGCGACGATCTGCTGTTCCCGTTCGGTAGTGAGCCACAGTCCGGCTGCGGCGCATTGGGCGACGGCGGCGTCGCAGCCGGCGCGGGAGAAAATGAAGGTGATGGCCGGCAGCAGGTCCATCCGGTCGAGGCTGGCGATGACCTGGGGGCGGCTGGCCTTGCGTACGGGGCTCCGCTGCGCGTCTGCGCCGCGTTCCTCGCGCTGCCGGTCCTGGCGGCGCCTGCTGCGCCCGCCGTGTCCGAAGCGGCCGCGGAAGTTCATCTGGCTTTCGGCGCGGGCCATGGAGAGCAGTTCGGGGTTCACTTCGAAGCCGGCCCTGGGCTCGGCGTCCTGGACCTTGCGTCGCCGTTCCCCCGGCTCTTCGCCAGGTTCTTCCGTAGCCAACCCGGCCCCATCGGAGGCAGTGCTATCCGGGGAGGAGGCGATCTCGTCGAAACTGGTGTCGCCGGCGAAGAGGTCCACGATTTCCCGGCCCACCATGACGTGCTGCCACAGGGGCACGGGCCGGTGCTCGGAGACGATCACGTCGGTGTCGCCGCGGACGGTGTCCAGCCAGGCACCGAATTCCTCGGCGTTGGAGACGGTGGCGCTCAGGGAGGCCACCTGGACCTCGCTGGGCAGGTGGATGATGACCTCCTCCCAGACTGCGCCGCGGAAGCGGTCCGCCAGGTAGTGGACCTCGTCCATGACCACGTAGCCGAGGTCGTCCAGGGTGTCCGAGTCCGCGTAAAGCATGTTCCGGAGTACTTCTGTGGTCATCACCACCACCGGCGCTTCGCCGTTGATGGTGGTGTCGCCGGTGAGCAGGCCGACGTTGGCCGCCCCGTACTTGGCTGCGAGCTCCGAGAACTTCTGGTTGCTGAGGGCCTTGATCGGCGTGGTGTAGAAGGCCTTCAGCCCTCGTTCCAGGGCCAGGTAGATGGCGAACTCGCCCACGATGGTCTTGCCGGCACCAGTGGGCGCCGCAACAAGCACTCCCCTGCCTTCCTGGAGGGAACGGCAGGCCTTGCGCTGGAAATCGTCGAGCTCGAAGTCCAGTGTGCGGCTGAACGCACCCAGGTAGCTCTTGGCATCTGACGACCGCTGCGCAGCCGCCCTGTATCGCTCTGAGGGAGACGCGGCCTCAGGGTGGTTGAACATAGTTCCAGCGTAGTGGCTTGGAGGCTACAGCTTGTCCAGATCGGAGGAGGACGTTGCGATGTCTGCTGTGGCCTCGGTCTCCTCCGCAAGCTTCACCTGCCGGCGGGCTCGCCGCTTGTCGTTCAGCACGCACAGGCCGATCGCGGCGAAGAAGAGCAGGAGCATCGGGGCAGCCAGGTAGAACATGCTCATGGCGTCGGCGCCCGGCGCGGCCATGGCCGCGAACAGGCACACCAGGAAGATGGTGATCCGCCAGCTCTTGATGAGTTGCTGCCCCTTGATGATCCCGGCAAGGTTCAGGCCCACCAGGACCACCGGGATCAGGAACGCGATGCCGAATGCCAGCAACAGCCTAATCACGAAGGCGAGATAGATGTCGGCACTGATCAGGTTCGAGCCGCCCTCGGGGGTGAATTCCGTCAGCACGCGCACGGCGTTGGGAAGCACGAACCAGGCCAGCAGCACCCCGGCCACGAACAAGGGGACGGCGGCGGCCACGAACGACAGCGCCAGCCGGCGTTCCTTCTTGTGGAGCCCCGGGACGATGAACGCCCAGAGCTGGTAGATCCAGACGGGGCTGGCGATGATGACGCCCAGGAAGATCGAGACCTGGATCATCAGGTCAAAGGAGCTCGCGACGCCGTCGAAATTCAGCGCCGCGAGCCGCCCTCCGGTGTTGTTCAGGTCCTTGATCGGTTTGATGAGCGCAGCCAGCAGCGGCTGGTACACGATGAAACCCACCACGGTTCCGGCGATCACTGCAAGGGCGGCCTTGAATAGCCGGTTCTTGAGTTCCTTGAGGTGATCAAGCAGGGCCATGCGGCCTTCAGGATTGGCCTTCCGGCCTTTCACTTGCACCACTCGTCAAACGCGGTTGCTCGGCGGGAGGTCGGTGTCCCCGCCGTTCTTGCCGTTCTGCTCCGGGTGGCCGACCACTTTGCCTTCCACCGGGGGTTCTCCGCTGGCCGTCTCGGACGTTCCGTCCTTCTTCATTTCGCGGACCTCGGATTTGAAAATACGCATCGACTGGCCGATGCTGCGCGCCATGGACGGCAGCTTGGGCGCTGCAAAGAGCACCAGGGCCAAGACGACGATGATGACAATATGCCAGCCTTCAAGCCTCATGTGGGGAAGTCCTTTCGTTGGAATACATCCTACGTCTAACTGAATTCGATGTCGTGCAGGGACTGGGGTTGACCCCGTTCCGCTTTGCGCTTAACACGCCTCTGCCGACGCAACTCCTGGCGGGAGGCCTTGGCCGCGAAGTAATCATGACGCATCTGTTCCGGCGAGGCAAAAACAGCGGAACCAGGCGCCGGACGGCGCGTGCCGGCGTCGTCCTGCGGCGGTTCCGGGGCCACCGGAAGGTGCCCCAGCTTCGCACCCGCGGCCGAAAGTTCACGCAAAGTTGCCATGACCTTGCGGAACAGGCGGATGCCAAGCAGCAGGTAACAGAGCAGCGAGACCGCAATCAGCGCCACCCAGAGCAGGATCCATGACCACCAAGGCATCTTAAGAGTCTAGCCAGCCCTCAGGCGCCGTACTGCGCAAGGGCCGGCCGGATCCATTTCGCCGAGGCGTCGGCCAGCCCTGCCGGCTCGAGGATGCGGGCCGCACCGCCGTGCTGGGCGATGAACATCGGCAGCCAGTCGGCGCTTCCGAATCGGACCTCGGCGAGCAGGCCACCGTCGGGCAGCTCTGCCGTGCGCTCGGCGTAGTAGTCGTCCGCGAGGTGCGCGCCCTGTCCGCTCAGCTGCAGGACCACCACGGTGTCGTCGTCGCTTGGGGTGTAGAGCTTCACGGGCACGGACGCCTCGGCGCTGGCCGGAGTGGACACCGGCTGGCCGTTCGGCGCGAGCTCCTCGACGCGGTCCAGCCGGAAGTTCCGCACCGCAGCCTTGTTGTGGCAATACGCCTCGAAATACCAGGTGTTGTCCTGCGAATACAGGCGCAGCGGATCCACGTCACGCTCGGACACCGTGTCCCGCTGCGGCGAGAAGTAGCGCAGCGCGAGTTGCCGGCCGTCCCTGATGGCTGCCGTGACGGTTTCGAAAAACCCCGCCTCGGCCGGTTCCACCGGAGGGGCCGCGAACGAGGCCGCCACCCTCCCGGCCTCCCCCGCTGCGCCGGCGAGTTTGACCGTCACCGACTCCAGGACGCTGGTCTGCTCGGCACCCGACAGGCCGGCCTGCGCCGGAAGGCTGCCGAGCGTGGCCAGGCCGGTCAGCAGCGCGGACGCTTCCTCCTCACTGAAGCGCACCGGCCGGTTCAGTTCCAGGTGTTCGTGGATGTAGACGTGCTCGTCTTCCCAGTCGATGTCGAACAGGTCATCCGGGTACCCTTCCGGCAGGCCGGAGCAGATGAGGATCTGGAGGTCGGCGATGAGCTCCTTGCGGGTGATCCCGAAGCGGTCCGCCACCTCCTGGATGGGAAGGCCTTGGTTGTGGACCAGGAATGGAACCAGCTGCAGCATGCGGCTCAGCTGGTCCTCGGATGTCCGCTTGCGCGGACGCCCCGGGGCGGCGGGGAAATCCATCGGGACGGCGGGCCGGGTGATAGCCGCTTCCGCGGCTTCCAGGCGGCGTACGACGGCGGTGCGCAGCTCCGCGGGCTCCACCACCTTCACGCGGGGGCCGTAGGAGGCCAGCTCTTCGGCAAAAAGCTCACTGTCGCGGAACGGCACGGAGAGCACGTTACGGTCGTTATCCGCGGGCCCGCGTTCCGGAACGGGTGTGGACCGTTTGCGCAGGCCCAGGAGTCGGCCTTCCTGGACCTCGAGGACCGCGTCCTGCAGGGGCAATTCGCTCAGGCCGTCCAGCTCCTTGCGGGCATCGAAGCCCTCGGGCAGCTCGTAGCTGTCCTTCGTCTCGAGCTGCACCGCAGTGGTCATCCGGGACAGCCGGAAGAAGCGTTTCGCCCCGCGTGTCCTGTCGAATCCGACGAGGTACCACTGGCCGAAGCGGCTGCCGAGCCCCCATGGCTCCACCCGGCGTCGTTCTTCCAGTCCCGTGCTCGCCGCGCGGTACCCGAAGCTGACTGGTTGGCGGGCGTTCAGGGCGTTCACGATCGCTTCGAAGGACGGTCCGGCCGGTTTGATCCGCGGCTGGACGCCGGCGGGAAGCTCCACCTCGCCGAGGTCCCCGGACGCCTGGAGCTTCCGCAGCGCACTGGCCGCGGCTCCGCCGAGGGCGCCGCGTTCCCATAGCATCGCCGCCAGGACCAGGACGGTTCCTTCGGCCGGCGTCAGGTGGACGTCCGGGAGGCGGTTGGATTCCTTGCCGATCCGGTACCGGGTGGTGGCGGGATCGTCGGCGGTGAGGCCCGCTTCTGCGATCGTCTCGATCTCGAAACCGAAGCTGCGCAGCTCCGTCTTGTCCCGCTCGAACATACGCCCGAACGCCGCATCGTTGCCGTCGTCGTCGTGATAGACCTTCCCCCGCAGGGCGGTGCGCGAGAGGCCGTACTTCGTGTTCAGGAGCGCAAGAAGCAGGTTCAGGAGGCGTTCGGTACGTGATGCGGACACGGATGCAACGTTACTAAAGTCCCGGGGTTAACGAAGACGGCGCGTCACCAGCCGGACGTTCCCGGCGGGTGACGCGCCTACAGGTGCGTTCCTGGTGTGCGTCCCGTTTAGCGGACGGCGACCAGGTCCACGACGAAGATCAGCGCTTCGTTGGGCTTGATTGCCCCGCCGGCGCCACGGGATCCGTAGGCCAGTTCGGAGGGGATCTCGAGCCGGCGGCGGCCGCCGACGCGCATGCCGAGCAGGCCCTGGTCCCAGCCCTGGATGACCTGGCCGACGCCGACACGGAAGTCGAGCGGGGTGCCGCGGTTCCAGGAGGCGTCGAATTCTTCGCCGGTGGACCAGGCCACGCCGACGTAGTGGGTGGAGACGGTGTCGCCGGGCTTGGCCTCGGCGCCGTCGCCGACAATAAGGTCGGTGATGACGAGCTCGGCCGGGACGTCGCCTTCCGGGAAGTCGATTTCAGGCTTGGTGCGGTCGTAGTCGCGCTGTCCGAATGACATGGTTGCTCCTCAGTGTGTGCGTGGGTGGGTTTGCTGGCTGTTGGTGGCTACTCGGTGCCGAGGATGTCGACGACGAAGACGAGGTCGCCAATGGGCTTTCCGCTTTCAGGCGTGGCATCCGGGTAGGCGAGTGCTTTCGGGATGACAAGCAGTACGCGGGATCCAACGGTCTTGCCGGCCAGGCCCTGGGTCCAGCCCTTGATGACGCCGTTGAGCGGGAACGTGGCGACGCCCTTGTGCCCGAAGCTGTCCTCGAAGCTGGAGTCGAACTTCTTTCCGCCGCCCAGGGTGACGCCGACGTAGTTGACGGTCAGGGTGTCGGTGGCCTTGACGACGGCGCCCTTGCCCTTGATGAGGTCCTGGGCGATGAGGGACGCCGGGGCCTTGACTCCGGCGACCGAGATTTCCGGAACGCCGTCGTTGTTGACCTTGACGGTCGGCAGGCCGGCGGGCGGGGTGACGGTGTCGCCTTCGGGCTTGTCGAGGACCTTCGGTGCGTCCTTTACGGAGATCAGCTTGAAGACGAGAAGCTGGCTCGAGCCGGCCGCGGTGCCTCCGCTGGCGGCCTTGCCCGGTACGGCGAAGGCGATCTGCGAGCCGACCTTGGCGCCGACGACGACGTTGTAGATCAGTGAGCTGCCCTGCTTGAGCTTGTCGTTGAGTTCGATCGGCTGCGCGCCGCTTGGGTAGGTGTCCTCCAGGGTCTTGCCGGTCTTGCCGTCCACGGCCAGGTAGGACATTTCAACGATCTGGCCGGCCTTGATGCGGTCACCGCTGCCCTCGGTGACTTCCTTCACGGTGGGTTCCGCGACATCCAGCGGCTTGGGGAACTCCAGACCGGGGGCCTTCTTGTCGCCGTTGTCGGAAATCTTCAAGGAATCGAACTTGGCCACGTCGCCGGCAGATTGGCTGCTAGGTTCCGGCGCTGCGGGGTTGCCGCCTCCACAGGCGGTGAGCAGCAAAAGGCCAGGGATCAGTATTGCTAGGAGTCGGCGCACAAGTTGAACTTTCGTCGGGGCTCAAGGACACGCGCCGGGGCCGGGGCCCGGGCACGAATGAGTTGACCTGGAAAATGGCCAAGTTCCAGAGTAGCGGCAAAAGCTGGGAGTCAGCTCATTGAATCCAGCAGGGCGTCCACCCGCTCGTCGACACTGCGGAAGGGGTCCTTGCACAGGATCGTCTGGTGGGCGCGGTCGTTCAGCTTCAGGTGCACCCAGTCCACGGTGTAGTCGCGGCCCAGTTCCTGTGCCCGCCGGACGAAGTCTCCGCGCAGTTTTGCGCGGGTGCTCTGCGGCGGCATGTCGACGGCGTCCTTGATGTCCGTGTCGGCCAGCAGCCGCCGTGCCGCGCCGCGGGACTGGAGCAGGTAGAACAGCCCGCGCTGCCGGGAGATGTCGTGGTAGGTCAGGTCCAGCTGGGCGATCCGCGGGGACTCCAGGCCCAGGCCGTGCCTGGCCATGTATCCGTCCATGAGCTTCTTCTTGATGGCCCAGTCCACTTCGGTGTCGATGGCGCTGGTGTTGCCGCTTTCGATGGCGTCGAGCGTGCGCTCCCACAGATCGAGGATCAGTGGGACGTGCGGGTTGTGGGCGCCGTTGGCCTCTACGAATTCGGTGACCTTCTCGAGGTATTCGCGTTGGATCTCGAGGGCCGTCAGCTGGCGGCCGTTGGCCAGGCGGACCAGGGCTTTTCCGCTGAGGTCGTGGGAGATTTCCCGGATGCTGCGGATCGGATTCTCCATCCGCATGTCCCGCATGATGACGCCGGCTTCGATCATCCGGAGCAGCAGGTCCACGGTGCCGACCTTGAGGAGGGCGGTGGTTTCGGACATGTTGGAGTCGCCGACGATGACGTGGAGGCGGCGGAAGAATTCGGCGTCGGCGTGCGGCTCGTCCCGGGTGTTGATGATGGGCCGGGAACGGGTGGTCGCCGAGGAGACGCCCTCCCAGATGTGGTCGGCCCGCTGGGAGAACGCGAACGTGGCACCGTGCGGGGTCTTCAGGACCTTGCCGGCACCGGCGATCAGCTGACGGGTAACCAGGAACGGGATGAGGATTTCGGCGAGCCGGGAGAATTCGCCGCGCCGCGGGATGAGGTAGTTCTCGTGGCTGCCGTAGGAGTTCCCCGCGGAGTCGGTGTTGTTCTTGAACAGGTACACCGTGCCGTTGAACCCTTCCGCGGCGAGCCTGCTCTGTGCCTCGTCGACGAGGTCGTCCAGGATCAGTTCACCCGCCCGGTCGTGGGCGATCAGCTGGGCGAGGTCGTCGCATTCGGCGGTGGCATATTCGGGGTGGGAGCCGACGTCGAGGTAGAGCCGCGAGCCGTTGGTGAGGAAGACGTTGGAGGAGCGGCCCCAGCTGACCACCTTGCGGAACAGGTAGCGGGCAACCTCCTCGGGGGCGAGGGGACGCGAATCGGGGCTCGAGTAGGAGATCCCGAATTCGGTTTCGATGCCGAAGATCCTCTTGTCCATGTCAGGCCTCCCCTTCCAGCGAGCGAACGATTTCATCGGCGGACAGCCGCCTGAATGAACGGCGGGTGCCGCGGCTGCTCTCTGAACTGCGGTCGAGCACCGCCGCCTCCACCGCCGTTCCGGGCAGGGCCTCGGCTTCCTTGTCCGCGGCCAGGGCCCGGACGGCGAGCCGCAGGGCACCGGCCAGGCTGAGCTCGGCGCTCCACCCGTCCTCGAGGACAGCGGAGACCTGTTCGGCCAGGCCGCCCATGGCCACGAAGCCGTTGACGTCGGCGATCGAGCCGTCGAAGGTCAGCCGGTACAGGTGGTCGGAGGCCTGGTCCCGGCCTACCTCGGCCACGGCCAGTTCCACCTCAAAGGGTTTCTGCTCGGCGGTGAAAACCGCACCGAGGCTCTGCGCGTAGACGCTCGCAAGGCCGCGGGCGGTGACGTCTTCGCGGTCGTAGGAATAGCCACGGACGTCTGCGTAGCGCACTCCGGCTTGGCGCAGGCTCTCGAATTCGTTGTACTTGCCGACCGCTGCGAAGGCGATCTTGTCGTAGATTTCGCCGAGCTTGTGCAGGGACGGGGAGGGGTTCTCGGCCACGAGGGCGATCCCGTCGGCGCAACTGATCACGACCACCGAGCGGCCCCGGGCAATCCCCTTCCGCGCGAAATCCGCGCGGTCCTTCATCAGTTGTTCGGGCGAAACGTAGAACTGCTGGGTCATGTCAGGCCTCCCTTCCTTCGATCGTGCGTGAGCTTGCGATCCGGCCGGCGATGTCGGCCAGTTCCCGCTCCGGCACCCGGCGGGCGCCTGCCCGGTTCACGGTGTACACCACGGGCCATAGCTGCCGGACGGGATCCGGACCGCCTGTGGCGGAGTCGTCGTCGGCGGCATCATAAAGGGCCTCGACGGCGACAGCCACAGCCTCGGTCTCGGAAAGGTTGGGGCGCCACAGTTTCTTGAGGGCGCCACGGGCGAAGACGGAACCCGAGCCCACGGAGTGGTGTTCCTGTTCCTCGTAGCGGCCGCCCGTGACGTCATAGGAGAACAGGCGGCCGAGCTGGGCCACCTGGTCGAAACCGGCGAACAGCGGCACCACGGCCATTCCCTGCATTGCCATGGGCAGGTTGCTGCGGATCATGGCACCGAGCCGGTTGGCTTTGCCGTCCAGGCTGAGCAGGGTGCCTTCGATCTTTTCGTAGTGCTCCAGTTCCACCTGGAAGAGCTTGGTGATGTCGATAGCCAGGCCGGCCGTCCCGGCGATGCCCAGCACTGAGTAGCTGTCGGCCGGGAAGACTTTTTCGATATGCCTGCTGGCGATGACGTTGCCCATGGTGGCCCGCCGGTCCCCCGCCATCAGCACGCCGCCCGGGTAGGCCAGGGCAACGATGGTGGTGGCGTGGGGTGCCTGCGGTAGCTGCCCGGCGGGGAGCAACTGGCTGCCGGGAAGGAGTTCAGGTCTTGAGCGCTGCAGATACTCGGTGAATGACGACGTTGCCTGGGTGGCCGGGAAGCCGGCCGTTAGCTCGTGCACTGCTGCGCTCCTTCGACGATGACATCCGGGGCCCGGCGCCGGCCGGGCAGTGGGTGGGGCCCTGCCGCTATTGGCCGCCCTTTTGCACGAATGCGCGGACAAACTCTTCGGCGTTGGATTCAAGCACGCCGTCGATTTCGTCCAACAGGTCGTCCACGCCCTGGGTGGCTGCGGATGCCTGGGCGTCCGGTGTAGCCGGAGGTGCCTCGGGTACCTCGTCTTCGATCTCGGTATCCCGGGACTGCGGCTGTTGTTGTTCCTGGGCTGCCATGACCCTCTCCATTCTCTTTGCCCCTGGGCGGCGGTTCCGGAGTGGAACTGCTGTGGGGACTCCCTGTAATGCCATATTGCCACGGTGCGGGCGGCCGTGCTGCTGTTTTCCCGCAGGCGATTCGCGCCGTACCGCGGGCCTGCCGTTCAGCCCCGCGGAGCCGGCGGCGGGCCGAGCAGTTCGCCGAGGAATCCCTCGGCCGTGGCGTGCTTCCGGAACAGCTCGCCGGTGAGCGATTCGGTGCCGCGGAGCGGTTCCCTGGTGGGCACGCGCTGCAGTTTTCCGATGCCGGGGACATCGAAGATGACCGAGTCCCAGCTGGCCCCGACCACCTGCTTGCCGAACGTTGAAACGCACTTTCCGCGGAAGAAGGCCCGCGTATCGGCGGGAGGTTCGACGGCGGCACGGGCGATCGCGCCGTCGTCGACCAAGCGCTGCATCCGCTCCCTGGCGAGCATCCGGTAGTACAGCCCCTTCTCGGGGCGGATGTCGGACCATTGCAGGTCCACGAGGCCCAACCGGGCGTCGCCCCATTCGAGCCCGTCGCGCCTGCGGTACCCCTCAAGGAGGGCCAGCTTCGCGAGCCATTCCACCGAGGAGGCAGCAGCCGGCGGGTTGGAGCCGAGCAGGGTGAGGACGGACTCCCAGCGTTCCAGCACGCCTTGCGTGTGTCCGTCGCCGCTGACCGCGTCCGAGACGCCTGTTTCCTGGGCAAGCTTGGCCGCGGCCTCGTAGTAGATCCACTGGATGTCCAGCGCCGTTACGCGGCGGCCGTCCAGCAGGCGGACGGTGGTGCTGAGCGAGGTGTCGTGACTGACTTCCTGCAGCGCCGCCACCGGTTCGTGGAGCTCGATTCTTGGAGCCTGGCCGGCCTCGATCAGGCTCAGCACCATGGCCGTGGTGCCGAACTTGAGGTAGTTCGAAACCTGGCTCAGGTTGGCGTCGCCGATGATGACGTGCAGCCGCCGGTACTTGTCCGCAGTGGCATGCGGTTCGTCGCGGGTGTTGATGATCGGCCGGCGGATGGTGGTTTCGAGCCCGACTTCGGCCTCGAAGAAGTCCGCGCGCTGGCTGATCTGGTAGCCGGGCCGGGAACCGTCCTGGCTCAGCCCCACCCGTCCCGCGCCACAGATGACCTGCCGCGTGACGAAGAAGGGCGTGAGTCCGCGCACGATCTCCCCGAACGGCACCGAACGCGGCATGAGGTAGTTCTCATGGGAGCCGTAGGAGACTGACTTGTTGTCGGTGTTGTTCTTGTAGAGGTTGATTGGCGGCAGCTCCGGGTCGGCGGCGAGCTTCCGGACCGCGGCCAGCGCCACCAGGTCGCCGGCGGCGTCCCAGGTGACCGCCGCCAGCGGGTTGGTCACCTCGGGGCTCGAGTATTCCGGGTGGGCGTGGTCCACATAGAGCCGTGCACCGTTGCCGAGAACCATGTTCATCAGGAGCGAACCGGTCTCGTCCGAACCGTCGGCCTCCAGTTCCTGCCGGCCGTACGCGAGGGCCACCGCTTCGGCGTCGAGCACCGGCGGCTGGTCCGTCAGCTGGCTGGGGTCGGCGGCGCTGCGCTCCAGGGTCCAGCCGCGGGCGTCATGCAGCGGCTCCTCGTCCGTGTAGTCCCAGCGGGTCTCCGCTCCCCCGGCAGTCTTCTGCCGGGTGATCTGGGCGTAGGCCTGGATGACCCGGGCAGACATCATGGTGGCGTTGGCGCCGGGGGCGGACGGGGCGTGGATGCCGTACTCCGTTTCGGAGCCCATGACGCGCATGGCTCCGCCTGCCGGGAGGTCGTTCCCCGGCAGCGCCTCGCTTCCCGGGGTCACAGGTACTGGCCGGTGTTCGGAGTCGTCTCGATCGACTTCCCGGGCTCCTGGCCTGCCTTGCCCTGGACGATGGTGCGGATGTAGGTGATGCGTTCGCCCTTCTTGCCGGAGATGCGTGCCCAATCGTCCGGGTTGGTGGTGTTGGGCATGTCCTCATGCTCACGGAATTCGTCCACGACCGCGCGCAGCAGGTGGTCGATCCGCAGGCCTTTCTGCTTGGTGGTCAGCAGGTCCTTGATGGCGTACTTCTTGGCACGGTCCACCACGTTCTGGATCACGGCGCCCGAGTTGAAGTCCTTGAAGTACAGCATCTCGGTGTCGCCGTTGGCGTAGGTCACTTCGAGGTATTCGTTGGACTTCTCGGTGGAGTACATCGCCTCCACGGTCCGCTGGACCATCGCGTCGACCGTGGACTGAACGTCGCCGCCGTGTTCGGCGAGGTCGTTCGGGTGGAACGGCAGGTCCGTGGTGATGTATTTGGCGAAGATGTCCGCGGCTGCTTCGGCATCCGGGCGCTGGATCTTGACCTTCACGTCGAGGCGGCCGGGCCGCAGGATGGCGGGGTCGATCATGTCTTCACGGTTTGACGCGCCGATCACGATCACGTTGTCCAGCCGCTCCACGCCGTCGATCTCGCTCAGGAGCTGCGGCACGATGGTGGTTTCGACGTCGGAGGACACCCCGGTGCCGCGGGTGCGGAACAGCGAGTCCATTTCGTCGAAGAAGACCACCACAGGGCTGCCGTCGGACGCCTTCTCCCGTGCCCGGGCGAAAATCAGGCGGATGTGCCGTTCGGTCTCGCCCACATACTTGTCCAGGAGCTCGGGGCCCTTGATGTTGAGGAAGTAGCTCTGCAGCTCGGTGTTGCCCGCACGCTCGCCGGCCCGGGCGGCCAGGGAGTTGGCCACGGCTTTGGCGATCAGGGTCTTGCCGCAGCCGGGAGGGCCGTAGAGGAGGATGCCCTTGGGCGCCTTGAGCCCGTGCTCGCGGTACAGGTCCGGGTGCAGGAAGGGAAGCTCGACGGCGTCGCGGATCTGCTCGATCTGCGGGCCGAGGCCGCCAATGTCTTCGTAGGTGATGTCCGGGACTTCTTCCAGGACCAGGTTTTCGACTTCGGCGCGGGGCACCTTCTCCAGGACGTACCCGGTGCGCGAATCCAGGGAGAGGGCATCGCCGACCCGCAGGGACTGCCGTTGCAGGGCACCGGAGAGCCGGACCACCCGTTCCTCGTCAGCGCGGCCGACCACCAGGGCCCGGTCGTGGCCCAGCATTTCCTTCAACGTGACCAGTTCGCCGGCCCGTTCGTAGCCGAGGGCCATGACCACCAGCAGTGCTTCGTTCAGCAGCACTTCCTGGCCCACGGCCAGCTGGTTGACGTTGACCAGCGGGCTGATGCCGACGCGCATTTTGCGGCCCGCATTGAAGATGTCCACGGATTCCTCCGTGGCGGCCTGTCCGGCGTTGCCGGCCGTTGATTGGCGGCGCGGATTGATCTGCAGGATGGTACCGAAGCTGTACGGCGGCTGGCCGTCCTGCTCCAGGGCGCTCTTGAGCCGGACGATTTCGGCCTTCGCCGTTTCCAGCATGGTGACGAGCTTGCTGTTGTTCTGGGTTGCCGCCGCAAGTTGCCGGTCGATGTGCCGGAGTTTGTCTCGAAGGATGTTGATCTGCCGCTCGGCGACTGTCAGCTCGCCTTCTCCCGGCTTCGGTCCAAGCGCGGCCAGACCGCGTTCCACTGTGCCTTCCGCGTTTGCGGAGGACTCTTCCGGTGTCAGTCCGAAATCGTTGTTCGTGGTATCCACGAAGCATCAGCCCCTTCCTGCGTCTATAGATAGACCTTAGCCCTCAAAAGGCCCGGGAAGGCTCTGACATCCGGAATGCGGACCAGTTTGTGATCTTCGCTAGCCGTCCTCGCCGGGGGCGTCCACGACGTTCGTGCCGGCGATGGCGTCGCGGGCAGCGCGGCGGAGCTTCTTGTCCGAAACCGCGCGCTCCCCGACCGCACCGGGAGTCCAGGCGTTCAGGTCTTCTTCGCTGAATTCGGTCTTGGAGGGGCGCCGCTTGGTGGAAATTCCGGTGACGCCGTCGGCCAGGCGGCGGGTGACCAGCAGGAAGCCGGTGTGTGCCACCATGCGGTGGTCCGGGCGCACGGCCAGGCCTTCGAGGTGCCAGCCGCGGACCATGGATTCCCAGGCGTCGGGCTCGGTGAAGCGTCCATCGGCCCGGATCGCCTCTGCCGTGCGGGAGAGCTGGGTGACGGTGGCGACGTAGTTGATCCACACGCCGCCGGGTGCAAGGACGGTGGCGACGGCGTCGATGCATTCCCAGGGGGCGAGCATGTCCAGCACCACGCGGTCCACGGAGCCGGGTTCCTCGCTGCGGACCACTTCCTCCTGGAAGTCACCCAGGGAGATCTTCCAGGCCGGGTGCGGGCCGCCGAAGATGGTTTCCACGTTACCGCGCGCAATGTCCGCGAATTCCTCGCGGCGTTCAAAGGAGTGAAGGTAGCCGGCGTCGCCCACGGCACGCAGCAGGGAGATCGAGAGGGCGCCGGAGCCCACGCCGGCTTCCACCACGCGGGCGCCGGGGAAGATGTCCGCCATGGTGACGATCTGGCCGGCATCCTTCGGGTAGACCACCGCCGCGCCACGGGGCATGGAGAGCACGAAGTCCGAAAGCAGGGGGCGCAGGGTCTGGTACTGCTGGCCGATGTTGTTGGCGACCACCGATCCATCCACCTTGCCGATGATCTCGTCATGGTTCAGGAAGCCGCGGTGCGTGTGGAAGGCACCGCCCACTTCAAGCGTGATGGTGTTCATGCGGCCGCGTTCATCCGTGAGCTGGACACGCTCGCCGATCCGGAACGGTCCGCGCCGGCGTGCCGCTCCCGTCGCCTGGCTTGCCGAAGTGTCCGCGCCGGTCGCCAGGGTGTCATTGCTGGCGGCGGTTTCCCTGCTCATGGATGTGTTCCTCGCTTTTGTCAGGCTGGCCGTGGATTCGCGCCGCGGAGGCGGCGGTGTCCGGATTAATTCGTGGCAGGCAGGTAACTCTACCGGGAAGCTGCTAGGGGCGCCCGCTCCGGCGGGCATCTTTACCTGTAATGGCGCTCACTACGGCCTGCTGCCGCAGCAGCCCGGTGACAGCGCCGGAGTCGTCCACCACCGCATACTCGCCGCCTTCCAGATGGGCCAGGTACTGGATGAGTTCCTGCCCGCCGGCAGTCCGCGGAACATACGCGCCCGGCGCCAGGGCCGCGGCGACGGCCGTGACCGGCGTCGTCGACTGTCGTGCGGGCGGTACCGCCAGCGCCGAAGAGGGAACCACCCACGCCCTGGGGCGGCCGTCCGGATACTGCACGACGACGGCGGGCCGGCCTTCCGGGGAAAGCCGCAGCGCGTCTGCCACGCTGGCCGTGTCCGGGACGCCGACGGCGGGTTCGGCCAGGGCGCCTGCGTTGACGAAGCGAAGGCGGCTGCGCATTGCGGCCTGGCTGATGGCCGACGAGGCGCCCAACCAGAGGAAGCCGCAGACCAGGATGGCGATGATTGTCTGGGCGAAGTCCAGACTCTCGCCGCGCAGCCAGGGCAGCACAATGAACCATGCAAGCAGGGCAACGACGATGCCGCGGCCGGTCCAGCCAGCGGCGATGGTGCCCTTCTCCTGGCTTCCTGTGGCCTTCCATACGGCGGACTCCACAAGGCGTCCGCCATCCAGGGGCAGCCCGGGGAGCACGTTGAAGACGCCGATCAGGAAGTTCACCCACATGGTGATGTTGAGCAACCTGTCTGCCACACCGGAGAAGACATGGGCGTCCACCAGCAGCCAGGCCGCGCCGGCAAGCAGGAAGTTGGCCGCGGGCCCGGCCAGCGCAACGATGACCGAACGGCCGGGCGATGCCGTGAAGCTTTCGAACTGGGTGTGGCCGCCCCAAAGGTTCAGCACGATCCTGTCCGTGGGCCAGCCGAACATGCGGGCGCTGAAGGCGTGCGCCAGTTCGTGAACCAGCACGGACAATGCCAGGAGCACAGCGTAAGCGAAGGCGACGAGGTAGGCAGCCGGTCCAAGGCCCGGAGCGACGGCCAGCAGGGGCGGCCCGTTGGAGATCACGATGAAGAGCGCGATCACGAACCAGGAATAGGCAAGGTACACCGGGATGCCGGCGATCCTGCCGAGCCGGATACCGTCCTTGTGGCCGCTATGGGCGCCATGGTCCGCGTCGCTGCGGGCCACCTAGTTTGCTCCTTCAAGGAGGGCCCCGGCCAGCTGGGCGCGGTCCGTGACGAGCTGCTCAAGTTCGGCGACGGTGCGCCCGGAAAGGGTGCTCCACGTAGTGCGGTTGCCGTCGTCGGGCAGCGGCATCTGGTGCGGGATCCCCACCGTCACCACTCCCGAGGCGAGGGCAGCCGTCACGCCGGGAACGGAGTCTTCGAGCGCTACGCAGTGGTCCACGGTCAGTTCGGGGTCCGAGACGCGCAGGCGTTCGACGGCGGTGAGGTACGCCTCCGGGTGGGGTTTGCCCTGGCTGACGGAGTCACCGGTGACCAGGAACTCGAAATAGGGCTTGGGGAGGCTGGCCACGACCTCGCGGGCCAAGGGTCCTTCGGACATCGTCACGAGCGCACAACGGACGCCGGCGCCGTGGAGTTCCTCGAGCAGTTCCCGGGCGCCCGGGCGCCACGGGACCTCATGCTTGATGCGTTCGATGACCTGGGTGCTGAGGGTGTCGATGATCTCGCGCTTTTCCATCCGCACCCCGGCGCCCTGCAGGATGCCGGCCGAGTGCATCAGGGACTGGCCTACGAGCTGCATGGCTTGCTCGTGCGACCACTGCCCGCCGTGGGCTTCCACGAGGGCGTGTTCGGCTGCGATCCAGTAGGGCTCGGTGTCCACCAGGGTGCCATCCATGTCCCAGAGGGCGGCTTTCAGGCGGGGCTGGGAGGGGGTGGCATGCATATGGTCCAGTCTACGTGCCCGGAGGGGCTGGCTCCGGACGCCTCCAGGCCCGTCAGGCCCCGCCGTGGAACGGAGGGGGAACTCAAGTGCCGGCGGCAGCGGCGTGTGATGCCATGCACAGCCGGGGTCCTTCGACGTAGGGTGAGGGAATGAACAGTTTGGACGGAGCCCGCGACGGACAGGAAACCCCCCGCGAAACCGAGCACCTCCTGCAAGCGGCGCAGGAGGGCAAGAGGACCACCGTGATGCTTGCCGCCTTCGAGGGCTGGAATGACGCCGGCGAAGCGGCCAGTGACGCGCTGCGCTACCTGAACAAGCTGTGGCAGGGCAAGAAGGTGGCCACCGTGGACGCCGACGACTACTACGATTTCCAGTTCACCCGCCCGACCGTCCGCCGCACCTCGTCCGGGGAACGCAGGGTGAAATGGCCCTCCACCCGCCTGTACCGGGCAAGCGTTCCGGATAGCAACGTGGACGTGGTGGTGGTGCTCGGCACGGAGCCTTCCTACCGGTGGCGCGCCTACACTACCGAGCTCCTGGTGCACGCCGAGGCCCTCAAAGTCGACTATGTGGTCCTCCTGGGCGCACTCCTGGCCGATGTTCCGCACAGCAGGCCGATCCCGGTGAGCACCAGCACGGAAGACAATGCCCTGAGGCAGCGGCTGAACCTCGAGGCCAGCCAGTACGAGGGGCCCGTGGGCATCGTGGGCGTCCTGGCCGAATTTGCCATGCTGGCAGGGCTTCCCACCATCTCCCTGTGGGCGGCCGTCCCGCATTACGTGTCCCAGGCGCCCTCCCCGAAGGCCCAGCTGGCGATCCTGCACAAGGTGGAGGACCTGCTCCAGCTGCCGCTCGACACCCAGTCCCTGGCTGAAGACGCCGAGGCCTGGGAGCGTGGTGTCAACGAACTCGCCACGGACGACCCGGAAATCGCCGCCTACGTCCGGCAGTTGGAAGAGGCCAAGGACACCGCTGACCTGCCTGAGGCAACGGGTGAATCCATCGCCCGGGAGTTCGAGCGCTACCTCAAGCGCCGCGACAAGGGGAAGCCCTAGGCAGCGAAAAACCCCGCCCGGTCCTCCGGGCGGGGTTTTCTTTGCCGGACCTTAGAGTTCGACGCCGAGCAGGGCGTCGACCGCGTCCGAGAACAAGGCGGCGTCAACGTCCGAGGCAACCGGCGCGCCGGCGTCGAGGGCTGACTTTGCCCACTCGTCGACGGCGGCCAGCGCGCCGGGCGCGTTGAGGTCGTCGGCAAGTTCGCTGCGCATCCTGCCGAGCAGGGCGGCAACGGTTCCGGCAGGCGCAGCATCGCGGGCCGCGCGCCACAGCGCAAGCCGTTCCTTCGCCGCGTCGAAGCCTTCCGCGGTCCAGGACCAGTCGGAACGGTAGTGGTTTGCGAGGATCGCCAGGCGGATTGCCGGGGCTTCTTCCCCGGCCGCGCGCAGCTTGGACACGAGCACGAGGTTGCCGAGCGACTTGCTCATCTTCTCGCCGTCGAGCCCTACCATGCCGGCGTGGGCGTAATGCCGGGCGAGCGGAACGCCGCCGATCGACCAGGCGTGGCCGGCTCCCATTTCGTGGTGCGGGAACACGAGGTCGGACCCGCCGCCCTGCACGGTGAAGGGAGCGGGCAGGTATTCGCGGGCGATCACTGTACATTCGATGTGCCATCCGGGCCGGCCCTCGCCCAGGCTGGCGCCTGGCCAGCTTGGTTCGCCGTCACGGGCCACCCGCCAAAGCAGCGGGTCGAGGACGTTCCGTTTGCCGGCACGTCCCGGATCGCCGCCACGTTCGGCGAACAGCGGCAGCATGTCCGCCTCGCTCAGTCCGGAGACGTCGCCGAGCCGCCACGCCTCTTCGCTGTCCGAACGCTTCCCGGCCTCGTCGACGTCGTAGTAGACATCGCCGTCGGGCTCGCCGCCGGTGCCGTCCACCCGGTACGCGAGGCCGTCCGCGATCAGCTTCTCAATGGCGGGGACGATCAGCGGGATTGCTTCGACCGCGCCGATGTAGTTGTCCGGGGCGAGGACGTTCAGGGCGGTCATGTCGCCGTGGAACAGCTCGATCTGGCTGGCTGCGAGGTCGCGCCAGTCAACGCCGGTCGCGTTGGCGCGTTCCAGCAGCGGATCGTCGATGTCGGTGACGTTCTGCACGTAGGCCACGCGCTGCCCGCCGTCGCGCCAGGCACGGTTCAGCAGGTCGAACGCCACGTAGCTTGAGGCGTGGCCCATGTGGGTGGCGTCATAGGGAGTAATGCCGCAGACATAAAGGGATTGCTCCGCGCGGACCGGGATGTCGACGACGGCGTCCTTGGCGGTGTCGAAGAGCCGCAGCTGGGGCATGGCCCCGGGAAGCTCGGGTACTGGGCGGGAGGTCCACGATTTCACAGCCTCAACGATAGTGCTAGGCGCTGATGACATTGAAACCGAGGAGGAGGTAGAGGGCCAGGCCGAGGAGGATCCGGTACCAGACGAACAAGCGGTAGCTGCGGGTGGAAACGAACTTCAGGAACCAGCCGATGATTACGTAGCCCACCGCGAAGGCAATCACCGTGGCGAGGGCGGTCTCCGGCAGGCCGTAGGGCCCGGTGATGCCGTCTTTGCTGAGTACTTTGTAGAGCTGGTAAAGGCCGCTGCCGAAAACAGCCGGAATCGCCAGCAGGAAGGAATAGCGTGCCGCGGCTTCACGGGTGTAGCCCATGAGCAGGCCGGCCGTGATGGTGCCGCCGGAGCGGGACACCCCGGGAATCAGGGCCAGGGCCTGGGCGAAACCGTAGAGGATGCCGTGCTTGTAGCTGAGTTGGGCGAGGTCGCGTTCCTGTTTGCCGGTGGCGTCGGCCACGGCCAGGATCATGCCGAAGACGATCAGCATGGTGGCCACGATCCACATGCTGCGGAGTACCGATTCGATCTGGTCCTGGAATAGCAGGCCTAGCACGATGATCGGCAGGCTGCCGAGGATCACCAGCCAGCCCATGCGGGCGTCGGGATCATTCCGGGCCACCTTGCCGCGCAGGGAACCGAACCAGGCCCGCACGATCCGGACGATGTCGCGCCAGAAGAACACGATGACGGCGGTCTCCGTGCCCAGCTGCGTGATCGCCGTAAAAGCGGCGCCGGGATCGGCCGCATTGGGCAGGAAAGCACCCACAATCCGCAGATGCGCGCTCGAGGAAATCGGAAGGAATTCGGTGAGTCCCTGCACCAGGCCGAGGAGGGCCGCTTCTAACCAGTTCACGTGAATAGACCCTACGTCATCATGTCCTTCAACTGCCCGTAAGCTAGCACCATGCAGCAGCGTTATGTCGGCAACAGCGGCCTCAGGACCTCGGTCCTTTCCCTGGGCACCATGTCCTGGGCCCAGGAGACCGATGAGCAGGATGCGATGGAACTGCTGCACACTTTTGTCGCGGCCGGCGGCACCGTGGTGGACACCGCGGCGTCGTACTCGGGAGGCGAGGCCGAAGCGATGCTCGGTTCAATGCTGGGCGACGTGGTTTCCCGCTCCGAGCTGGTCATTTCCAGCAAAGCGGGAGCCTCGAGCCGGGAAGGCCGCCAGCGTGTGGACGCCTCCCGCGGTGCCATGCTGTCTGCGCTGGACGCCAGCCTCGCGCGGCTCGGCACCGACTACCTCGACCTCTGGTTCGTCCAGTGCTGGGACGCCAACGTTCCGTTGGACGAAACGCTGTCTGCCCTCGAACTGGCCCTGCGCAGCGGACGCGCGCGCTATGTGGGCATCTCGAACTTCAACGGCTGGCAGAGCGCGAAAGCCGCAGCCGTCGCAGGGTTCCCGATCGTTGCAAACCAGTCGGAATATTCCCTGCTCAACCGCGGCCCGGAAGCCGAGCTGCTGCCCGCCGTCGAGGACGCCGGGTTGGGGCTCATGGCGTGGGCACCGCTGGGTCGCGGCGTGTTGAGCGGGAAGTACCGCGGGCAGATCCCGGCCGGTTCCCGCGCGGCCGGCGACCGGCTGGCAGGCTACGTGGGCAAGTACCTCGAAGCACGGGATTCCCGCGTGGTCGAGGCCGTGCACATGGCGGCCAAGGGGCTGGGCCGCTCGGCCCTGGACGTTGCGCTGGCCTGGGTGCTGAACCGCCCGGCGGTGGCCACCGCCGTCGTCGGACCGAGGAATGCGGTGCAGCTGAAGGAACTTCTCGAGACGAAGCCCGCGCCGCTTCCCGCGGAAATCGCGCGGGCACTGGAGGACGTGTCCGCCTGACGGGGTTTCCCGTGTGGCGTCAGTGAGCTGCCTACTGGGCCGTCTTGCTGAACTGCGTTACGGTTACTGCGTTACGGCTACTGGTCGAGGATCTCGAGTTCGTCCTCGTCGAGCAGTTCACTGTCCTCGTCGTCGTTCTCTTCATCTTCGTCGAAGACCTGCAACGGCGTGACTTCGGTGTATGCCTCGTACAGAGCATCCTCGTACACTTCAAAAGCGTCGGCCACGGCAAAAAACGCCGCTTCGACGGTAGGATCACCTTCACCCCGGCGGGCGGACGCGGCGACGAGGTGTTCCTCCAAAGCTGCTGTCAGTGACTGAAGCGCGACACGCGGATCGATGCTCATGACTTCACGTTAGCCCGAAAACGACGAAAATGGAGAGGGATGAGGGAACAAATTCTAGGCAGTTCCGTCGAACGCCAAAGGGACAACGCAAGGCAGTACGAGTACCTGGTACTGACGGTGGCGCCTGACGATTCCCTGCCGGATGCCCGGCGCCGGCTCGTTGAACATTCCGAGTACGGCAAGTGGGAATTGGAGCGCAGCGTGCTCTACATGGGCGGCGGCCGGCGTTTCTGGATGCGCCGCAAAGTGCTCACCGTACAGCGCACGGTCTGAGGCTCCCGCCCCGTCCCGGGGTCGGCCCCGGATCAGCGTTCCAACGGCCCCAGCCAGGCATTGGCCACCGTATTGTGCGCCGACTCGTCGTTGGACGGGTGGAAGATGCCCGCGAGCACGTCCCGGTACAGGCGCTCGAGTTCGGCTCCCCTGAAGTAGCTGGCACCGCCCGAGACCCGGATGGCCGTGTCCACCACAGCGCGGGCCGTTTCCGTAGCCCGCAGCTTCACACCGACCAGTTTGGCGAACCACAGGTTTCCATGGTCTGTGCCGGCGTCCACGTCACGGGCAATCCCGCCCAACTGGGCCTGCACGGCGTCCAGCGCCATCGCGGCGTCGGCGACCTTCCAGCGGATGTCCGGATCCTGGGCGAAGCTGCGCCCGCCGTACTTGGCTGAGGTGCGGCGTTTGACGGCCTCGACCGCCAGCTCAAAGGCCCGTTCCGCGATGCCTGTGTAGACGGCGGCGAGGAGCGTCTCGAAGCACGCGAAAATCGCGAAGATCAGGGGATCCTGGTTGGGCGCGGTCGGAAGCTTCCGGAAAATCCGCTCCGGGGGAACCACGGCGCCCTCCAGCAGCGTCGTGTTGGACTGGCTGGCTCGCATGCCCAGGGTGTCCCAGTCCCCCACCGTGGAATGTCCCGGTGTCTCCCGGTTGATGAAGCCGTAGACCAGTTCGCCGTCGCCGTCGCGCGCCGTGCTGTCCTTGCCGAAGGTTCCCAGGCGGGTCCAGGCCGGGGACAGGCTCGTGAAGATCTTGCGCCCGGTGAAGCTGTACCCGCCGTCCTGCAGCGGAGCCGCGACGGTTCCGGAATCGAAGAGCATGGAATCGTTGCCCGCCTCCGAGATCGCGAAGGCGAACAGTTCGCCAGCGGCGGCCTCCTCCAGGACGAAGGAGAGCGAGCCGTCGCCCAGGTTGTCCAGCACACGCGCGACGCCGGTCCACACCAGGTGCATGTTCACCCCGAGCGCCGTGGCCGGCGCCGCCCCGGCAAGCCGCCGCTGCACGGCGGCGACCTCCGCAAGCCCAAGGCCGCGGCCGCCGTCGGACTCGGGGACGAAGAGCTTCAGGTACCCGGCGTCCTCCAGGTCCCGCAGGTCCTCGTCGAAGAAGGAATTGTCCCGGTCATAACCTGCGGCCCTGGCCCGGATCCGTTCCAGCAGCGCGTCCGGCAGGATCTCTTCGGGGGTCACGGCAGGCGCCTAGTAGGTGCTGAGCAGCCGGTTGAGCACGCGGGTGCCGAACTTCAGGGATTCGGCCGGCACCCGTTCGTCCACGCCGTGGAACATACCGGTGAAGTCGAGCTCGTCCGGAAGCATCAGCGGGGCGAAGCCGTAGCCCGTGATGCCGATCTTGCTCAGTGACTTGTTGTCCGTGCCGCCGGAAAGCGTGTACGGAAGGACCTTGGCGCCCGGGTCCTCGGCGTGCAGGGCATCGATCATGGAGTCCACCAGGTTGCCGGCGAACGGCACTTCGAGGGAGACGTCCTTGTTGACGTAGCTGACGTCGACGCCCTCGCCGGCCAGCTTCTTGATGGTCTCGAAGACGAGTTCCTGCTGGCCGGGCAGCGTGCGGCAGTCCACCAATGCTTCGGCGGACTCCGGGATCACGTTGTGCTTGTAACCCGAGCGCAGCAGTGTGGGGTTGGACGTGTTCTGCAGGGTGGCACCCACGAAGCGTGCAACCGTGCCGAGTTCCTTCAGGAGGAGCTCGGGGTTGTCGGCGTCGAACTCGACGCCGGTCAGCTCGGTGACGCCGTCCAGGAACTGGCGCGTAGTGGGCGTGAGTTCGATCGGCCACTGGTATTCGCCGATCCGGGTGACGGCTCCGGCAAGCCGGGTGATGGCGTTGTCGGTGTTGATCTGCGAGCCGTGGCCCGCCCGGCCGTGCGCCACGAGACGGAGCCAGGAGATGCCCTTTTCCGCGGTCTGCAGCAGGTAGGTGCGCTGGCCGCCGATGGTCGCGGAGAAGCCGCCGACCTCGGAAATCGCTTCGGTGGCGCCGTCGAACAGTTCGCGGCGGTGCTCGACGGCGTAGCGCGCACCGTAGGTGCCGCCGGCTTCCTCGTCGGCAAAAAAGGCGAAGACGATGTCCCGTTTGGGCTTACGGCCGCTGCGCGCGAAGTCGCGCATCACAGAGAGGATCATGGCGTCCATGTCCTTCATGTCCACGGCGCCACGGCCCCAGATCAGGCCGTCCTTGAGTTCGCCGCTGAAGGGATCCACAGACCACTGGTCCTTGAGCGCCGGAACGACGTCGAGGTGGCCGTGGACCACCAGGGCGTCCGCCGAAGGATCCTCGCCGGCCATCCGGGTCACGACGCTCGCCCGGCCGGGGGCCGATTCGAAGATTTCGGCGTCGAGGCCCACCTCGCTGATCAGCCCGGCGGTGTACTCCGCGGCCGCCCGCTCGCCCGGACCGGTGCTGTCGCCGAAGTTCGAGGAGTCTATCCGGATGAGTTCCTGGCAGATCCGGACAACTTCGTCTTCGGGGCGGATCTCAGACATGGAACTCTCCTTGCTGGCTTCGGTACACAGTGCTGGGCTCGATGCACATTCGTCTCACCGCGCAGCATCGCGGGCGCGGCACTCCCCCAGCCTACCCATCCGGGGCCCGTTGCGGAGCGCATGAGGCTGTGGTCTTCCGCTACGGGTTGCGCCCGGAGGGCCACGCGGAGGAGCATCCCGGGTGCTGTCTCCGTGCGAATGGCCTAAATGCAGGCGAATTATTGGGACGCGCATTACATTCGCCAGGAGTGAAAGAATTCGTCATTAAACGAACGAGGCCCGAATTCACGGAATTGAATTCGGGCCTCGCATTTGTGCGCGGAGGGGGACTTGAACCCCCACCCCCTTTCGAGGACTAGCACCTCAAGCTAGCGCGTCTGCCATTCCGCCACCCGCGCAGGTGGTGTTCGGAGCATCTTCCACGCCTTCCGGCGCTTTGCTTTCCTCCGAAGCAGCGAGAAAAACTCTAACACGGTTCGCGGGGATTTAAAAATCGGGAGACGGGTGCGCGGGATCCGGAAAATCCGGTGGGCGTGAGTACCCGGGTGGCAGCCGTGTCCGACGTCGGAGCGGCCGCAGCCGGGCTAAGCTGTGGGCCCGCCGCTAGTCCAGGGTTGCCACGGACCCGCGGAAGTGGCGGCGGCCGCTGCGCGGGTTCCAGCCGGTGAAGTCAGAACGATCCCAGTGTCCGCCGGCACTGCGGGACGTGCTGATTTCCAAGGAAACGCGGGCAGGGAGGAAAACCGGAGCTTCGAACATGACCTCCCACGTGAAGGCCTCGCTCCGGGCGGGCCCCACCTCGGCCAGCGCCCTCGACGCGAGGTACATGCCGTGGGCGATCGAACGTTTCAGGCCCAGGGCCTTGGCTGACAGCACGCTCAGGTGGATCGGATTGAAGTCTCCCGAAACGCCGGCATAGTTCCGCCCGGTGTCCACCCCAAGTGCCCACAGGGCGGTCGGGACGGGCGGGCTGAACGGCGTTTCCGGCCCGCCGCCCTGCACACCGTCCGTGTCCACGCCCGGCTTGTCCACCCCCGGAAGGAAGAAGCCCTTCGCAAGATAGGAGGACACTCCTTTCCAGCGGAGCACGCCATCGTTATCCCGGACTTCGGCAACGAGGTCAACAAGGGACCCGGCCCGGTGCCCGCGGAGGTTTTCGACCCATGCCACGATCTCCAGCGACTCGGAGAAATGCACGGCGCGGTACTGGTCCGCCCGGTTCCGCAGGTGGATCATGCCCAGGAGTGGGAGCGGGAAATCGTCGCGGTTAAGCACGCTCATTGCCACAGGGAAAGCCAGTGCATGGATGAATCCGGACGGAAGGAAGTCGCCGGCGGTCTCGCCGAGCAGGTGCTGGAAGGCGGTCAGCTTTTCGACGTCGGCCTTGACACCCCGGAGCCCGTGCCGGGCGTCGGGAAGGCCGGTGGCGGGCCGGGCGCCGGAGATCCGCCGGCGTGCCGCCGTCGCCGCGGCATTGAGATACAGCATGGAGAGTGAGGGCGCTTCCGGCAGGAACACGGTCTGCCGGCTCCCGTCCGTGTCGGTGCTCATGCGCCCACCAGGTTCTGTCCACAGACCCGCAGCACCTCTCCGGAGATTCCCCCGGCGGCATCAGACGCGAGGAATGCAATGGCCTCGGCTACGTCGCCCGGGATTCCGCCCTGCTGCAGGGAATTCAAGCGCCGTGCCACTTCCCTGGTCAGCAAGGGAATCCGGGCGGTCATCTCGGTTTCGATGAAACCCGGAGCGACGGCGTTGATCGTACCGCCCCGGGCAGCCAGCAGCGGCGCACTGGCACGGACCATCCCGATCACGCCCCCCTTGGACGCGGCGTAGTTGCTTTGGCCGCGGTTGCCGGCGATGCCGCTGGTGGAGGCGACCGACACGATGTGAGGTGCCACGGGAAGGGCGGGCGAGCCAAGGACGGCATCGTTGATGCGCAACTGGGAGGCGATATTGACGGCGATCACCGAGCGCCAGCGGCCGTCGTCCATGTTCGCCAGCAACTTGTCGCGGGTGATCCCTGCATTGTGGACCAGGATGTCCAGGCTTCCGTGCCGTTCCAGGGCATGGTGGATGATCCGCTCCCCGGCCTCGGGGACGGTGATATCCAACTGCAGGGCGGTTCCCTTGACCTCGTTGGCGACCTCCGCCAGGTGGTCCCCGGCCGCGGGAACATCGACGGCCACAATCGTGGCGCCGTCGCGATGGAGTGTCCGTGCAATAGCGGCTCCGATCCCCCTGGCGGCTCCGGTGACGACTGCGACCTTTCCGGCGAGCGGCTTGTCCGGATCGCCCGGCTGGCTGCCGGAGGCAGTGGAGACGGTGAGGAACTGGCCGTCGACGAACGCGGAACGGCCGGAGAGGAAGAAGCGCAGGGCTCCGAGGGTCCCCGGGCTCCGTGGCCCGGCGTCGCGGCCCAGCAGTATGCCGTTCGCCGTGGCCCCGTCGCGGAGTTCCTTGGCCACCGAGCGTACGATTCCGTCGATGCCCTGGCGGGCGGCCGCTTCTGCCGGGTCCGCCGCGGACTCCCACGTGCGTGACACGCTGACCACCCGGCCGCCCGGGGCGAGATCACGCAGCGAGCGGGCGGCGGTCAGCATCGGGATCTCAAGGTCCTCCGGCCGCCGGACGTCGTCCAGGAGCAGGATGATGGCCCCGAGCCTTTCCTTGGGCAGAGCGTTGCGCCGCACGTCCAGGCCCCAAGAGAGGAGTTCGGCGGCGAGGGCTTCCGCTTCCTTTCCTTGGCTGTCATCCTGCCTGCCGATGACGAGGACCGGTCCGGGCGCGAGCGGGCTGCCCGGCGTGTACCTGCGCAACTCGACGGGCCTGGGCAGGCCGAGCTTCCCGGCGAGGTCGCGGCCGATTCCGCGGCTGACGAATTGGGTGTACTTGTCGCTCATGCCTGCACCCCTTCCGCGGCCGGGTATGCCTCAAGGACGGCCACGACGCCTTGTCCGCCTGCCGCGCAAATGGAGATCAGGCCGCGGGCCGGGCGCCCGTCCACCCTTCGACGGTCGTGGAGCATTTTCGCCAAGGAGGCAACGATGCGCCCGCCGGTCGCGGCGAAAGGGTGGCCTGCTGCCAGCGAGGAGCCGTTGACGTTGAGCCTGCTGCGGTCGATGGAGCCGAAGGCGCCCGGAAGGCCGAGGCGGCTGCGTCCGAAGTCTTCGTCTTCCCACGCGGCCAGCGTGCTGAGGACGGTGCCTGCGAAGGCTTCGTGGATTTCGAAGAAGTCGAAGTCCGCGAGCGTCAGTCCGTTGCGGGCCAGGAGCCGCGGCACCGCGAATGCCGGGGCCATCAGCAGGCCGTCCTTGCCATGGACGAAGTCGACGGCGGCGGCCTCCCCGTCCACGATGGTGGCCAGCTTCGGCAGCCCCCGTTCGTCCGCCCATTCTTCGCTTCCCAGAAGCACGGTGGCGGCGCCGTCCGTGAGCGGCGTGGAGTTGCCGGCCGTCATGGTCGCCTCGGTGCCAAGGGTCTTGCCGAACACGGGTTTCAAGGTGGCGAGCTTCTCCAGCGACGTGTCGGGGCGCAGGTTCGAATCCCGGGTCAATCCGCGGTATGGGGTGAGGAGGTCGTCGAAGAAGCCGCGGTCGTATGCCGCCGCGAGATTGCGGTGGCTGTTGTAGGCGAGTTCGTCCTGGGCTTCGCGGGTGATCTTCCATTGCGCCGTGGTGAGTGCCTGGTGCTCGCCCATGGATAGTCCAGTGCGGGGTTCGCCGGTGTCCGGGGCGTCCGGGGCGATATCCTTGGGGCGCAGCCGCGAGAGCACCTTGAGCCGCGCAGGAAGGGTCTTGGCCCGGTTGAGGTCGAGCAGAACTTCGCGCAGCCCCTCGCTGACGGCGATCGGCGCATCGGAGGCAGAGTCCACGCCACCGGCCACCGCGGAATCGATTTGGCCCAGCTTGATCTTGTTGGCCAGGCCGAGCACCGTCTCCAAGCCGGTGGCGCAGGCCTGCTGCAGGTCGTAGGCGGGGGTTTCGGCCGACAGGGCTGATCCGAGGACGGCCTCGCGGGTCAGGTTGAAGTGCCTCGAGTGCTTCAGGACGGCACCCGCGGCAACTTCGCCGAGCCTCTCCTCCTGCAGGCCGAAGCGGGCGATCAATCCGTCGAGTGCGGCGGTGAGCATGTCCTGGTTGGAAGACCTCGTGTAGGCGCCGCCGCTCCGGGCGAAGGGGATCCTGTTGCCACCGATCACCACCGCCTTGCGGACGCCGGCGTGGGGTGCATGCTGCCCTTGCTGCTCGTGGCCTTCTTCCGGTGACAGTGCTGCTTCGGGCATCAAATTGCTCCTTCGCTGGTTTCGATTACTGATACCCAGCGTACCTGATACGCTGGGTATCGTGAACAGCGTCACAGCATCCAAGCAACCGGCATCAAGGCAAGCAGCCACAGGGTCCGCCGCCTCCCATCCGATGGGGCCGGTGGACTACGTACAGCCCGCCGTCGACGGCCGTGCTGCGCGCTGGCAGCGCCACCGGGAAGAGCGCCGCCGGGAACTGATCAAGGCCGCCCGCAAGGCCGTACATACCTTGGGCCGCGACGCCTCGATGGAGGACATCGCTGCCGCGGCCGGCACCTCGAAGCCGGTGTTCTACCGCTACTTCGGCGACAAGGCGGGGCTCCAGCAGGCCATGGGAGAGGTAGTCCTCGCCCAGATGCAGCGGAAGATGAAGGAAGCCGTGGCCACTGCCACAACTGCGCGCGAAGGCCTGTTCGCCATGGTGTCGGCCTACCTGCAGATGGCGGAGTCGAGCCCGAGCGTCTACGCCTTCGTCACCCGCTTGCCGCACGGCGACGCCGGCCAGCAGGATGCCATCGCGGCCTCCGGCGCCCTGGGTCACTTCTTCGAGTCGATCAGCGCCATGATGGCCGCGCCGATGCGCGAACACCTCGGCCCCGACGCCGAGACCCTGATCGGCTACTGGCCGACGGCGGCGATCGGCATGGTGCGCAACGCCGGCGAGCTGTGGCTCAGTTCGCCGGACTCCCCTGCCAAGCCCGACCAACAGGCGATGGCCGGGTACATCACCGACTGGCTGTGTGTCGGGATCGCGCCCGGGAGCAGGGCCGCACAGAAGCCGCAATGATTTACAGCCCGCAATGACCACCGTATGGAAACCGCGAAGGAATCACATGACTGAAGTAGTGGACCGCACCGTGTCCGGCACCAACCCCGCCGGATCCGGAAGCGCCGGCACCCCGGCCGTCGACGTCGCCGCCTTGGGTGCATTGTTGCTTGGCCGCTGGGCGGACGTCCGGCGGACCGCCCGGGAGCTGGCCGGTCGCCCCGAGGTGCACAAGATCGAGGGTTTGACCCACACGGAGCACCGGAAGCGCGTGTTTGCGCAACTGGGTTACCTCGTGGAGAACAACGCGGTGCACCGGGCTTTTCCGGTCCGTCTGGGAGGCTCGGACGATCACGGCGGAAACATCGCCGGCTTCGAGGAACTCGTCACGGCCGATCCCTCGCTGCAGATCAAGGCCGGGGTCCAATGGGGCCTGTTCGGATCGGCCGTGCTTCACCTTGGCACCGCCGAGCACCATGACAAGTGGCTGCCGGGCATCATGAGCCTGGAGATCCCGGGCTGCTTCGCCATGACAGAGACCGGCCACGGCTCGGACGTTGCGAGCATTGCCACCACCGCCACTTACGACGAGGCCACGCAGGAATTCGTCATCCACACCCCGTTCCGGGCAGCCTGGAAGGACTACATCGGCAACGCGGCCAACGACGGTCTCGCCGCCGTCGTCTTCGCCCAACTGGTGACCCGCAACGTCAACCACGGCGTCCACGCCTTCTACGTTCCCCTGCGCGATCCGGAGAGCAAGGAATTCCTCCCCGGAATCGGCGGCGAGGATGACGGCGTCAAGGGCGGGCTGAACGGCATCGACAACGGCCGCCTGCATTTCAGCAACGTCCGGATCCCGCGGACAAATCTGCTCAACCGCTACGGCAGCGTCTCCCCCGACGGCGAGTACAGCTCGCCCATTGCCAGCCCCGGCCGCCGCTTCTTCACCATGCTTGGCACACTCGTCCAGGGCCGCGTTTCACTGGACGGTGCAGCCGTAGCCGCGAGCAAGGTGGCCCTCAAAGCCGCCATCCAGTACGCCAGCGAACGGCGCCAGTTCAACTCCTCCTCGCCCGTGGAAGAAGAGGTGCTGCTTGACTACCAGCGCCACCAGCGGCGCCTGTTCACCCGGCTCGCCACTACGTACGCTGCCGGATTTGCCCATGAGCAGTTGCTTGCGAAATTCGAGGACGTCTTTTCCGGGAAGCGGGACACCGACGCCGACCGGCAGGACCTCGAGACCCTCGCCGCCGCACTCAAGCCCTTGAGCACCTGGCACGCGCTGGACACGCTCCAGGAGTGCCGCGAGGCCTGCGGCGGTGCCGGCTTCCTGATCGAAAACCGTTTCGCGTCGCTGCGTGCCGACCTCGACGTCTATGCCACGTTCGAGGGCGACAACACGATCCTCCTGCAACTGGTGGCCAAGCGGCTACTGGCGGATTACGCCAAGGAATTCCGGTCCGTGGACTTCGGCGTGCTGGCCCGTTTTGTCGCATCGCAGGCAGCCGACGTCGCCCTGCACCGGACGGGCTTGCGCCAGGTGGCCCAGTTCGTGGCCGATACCGGCTCCGTGCAAAAGGCCGCCCTGGCGCTGCGGGACGAAGAGGGCCAGCGGACCCTGCTCACGGACCGGGTACAGTCAATGGTCGCCGAGGTCGGTTCGGCCCTGAAAGGCGCCAACAAGCTGCCCCAGCACCAGGCCGCCGCCCTGTTCAACCAGCACCAGGACGACCTCATCGACGCCGCCCGCGCCCACGCCGAGCTCCTTCAGTGGGAGGCCTTCACCGAGGCGCTTGCCGGCGTCGAAGATCCGGGCACCCTGAAGGTACTCACCTGGCTGCGGGACCTGTTCGGCTTGTCGCTGATCGAAAAGCACCTGTCCTGGTACCTCATGAACGGCCGGCTCTCGATGCAGCGCGGCCGCACGGTCGGCGCCTACATCAACCGCCTGCTGGTCAAGATCCGTCCGCACGCCCTGGACCTGGTGGATGCCTTCGGCTACGGCCCCGAGCACCTGCGTGCGGCCATCGCCTCCGGCGCCGAGCAGCAGCGGCAGGACGAGGCCCGCGACTACGTCCAGGCACAGCGGGCCAGCGGCTCAACACCTATGGAGGAAAAGCACCTCCCGGCGTTGAAGAGCTGAGCTGCTACCGCGGCCGAAAGCCACTGACCCCGCCGCAAGCGGGCACAACGACGGCGGCGCCGCACCCTCGCAAGTTGTTTTGCCGAAGGTGCGGCGCCGCCGTCGTGCGTCAACCGGTGCGGGTGGCCCGCCCAGGCGGGTCAGGGCTTGTCGAGCACGGAGCGGTACACCTCAAGGGTGGTCTGGGTGATCGATTCCCAGGAGAAGTGGGCTTCGGCCCGTGCCCGGCCTGCGGCGCCCATGGCCTTCGCCCGCTCCGGGTCGGACACCACTTCGGTGAGGGCAGCGGCGAAGTCGGCCACGAATTTCTCCGGATCCAGCGGGGTGCCGGTCCCGTCGGTGACCTGGTCCAATTCCACCAGCAGACCGGTTTCGCCGTGGTTCACGACCTCGGGGATGCCGCCGGTGGCGCTGGCGACGACTGCCGCACCGCAGGCCATTGCTTCGAGGTTGACGATGCCGAGCGGCTCGTAGATGGACGGGCAGGCGAACGCCGTGGCGTGGCTGAGCACCTGGATGAGCTCCTTGCGCGGGAGCATGCGCTCGATAAGGATGACGCCTTCGCGCTTGCTCTGCAGATCCTCGATCAGGGCCGCCGTTTCCGCCGCGAGTTCCGGGGTGTCAGCGGCGCCGAGGCAGAGGACCAGCTGGACGTCGTCCGGCAGCTTGGCGGCCGCGCGGAGCAGGTAGGGCACACCCTTCTGGCGGGTGTTCCGGCCAACGAACACCACGCTGGGCTTGGCGGGATCGATTCCGAGGGCGCGGATATGCTCCTCGCCGGCGTCCGGCTGCCACAGCTCTACGTCGATGCCGTTGTGGACCACGCGCACCTTGGCCGGATCGACGTCCGGGTAGCTGCGCAGGATGTCCTGCCGCATGCCCTCGGAGACGGCGATGATCGCGGCAGCCGCCTCATAGGCGGTCTTCTCCACCCAGGAGGACAACGCGTAGCCGCCGCCGAGCTGCTCTGCCTTCCACGGACGCAGCGGCTCCAGGCTGTGCGCGCTGAGGACGTGCGGGATCCCGTGCAGCAGCGACGCGAGGTGGCCGGCCATGTTCGCGTACCAGGTGTGTGAATGCACCAGGTCCGCCCCGGCGACGTCGGGGACGATCCGCAGGTCGACGCCCAGGGTCTGGACGGCGGCGTTGGCCGACGCGAGGTCTTCCGGCGTCGAATATGACGTCACAGTCGCCCCGTGGAAGTCTGCGTCGCGGGGCGCGCCGAAGGCGCGGACCTGCAGCTCAACATGCTTTGCGAGGACCCGGCTGAGCTCGGCAACATGCACTCCGGCGCCGCCGTAGATCTCGGGAGGAAATTCTTTAGTCACAATGTCTACGCGCATGGTGCCTAACGTAGTCGTTCCCGGGTATCTGTTCTAGTGTGAAGGAGTCCGGCAGCCCGGGCTATTCGGGGGGCTTCAAGACGTACAGGGAGAAATACACCAATGGCGTTGAAAAAAGTATTGGCGATCGTACTGGCTGGCGGCGAGGGAAACCGCCTCATGCCACTGACTGCGGACCGGGCTAAACCGGCGGTGCCGTTCGCCGGCGGGTATCGACTGATTGATTTCGCGCTGTCGAACCTGGTGAATTCGGGGTATCTGCAGATCGTGGTGCTCACTCAATACAAGTCGCACAGCCTTGACCGCCATATTTCGGAAACGTGGCGCATGTCCACCCAGCTCGGGCGGTATGTCGCCTCGGTGCCGGCGCAGCAGCGCGTGGGCAAGAGCTGGTTCCTGGGCAGCGCGAACGCGATCTACCAGTCGCTGAACCTGATCCACGACGCCAACCCGGACATCGTGGTGGTGGTCGGTGCGGACCACGTGTACCGGATGGACTTCTCGCAGATGGTGGAGCAGCACATTGCCAGCGGGGCCAAGGCCACCGTCGCCGCCGTGCGCCAGCCGCTGTCCATGGCCAACCAGTTCGGCGTCATCGAGGTGGACCAGAACGATCCCCAGAAGATCTCCGCCTTCGTTGAGAAGCCGGCCGAAACCGCCGGCCTGGCCGCGGATCCCACCCAGTTCCTGGCCTCCATGGGCAACTATGTGTTCGACGCCGACGCCTTGGTGGATGCGCTCCGCCTCGACGCCGAGCGCCTGGACACCAAGCACGACATGGGCGGGGACATCATTCCCTACTTCGTGGGCAAGGGTGAAGCCGGCGTGTACGACTTCACCCTCAACGACATCCCGGGATCGACCGAACGCGACCGCACCTACTGGCGCGACGTAGGCACCATCGATTCCTTCTACGACGCCCACATGGACCTCATCTCTCCGGTCCCGGTGTTCAACCTCTACAACTCCGAATGGCCGATCTACACCCGGCAGAGCATCTCGCCGCCCGCCAAGTTCGTGCGCGGCGAGAACCAGACCGTGGGCTCGGCCCTGGACTCGATCGTGGCCAGCGGCGTGGTGGTGTCCGGCGGCATCGTGGAGGGCTCCGTGCTCTCCAACGACGTCTACGTCGGCACGGCCAGCCGTGTCCAGGACTCTGTGCTCATGGACAAGGTCCGGGTCGGTGAGGGCGCCGTGATCAACCGCGCCATCATCGACAAGAACGTCCGGATCCCGGCCGGCGCCGCCATCGGCCTCGACCCGGACCTGGACCGCGCCCGCGGCTACAAGGTGACGCAGTCAGGCATCACCGTCCTGGCCAAGGGCCAGCTCGTCCCGGAACCCGAAGAGGCCGAACTCGCTCTCTCCGCGGAATACCGGCGCGCCCTCCCGAAGGCAGTCAAGGCCGTCACCGAGGGCCTGCCCGAAGCCCGCGAAACCCTGGAAAAGACCGCCGAAGCCCAGGCAACCTCCGTCGAGGTCTGAACCGCCGGCAAACAGGCAGCCTCCCCGTGCACCGCATGGGGAGGCTGTTCCTTTTGAGGCCCTTCCGCGGCCCTGTAAAATCGGAGCAATGAGCTCTGAGTTGACGCCTGATGAGATCCAGGCCTGCCTTAAGGTCCTGAACACGATCCACGCCTATGACGAGGAGCACCCGGACTACGTCGCCGTCCGGCGCGCCACCGGGAAGATGTTCAAGGCCGTCAAGCGCCACCGCCGCGTCACCAAGCGGGACGCCATCGCCGAAGCCGACCGCGCCGTCATGGCCCTGACCGCGACGGCGGCCCCGGACCGCATCGACGACGAAACCCGCGGCAACAAGCTCGCCAGTTCGGCCACCGGCGAGATCGCCGGGCACTTGATCCGTTCCCGGCCCTGCTACATCTGCAAGCAGCATTACACCCAGGTTGACGCCTTCTACCACCAGCTGTGCCCGGAATGCGCCGCCTTCAGCCACAGCAAACGGGACGCCCGCACGGACCTGACCGGCCGCCGCGCGCTCCTCACCGGCGGGCGGGCGAAGATCGGCATGTACATTGCCCTGCGGCTGTTACGCGACGGCGCCCACACCACCATCACCACCCGCTTCCCCAAGGACGCCGCCCGCCGGTTCGCGGCGATGGAGGACAGCGCCGAGTGGCTGCACCGCCTGAAGATCGTCGGGATCGACCTGCGCGACCCGTCCCAGGTCATGGCCCTGACGGACTCCCTGAACGCAGCGGGCCCGCTGGACATCATCATCAACAACGCAGCCCAGACCGTGCGGCGCTCCGGCAACGCCTACAAGCCCTTGGTGGATGCCGAGGACGAGCCCCTGCCCGCGGCTTTGCAGGCCGGCAACGGCGGCCCGGAACTGGTCACCTTCGGCCACGCGCACGATAAGCACCCGCTGGCCATCGCGCACAGCGTCAGTGAACACCCGGTCCTGGCCGGCGATGCCATCACTTCGCTGGCGTTGTCCACGGGGTCGGCCTCGCTGGAACGCATCGCCAGCGGCACGGCCATCGACGCCGGCGGCCTGGTCCCGGACCTGGCAACGGTGAACAGCTGGACCCAGGTGGTGGACGAGGTGGATCCGCTGGAACTGCTGGAGGTCCAGCTCTGCAACGTCACCGCGCCGTTCCTGCTGGTGAGCCGCCTGCGCGGGGCCATGAAGCGTTCCGCCGCCCGCCGGAAGTACATCGTGAACGTCTCCGCCATGGAAGGGCAGTTCTCCCGCGTCTACAAGGGCCCGGGCCACCCGCACACCAACATGGCCAAGGCGGCCCTGAACATGATGACCCGCACCAGCGCCCAGGAAATGCTGGACACCGACGGCATCCTCATGACTGCGGTGGACACCGGCTGGATCACCGACGAACGCCCGCACTACACCAAGGTCCGGCTCATGGAGGAAGGCTTCCACGCTCCCCTGGACCTGGTGGACGGGGCCGCCCGCGTCTACGATCCGATCGTCATGGGCGAACAGGGCGTGGACCAGTTCGGCGTCTTCCTCAAGGACTACAAGCCCAGCCCCTGGTAATCCAGACAAGACTGGTAAGCCAGGGGCGAGAACACAGACATACAAGTGCGGGGCGCCGGATGATCCGGCGCCCCGCACTTTGTGCTTTAAAGCAGCCCTAGGCCAGGCGGGTGATTTCCACGGTCACGGTCAGCGCCGATCCTCCGCCGCCGGACAGAATGCCCTTCAGCGGCGGCACGTCGCGGTAGTCGCGGCCGCGCGCCACGGTCACGTGGTGGTCGCCGGCCGGTTTGTGGTTGGTGGGGTCCCAACTGCGCCACTCCCCGTCCCACCACTCCAGCCACGCGTGGGACTGGCCGGCTACGGTCTCGCCGATGTCCGCCGTCGACCGCGGGTGGATGTACCCGGAAACGTAGCGCGCCGGGATGCCGCAGCTGCGCAGCGAGCCGATCGCAAGGTGCGCGAGGTCCTGGCAGACGCCCTGGCGCTGGGTCCAGGCCTGCTCGGCGTTGGTGGTGACGCCGGTGCTGCCCTTCATGTAGGTCATCTCGCCGCGCATCCATTCGAACACGGAGATGGCGGCGTCGTGCGGGTTCCGGCCCGCCACCACCCCGGGGATGATCGACAGGACCTCGTCGCCGGGGCCGCTCAGCCGGGACTGCGGCAGCCAGTCGCTGAACTGGTCCCGCACGGCGTCGGATCCGAGCGTCTCCCAATCGACAATCTGCTCCGGCAGCGCGACCTTCTCTGCCCGGTGCACCTCGACGGTGCTCGTGGCCAGGACTTCGAGCCGTTCGTGCGGCATCTGCATGTCGAAGGCGGTGACGCGGGTGCCCCAGTAGTCGCGGTAGCTGCTGACGGCGGCCTGCGACGGCGTGACCTTCAGCGACGATTCCAGCACCACCTGCTGCGGGTCCGTCAGCGGGGTCATCCGGGCCTCGTTGTAGGACAGGGTGACCCGCTTGTTGTACTTGTACGCGGTCTTGTGGACGATGCTTAGCCGGGTCATGAAACTTCTCCCACCCAGGCCAGCTCATCCGCCTGATTGAAGTACTTACGGGAAATCGCGTCGGAAGCTTGCGTAACCGCTTTCTGCACACGGTCCATGTGCTCGGGCAGTTCCGCCATCAGGTCGTCCGTGCGGTGGAACTCGAGGAAGGTCCTGGCCTGGCCCACGATCCGGCGGGCGTCGTTGATGAAGCCGACGCGCTGGGCCGAGGGATCGAGCTTGGCCAGGCACTCATCGGCGTCGCGCAGGGCGTACACGATGGATCGCGGGAACAATCGGTCCAGGAGCAGGAACTCCGCGGCGTGCTGGTCGCCGAAGGCGGCCCGCCGGGTGCGCAGGAACGACTCGTAGGCGCCGGCGCAGCGCAGCATGTTCACCCAGGACATGCCCGCGGAGAGCACGTCCCGGGTGGAGAGCATGCGGGCCGTCATGTCGGCGCGTTCCAGCGAGCGGCCGAGCACCAGGAAGAGCCAGCTTTCGTCGTGGCTGACCGTGGTGTCGGCGAGGCCGCGGACCATGGCGGTTCGCTCCAGGACCCAGTTGCAGAAACGGTAGGTGCCCACCACGTCCTTGCGGTGCTGGTTCAGCCCGTAGTAGGTGGTGTTGAGGCATTCCCACAGGGAGGACGACACGGTTTCGCGGGCACGGCGGGCGTTCTCGCGCGCGGCCCCGAGGGAACCGGCGATCGAGGACGCGTTGGATTTGTCGTAGGCCAGTGCGTGGAGCAGTTCGGGCAGGCCGAATTCCTCGCTCTGCGGGCGTGCGCCCATCACGGCCAGGAGCTCACGGGCAACGCTGCGCTGCTCGTCGAGCGGAAGGTGGTTCAAGCGCTCGAGGTGGACGTCCAGGATCCTGGCGGTGCCGTCGGCACGTTCCACATAGCGGCCGATCCAGAAGAGTGACTCGGCAATACGGCTCAGCACGGGCCTGCCTCCTTGGGGTTCGGGGTCTTGTCAAAAGGACGGGCGGGCTGGAACGTGCTCATTGCTGTTCCTGCTCCGACTGGCGGTCGCGCCAGTTGCTTTCCACGGGCCAGACGGATACCTGCTCGCGGACGCTGATGCTCGGCCGCGGAAGGTCCGGTCCGGGCAGCTGCGGGGAATCGGAGAGCACCCAGGTGTCCTTCGATCCGCCGCCCTGGCTGGAGTTCACGATCAGCGACCCCTCCTTGAGTGCCACGCGCGTCAGGCCGCCGGGCAGCACCCAGACGTCGTCGCCGTCGTTCACGGCAAAGGGGCGCAGGTCCACGTGGCGCGGACCGAACTTGTCCCCCGAGAGGGTGGGCACGGTGGAGAGCTGCAGCACGGGCTGCGCGATCCAGCCGCGCGGGTCCGTCAGGATCCGCTGGCGCAGCGCATCGAGCTCGTCCTTGGAAGCGGCCGGGCCGATCACGAGGCCCTTGCCGCCCGAGCCGTCCACCGGTTTGACGACCAGCTCGTCCAAGCGGTCCAGCACGTGCTCGCGGGCTTCCTTCTCTTCCAGCCGGAAGGTGTCCACGTTGGCGATGACCGGCTCTTCGTGCAGGTAGTACCGGATGAGGTCCGGGACGTAGCTGTAGACCAGCTTGTCGTCGGCGACGCCGTTGCCCACCGCGTTGGCGATGGTGACGCCGCCGGCGCGGGCCGCGTTGACTAGCCCCGGGCAGCCGAGCATGGAGTCGGAGCGGAACTGCAGCGGATCGAGGAAGTCGTCGTCGATGCGCTTGTAGATGACGTCCACGCGCTGTTCACCGGCGGTGGTGCGCATGTAGACGCGGTTGCCGCGGCAGATGAGGTCGCGGCCTTCCACGAGTTCCACGCCCATGAGGCCGGCCAGGAGGGTGTGTTCGAAGTAGGCGCTGTTGAAGACGCCAGGGGTCAGGACGACGACGGTGGGATCGTCGACGCCGGACGGTGCGGTCTTGCGCAGGGCCGACAGCAGCCGGCGCGGGTACTCCTCGACGGGGCGGATGTGCTGCTGGCCGAACGCTTCGGGCAGGCCCTTGGCCATGGCCCGGCGGTTCTCGAGCACATAGCTGACGCCGGACGGGACACGCACGTTGTCTTCGAGGACGCGGAAGGTGCCTGCGGCGTCGCGGACGACGTCGATGCCGGAGACATGGACGCGCACCCCGCCCGCGGGCTCGAAACCATGCACGGCGCGGTGGAAGTGGGCGCTGGTGGTGACGAGCTGGCGGGGAATGACGCCGTCGGACACCACGGACATGCGGCCGTAGACGTCGTCGAGGAAGGCTTCGAGCGCGCGCACGCGCTGGGCGACGCCGCGTTCCAGGGTTTCCCATTCGTCGGCGGGGATCACGCGGGGCACGATGTCCAGCGGGAAGGGGCGCTCCTCCCCCGCGTAGTCGAAGGTGACGCCGCGGTCCAGGAAGGTCCGTGCCATCGATTCGGCACGCGCACTGACGTCTGCCAGCGACAACTCCTTCAGGGCTCCCTCGACCTGGCCGTACGATCTCCTGGCGATCTGGCCCGGCGCGAACATCTCGTCATAGGCACCGGAACGTGCCACGGCCTCGGAATAATCCTGGAATAGCTCTGACATGGGACTCAGGTAATCACCTATTCATTACGGGCGCATTTCACGCCGATTATGTGACGTACTTCACGCCCTCACCTCCGGGGCCGGCACCGGAAGAAAGTGCTTGATCCGGTATCTTCCGGCTCCGTAGCTGCCAATATATACCTGCCCGCCCCGGGTCCGCGGGCGCCCGCTCCGGCAGCGCCGATGCGTGGTTAGATAAGTTAGTGTCAAACCTCACACGCGATGAAGCTGCTGTCCGTTCCGCCGTGGTGGCAACTCACCGGTACGACGTCTCGCTGGATGTGCGGCACGCGGCGGATCCCGCCGTCGGGGGTTACACCAGCCGCACCTTCATCGCCTTCTCGGCGGAACCGGGCTCGGACACCTTCCTGGATTTCATCCACGGCGGGGTGCACAGCGTCTTCCTCAACGGCAAGGAACTGGACCTGGCTTCCGCCGTCGACGGCAACCGGATCCAGCTGCGGAACCTGGCCGCCGACAACGAGGTGATCGTCACCGGAACCGCGCTGTACAGCCGCTCCGGCGAAGGCATGCACCGCTTCTTCGATCCCGCCGACGGCAAGTGCTACCTCTACACCCAGTATGAGCCGGCCGATGCCCGGCGCGTCTTCGCGAACTTCGAACAGCCCGATCTGAAGGCGGAGTTCACCTTCCACGTGACGGCGCCGTCGGACTGGCACGTGGCGTCCAACGGTGCGGAATCCGGCCGTGCCCCGCTGGCCACCGACCCGGACGCCAGCACCTGGGACTTCGCCGCCACCAAGCGCATGTCCACCTACATCACCTCGGTCCTGGCGGGGCCGTACTTCCGCGCCGAGGACAGCTGGAGCGCGGAGCTCGACGACGGTACCCGGCTTGAGGTGCCGCTGGCCCTTTACTGCCGCGCGTCGCTGGCGGACTCGTTCGACGCCCCGGAACTGTTCGCCCTGACGAAGGCCGGCCTGGACTTCTTCAACCGGCTCTTCGACTACCCCTACCCGTGGGGCAAGTACGAACAGGCGTTCGTTCCCGAATACAACCTCGGCGCCATGGAGAACCCCGGCCTGGTGACCTTCACCGAAAAGTACGTCTTCACCTCCCGCGCCACCGACGCCCAGTACGAGGCCCGGGCGAACACCCTGATGCACGAGATGGCGCACATGTGGTTCGGCGACCTGGTGACCATGCGCTGGTGGGACGATCTCTGGCTCAAGGAGTCCTTCGCCGATTTCATGGGCACGCTCGGCGTTGACCGGGCCACCTCCTGGGAAACGGCGTGGGTGAACTTCGCCAACAAGCGCAAGGCCTGGGCCTACCTGCAGGACCAGCTGCCCACCACGCACCCGATTGTCGCGGACATCCCGGACCTCGAAGCGGCGAAGCAGAACTTCGACGGCATCACCTACGCCAAGGGCGCCTCGGTGCTGAAGCAACTCGTGGCGTACGTCGGCTTCGAGGCCTTCATCGAGGGTTCCCGCCGGTACTTCCGCGAGCACGCGTTCGGCAACACCTCCCTGGCGGACCTGCTCGCGGCCCTCGAGGCCGCGTCCGGGCGTGACCTCGGCGGCTGGACCCGGCAGTGGCTGCAGACTTCCGGCATCTCGACAGTCCGCGCGGACATCGCCGAAGGCGACGGCGGCACCATGGATTCCGTGATCCTGCACCAGGACTCGGTGGATCCGGCCACGGGCCGGCAGGAGCACCGGCCGCACCGGCTCAAGCTGGGGCTCTACGACTTCGACGGCGACGGTGCACTGCGGCGGACGGACGGCCTGGAGCTCGACGTCGACGGCCCGGTGACCGCAGTGGCGGGCCTCACCGGGAAGCGGCGCCCGGCCCTGCTGCTGGTCAACGACGAGGACCTCAGCTACGCCAAGGTCCGCCTCGACGCCGGCTCGGAGGCCACGGTCCGCGAGGCGCTTGACCGGATCGGCGACCCGATGGCCCGGGCTCTCTGCTGGACCGCCCTCTGGGACTCGGCACGCGACGCCGTGACACCGGCGGAGCTGTACTTGGCCGCCGTCGAACGCTTCGCCCCGGCCGAAGGCGGCATCGGAGTGTTGCTGAACGTCCTCGGCAACGCCGCGACGGCGGTGGAACGCTACGTGCCTGCCGCGCGGCGGGGCGCCGCGCGCAGCGCCCTGCTTGGCACGGCGGCGGCCCGGCTCCGGGATGCGGTTCCGGGATCAGACCAGCAGCTGGCCTGGGCGCGGACGCTCGCCGGACTGTCCCGGCACGACGGCGGCCAGCTCCCGTTGCTGCGCGGACTGCTGTCCGGCGCCGAACAGATCGATGGGCTGGCGGTGGATGCCGAGCTGCGCTGGAGCCTGTGGCAGGCCTTGGCCGCGAACGGTGCGGCGACAGCCGCCGAGCTCGACGCGGAACTGGAACGGGACACCACGGCCTCCGGGCGGGAGGGGCACGCCCTCGCGGCCGCGGCACGGCCGGATGCCGGAGTGAAGGCCGCGGCCTGGAAAGCAGCCGTCGAATCCGCGGAACTGTCGAACGAAATCCTGGGGGCCACGATCGCCGGCTTCATGACGGCGCCCGATGGAATGCTGGACGACTACATCGAACCGTATTTCGAGTGCCTGGAGCGCGTGTGGCAGGAGCGGAGCATCGAGATCGCCGGCCGGATTGTGCGCGGGCTGTTCCCGTCCGGGCAGGACCTGCAGGACGGCACCGCACCCGAGGAACATCCCGTACTGCGTAGGACGGACGCCTGGCTGGCCGCGCACGCGGAGGCGCCGCGGGCATTGCGCCGGATCATCCTGGAACAGCGCGACCACCTGCTGCGGGCCCTTCGCGCGCAGGCTGTGCCGCGGGCCGCAAGCTAGGGACTCGCCCTAGGGAATCCTGTACAGCCATTCCCCGGTGCCGAACTTGGTGCGCACGCGGTCCTGCGCGGCGGCCAGTTCGGCGTCGGTGATGCGGGATTCGATGGCCCCGTAGCGTTCGGCGAAAACCTCCTGCATGGCCGTGATGATGGCTTCCCGGGGCAGGCCGCTTTGCCTCCGCAACGGGTCCACCCGTTTCTTCGCGCTGCGCGTGCCCTTGTCGGAGAGCTTCTCCTTGGCGATGCGCAGCACCTCCACCATCTTGTCGGCGTCGATGTCGTAGCTCATGGTGACGTGGTGCAGCATGCCGCCGTTGGCGAGGCGCTTCTGCGCCGCGCCGCCGATCTTTCCCTGCTCCGTGGCGATGTCGTTCAACGGGACGTAATAGGCCGTGATCCCGAGCTTCTCCAGGGCCGCCATCACCCAGGCGTCCAGGAAGGCGTACGAGTCGGCGAAACTGATGCCGTCCACCAGGGTCTGCGGCAGGTAGAGGGAGTAGGTGATGCAGTTGCCCGCTTCCATGAACATCGCTCCCCCGCCGCTGATGCGGCGCACCACCGTGATGCCGTGCTTCTCCACGCCGCCGGGGTCCACCTCGTTGCGCACGGACTGGAAGCTACCGATCACCACCGAGGGTTCCTCCCAGTCCCAGAAGCGCAGGGTGGGGTTGCGGCGTCCTGCTCCGACTTCTTCGGTGAGGACTTCGTCGAGGGCCACGTTCACGTGCGTCGGGAGGACCGACGGCGGAATCACCTCCCACTGATGGTCCAGCCAGCCGGTGGCTTTGGACAGCGCGCGCCGCACGGCCACCGCAACTGCTTCCGCTGAGAAGCCGAACAGGACGGCGTTCGCCGGCAGGGCCTCATTCACTGCGTCGGCGAGCTCGCCCGGCGTCGACTCCGCGGGCAGCCCGGTGAGCGCACGGTTGATGTCCTGCAGCGCCTCGTCCGGTTCCAAGAAGAAATCGCCACTGACGGACATGTCCGCCAGCCTGCCGTCCACGACGTGGCAGTCCACGACGACGAGTTTTCCGCCGGGGACCTTGAATTCGCCGTGGAGGCGGCCGGCGTCGGAATCGGGAGAAGCGGTGCGGAACGTCATGGGCACCATCCTGCCCGAAAACACCTGTGCCCAATAACAACAAAGCCCGCGTCCCTTGACGGGACGCGGGCTCTGCTTACGCGACTTGGATGAAGTCGATTACTTCTTGGCGCCGAAGCCCTTGAAGCGAGCGTTGAAGCGCTCGACGCGGCCTGCGGAGTCCATGATGCGCTGCTTGCCCGTGTAGAACGGGTGGGACTCGGAGGAGATTTCGACGTCGATGACCGGGTAGGTGTTGCCGTCTTCCCACTCGATGGTCTTCGAGGAAGACACGGTGGACTTGGTCAGGAACTTGACGCCGGAAGCCAGGTCGTTGAAAACAACAGCTTCGTACTTCGGGTGGATATCAGACTTCATAATTGGACCTTTGTTCGCGCAGCTGGATTTTGCCAGCTGCCAGGTATGAATGGAGGTGGTCCGCGCGCCTGCGGACGATGAACGTTCCGCGGCTCCCGAGCCAACAAACTATCCTAGCCGATGCGGCGGGAAGTGGCGAACCGGCGAGGATGCCCTCGCGTGTTAGAGTCCCAGAATCCTCACACGGCCGCATGCAAGTCTCAATCACAGGAGGTTCGCGATGTCGGACACCACCTGCCACATGTCGATCTCGCTGGATGGCTTCGTCGCCGGGCCGGACCAGAGCCGCGAGGACCCACTGGGCAAGCGAGGGCTGGAGCTGCACGGCTGGCACATCGGCGACCCGCGGGCCAACCATGCCGACAAGATCGCGAGCGAGTGGCTCATGCGCCCGCGGGGCGCGTATGTGATGGGCCGGAACATGTTCGGCCCGATCCGCGGGGACTGGGATGAGGAATGGATCGGGTGGTGGGGATCCGAACCGCCGTACCACGCGCCGGTGTTCGTGTTGACTCATCACGGACATGACCCGATTCAGCTGGGCGGCGGGACGACCTTCCATTTCGTCACCGAGGGCTTCGACGCGGCCTACTCCGCAGCGTGCCAGGCAGCCGGGGACAAGGGAGTGGACATTGCCGGTGGGGCCTCTACGGTCCGACAGGCACTGAACGTCGGCGTGATCGACGAGCTCACCCTCGACATTGCACCAGTCCTCCTTGGTTCAGGCGAGCGTATCTTCGACGGAGTTGAATCCTTCGGCTTCGAACCGGCCGAAGTGCTTCACTCACCGCTGGCCACCCATATCCGCTATCGCCGCGTCACCTGACTCTCGCACCTGCTTGTATCAGTTCTTTTGCCGGAGTGATCGACTCCGCCAGCCGCACGGCTTTCCCGCCGACGAAGCCGGGCACGTTCGAGCAGCCCTTCCGCCCGTAGGTCAGGCGCAGACCGGGCGATTACCTTCGGGCGGCCGCCCGACCGTACCTGCGCACCGGAGGATTCCCCTGGGCAGACGGCCGGGTTTACTGTGAGTGCGTGCGCGGGCGCATCGAAGCCGACTATCTGGTGGTCGGCGCTGGGACAGCGGGGATGGTCTTCACCGACCGGATCCTCGCGCATTCGGATGCCACGGTGGCGATCGTCGATCGTCGGCACGCGCCCGGGGGACACTGGCAGGACGCATATCCGTTCGTCCGCCTGCACCAGCCCGCGAACCTCTACGGCGTCGAATCCGTGCCATTCGGAGCCGACAGGCGCGACGTCAGCGGCACGAACGCAGGCATGTACGAGCTGGCCGGCCCGAGCGAGATCTGCGCGCATTTCGAAGAGGCGATGACGCGGGTCTTCCTGCCGACCGGTCGTGTAGCCTACCTGCCCGAGTGCGAGTTCGTTGACGAGGGTCGGATCGTCTCCCGCCTGGACGGCCGCACCGTGCCCGTCACCGTGCGACGCCGCGTGGTGGATGCCAGGTATCTTGAGGGCCGCATCCCCGCCACCTCCGCCCCGCCCTTCGCCGTGGCCGAGGGAGTCCGCTGCATCCCCACCGGTGGGCTCGCCCGACTCGCCCACCCGGCCGGACGCTTCACCGTGATCGGCGCGGGAAAGACCGCCCTCGACACGTGTGTGTGGCTTCTCGAGCGGGGTGTGGACCCCGCCGACCTCACGTGGATCAAACCGCGCGAAGGCTGGTGGCCGAATAGACGCTACCTGCAGCCGCACGACCAAGTCGTCGAGCAGTACGTCGCGAACGCCGCACAGATCGAGGCCATGGCCCAAGCGACAACGGTTGACGATCTCTTCGCACGGCTCGACGAACATGGAATCCTGCTGCGGGTCGATCCCTCCGTGCCACCCACGATGTTCCACGGCGCGATCGTCGGAGAAGCCGAGATCGCTCTCCTCCGGCAAATCGAGGATGTGGTCCGCCTCGGCCACGTGCGTACAGTCGAGCGCGACCGCATCATCCTCGACGACGGTGTCATCCCCACGACACGCGACACGCTGCACGTCCATTGCGCGGCGTCGGGGCTCGTCCGGCCGCCACTTCGTCCGATTTTCGAACCTGGCCGCATAACGCTTCAGCCAATGTTCTGGGGCACCGTCTCGTTCCAGTACGCGATGCTAGGCGTCGTCGAAGCCGAACTCCACGACGACGACCAGAAGAACGAGCTGTGCCGCCCGCTGCACCTCTGGGATCGGAATGTCGACTTCCTCATCGCCTACGCCGCGCTGATGGCGAACGCCCGGGCACGCGGCCAGCATCCGGCCGTGTCCGCCTGGTCGCGCACGAGCCGGCTGTATCCTTTCGCCGAGCTGGAGCGTTACGCCGACGACCCACGCATCGCCGAGGCTCGCGAGCGCAGCCGAGCCCATGCCGCCGGAGCGCTCTCCAACCTCCCCCGCCTCATCGCCTCGGCGTGACCCCGCCACCGTCAAGACTCGTGATGCGGCCGGTGAGACTGGTACTGCGGGCTAGAGACGAGGCCGGCGGCTGCGGCTTCGTGCGTGATGGGCTGGGCGAGCATGGTCTTCCCGGCTCCCGGAGGGCCGACGAAGAGCAGGTGATGCACTCGCGCGCCTAACGGTGGGTAGCAAATGGTGCTCTGACCTGCGGTTCGGCTCAGAAGCTAGAACATTCTGGCCTAGCATTTGCCTCTGACACCAGGGTCAGATGGTTGCAGTCACGCTCAGACTCTTCGCGGGCGCAGTTCCCAGAACGCGACGGCGGACGCGGCCGCGACGTTCAGTGAGTCCACTCCCGCGCGCATCGGGATCTTGACGGCGAGGTCGACAGCGGCCAGCGTCTCAGGGCTCATCCCGGCACCTTCGGTGCCCAGCACCAAGGCGAGTTTCTCCGGACCGCGGGCCGCGAGCTCATCCAGGTCCACGGCGTCGGGCGTGAGTTCCATGGCGGCGACCGTGAAGCCCTGGGCCTTCAAGCGCTCCAGGTCGCCCGGCCAGCTTTCCAGCCGCGCCCACGGCACCTGGAAGACGGTGCCCATGCTCACCCGGACACTGCGCCTGTACAGCGGATCGCCGCAGCGCGGCGTCACCAGCACGGCGTCGAGGCCGAGTGCCGCTGCGGAACGGAAGATGGCGCCGACATTTGTGTGGTCCACGATGTCCTCCAGCACGGCCACGCGCCTGGACTCGGCCAGCAGCGTTTCCAGCGGAACCGGCGCGGGCCGGTGCATCGCGGCCATGGCGCCGCGGTGCAGGTGGAATCCGGTGATCTCTTCCAGCAGCTTCGCCTGCCCGATGTAGACCGGGACATCCGGGAACTGCCGGAAGACGTCGTCGAGGTCCTCCAGCCATTTCTCGGCGAGGAAGAACGACCGCGGGCGGTGGCCGGCGGCGAGGGCGCGCCGCAGCACTCGGGAGGACTCGGCGATGTACATGCCTTCCTCCGGTTCGCGGAGTTTGCGCAGGTGCACGTCGGTGAGCTGGGTGTAGTCGGACACCCGCGGGTCGTCCGCGGATTCAAGGTAATGGAATGTCACCGGCGAGGTCTTTTCGGAAATACGGCTATTTCAACAGGTTGGCGACCATGAAGCCGAGCGCCACGAGGCCCAGGACGAAGATCACGCCGCGCAGCACCGCCGGCGGGAGCCGGCGGCCCACCTTGGAGCCCACCAGGCCGCCGATGGTCGAGCTGACGGCAATCAGGGCCACGACAATCCAGTTGATCCGGTCAAAGGCGAACAGCATGTAAGACACGGCGGCCACCATGTTCACGCCCAGCACCAGGAAGTTCTTCATGGCGTTCGCGTTCTGGATGGTGCCGGTCATGAATACGCCGAGGATGCCCACCAGCAGGATGCCCTGGGCCGCCACGAAGTACCCGCCGTAGACGCCTGCCAGGTACACGAGCACCACCAGCAGCACGCCATGGTTCTTGTCCTTGATGGCGTGCTCGGGGTTTTCCTCGCGGCGCCGCACCCAGGCCTGCAGCCGGGGTTGGAACATCACCATGAGCAGCGCCAGCACCAGCAGCACAGGTGCGACGTAATGGAAGACCTTCTCCGGCAGGTGCAGCAGCAGCCAGGCGCCGGTAATGCCGCCGAGCAGCGAGGCCGGGAGCAGTTGAAGCAGCTGCCGTCCGCGGCCGGCGAGTTCGCGCCGGTAGCCCCATGCGCCGGCGGCGGCACCGGCCACGAGGCCCATGGCGTTGCTCATGGAGGCCACCACGGGGGTGATGCCGAGGGCGATGAGCACCGGGAAGGTCACGAGCGTGCCGGAACCGACCACTGCGTTGATGGTGCCGGCCCACAGGCCGGCGATAAAGGTAATGAGGCCGCTGAGAAGTTCCACTATTTTGATATCCGCTTAATTCTATGTCCGCTGTGCAGGAGGCTGCCGGGTCAGCGGCGCGCGGTGGCCGTGTAGCGGCCCGCGTTCTCGGTGACGTCCAGGTCCACGCCGAAGGTGGTGCTCAGGTGTTCTGCAGTGAGGACCTCGTCGATGGGCCCGGCGGCCACGACGCCGCCGTCGCGCAGCAGCATCGCGTGCGTGAAGCCCGGGGGGACTTCCTCGAGGTGGTGGGTCACCAGGACCATCACGGGAGCTTCTTCGTCGTTGGCAAGTTCGGCGAGTCGGTGGACCAGCTCTTCGCGTCCGCCGAGGTCCAGGCCGGCGCCCGGTTCGTCCAGGAGCAGCAGCTCGGGGTCGGTCATGAGGGCACGGGCGATCTGGACGCGCTTGCGCTCCCCTTCGGACAGGGAGGCGAAGGTGCGGTTCAGGAGGGGGCCCATGCCCCACTCGTTGAGCAGGCCGAAAGCGCGGCGCTCGTCGTCGCGCTCGTAGCCTTCCCGCCAGCGGCCGGTGACGCCGTACGCGGCGGTGACCACGACGTTGAGGACCTTCTCGTGCTCGGGGATGTGGTTGGCCAGGGCCGCGGAGGAGAGGCCGATGCGGGGGCGCAGTTCGAAGACGTCCACGCGGCCGAGGGTTTCGTCGAGGATCCCGGCCGTTCCGCTGCTGGGGTGCAGGCGGGCGGCGGCGATCTGGAGGAGTGTGGTCTTGCCTGCGCCGTTGGGACCGAGGATCACCCAGCGTTCGCCGTCGTTGACCTGCCAGTCCACCTTGTCCAGCAAAGTCTTGGAACCCCGGACGACACTGACAGAAGTCAGTTCAAGAACATCACTCATAGGAATAGACACTAGGACAAAATCCGGGCCGATTGATAACCGGCCGGCAGTCATACCTTGGGCCGTCACATGGAATTCAGGGAGCCCCGCCGCGCTGGCTAAGATTGCAGCCATGAGTTCGAACGTGACCGCCGTCAGCTATGGCGTGAATCTGTCCCCCGTGGAGCTGGAAAACCTGCGGAATGTGCTTGCCTCGGCAGGCGCATCCCTGACCTCCGAGGCACGTTCCGGGGACGACCGCTTCAGCGTCTACACGCTGGGCCTCACCGTGGACAACGGACTCTCCGCGGACCTCACCGCGCTGCGCCGGGTACTGGCCGATGCCGCCGGCGCCGGCGTGGACACCGCGGTGGTCCCGGACAGCCTGCGCCAGGCGGCCCGCAAGTTGCTCATCATGGACGTCGACTCCACCCTCATCCAGCAGGAAGTCATCGAGCTCCTTGCCGCCCACGCCGGCAAGCGCGAGGAAGTCGCGGCCGTCACGGAAGCCGCCATGCGCGGCGAACTGGACTTCGCCCAGAGCCTGCACGCCCGGGTGGCCGTGCTCGCCGGACTGCCGGTCGACGTCGTCGATTCCGTCCGCGCGGAGGTTCGCCTGAGCGAGGGTGCGGCGGAGCTTGTGGCCGCTTTCAAGGCGGCGGGCCACGCCGTGGCCGTGGTGTCCGGCGGCTTCAACCAGATCCTGCGCCCGATCGCCGAAGAGCTGGGCCTGGACTACTGGATCGCCAACGAGCTTGAAATCGTCGACGGCGCCCTGACCGGCCGCGTGATCGGAGACGTGATCGACCGCGCGGCCAAGGAGAAATACCTGCGCCAGTGGTCGGCCGCCGAGGGCATCGAGCTGGGGCACACCATCGCGGTGGGCGACGGCGCCAACGACCTCGACATGCTCGGCGCGGCGGGAATCGGCGTCGCCTTCAACGCCAAGCCGGCGGTGCGGGCCGTGGCCGACGCCGCCATCAACATGCCCTATCTGGACGCGGTCCGGCACATCGCAGGTGTCTGAGCCGGGCCGGGGGCCAGGCCTCTAGTTCGGCGAAGGCCGTGGCACCTCCCGCGCGGAGGGGCCACGGCCTTCTGCGTATCCGGGAGACTTCCCGCCTCTTGCATAAAATACCCCCCGGGGGTATTCTCGTCGTGTTGTCAGTGAAGTGGTATGTCCCGGAGGGCCGGCTGAGCGGTTCCTCTTTCACAGCCGTTCAACCCCAGCTCTCATCCGAACCTGCCACGGCCCGCACCACCACAAGCGATGCTGGACCGTTACTGGAGGAGCACCGTCATGGAAGAACACAACCCTCACCACGATCACGCCTCACCTGTGCGCGAAGCTGACCTGCACCACACCACTCCCGCCGCCCACTCCGGCCACTCCGGCCACGGAGCGGCCCGGGGTACCGACGATGAGCACACCGTGCACACCCACGGCCAGCACGCCGGGCACAGCACGGCGATGTTCAAGGACCGGCGCGGTGTTGTTCATGGCCGATCTGTCCCGCGCCAGTTACACCAAGATGTGTCAGAACCTCGTTTGGGCGACCGGCTACAACATCGTCGCCGTGCCCCTGGCCGCCGGCGTGCTGGCGTTCGCCGGGATTGTCCTCTCCCGGCAGCCGGTGCGGTGCTGATGTCGGCTTCCACGATCGTGGTTGCCCTCAACGCCCAACTGCTGCGGCGGGTGAGACTGAACCCGTCCCAGGTTCATTGACTCGTCCGTGACCGTCTCCGTCACCATACGGCAGCAACGCGACATGGCGGCCGGTAGGCTGAAACAAGCACCCAGGAAGGAGGACGCCGCGTGAAGCCACTGCGCACGCCCTTCGGCGCCTTCCTGCCGGCGGCCGGCCTGCTGGGCGTTGTCCTCGCGCTGATCGCCGGGATTCTCGGCATGCACATCATGTCCGGCGCCCACGCCGCGCATACGGCAGCCGTGATCAAGGATGCCGGAACCGTTGACGCCGCCACTGCGGAGGGCGACCCGGGGCACGCGCACCACGGGTCCGGGCTGCCAGAACCTCGTTTCACAGAAGCGGCCCCCGGGGCGGCACCAGGCGCCGCGCAGGGCGCGGCCGGAGCGGTCGATTCCGGGACGACGCAGTGCTCCTGCTCGGGCAGTTGCTCCGACCAGCACGCCGCCACCGCCTGCACCCCGTCCCTGGGCACGGGAACCCTGAGCGCCCCTGCACCGGAGAACGGGGCCCACGTTCCGGCACCACTCCAGAGCGGTGCAGACGCGCCCCGCGTTGCCTGGACCTACCGTCCCGGAAGTCCTTCACCGGGCGAGCTGTCCATCAGCAGAACATAGGCCCGCCTCAGCCCGGCCTCAGTGCCGGCACCTCTTGCTCCGGCCGGCAGGCTCCGCGTTTTCCGCCGGGCATGCCGTGCCCACCGTGCACAACATCCGTTTTGCGGGCGCCCTTGCGCCCCACCCTGACTTGAAGGACCCGATTTTGATGAACACCAAGAAGCTCCTGCCCGTCGCTGCAACAGCCATCGCGGCGGCCATTGCCCTGGCCGGATGCTCCGGTACCCCTGGCTCGTCCGGTACCTCCGGCACCTCCATGCCGGGCATGGATCACGGCATGATGGGCTCGTCCAGCCCGGCAACAGCACCTGCAACGGACCACAACGCGGCGGACGTGATTTTTGCCCAGATGATGATTCCGCACCATGAGCAGGCCATCGAGATGAGCGAGATGATCCTGAAGAAGCAGGGCATCTCCGCCGAAGTCGCGGCCCTGGCCAACCGCATCAAGGCTGCCCAGGGACCGGAAATCGAGAAGATGAAAGGTTGGCTGAAGGACTGGAACCAGTCCATGCAGATGCCCTCAGGGCACGGGATGGACGGCATGATGGGCGCCGACGACATCGCCAAGCTCGAAGCCGCACAAGGGAAAGAAGCCGCGAAGCTCTTTCTTACCCAGATGATTACCCACCACGAGGGCGCCATCACCATGGCCAAGACCGAAAGCGCCGGCGGCAAGAACTCCGACGCGATCCAGCTCAGCAAGGACATCATCAGTGCCCAGGAAGCCGAGATCAAGGAAATGCGGCAACTGCTGACCACCATCTGATCCGTACACCGCAACAAAAGAAGTCCCGGACAGCAGGTGCTGTCCGGGACTTCCGTTGGTGCCCTTGCCGGGCAGAAGAGACTAGGCGCTCTTACCGAAGTAGTCGGCGCCACCGACGTACTCGGTGTGGCCGCTTTCGACGTCGGCGGTGACCATCTTGGCGACCTCGGCCGCGAACTCCTCCACGGAGTACAGCTTGCCGGCTTCGGCGCGGCGGGCCTCGATGGCGCCCGGGTTGGAACGGTCGAGGAGCGTCGCGGTAACAGTGCCTTCGATCATGTCGCCGGAGACCACCACGAGGGAGATTCCCTTCTCCTCGAGGTTCGGCAGCAGTTCGCGCAGCGCCACCTCACCGGCGCGCTTGCTGCGTGCCACCGGTTCGTATTCCGGCATGGTGGGGACGGTGTCGATGAAGTGGGCCTGGTGGCTGGTCACGAAAACCACGCGGGAACCTTCGGGCATCAGCGGGACGGCAGCGTTCAGCATGTTCAGCTGGGCATCGCGGTTGAGCTTGAGCGCGTAGCCCTCTTCCATGCCCGATTCCATGCCGCCCGAGGCGTTGAGGACCAGGACGTCGAGGGAACCGAATTCCTCCATGGCAGCGCTGGCCAGTGCCTGCACGCCTTCCACCGTGGTCAGGTCGGCGCCCACGGCGACGGCGCGGCCGCCGGCCTCCTGGATTCCGCTGACGACCTTGTTGGCCCGGGGGGCCTTCTGGCGGTAGTTGACGACGACGGCGGCACCCTCGCCTGCGAGGATCTTGGCAACCTCGGCGCCGATGCCCCGGGACGATCCGGTGACGATTGCGGTCTTGTTATCGAGTAGTCCCATTCGGGCTCCTTTTGTTCATGACGTCCAAAACAGTTCGGGTCCGGTATCCATCATGCCAGCGCAGTGCCGTTTTCCTGTTGTGGGCATTCCACAAAAGCTCGGCACGGAACCGCGGCAGCGGGGACCGGCGGGGGAAGCGGAGGCTCCGCTTAGTGACCCATGCCCAGGCCGCCGTCGACCGGGATGACGGCGCCGGAGATGTAGGCGGCCTCGTCGCTGGCGATCCAGCGGACGACGTTGGCAACCTCGGTGGCCTCCGCGAAGCGGCCGGCAGGGATGCTCGCCAGGTAGCTCTTCTGGGTGTCCTCGGGGAGCTCGGCCGTCATGTCGGTGTTGATAAAGCCCGGCGCCACCACGTTTGCGGTGATGCCGCGGCTGCCGAGTTCGCGGGTCAGGGAGCGGGCAATGCCCACCAGGCCGGCCTTCGAGGCGGAGTAGTTGATCTGGCCAGGTGCACCGTACAGGCCGGACACGGAGGAGATGAGCACCACGCGGCCCTTGCGCAGGCGGATCATGCCCTTTGAGGCACGCTTGATCACGCGGAACGCACCGGTGAGGTTCGTGTCCAGCACGGAGGTGAAGTCGTCTTCGCTCATCCGCAGCAGGAGGGTGTCCTTGGTGATGCCGGCGTTGGCGACCAGCACCTCCACGGGGCCGTGGGCGGCTTCGACTTCCTTGAACGCGGCGTCAAGGGAGGCTTCGTCCGTGACGTCGGCACGGACGCCGAGGATGCCTTCGGGAAGCGGGGATTCGCTGCGGTAGGTCACGGCGACCTTGTCTCCGTTGGCAAGGAACGCCTCGGCGATGGCCAGGCCGATCCCGCGGTTGCCACCGGTGATGAGTACGCTCCGGCCGTTTGCTGTTTCAGACATGCTCTGTGCTCCGTGATCCCGCGGCAGGAAGCTGCCGCACTGTGAAGAAGGTTGTTTTCCCGGATCGATCTTAGCCGCGGCCCGGCGCGCCTGCGGAAAGGCGTACCGGCCGACGGCGGAGGTGACGGCCTGCACGGCCCTGCTGCATCCGGGGCGGTTGCGTGCGGTTTGGGCGCCAAGTGCCGTGGTGAGAGAATTGAAGGGAGCATTTTGGAGCGTGGTGAACAAGCTGTGACAAGACATGACCGCCCCTTGGACAAGGGAGCCGGGGACCCGGTGCCGGATGCTGCGTACCCGGAAGTGCACAGCATCACCGACGCCGCGGCCGCCCATTCCGAAGACATGCGCGAGCGGATGATCAAGTATGCGCTGGCCATGGGCATCCGCATGGTGTGCATCATCCTGATCTTCGTGGTGGACGGCTGGTTAAAGCTCGTGGCGGTTGCCGGTGCGGTCCTGCTGCCATGGATCGCGGTGGTCATCGCCAACGGCAGCGACAAGGCCGAAGTGCACAGCGATGCCCTGCTGGACTACGTTCCCGCGGCGGAACTCGAAGGACCGGACCGGTCGCAGGAAACAGGCACCCCAGAGGAAACGGAGACAGACCAGCCGATGACCATCCTGGAAGGCGAAATCGTCGACGACAACGACGCCACCGACGCCGCAGGCAGGCCCGACGACAGCCGCGGGCAGGCGGCGGAGTGAGCCTCCTCTTCCCCGGATCCCCCGCGGCCGGCCCCGAGGGTGCACCCGCAATCTGTTCCCGCAAGGCCTGCCGTGCCGAGGCACGCTGGCAGCTGCTGTGGAACAACCCGCGCATCCACACCCCTGAACGGCGGAAGGTGTGGCTGTCCTGCAGCGAGCACCGCGGCTGGCTGGAGGACTACCTGCAGACCCGCGGGCTCTGGAAGGAAACCATCCCCTTCACCCCGGAGACTGCCGCGGAAACGCCAGGCCCGGCACAGGACGGGGCCCGCTGAATGTACCGCTTTCTTTTCTCCAGCAAGTGGCTGGGCTACTTCGTGCTGGCTTTGATCTTCGCCACCGGCTGTGTCCTCCTGGGCCGCTGGCAGATGGACCGGCGCGCTGAAACCCTCGCCGAGATCAACCGCGTGGTCAGCAACTACTCGGCCACCCCGATCCCCTTCAGCGCAGCCAAAGGCCAGTTCGAGTCCCTGGACCCGGAGAAGGAGTGGACCCAGGTTGAACTCCGCGGCCGTTACGACGTGGCGGGCCAGCGTGTGGTGCGGAACCGCCCGCTCAACGGCCAACCGGGGTACGAAGTGGTGGTTCCGTTCCGTCTCGACAGCGGGGACGCCGTCGTCGTCGACCGCGGCTGGCTGCCCATCGGCAACAAGACCCCCGGCCACCCGGACAGCATCCCTACCCCGCCCTCAGGCGAGGTGACCGTCGTCGTGCGCCTGAAGCCGGGCGAAGCGAAACTGGACCGCGGCGCCGTCGAAGGCCAGCTCGCGGCCATCGAGCTGCCCGGTTACGCCGCCGAACTCCCCTACCCGCTGCTGACCGGCGCGTACGGCCAGCTGGCGAGCGAAAGCCCGGCACCGGCGTCGATGCCTGTCGCCTTCCCCAAGCCCGAAACGGATGAAGGGACGCACCTTTCCTATTCCCTGCAATGGTTCGCGTTCGGCGTGCTCATGTTCGTGGGTTTCGGCTACGCCGCCCGGCAGCAGGCCAGAAATGCCCGGATCGACGCCGAGGACGAGGATGACGATTTCGGCGCGGCCGCCCGGGTCAAGGCCTCGTCGAAGCTTGCCCGCAAGTCCAAGCGCCGCACATCCGAAGAAGAGGAAGACGAGATTCTCGATGCCCAAGGCTACTGACGCACACCCGGCCGGATTCCCTGACGCCGTGGACAACGTCAGGGGCGCGCTCCTGGCCGCCGGACTGCCGGACACCATGCAGCTTTTCAGCACCGGCGTCCCGACGGCGGCCGCAGCCGCAGAACAGCTGGGCTGCGACGTCGCCGCGATCGCGAACAGCCTGGTCTTCGAGCTCGACGGCGGACCACTCCTGATCCTAGCCAGCGGCGCCGCGCGGGTGGACACCTCGCTTGTGGCCGCGCAGTTGGGCGGCGGAAAGGTCCGCCGCGCCAGCCCGGACTTCGTCCTGGAGCACACCGGCCAGGAAGTGGGCGGCGTGGCCCCGGTGGGGCACCCGCGGCGCATCCGGACCATCCTGGATGAATCCCTGGAGCAGCATCCGCTGCTGTGGGCAGGCGGCGGCGACCACTCCTCGATGTTCTCGATCACCTACGAGGATCTCGCCCGGATCACCGGCGCCGAACCCCTGCGGGTGCGCTGACCCAAGTAGCTCGCAGTTGTTGACCCTTCTATAGTTCGTCAAGCCTGGCTGCGGGTGTGGTTTGTCGCGTTGAGGGTTCGATAGATCCGTCGG
>NZ_QYLP01000021.1 GCF_003614925.1 Arthrobacter celericrescens
CCACGGGTGCTGACCCGAACACGCCGCTTGACGGCCATTGGTGGCGTTCCGCCCGCCCCACGATCACGTTGTTCAGCAGTCTCCTAGAGCTCGAACGCGTCTCACTCGAGGATCGGAACGCCGCCGACACCAGTCTGAGGAAAGCGGGTTTCGACGTCCTCTGGATTACGCACCACTGCGGTTGGCTGGACAAAGCTCATGGCGTCGGAATTAACGCCTACTTGGAACCGCCGGAACTTGTGCGCACCACCGAAGTGGGAAACGTTCACATCTCCGTCGACGAAGGTCTCATGGCCGCCGGACCCGTCGGATTGAACCGAAGGCCAGCACCGTAGCCCTTGACACATTCCTTCGCGCCTTTCTCAACGGCGAAGTGTTCCCGTTTTCTAGTTCTAGGCGCCACAAGTCGGCTAGTGGAGAATCAGTTGAGAATCCGGTCCTGGGCTGGGCCACCCCCCATGATCTGCAGGAACAACACACGACCCTTCAGCAGGCCGTCTTCCGCCTGAACGAAGACCTGAGAGCTGCCCACGACAAGATCGACGCCTACCGTCGAGGAAGCCTCAGACGAGCGAAGGAACACAAAGACGCCTTGGCCGCACACCGTCGTGAAAAAGAGGTCCTAGTTGCCAAGGGAGACACCCTTGAACAGGAAAGGGCGCGGGCCGCCGAACAACTGCGAGCGGCCCGAAGTTGGATTGAAGACGTTGAGGGCTCCCGGAACCGGTCGACCATGACCCGGGCGTCACTGCAGCGGATCAGACCATTGGATTCCGATGAGACGTCGGGGCCGGCATCGTGGTGGCACAAGATTTGGCCGTGGCTGATGAGCCTGGCGCTTATCGCTGCCGTTCAAGTGGTTGCCGTGTTCGCGCAAGTGCTACCCGCGTGGGCCAATCCTTGGATTCCTGCAACGTCGATTGTTCTCATCGGCCTGTCGGGATTCTGGCTGGCATTCCGCTGGTGCTGGGCCAGGGACTACACCAACGGCGGTCGCTGCATAACCAAGAGAAAACGGCTGCTCGGCCGATGCCCGAACAGCCGAACGCACGGCTTGAACGCTTTCGACTTCTCGGGCGTTGTCCTTCTGATTGAAACGTCAGTGACCGTCAGCAGCATCTTCGCGCAGGCGTTTGGATGAGTGCGGGGCCATCGACCTTACGATCTGCGTCGGCTAGGGGATCCGCTCAACACCGCCCAATGCCCACTCGTTCCTGATCCGCGACGCCCCGAACTCCAACGCCAGCGGTTCGATGTCGGTGGGCCTGCGATGTCTGGTCTTGGGCCGGCCCACAGCGACGTGGGGAATCCAGCGCGGAGACCTGTAGCCGAGTGCCGGTGAGCTGAGGATGAAGTCGTCGATGTTGTCCACCGCAAGGTCGTCGAGAAGGCCGTGGAGCGCCACAACCAGGGAAAGCTGGAAATCCCTCACAGCCTGCGGAACTTCTACTTCCAAACCCGAGACCCGGCCGCCGCCCAGGACGAGCAGACGCTGCGCGCTGGCCGTGAATCCCGCCAGGACGGGCAGGCCACGCAGCCAGGAGGCAGTGCGTTCCAGAGCGGAGTCGGCACTGGTAAACCCCTTGGTCCAGGCGGCCACATCCGCCGCGAAGTCTTCGAGGATTCCCACATGCAGCAAGGTCATATGCAGCCCGCGCGGCCTGCGCAACGCATCAACGTAGCTGCCCAGCGCCTCAAAGTCGGCTGCTCCCTCGCCCAGGCTGAGCAGCGGGACCTCGATGGTGATGCGTGGCGGCGGCTGCATCCGGACCTCCTTGCCCGCGGGCCAGCCCTTCACCGGCCATTCCATCTCGATTATGCGCCGCGAACCGGGACATTCTGCTGGATCACCCTCACCCCGCATGCCCGAAGGCCTGACGTTCCGGCGGCATCACCCTGGAGCGGCAGATGTGATCCAGCAAAATGTCCGCCGGCCGCCCGTGAGAGCCCACGCCCACGCGACCCCGCCCCCAGAACGCCTAAACCCCTCCAATTGACACACCCTTGTGACCCGTGCCATATTCTTAACCGTGAACCTGTCAGACAGCCGGACAGCAGGACAGGCCGACGGCGGCCAGTCGCCGTTGCCAAGCACCCCGGCGCCGCGTCCCGCCACTCCCCTTGCCCGACTCAGCGCGGCCGAGGCGGTCTTCAACGCCATCCGGCAGGACATCGAATCCGGCGCCGTCGAACTCGGCGCGAAACTCAGCTCCGAAGCCACCCTCGCCGGCCAGTACGGCGTGAGCCGCTCCGTCATCCGGGAAGCCCTCCGCTCCTGCAACGCGCTCGGCCTGACAATTACGAAAACCGGCAAGGGCACATTCGTGGTCGCCGACAAGGTGGCCAACGACCTCACCCTGGGCCAGTACTCCGCCCGCGACCTCAACGAAGCCCGCCCGCACATCGAGGTTCCCGCCGCCGGACTGGCAGCACAGCGCAGGAACGATGAGGACCTCAAGCAGCTCCGCGGCCTCATGGAGGAGATGCTCGCCGAAAACGACCCCGAGGGCTGGGTCAGCCTTGACGCCGCCTTCCATTCCACGATCGCCCGGGCCAGCGGCAACAAGGTCTTCGAAAGCGTCGTCGCCGATATCCGCGAGGCCCTCGCCCACCAGTCCGAGACCCTGAACATGGTGGCCGACCGCCGCCACGCCTCCGACGACGAACACCTCCGCATCATCGAAGCCATCGACGCCGGCAACGCCAAAGCGGCCGAAGCCGCCATGGCAGCCCACCTCGCCGCGGTCAGCGTCGCCCTGGACAGCATCCTCAGCTCCCCCGCGGACTGACCCGCCCGCCCGCGGGCCGAACAACCACACAGACCACGAAGCAAGCAACTACCTAAGGACGCCATGCACCACGTCCCCTTGGCCGAGCAGACCCGCGACGGCCTTGTCGAGAGCATCCACTACGGCTCGCTCATCGCCCTCGGCCCCGCCGCGGACAACGCGGACAAGCAGCCCGAAACCAAGCTGGCCGCCGGCGATCCCGACGCGCCCATCTACCCGCGTTCCTCCCTCAAGCCGCTGCAGGCCGTGGCCCTGCTCCGCGCCGGGCTCAAGCTTCCGCAGGACCTCCTCGCCCTCACCGCGGCCAGCCACTCGGGCGCGGCCATGCACCAGGACGGCGCCCGCCGGATCCTCGAAATGCACGGCCTGGACGAAGGTGCATTGGCCAACAGCACCGACCTCCCCTACGGCACCAACGAGCGCGAGGCCTGGCTCCGCGCCGGCAAGGGCCCCACCCAGCTGGCCCAGAACTGCTCGGGCAAGCACGCCTCCATGGCCGCCGTCTGCACCATCAACGGCTGGCCCGTGGAGGGCTACCTGAGCCCGGAGCACCCGCTCCAGCGCCTGGTCCGCGACACCATCACCGAACTTACCGGCGAGGACGCCGCCGCGGTCAGCACCGACGGCTGCGGCACCCCGCTCTTCGCCCACAGCCTGCGCGGCATGGCCCGCGCCTACGGCCGGCTCGCGTCCGCCGCCCCGGAAAGCCAGGAAGGCCAGGTGGCCCACGCCATGCGCGCCTTCCCGGAGATGGTGGCCGGCGAAGGCCGCGACGTCACCGCCCTGATGCGCGCGGTGCCGGGCCTGCTCGCCAAGGACGGTTTCGAGGGCCTGCAGCTGGTCGGCCTGGCGGACGGGACCGGCATCGCGATCAAGATTTCCGACGGCGGCGACCGCGCCCGACTGCCCGTCACCCTCCGGGTGCTCGCCGAGTTGGGGGTCGACGCCGATGCCCTGGCAGAGCTGCAGATCCCGCCGGTGCTGGGCGGTGGCAAAGCCGTCGGTGTCCTCCGCGCCGCCGGCTTCCTGCCCGCAACCGCCGCCGGCCTCCATTCCTCCCGCTAACGCAGGCCGCTAACGCAGGCCTCCCGCTGACGCAGACCACAGACGCAACAAAGACCCACTGACAAGGACAGCCATGAGCAACGACGATCACCGCTTCCGCTCGGAACACGACCTCCTGGGCGACCGCGACGTCCCCGCCGACGCGTACTGGGGCGTGCACACCCTCCGCGCGATCGAGAACTTCCCCATCACGGGCCAGCGGCTCTCCAGCAACCCGGACCTGGTCCGCGGCCTGGCCGCCGTGAAGCTGGCCGCCGCCCGAACCAACCGTGAACTCGGCCTCTTGGACGCCGAGCGCGCCGCGGCCATCGAGCAGGCCTGCCAGGACATCCTGGACGGCAAGCTCCACGAGCAGTTCATGGTGGACGTGATCCAGGGCGGCGCCGGCACCAGCTCCAACATGAACGCCAACGAGGTGATCGCCAACCGCGCCCTGGAAATCCTGGGCCACCCCAAGGGCGACTACGCCCGGCTGCACCCGAACGACCATGTCAACCTGAGCCAGTCCACCAACGACGTGTACCCCACCGCCGTCAACCTGGCCACGATCTTCTCGGTCCAGGGGCTCCTCAAGGCCCTCGAAATCCTCGAAGGAGCCTTCGCGGACAAGGGCCGGGAATTCCGCACCGTGGTCAAGATGGGCCGCACCCAGCTGCAGGACGCCGTGCCCATGACCCTGGGCCAGGAGTTCAGCGGCTACGCCGTGACGATCGGCGAGGATCGCGCCCGCCTGGCCGAGTCCCAGCTGCTGATCCACGAAATCAACCTGGGCGCCACCGCGATCGGCACCGGCCTGAACGCCCCGAAGGGCTACACCGAGGCAGCCTGCCGCCACCTGGCAGCTATCACCGGCCTGCCGCTGGTCACCTCGGTGGACCTCATCGAGGCCACCCAGGACGTCGGAGCCTTCGTGCACCTGTCCGGCGTGCTCAAGCGCGTTGCCGTGAAGCTCTCCAAGATTTGCAACGATCTCCGCCTGCTGTCCTCCGGACCGCGCGCGGGACTGGGCGAAATCAACCTCCCGGCTGTCCAGTCGGGATCGTCCATCATGCCAGGCAAGATCAATCCGGTGATCCCGGAAGTGGTCAGCCAGGTGGCCTACGAGGTCATCGGCAACGACGTCACCGTCACCATGGCGGCCGAGGCGGGCCAGCTGCAGCTGAACGCCTTCGAGCCAATCATCGTCCACAGCATCCACAAGAGCATTTCCCACCTGGAAGCTGCCTGCCACACGCTCACCGAACGGTGCGTGCGTGGCATCACCGCCAACACCGAGCGCCTGCGCCTCACCGTGGAGCAGTCGATCGGCCTGGTCACGGCCCTGAACCCGCACATCGGCTACGCCTCCGCCACTGCCATCGCCCAAGAAGCGCTGGCCAGCGGCCGCGGCGTCGCCGAGCTGGTCCTGGAGCACGGAATGCTGACCGCAGAACAGCTGAACGAGCTGCTGCGTCCCGAACGGCTCGCCAACCTGAGCAGCTGACCCTCCGCTGCCGCCCTCCCCGGCAGGGTGCACCGCCCTGCGACACGAGCGGCAGCGAGCACGACGACGGCGGCCGGCTTTCCGCCGTCGTCCCCTAACCGGAACCTCCCCACAGGACACCCCTAAGGATCCCCATGAGCAATCAACCCATCACCGACCACACGGTCCCGCCGCAGGCGCACGCAACCGAGAAGCTGCTGCACGCCGAGGACAAGGGCTACCACAAGAACCTCAAGCCGCGTCAGATCCAGATGATCGCGATCGGCGGCGCGATCGGCACCGGCCTGTTCCTGGGCGCCGGCGGCCGCCTGAACGCTGCAGGGCCCTCGCTGGTCCTCGCCTACGCAATCTGCGGCGCGTTCGTGTTCCTGATCCTGCGCGCATTGGGCGAACTCGTCCTGCACCGCCCGTCCTCGGGCTCCTTCGTCTCCTACGCCCGTGAGTTCTTCGGCGAGAAGGCTGCCTTCGCCTCGGGCTGGTTCTACTGGGTCAACTGGGCCATGACCACCATCGTGGACATCACGGCCGCGGCCATCTACATGAACTTCTTCGGCCGGTACGTGGACTGGATCGGCGCCGTGCCGCAGTGGGCCTGGGCGCTCATCGCGCTGGTGGTGGTGCTGGCCCTGAACCTGGTCTCGGTGAAGGTCTTCGGCGAGATGGAATTCTGGTTCGCGCTGATCAAGGTGGCAGCCCTGGTGGCCTTCCTGGTGCTGGGCCTCTGGTTCGTCATCTTCGGCACCCCCACCGGCGCCCCCACCGGTTTCTCCCTCATCACCGACAACGGCGGCATCTTCCCCAACGGCATCATGCCGATGATCCTGCTCATGCAGGGCGTCGTGTTCGCCTACGCCTCCGTTGAACTGGTGGGCACCGCCGCGGGCGAAACCGAGAACCCGGAAAAGATCATGCCCAAGGCCATCAACTCCGTGGTCTTCCGTATTGCGGTGTTCTACGTCGGCTCGGTCATCCTGCTCTCGCTGCTGCTGCCGTTCACCGATTTCCAGAAGGGCGTCAGCCCGTTCGTGACCTTCTTCGGCTCCATCGGCGTGGAGGGCGTGGACACCATCATGAACCTGGTGGTCCTCACCGCGTCGCTGTCCTCGCTGAACGCCGGCCTGTACTCCACCGGCCGCATCCTGCGCTCCATGTCCGTGGCCGGCTCGGCCCCGAAGTTCGCCCAGCGCATGAACAAGGCCGGTGTGCCCTACGGCGGCATCGCCATTACCGCCGGTGTCTCCCTGCTGGGCGTCCCGCTGAACTACCTCGTTCCTGCCGACGCCTTCGAAATCGTCCTCAACGTCGCGTCCGTGGGCATCATCTCCACCTGGGCCACGATCGTCCTCTGCCAGATCCAGCTCAAGCGCTGGGCCGACAAGGGCTGGCTCAAGCGGCCGGCTTTCCGGATGCCGGGCGCACCCGTCACCGGCTACCTCACGCTGCTGTTCCTGGCGGCGGTACTGACCATGGTGTTCATCGATTCGCCGTTCACGCTGCTGGTCACCCTGGTGGCCATCGCCCTGATGGTGGCCGGCTGGTACGCCTGCCGCAAGCAGATCCACGAGATCGCCGAGGCCCGCGACGGCTTCACCGGCCTGTCCCCGGTGGTGGCCAACCGCCCCGCCCCGGGTTCGGAAGACTCCATCTAGTCGAGCCTTACATCTAGTCGAGCCTTGAACAGGAAGGGCAGCGAGCATAGTGCTCGCTGCCCTTCCTGCTTTTAAGCCGCCTTCGGCTTCCGCAGCACGACGGCGACCATCACCGCGGCGGCCAGCATCAGGACCATGCCGATCGCCGAGGTCATCCCGACGCCGGAATCGAAGGCGTGCCGGGCGGACTCCAGCAGCGCTTCGGCCTGCTCCGCCGGGAGCACCTTGGCGGCGTCGATCGCACCGCCGAGGGTCTCGGAGGCCTGCCGGGCGGCGTCCCCGGCCAGCGTTGCCGGCACCTCGACGGCGGAGCGGTAGGCGGCGGTCAGGATGCTGCCGAGTACCGCGGTGCCCATCACCGAACCCACCTCGTAGGCGGTCTCGGAGATCGCCGACGCCGCACCTGCCTGCGGTGCCGGGACGCTGGCCAGGATGAGGTCGTTGGAGATGGTCTCGGCGGCACCCACGCCCGAGCCCACGATCGCGAAGCCGAGCAGCAGCGCCCACAGTTCCCCGCCCTGGCCGAACAGGAGCACCACGGCGTAGCCGGACATGTTCAGCAGCAGCCCCGCGGTGACCACGTGGGCCGGGCGGATCCTGCGCACTACCGGCACCGTCACCAGGCCGGCCACGATGGTCAGCGCCAGGCCCGGGAGCATGAGCATCCCGGCCTCGAGCGGCGTGCGGCCGGCCACGAGCTGCAGGTGCTGGGACATGAAGTAGATGAAGCCCACTAGCGAGAAGATGCTCAGCAGGTTCGCGGCCAGCGAGACGCTGAACGCCTTGTGCCGGAAGAGGGACATGTCCAGCATCGGCGCCTTGCCGGTGCGCTGCCGGTGCAGCTGCCTGCGGACGAACAGCGCACCTGCCACGAGCCCGACGGCGAGCGGCAGCAGTGCGGCCGGGCCGCCGTCGTGCGCGAATTCCTTGATGCCGTACACGAACGGAACCATCGCGGCCATGACCAGCAGGATGCTGGCGGGGTCGACGGCCGCGGGCTTCGGGTCCTTGGACTCCGGGAGCACGAGCGGCGCGAGGACCAGCAGCGGCAGCAGCATCGGCACGGCCAGCAGGAACACGGCACCCCACTCGAAATGCTCCAGGAGCAGGCCGCCGGCCAGCGGGCCGAGGGCCGCGCCGCCGGAGAAGGCCGCGGCCCAGACGGCGATCGCGGTGCGACGTTCGGTGGGGTCGGTGAATATGTTCCGGATCAGGGAGAGCGTCGCGGGCATCAGCATGGCGCCGAAGACGCCCAGCAGGGCGCGGGCGCCGATGAGCTGGCCGGCGTTGGTGGCGAAGGACGCCAGCACGGAGACGAGCGCGAAGCCGGTGGCGCCGATCAGCAGGAGCCTGCGGCGGCCGATCCGGTCGCCGATGCTGCCCATCGGGACCAGCAGGCCGGCCAGCACCAGGGCGTAGACGTCGATGATCCACAGCAATTCGGTGCCGCTGGGCTGCAGCGCGAGGGACAGGGACGGGACAGCGAAGCTGAGCACGGTGTTGTCGACGGCGATCAGCAGCACCGGGAACATCAGGGCGCCGAGGGCGAGCCAACGACGTCCGGCACCGGGCTGCTTGCCGCGGACGGGATCGGGACGGAGAACCGCCTCGCTCTCGGCGAAGCGTTCGCGCTTGGTGACGGACGTGGTCATGGTGGCCGCTTTCTCGAAATGGTCGGAACTCTGACAAACAAAAACTGTACCGTCCAGACGGTATAGTTTCAAGTTCGTCGCACGGCGCCGCCGTTCCGCAGACATCGGACCACTCGCCGCTACGATTGAGCCATGGCGGTGACTGACGAAGCGATCGGCAAGATCAAGGACATGTTGATCCGCGGCGAGCTCAAGGCCGGGGACCGGCTGCCGCCGGAAAAGGAGCTCAGTGAAAGCCTCGGCCTGTCCCGCAGCTCACTGCGCGAAGCCGTGAAGGCACTGGAACTCATCCGCGTGCTGGACGTGCGGCGCGGCGACGGCACCTACGTCACCAGCCTGGACGCGAAGCTGCTCAACGAGGCCGTGGCCTTCGTGGTGGAACTGCACCAGAACCGCTCCATCCTGGAACTCTTCGAAGTCCGCCGGATCCTGGAGCCGGCCACGGCCCACATGGCGGCAAGCCGCATCACGCCTGAGGAAGTGGCCGCGCTGCGCGCCACGATGGACGGGATCGACGAGGCCACCAACGTGGAAGAGCTCGTGGCCCACGACCTCGAATTCCACAGCATCATCGCCGCAGCCGCCGGGAACGACTACCTGAGCGGACTGCTCGAGGCCCTCTCCGGGGACACCGTGCGGGCACGCATCTGGCGCGGCATCACCCAGGAGAAGGCCGTGGCGCACACCCTGGCCGAGCACAAGGCCATCGCGGAAGCGCTGGAACGCGGCGACTCCGAACTGGTGCGGGCGCTGGTCACCGTGCACATCAGCGGCGTGGAGAACTGGCTGCGGCAGGCGCTTTAGCTACTCGGCCAGCTACCCTTCCAAGCCGTACACCCGCGCCGCGGTGCCTTCCAGGACCTGCTGCCGTTCGGCGTCGGCCAGCTCGCCGAGCAGCTCCAGCAACGCGCCAATGGTCCGCTCATATGGCGCGCCGAGGGTACAGACCGGCCAGTCGCCGCCGATCATCAGCCGCTCCGGGCCGAACGCTTCCAGGGCTTCCTCCCAGAGCGGCCGCAGGGCCGCGGCCGTGTAGGGAACGCCGGGCAAGTGCAGGCCGGAAAGCTTCGCCACCGTGTTCGGCTGCTCCGCGAGCGCCCGGAAATCGGTGCGCCACCGTGCCATGGGCTCCGTGCCCGCCCCCAGGGGCGGTTTGCCAAGGTGGTCCAGGACGACGGTCAGTTCCGGAAGGTCGCGGGCGAGCCGCACGGTAGCGCCGAGGTGCCGCGGGAAGGCGTCCGGCACGTCGAACGCCAGGCCCTGCGTAGCCAGCAGCCGGAGCGAATCCCGCACGGGGGCGAGATCAAGGAAGTTGTCCCGGGGATCGTTGTGGACCAGGTGCCGCACGCCGCGGAACCTTGGGTGGGCGGTGAAGCGGGCCAGCTGGGTTTCCGCGTCGGCGGGCCGCTCCAGCGGGATCCAACCGACGACGCCGAGCACCCAGGGATTGCTGTCCGCCACCGCGAGCATCGCCTCCGTGTCCGCGAGGGTGTCGTCCGCCTGGACCAGGACGGCGCCCTTAACTCCAACACCCGGGACACCCGAGGCGGCCAGCACCGACTCCGCCTCCTCCGCCGTGTACGTGCGGAACAGGGCCCCGTGTTGCGGCCCGAGCCATGAGTACGCCCCGGGCGTCAGCTCCCAGAGGTGCAGGTGCGCGTCGATCACGCGGCGCCCCCGGAACCGCCGGCGTCGAGCGCGTCCCACAGTTCCTCCGGCACGGCGGTCTCCATGCGTGTGGCGTTCGCGGTGATCTGCTCGGGGCTGCGTGCCCCCACCGTCACGTTCACCACGGCCGGGTGCCGCAGCGGGAAGTGCAGGGCCGCCGTCGGGAGCTCGACGCCGAAGTCCCGGCACAGCGCCGCCAGCGCGCGAGCGCGTTCAAGCAGGGCGCGCGGTGCTTGGCCGTAGTTGTAGTGCGCATCGTCCGGCACCTCCGGCCGGGCCAGGAGGCCGGAGTTGTAAGCACCGACGGCCACGATGCCGGTGCCGCGCTCCACGCTGCGCTCCAGCAACGGGACTCCCGGCTGCTCCAGCAGGGTGTAGCGGCCTGCGAGCATCACGAGGTCAAGGTCCGCGCCGTCGACGCAGGCGAGCGCGGCCTCCGCGGAATTCGTGCCGACGCCGATCGCGTCCACCAGCCCTTCGCCACGGAGCTTCTCCAGCACGGGCAGCGCCTGGCGGATCCCGGCGTCGAGATCAAAGGCATCGGGGTCGTGCAGGTAGGCGATGTCCACCCGCTCCAGGCCCAGCCGTTCGAGGGAATCCTCGAGGCTCTGCCGGATACCGTGTTCGCTGAAGTCCCAGCGGCGCACCGCATCCGCCGGAACATCGAAGCCCTCGCCGTCCCGGCGGCCGGCGGCGTCCTGCGGTTCCAGGCACCGGCCCACCTTGGTGGAAATGACGAAGTCTCCGCGGGGCTTGTCGCGGAGGACGGCGCCGAGCCGCTGCTCCGACAGACCCAGGCCGTAATGCGGGGCCGTGTCGAAATAGCGGACGCCGGAGTCCCAGGCCGCGAGGACGGTGGCGAGGGCTTCGCCGTCGGGGATTGCCGTGTAGAGGTTGCCGATCCCGGCCCCGCCGAAACCGAGCCTGCCCAGCTTTGCGGTGGCGGCGGCACTCATGGCAGTTCCCAGACCTTCGGGATGCCGGAGTCGTTGCCGGAGTAGTCGTCCTCGACCTCGAGCAGTTCCCCCATCCGGGCCTGCCAGAGCACGTTGGCGGGGTGGTCGGCGAGGGCGTGGCGCATGGCTTGGTAATCGTCCACCTCCACAAGGTGGAACAGCTCCAGGCCGCTGCGCCAGATCCGCCAGTTCCGCACCCCGGCGTCCTTCAGGGCCGCGACGAGTTCGGCCGGAATGGAAGCGTGCGCATCGGCGTATTCCTGCTCCGCGCCGGGCTTGAGCCGGGTGTGCAAGGCGATGGTTTCAGGCATCTGTGCCCTCCTTGAGGAACAGTTCCAGCACGGGCACGGCCACCGGCGGCCGCTGGACGGGCAGCTTGACGCTCAGTGTCCCCGCGGGCTGGGCACCGGGGGTGGCGGCATAGGCCTCCTGCTCCGGGTCCGGTTCCTGGAGGCGGAGTTCGGAGGCATCGTTAAGCAGCTGGGCGTACTCCACTTTGCCGGCCAGCCCGGGCAGGTGCACGAAGCCGAACGGCCAGGCGAACAGGTGGACGTACAGCCTGTCGCCGCGCTGGGTGTAGCGGGCGTCGGCGGGAGGAACGTAGGACGACGGCCCGGCGCCGTAGATGGAGCGGCCGTGCAGCCGCACCCACTCGCCGATGCCCGCCAGGGATTCCGCGGCCCGCGGGTCCAGGCTGCCGCGGGCCGTGGGGCCGACGTTCAGCAGCAGGTTACCGCCCTTGGACACCCCGTCCACCAGCATCCGGACCACGAGGTCCGGGCTCTTGTAGTCGAGGTTGTCCCGGTCGTAGCCCCAGCTGCCGTTGAGGGTCTGGCACGCCTCCCAGGCGAGCGGAACGCCGTCGGACATCATGGGACCGGCCGGCTGGTACTGCTCCGGGGTGACGAAGTCTCCCGGCAGGTCGAGTCGGTCGTTGACCACGATCCCGGGCTGCAGTTCCCGGACCATGGCCAGCAGTTCCTGCGAGCCCCAGTCGTCCCGGCCCTTGCCGCCGGCCGGGTGCCCGTCCATGCCGCCCGGGTAGGAGAAGTCGAAGAACAGGTAGTCGATGGTGCCGTAGTTGCTGAGCAGTTCGCGGACCTGGCCGTGCAGGTACTCCCGGTAGCGGGCCATGTCCCGGCCCTCGTTCAAAGCGTCGACATCCGGAGCGTTCCGCTGCGGGTGCACCGAGTCCACGGTGAAGTCGGGGTGGTGCCAGTCGATCAGCGAATAGTAGAAGCCCACCTTCAGCCCCTCGGCCCGCAGCGCTTCCACATAGGGTGCGATCAGGTCCCGGCCGGCCGGGGCATTCGTGGCCTTGTAGTCGGTGAGGGCCGAGTCCCAGAGGCAGAAGCCTTCGTGGTGCTTGGTGGTCAGCACCACGTACTTCATGCCGGCGTTGCGGGCGGCCCTGGCCCATTCGCGCGGATCGTAGAGGTCCGGATCGAAGCGGTGGAAGTACTTCGAGTACTCCTCCACAGTGATCTCCTCGCGGTTCATCACCCATTCGTGCCGCGCCGCCAGGGAGTACAGCCCCCAGTGCACGAACATGCCCAGGCGGGACTCCTCGAACCACGGGGCGTGCTGGATCACGGCGTCTCCTTCAGCTCTCGACGGCGGCGGTGCTTGCGGCGGAACGTTCGACGGCGGCATCTGCAACGGCGGCGCCGCCCGCCTCGGCGGTCCACACCGGTCCGTCCGGGTAACGGTAGTCCGCCAGGCTGGCGGGGAGCATTTCGCTGCCGCCGCCCGGCGCCGTGGGCGGCCAGTACTTCCCGCCGCGCATCTCGACCGGCGTGACAAAGTGTTCGTGCAGGTGGTCCACGAATTCGATCATCCGGTCCTCCTTGGTGCCGGAGACCGCCACGAAGTCGAACATGGACAGGTGCTGCACCGCCTCGCACAGCCCCACCCCGCCGGCGTGCGGGCAGACCCGGACGCCGAACTTCGCCGCCAGCAGCAGGATGGCGATGTTCTCGTTGACCCCGGCCACCCGGGCGGCGTCGAGCTGGAGCACCTGCAGCGAACCGGCCTGCAGCATCTGCTTGAACACCACCCGGTTCTGGACATGTTCTCCGGTGGCCACGGGAATGGGTGCCACGGCCCGGGCGATGGCTGCATGGCCCAGGATGTCGTCCGGGCTGGTGGGTTCCTCGATCCAGGCCACGTCATAGGGGGCCAGGTGGCGCATCCACTCGATGGCTTCCTGGACGTCCCAGCGCTGGTTCGCGTCCACGGCGATCCGTACGTCCGGGCCCACGGCGGAGCGGGCGGCGCGGACACGGCGGATGTCGTCCTCCAGGGACGCCCCCACCTTGAGCTTGATCTGGGTGAATCCCTCGGCCACGGCTTCCTTGGCCAGGCGCGAAAGCTTGCTGTCGCTATAGCCCAGCCAGCCCGGCGTCGTGGTGTATCCCGGATAGCCCTCGGCGAGCAGTTGGGCGCGGCGCGCTTCCCGGCCGGGTTCCGCGGCGCGCAGGATGCCGAGCGCTTCCTCGGGGGTGAGGGCGTCGCTGAGGTAGCGGAAGTCCACCAGGGCCACGAGTTCCTCCGGGCTCATGCGGGACAGCAGCTCCCAGAGCGGCAGGCCGGCGCGCTTGGCTTTCAGGTCCCAGAGGGCGTTGACGACGGCGCCGATCGCCATGTGCATGACGCCCTTCTCCGGGCCGAGCCAGCGCAGCTGGGAATCGTGGGCGAGCAGCTTCCAGGCGGCGCCCATGTCCGCCAGGAGTTCCTCGGTGTTGCGGCCCAGGAGGTGTTCCCGCAGCGCGGCGATGGCGGCGGTTTCCACCTCGTTGCCGCGGCCGATGGTGAACACGAAGCCGTGGCCTTCGTGGCCGTCCGCCGCGTCGGTGCGCAGGATCAGGTACGCGGCCGAATAGTCCGGGGCCGGGTTCATGGCGTCCGAGCCGTCCAGTTCCCGGGACGTGGGGAAGCGGATGTCGAGGGTTTCCATGGCGGTGATGACGCTCATCGTGCTCCTAGCTTAGGCGGCGCGTACGGCCCGGAGGGGCAGCCGGGGACGTCCATTCAGCACGAGACTAAACATCGGATGTTTTCATTGTCAATGGGTCACATTTCCGCAAGAATGGGGAAGACACCACACTTGAAGCTCGGAGCAATGACGCTGAGCATGGAGGAAGACATGAACGTGAAATTCGCCCGGCTGGGAGCAGCCGGAAACGAGCAGCCGGCTGTCCTCGTCGAAGACGCCAATGGCGCCGCGAAGTACTTCAGCCTCACCGGCCTGACCCGGGACATCGACGGCGCTTTCTTCGCTGCCGACGGCGTTGCCCGCGCCCGGCAGGCCCTTGAATCCGGGGAACTTCCAGAGGTTTCCGCCGAGGGTCTGCGCATCGGCTCCCCCATCGCCCGGCCGGCCTCCGTGGTCTGCATCGGCCTGAACTACACCGCGCACGCCGCGGAATCCGGCACCACCCCGCCCGAAGTCCCGGTGGTTTTCCTCAAGCCGTCCAACACCGTGGCCGGGCCGTTCGACGCCGCCCCCATCCCGCCGTCGTCGGCGAAGTACGACTGGGAGGTGGAGCTCGGCGTGGTGATCGGCAAGGAAGCGTCCTACCTTTCTTCCGTGGAGGAAGCCGCCGGGTATATCGCCGGCTACGTCGTGGCCAACGACCTCTCCGAGCGCGATTACCAGTTGCCGGGTGCCGCGGGCCAGTGGACCAAGGGCAAGTCGCTGCCGGCGTCGAGCCCGTTGGGCCCGTGGTTCGTGCCCGCCGACCAGGTGGACGCCGGAAACCTCCGGCTGCGCACTTGGGTCAACGGCGAGATCCGGCAGGACTCGAACACCGCGGACATGATCTTCGACTCCGCCACAGTGGTGCACCACCTCAGCCAGTACATGGTGCTGGAGGCCGGCGACGTGATCCTCACTGGCACCCCCGAAGGCGTAGCACTCTCCGGGCGCTTCCCGTTCCTGCAGCCGGGCGACGTGGTGGAACTCGAAGTCGAGGGCCTGGGCCGCCAGCGCCAGGAGTTCTACCGGGCAGCCGGCGCCATCACCGCTGCCTCCGCGGGGGATCCCGCGGCAGTCCGGTGAACGCTCCGGTGAGCGCCAACGGCTCGGTGAGCCGCGAGTTTGACGGCCTGGCCGCCATCGTGACCGGCGGCGCCTCGGGCATCGGCGCCGCCATCGCGGACCGCCTCGCCGCGGGCGGGGCGAAGGTGGCCGTCCTGGACCTCGACCCGGCAGGCTCGCCGCACTTCGGCGTCGAATGCGACGTGGCGGACAATGCCTCGGTGCGCGCCGCCGTCGACGCCGTGGTCCGCGAGTTCGGCCGCCTGGACGTGGTGGTCAACAACGCCGGGATCGGCGCACAGGGCGACATCAGCGCCAACTCCGACGAGGAATGGCTGCGGGTGCTCGACATCAACGTGGTGGGCATCGCCCGCGTCAGCCGGGCCGCCCTACCGCACCTGCGCAAGTCGCCGTCCGCGGCGATCGTGAACACCTGCTCCATCGCCGCGACGGCCGGGCTGCCGCAGCGGGCGCTGTACTCGGCGTCGAAGGGTGCAGTGCTGTCGCTGACGCTCGCCATGGCCGCCGACCACATCCGCGAAGGCATCCGGGTGAACTGCGTGAACCCCGGCACCGTGGACACCCCGTGGGTGGGCCGGCTGCTGGATTCGGCCGCGGACCCCGCCGCAGAACGCGCCGCCCTCAACGCCCGCCAGCCGCACGGCCGGATGGTGGACCCGGCGGAGGTGGCCGGCGCCGTCGCGTACCTCGCCAGCCCGCTCTCCGGTTCGACGTCGGGCACCTCCCTGGCGATCGACGGCGGCATGCAGGGGCTGCGGCTCCGCCCGGTGGGGTAAGGGGCGCACCCGCGAGCGCGGCAAGGGGCTAGCCCTGCCGCGCTCCTGGGGGAAGTTCATCGGCGTAACGCCGCACCGCACCGCCATAAAGTGGCAGCGTCTTCGCCAGCGCAGCCAAAGCCACGCGCAGGGCGTCACCCGGCAGGCCGGCGTCGAAGAGCGCAAGCGCGCGGAAAGCGTCGGGCGCGTCCCCAACAATCCCGCCTCCTGGAAAGCCTTCGAGCAGCCGGATAGCTTCGTCCGGCCTGCCGACGTTCCGCAGCGAACTGGCGAGCTGGATGCATGCCTGTGGACGGCGTGAGTCATCAAGGCCAAGCTCCAGCGCCCGTTCGTACAGCGGGATCGCTTCGGATTCCCGGCCAAGGAAGTCGTGAACGGACGCCCACTCGTAGACGGCGGCCGCATCGTCATGCGGTTTCTCGGCAACCAAGGCTTTCATCGCCGCGAGAGTCCCTACCGTGTCCGCGTCATCTGTCCGTTGCCAAAAGTCCTTGACCCGCGCTTCCCAGTTATCGCCCATCCCCAGAGTCTGCCAGCTTCGTAACGCAACGCCCTCGCAACCCCGCCGCCCTCTATGCTCGGTTCCAGGTAATCAACGGAGATCCACCAAGGAGCAGCACATGACCACCTGGCGTATCAGGGACTTCCACTCGTCCGACCTCGACGGCATCCTGCACCTTTGGGAATCACTCAAGGCCGACGGCGTCGAACCCGTCTACGCGCTCTCCGAGGTCCTCGCCTCGTGCCAGAAAGACCACGCCGTGGTGGCGGTGCAGGGCGACCAAATCGTGGGAGCCGCCGTCGGACGTGCCGCGCACGACCAAGGCTGGATCGTGTTCCTGTCCACCCTGCCGGAGTTCCGCGGCCGCGGGATCGGCACCTCGCTGCTGGCCGCCGTCGAGAACCGCATGGCCCCGCACGGGCTGAACAAGCTCTCCGCGCTGATGCCGGAGTCCGAAACCCGGGTGGAGGCGTTCCTGGGCCGCGGCTTCGTGGTCAAGAAAAACCTGCGCTATTTCGAACGGACCATCCCCGTGCAGCGCCAGGAATTGGAGCCGCTCGGCTTGCTGGGCGGACGGGTCCTGGCCCGGGACCTCTGGGAGAACGTGGCCGGCATGCGCCGCGAGAAGGAACTGCTGGAACGCCGCCTGGTGCTGCCGCTGGCCGAGGCCGACCTCGCCGATGAGTTCGGCGTGGTGCCCCCGCGCGCTGTGGTGCTGTTCGGCCCGCCCGGCACCGGCAAGACCACCTTCGCCAAGGCCATCGCGTCCCGGCTCGAGTGGCCGTTCGTGGAGGTCTTCCCCTCCCGACTGGCCTCCGATCCCAAGGGCCTGGCCGGGGCCCTGCGCGAAACTTTCCTGGAGATCGCGGAGCTCGAGCACGCCGTGGTGTTCATCGACGAGGTGGAGGAGATCGCGGCTCAGCGCGCCGGGGACCCGCCCTCGCCGCTGCAGGGCGTCACCAACGAGTTGCTGAAGATCATCCCGGCCTTCCGGGAACAGCCCGGCCGCCTGCTGGTGTGCGCCACCAACTTCATCCGGGCGCTGGACTCGGCGTTCCTGCGCCACGGCCGATTCGACTACGTCATCCCCATCGGCCTGCCGGACGTGCACGCCCGCGAGGCCATGTGGCAGCGCTTCGTCCCGGCCGCCGTGGTGGACAGCGTGGACGTGGCCCTGCTCGTGGACCGCACCGAAGGCTTCTCCCCGGCCGACATCGAGTTCGCCGCCCGCAGCGCCTCCCAGCGGGCGCTGGAAAAAGCCGTGTACGACGACGGCGGCACGGCCTCCGGTGACAGCGCCGCCAACAGCGGGTCGCCGTCGTCGAACGGGCGCAAGGGGCCGACCACGCAGGACTACCTGGACGCGATTGCCGATACCAAGACCACCGTCAGCAAGGAAGTCCAGCAGGAATTCCTCGAAGACATCGACGCCCTCGGCCGGGTCTGACCCTTCCAACTCTCCGACGCGGGGTCAGCTACGGCCCATGTTCCGCCCCGGAATGGGCCGTATCTGACCCCGCGTTGGGCTGGCGGTACTGTGTGAGCATGTCCAACCCACTCCGCCATGCCCTCTCCCGCATGGGCGGCCGCGATCCCCATGAACAGCACCGCGCCGCCACCCCCCTGGAACTGTTCTTCGACCTCACCTTCGTGATCGCGTTCAGCGTGGCCGGCAGCCAGTTCGCCCACGCCGTGGCGGAGGATCACGCCGTCGAGGGCATCATCGGCTTCGCCATCGCGATGTTCGGCGTGCTGTGGGCGTGGATCAACTTCTCCTGGTTCGCCAGCGCCTACGACACCGATGACTGGATCTTCCGGATCGTCACCATGGTGCAGATGGTGGGTGTGCTCATCCTGACCATGGGCATCGAGCCGGTGTTCCATTCAATATTGGAGGGCGACTACGTCAACAACGAGGTCCTGGTGCTCGGCTACGTGGTGATGCGGGTGGCCCTGATCCTCCAATGGCTGCGCGCGGCCCGGCAGGATCCGCAGCGGCGCAAGACCTGCCTGAGCTACGCGGGCCTGCTGGCCGTGGTGCAGCTGGGCTGGGTTGCCGCCATTTTCGTGAAGACGGACGTCCCCACCACGCTGATGATCTATGCGCCGCTGATCGTGGCAGAGATGCTGGTCCCGGTGATCGCCGAGCGCAAGGTGAGGACCCCCTGGCACGCACACCACATCGCCGAACGGTATGGTTTGTTGGCGATCATCGCCCTGGGTGAGTGCCTGATCGGCGCGATCGAAACCCTGCGTTCCATCGTCGCGCTGCACGGCTGGACCACGGATGCTGCACTTGTGGGCCTCGGCGGCACCGGCCTGGCCTTCACACTCTGGTGGGTGTACTTCATCCTGCCCGCGGGCCGTGCCCTGCACGTCCGCCGCCACCGCTCCTTCACCTTCGGCTACGGGCACATGTTTGTCTTCGCGTCCATCGCCGCGACCGGGGCCGGCCTCCACGTGCTGGCCTACTACATCGACCATGAGGCTCATATCAGCGCGGCCGCCGCCGTGGCCAGCGTCGCCATTCCCGTGGCGATCTTCAAGGTGAGCCTCACCTGGATCTACGGGACCTTGCTGGGCCTGAACCGCATGAACTTCCTGCTCACGTCCCTGGTGCTGGTGGCGTGCGCGGCCGCCGTGGCCCTTGCCGCTGCAGGGGTTCCGGTGACCGTCTGCCTGCTGGTGATCCTCCTCGCCCCCGCCGTGGCCATCCTCGAAGACGAACTGGCCGGCCACCGCCGTCGGGCGCGGGCCCTCGAGAAGCTCGGCGTCGAGGCGGCCGGCTGAGGCCGAAACTCGCGAAATCGCCGGAACACTGCGGGGTCGCTGGAACGCTCCAGCGACCCGGCAGCGTTCCCGCGACCCCGGAGACCCAAGGGCCCGCCCGCAACCTCTGGTCCGGCGGCCCGCGGAATGCAAAACTTGGCGGATGATCGTGCCTCCGAGCCAGGTCCGCCGTCCGGGTATCCGGGCAGCCATGTTCGTCGACTTCGACAACGTCTATTCCGGCTTGCAGGCGGTGGATCCTGCCGCCGCCAGGGTGTTCGCCGAAGATCCCAATCTATGGACGTCGGCCCTGGCGGACGGCGGCGGACGGGACGCTGCACGGCGGTTCCTGATCCGCAACTGCTATTTGAACCCCGTCATTTACTCGAAGTACCGCGTGTACTGGACGCGGGCCGGCTTCCGGGTGATCGACTGCCCGTCCCTCACGCAGCGGGGAAAAAGCAGCACCGACATCAACCTCGTCCTCGACGCCATGGATGTGCTTGCCGGGCCGGTGGGCATCGATGAATTCGTGATCGCCTCCGCCGATGCCGACTTCACCTCGCTGATCGCGCGGTTCCGCGCCGCCGACCGCATCACCACGGTGATCGCCGCCGGACCCGTCGCGTTCGCCTACCGGGAAATGGCGGACCACGTGGTGGAATCCACCGACTTCGCCGCGATCCTCACCGGATCATCGGCCGACGCCGGAGCCGGCGTCCTGGCCCGCGCTGAAGGTCGTGCGCCGGCACCGGCACCGCGGAAGGGTGCCGCGGCCAAGGAGGTCAGCAGCCTTGTCCGCTCGTCGTCCGGGCCGATCACCGGTTCCGTCGCCGCGCACCGGGCGCTGACCGCGGAACCGTCCCTGAAAACGGACTGGGGCGGTCATGGCAAGTTCGGGGCATGGATCGCACAGCTCGGGAACGGGATCGAGTACTCCCCGACGCCGACTCCCGGCTGGGTGTGGGACGCCCGGCGGTTCTCGGCCGCGGACCTTCCCCAGGAGGCCGAGGCGCGCTCCGCCGTCGAGGAGCACGTGACGCGGGTGACCGACGTGCCGGCCCTCTCGAGGCTGCAGTTCCGCCAGGTGTTCCTGTCCTTGGAGGCGGTTCTCCGCGAGCACCCGCCCAACAGAAACGAGCTCACCCGCTCAGTGCGCGACCACTGCGTCGCCGCCGGCCACGCCGTTTCCCGCGCGGCGGTGAACTTCATCATCCAGGGGCTGACCTACACGGATGCCCTCTCGGACGAGGCCACCGCGGAGAGCCTTGCGGCCGCATGGACCCGGAACGTCGAGGAGCTCTGCCGCCTGGCCCTGCTTGAGTTCGACGAATCGGAGGTCGCGGAGCTGAGGCGCTGGGCCGGCGGCGGCCTCGTGAAGACGCCCGCTAAGCAAAGGCCGAAAGCCGAAACCCCGGAGCCGCCCGCCGAAGACTGAAATTCCCACCTTGTGGGGCCGCTCTACGTGCTCTGAGCGCGTGAAAAGACGTAGAGCAGGCCTCGCACCGCCAGGCGGGGAAGCGGTACGTACGTGCCGATTCATGCGCAAGGTCCCTTGTCCGAGGCCGGCTTCCGGAGGGATGATGGCCATATCGGCACGTTCGTGCCGATCGGCGAAAGGGGTTCCCATGGATCCTGCGGATTTCAGCAACGCACTCGGAAGCGCGGTCCGGGCCCGTCGTGCCGCACTCTCCCTCAGCCAGGCCGACGTCGCCGACCTCGCCGGAGTCTCCGAACGCTTCGTCCGCTTCGTCGAGCAGGGCAAGACCACCGTGCAGCTTGAACAGCTGCTGGCCGTGCTGGGCACGCTGGGCTTGGAGCTCGGCGTGTCCACCGCAAGCACCACTGGCACAGCGCCATGACCTTCCATCGGATCGCCGATGTCTACAAGCAGGGCGTCCTGGCCGGGCGCATCGAGCGGCATGCCGGGGGAACCCGGTTCAGCTATCTGCCGAAGTATCTCGACGCTGACGGCCCGCCGGTCGCGACCACGCTTCCCCTAAGCACCCAGCCGGTCTTCACGCCGAGCGGGGCGGTGCCGCCCTACTTCACCGGCCTGTTGCCCGAGGGACGGCGCCTGAACTCGCTCCGCCGCGCGGTCAAGGCCAGCGCCGACGACGAACTCGCCCTCCTCATGGCCGCCGGCGGCGACGCGGTGGGCGACGTCCAGACGGTTCCGCACGGCGAGCCGCCCGCGGAAGGCGGCTCCGCCGTCGTGATGGACCCGAAGCTGCCGCTGGACTTCGACGCGCTCCTGGGCGACTCCGGGCTGATCGACCCGGTGGCGCTGGCGGGTGTGCAGGACAAGTTGTCCGCCGGCATGATCTCGCTCCCGGTGGCGCAGTCCGGCAAGCGCTTCATCCTCAAGCTCAACGCCCCGGAATTCCCCTTCGTAGTGGAGAACGAGTTCCTGATGTTCCGCTATGCGCGCCGGCTGCGGATTCCGGCGGCGGGCGTACAGCTGGTGCACGACGTCGCCGGGCGGGCCGGGCTGCTCGTGGAGCGTTTCGACCGGATCACCACGGCCGACGGCGGCACGCTGCGGCTCGCCGTCGAAGACGGGGCCCAGGTGATGGGGCTGTATCCGGCGGACAAATACAGCGTGCCGTACGGCGAGGTGTGTGCGGCGCTGGCGGCCCATTGCGCCGCCCCGTTGCCGGCGCTGCGGAACCTCGCGCTGCAGCTGGCCTTCGCCTGGCTCACGGGCAACGGCGACCTGCACGCCAAGAACGTCTCCATGCTGCAGTCCCGTCCTGTGGAGGAGAACTCCGGCGAATACACCGTGGCCCCCGTCTATGACATCCCCTCAACAGTGGTCTACGGCGACAAGACCCTGGCCCTGGGCATCGGCGGCAAGAAGACCGGGATCTCCCGCAAGCACTTCCTGGCGTGGGCCGAGCACCTGGGGCTGCCGGCGAAGGCTGCAGTGCGGGTGCTGGACATCGCGCTGAAGGCGTCCGGGCCGCTTGCCGAAGACCTCGACGGCGGCGCCTCGCCGTTCGGCGCGATGCAGACGCGGAATTGGATCAAGGAGCTCCGGCACCGGCGCCGCCTGATGGAGGGCTAGAACACTCCGCGCTGCGAGGCCAGCTCCGAAACCGCCTTCCGTACCGCGGCGCTCAGCTCGAAGTTCCGGCAGCCGATGCCGCCCGGTTCGGCCTGCTGCGGCACATAGCCGAATGCCAGCCCGTACACCGGGTCCGCGTACCCGAGGGCTCCGCTGGCGCCGTCGTGCCCGAAGGCCCTGTAGCTCCCGAACGGCATCCTCGCGTGGGACTTCATGAAGACAATGGCGAAGCAACTGGTGTCCCCGAACACCCGGTCGATCCCGAAGACCTGTTCGGCCGAGACCGCGCGGAGGGTCTCCTCGCTGAGCAGCGGCGCGACGGCGGGACGCCCGGCGCCGGAGCCGCCGGTGCCTGGGCGACCCGTGCCGTCCGCGGCGACTGACTCAGCGGCGAGCCCGGTCAGCGCGGCGGCGTAGACCCGGGCCATGCCATCGGCGTTCGCAACGCCCGCTACGGAGCTGAGCCCGGCGGCACGCACCTCGCGGATGTTGGGCAGGTCCAGGATCTCGGCGGTCCCGGCGTTGGCGGCGAGGCCGAAGTGGCTGGCCGGGTCGGTCCAGGGCCGCGAAGGATCGGCCTCCCAGCGCAGCGTGGCGTAGCGCGGCTCCTCGGATTCGGGCAGTCCGAGGAAGAAGTCGGCCCCGGCTACGGAACGGACCCGCTCTTCGAAGACTTCCTGCAGCGTGTTTCCGGTGATCCTGCGGCAGAGTTCCTCCATGAACACGCCGATGGTCAGGGCGTGGTAGCCGAAGGCCGCCCCGGGCCTCCAGAGCGGCGGGAGCGCGGCAAGCCGGGCGGCGGCGAGCTCGGAGTGGTTGCATTCCTCGAGGGTGAGCCCGCCTTCGATGCCCAGCAGCCCGGCTTGGTGCGAAAGCAACTGCACGACCGTGATGCCGGATTTCCCCTGGGCACCGAACTCCGGCCAGTACTTGACCACTTCGGCATCGAGGTCGAGCACGCCGTCCTGCACCAGCAGGGCAATGACCAGGCCGGCAATGCCCTTGGAGCAGGAAAACACGCCGGTGACGGAATCGGGGCGGATGTGCGGCCCGCCGCTGAGGTCCAGGACCTTCACGCCGCGGTGGTAGGCGGCCAGCTGGGCCGAATACGAGGGGTCCTCGGCAAGGTAGCGGCCGAAGAGCTCGGCAACGGCTTCGAATCCGGGGGCAACAAGTCCAGGGGCGGTGATCCGTGCATCCATAACTGGTTAGCCTAATCCCCGGCGCCCCTCTCCTTATGTTCCGCTTCGCTGCGGCCAGGCCATCGCCGCATCCCACACCCAAGGCTCCCTCGGCAGCGCGGCCGGGTCGAACACCGCGACCGCCTCCTTGAGGTCACCGGGCAGCCCGAGGGACGCCAGGATCCGCTCCCGCACCTCGCCCGCGGAAAGCCCGACGGCGGCGAGGTCCGCGAGCGTCACGGCACCGTCGCGCTTGGCCAGCCGGGCGCCGTCGTGGTTCACCACCAGCGGGACGTGCGCGTACTGCGGCACGGGAAGTCCGAGCAGCGAGGCGAGGTAGGCCTGACGGGGTGCGGAGGACAGGAGGTCGTCGCCGCGGACCACCTGGTCGATGCCCTGTTCGGCGTCGTCCACCACCACGGCCAGGTTGTAGGCGGTGACGCCGTCGTTGCGGCGGAGCACGAAGTCGTCCACGGTTCCGAGGTAGCGGCCGTGCAGTTCGTCTTCCACGGTCCACTCGCTGACGCCGGCGCGGAGCCGGATCGCGGCGGGACGGCTGGCCCGCCGGATGTCCCGCTCCTCCGCCGTCAGCCGCCGGCAGGTTCCGGGGTAGGCGCCCTGCGGGGCATGCGGGGCGGACGGGGCGTCCTGGATTTCGCGGCGGGTGCAGAAGCATTCGTAGGTGAGGCCGGCCTCCTCCAGCCGCCGGATGGCCTCCGTGTAGAGCGGACCGCGGTCCGTCTGGCGCACCACGGGTCCGTCCCAGTCGACGCCGACCGCCGACAGATCCCGCAGCTGCACCTCTTCCGCGCCGGCCCGGGCCCGGTCCAGGTCCTCCACCCGGAGCAGGAAACGCCGGCCGGTGGAGCGGGCGAAGAGCCAGGCCAGGATGGCCGTGCGGAGGTTGCCGACGTGAAGTTCACCTGAGGGGCTGGGCGCGAAGCGGCCGGCTGCTGTCATGGGTCCAGCGTAATCGGCAGCACCGACGGAAATGCGCGACGGCGGACCCGCCGTTTCGCCCATCCCGCACCGCCGCTTCGGAACCCTCCCCCGGGCAGCACAAGAGCCCCTCAGCTACCGTCAGGATCGATCGACGTCCAGGATCGGTGGAACCGTCAGGATCGGTGGAACCGTCAGGATCGGTGGAACCGTCAGGATCGGTGGCTCAGGGGCTCTTATGGTGGCGCCGGCACAGCCGGCATTGTGAAGACTGACGTTGGTGTGAACAAGAGTCAATCAGCGGCGGCGTCCTTGCGGGACGGGGGGTGGCGGGGTCCGGGTGGTGTGCCGGGGGTTCCGTTGCCGTTGTGGGTCGCGGCGGTGGCCGTTTTCCCTTTGCTGCCACTATTCGAGCAGAGACTCTACAGTTGGCGCAACGGATCAATGCCGTACTGGTCAATCTGTTCAATCAAGCATCAGGCAACAGACACCTGATGGTCATTTTGCAGGGACTGTTCCCGTAGCCGCCCAGGCGGCCATGGCTCCGCGGAGGGCCGCGCACAGCTTCGCGGACACCTCATCCTGGCTCAGTCCCACGGTGTGCAGGAGGTCGAAGATTTCACGGGGGTCGAACAGGATGTTCCACAGGAACAGGGCCTCGTCGCCCAGCGGGGGCAGCCCGAGCTCTTCGCAGGCTTCGCGGAGCGGACGTTCCAGCGCCTCGGCCTGGATGGTGAGGTAGTAGGCGCCCGAGCGCAGGCGGGCCAGGTAGCCCTCGCCGGAACGGGTGTGCACCATGGAACCGCCGTGCTTGACCACCAAGCCCACCCAGTGCCGGCTGACAAGTTCCAGCAGTTCCACGCCTGAGGCGGACTGGGCAACGCTGAAGTCCCGCAGCTTCTCGCCGACGCCGAAACGGAAGGCCGCCAGCACCTCTTCCACCGAGGCGAAATGGCGGTACGCAGTGGCCGGCGAGATCTCCGCCTCGCGTGCGATGTCGCTCATGCTCACCGGGCCCTTTGCCTTGGCGAAGAGCTTTCCGGCAGCCTTCACCAGTTGGCGGCGGTTGCGCTGGGTATCGCTGCGCATGGGTGCCCCCTTCCGTTTCAGATCCCAGCGTAGCGCCTGGGCCGAAGGAGCCGTGCCGAGGCCGGCGGGCCTCACCTCAGCTCCGCCAGGCCTGCCGCGAGACGCTCGACGCCGGCAGTGATCGCCTCGGTGCCGGCGGCGTAGGAAAGCCGGAGGTGGAACTCGCCGTGGCTGCCGAACTCGCTGCCGGGACGGACCGCGACTCCGTGGTTGCGCAGGTGGGTGACCATCGCCGCGGCCGGCAGGTCGGCGTCGTACTTCGGGAAAAGATAGAACGCGCCTTCCGGCGAGCTGACCGTCAGCCCCGGGATCCTGCGGAGTCCTTCGGCCATGAGCTCGCGTCGGAGGGAGTAGGAGGCGTGCATGCGTTCGATGTCCGGCCCGCAGGTCTTCAGCGCGGTCAGCGCGGCGTATTGCACGGCCTGGTTCATGGAGCCGTTGAAGGTGTTGTGCACGCGGGCGGCAGAGGCGATCACCTCGGAGGGGCCCCACAGGTAGCCCACGCGCCAGCCGGTCATGGCGTAGCTCTTGGAGAAGGTCTGGCAGTAGATGGTCCGGCCGCGCAGGCCTTCGACTTCCAAGGCCGAAGTGAACGGTTCCGGGGTGTAGACGAGGTCGCTGTAGGCCTCATCGGAGATCACCAGGGTGTCCGTCCCTTCCAGCATGTCCGCCAGCGCCTCGAGCTCCCGGCGGGAATGCACGATGCCCGTCGGGTTGGAGGGGTTGCAGAAGACGAAGAGCTTGGCGCCCTCCAGCGCGGAGGCGAGGGCCTCGAGGTCCCAGTGCAGGTCCTCGGCCAGCGGGACCGGGACGGTGATGCCGCCGGCCATGCTGACGAGGTCCGCATACAGGGAGTAGGTGGGGTCCGGGATGACCACGCGGTCGCCCGGGTTCACGATTCCCAGGATGGCGGCGGACAGGCCCGCGGTGCCGCCCTGGGTGATGAGCACGTCGCCGGAGCTGGCCACTCCGCCGAGGAGCCGGCTGATACGGGCAGCCAGCTCCTCGCGAAGCACCGGCTCGCCGAGCAACGGCGAGTAGTGGGTGTAGCCCTCTTCAAGGGCCTGCGCAGCCGCGGCGCGGACCTGCGCCGGGGTGTCGAAGTCGGGTTCGCCCATGGCCAGGGACACCAGCTTGCCCTTGGACTGGGGCTGCTGGACGCGCAGCGAGGTGCTCTGGACCCGCAGCACCGCCTCGGAAGGCTGGAAATGTGCGACGGCGGTGGCTGGCTCGAGGGTCATGGTGTTCCTGATCTGGGTGGTCGGCTGGGTTGTGCTGGGCTGGGTCGACGGGGCGGCTTGGGTTGGCGGAGCCGCCGACGACGTCTGGTTGGCGAAGAGCCTGCGGGCTTTCATTCCTGTTCCGCCTTGGTTTCCGGAGCGGCAGGGACGGCCGGGCCAACGCCCTCCGGGGCGCCCATCCAGCGGCTGATTTCGATGTCTCCGGAGGTGTCGCGCTGGACGGTGGGGGCGATGACCAGTTCCTGCACCACGGTGCGCTGCGGCAGGGTTGCCACGAGGTGGATGGCGCGGGCGACGTCCTCCGGCTGGACCATCCCGGCGCGTTCGTCGTCGCGGGGCGGCCGGGCACGGTTGTCCAGGATCGGCGTCGCGGTCTCCCCCGGGAGGATGGTGACGGCACGCAGTCCCTCGTTGCGGAAGGTGTTGTGAAGGTAGGTCATGAAGTTCCGCACGGCGGCCTTCGCCGCGCCGTAGGCCGCGCCGCCGAGGAGGTTGGGGTTGACGGCGGCCAGGGACGAGACGGTGATGATGGTGCCCGTCTTGCGCCCGAGCATGTCCGGCAGGACCGCCTGGCTGAGCAGGTAGACCGCGTTGAGGTTGACGTCCAGGACGCCGTTCCATTCATCTTCGCTGATCCAGCGGACGTTGAGCACCTTGCTGGCGCTTCCGGCGTTGTTCACCAGGAGGTCCACCGGCCCGAGGGTTTCACGGACCCAGGAGACCAGCGCCTCCACGTCTTCCTTGGCGGTGATGTCCGCCGCTCGGGCGAACGCACGGCCTCCGGCGGCCTCGATCTGCGCGGCGACTTCCTGCAGCACCTCAGCGCGCCGTCCGGTGAGGACCACGCTGGCACCCTCCGCGGCGAGCAGTTCCGCCGTCGAACGGCCCATTCCGGTGCCGGCACCGGTGACGATGGCTACCTTGCCGTCCAGGAGTCCCCTGTTCTCCGGAAGTCCCATGGTTCAGTCCTTAGTTTGATTTGAGATTGACATCACATTTGAGAAGAGTTTCTCATTTGAAAGGCGGGCGGTCAAGCCGCCCGGGCGGAATTCAGGCAGCGGGCGCTGGCAGCGCCGCATGCGGGAGCCCGACGGCGCCGAACACCGCGCGCACGCGCTCCTCCAGCAGTGCCAGGCCACGCTGCTGTTCACGGTAGGCCTCGACGGCCTGCTCGTTGCCGACCCAGCGGAACGTCATCTTCCGACCGGGACTGGCCTGGCCCAGCATCGGGAGCGAAGCCTTCGCGGCGATGGCGACGATCGGATAGCCGGCGGTCAGCGTGCGCGAACGGCCCAGGATGATGAGTTCATCCCCGTGCGGGATTTCGAACGCGCCGATCGGCACGCCATGGGAGACGATTTCGCCCAGTCCCTCCGGATGCACCACGGGGCCATCCAAGCGCAGGCCAACATGGTTGGATCTGGGGCCAACCGTGTAGTGGCTGGATTCCAACAGCTTCCGGATTCCGGGGGTGCGCCCGGTTTCCGGACCGTCGACGACGTCGATCGTCCACACCGCCGGGTTGAAGTCCGGCACGGGGACCGGCAGCCGGAACAGCGGCTGGTCAAGGTACGGGTGCGTGAAGCCGCGGTAGCGGGTGCGCAGGAGGATGCGCTGCCCGGCGGTGATCTGCTGCGGGAAGCCCATCCTGGCTTCGGGCGCGGCGCTGCCCATGAACCGCGGGGTGTCCAGGTGTCCGCTGAAGGCCAGGTAGTTCCGCATACCGCCCTTGGCGTTGGCGATGACCACGCGCGCGCCCGCAGGCAGGCACAGGGGTTCCCACATGGGAACGGGATCGCCGTTGACAGTGATGTCCGCCGGGACGCCGGTCACCGCGCACAGCACATCCCGCTCCGGTGTGAAGGAGAACCGGCCGCCCATGATTTCCAGGAGGGCGGCCTTCCGGCCGTTGCCGGCCAGGATGTTGGCGGTGGCCGCGGAGAGCTGGTCCGCCGCGCCGCCGCAGGGCACGCCGAGCGCCTCGGAGTCTTCACGGCCCAGGTCCTGGAAGGTGGAAAGCCAGCCGGCCTCGTGGACGGTCAGCGACACCGGATGTTCGTCAATGGCAGTCACAGCGCGCTCCCGGGCTGCCGGGCAGCGTCCGAGTCCGCCGCCGGCTGGTCCGCCGTGGCGGCCCGCAGGAACGTCCCCTCGAGGCCCTGCCATTCGCTTTCCGGGACCACCTCGAAGCGCACTGTGTCGCCCGGAAGGTACGACGTTGCCGGGTCCTCGCGGATATCGCAGATGGTCACGGGCGTGCGGCCGATGACCTTCCAGCCGCTGGGGCCGGGGAAAGGCTGGATGATGGCGTTGGTCCCGGCCACCATCACCGAGCCCGGCTCCACATTGGTGCGGGGTTCCCGGCAGCGGCTCACCTGGCCGGGGAACTTTACGCCGCCCATCATGGGGGCCATGGCGGCGGCCAGCAGGTTGATGGTCAGCGTGGAGGACGCAAACGCGGCCAGCACTGCTTCGGGGCTCATCCCGAGTTCCTCCGCAACGCCCGGAAGGTCCGGGGAGTACTCCTCGCTGACCACCATCGGGATCACGAAATGCGCCCGGGGAGGGGCAGCCGCCGCTCCGGAAAGGAGCCCGTCCCAGTCCGCCCCGGCGGCCGCCAGCCGGACGGTCTGCGCAAGCTGGCCGTGGCTGACTGCCAGGCAGTCGAACTCAAGCAGCAGCGACTCGACCCCGGCAACGACGTCGACCATTCCATACGGCCGCATGCCGAGGAGGAGGTCGCGGAGGCGGCCGGCCACGGCGCGCCGCACGCCGGCGTCGTCGCTTCTGGCCCGGAACATCAGGGCCGAATCGCCGAACGGTTCGGCCTCCAGCTCCGGCGGCTGCTTAGGGTGCCCGGTGGGGGCGGTGTTGGTGCTCATGGGTCCTGCCCGGTCGTGGTGGTCGGCTGCCGTCAGGTTCAGACCGCGGCGAGGCGGGCCTTTTCGGCCAGGACTTCCTGCAGGCCGGTGGCCTTGACGCCGGCGGCTTCCAGCGCGGCGCGCAGCGCGGTGCCGTTCTGGAGGACCTGCGGGTGGTCGCCGTGGAGGAGCACGACGTCGGCATCATGGCCGAGCGGGACCACCTTGCCGGTGACGGCGCGGACGGTTCCTTCGGTGACCACCTGGACCACGCGGCGGCCGATTTCCTCGGGGTCGTGCAGCAGTGCGCCTTCGCTGTTGCGGGAGACCGGCATGCCGTCCTCGCCGTAGCCGCGGTCGGCCAGGAAGACGTAGCCGACTTCGAGTCCGCGCTTGCGGGACTCGTCGGCGAGCAGGCCGTTCTGGCAGATCACGATGTAGGAGGGGTCGTAGGCCTTGATGGCGTCAGTGATGGCGCGGGCGTGCTTGGCGTCGGTCTGGGCGATGCTGCCCATGCGGCCGTGCGGGGCGACGTGGCTGATCTTGCCGCCGTGGATGCGCGCGAAGGCGTCCAGGGCGCCGATCTGGTAGAGCACGTCGGTGCGGATTTCCTCTTCGCTGGCCTCGATGAGGCGGCGGCCGAAGCCCACCAGGTCCGGGTAGCCGGGGTGCGCGCCGAGTTCGATGCCGCGCTCCACGCAGGCCTTGACGGTGGCGTCCATGACGCGCGGGTCACCGGCGTGGAAGCCGCAGGCGATGTTGGAGGCCGTGACCAGGCCCAGCAGGGCGTCGTCGTCGCCGATGGTGTAGTTTCCGTAGCTTTCGCCGAGGTCTGCGACGACGGCGACTGAGTTGATGCCCAAGGTGACTCCCGATGGTTCTCGTTTGTGGTGCTTATGGTCCAACGACGGCGGCCTGCCGGCAATGGCGGCAGGCCGCCGTCGTACGGGTTCTGTTAGTGGGTGGCCAGCGGCTGGCCCTTGGTTTCCTTCAGGAAGAAGACGGACACCAGGGTGATGATGGCGGTGCCGATCGCGGCGTACGCCGGGACCATGCTGTTGCCGGTGGCCTTGATGATTTCCGTCATGACCAGCGGGGCGCTGCCGCCGAAGATGATGGTGCTGATGCTGAAGCCGATGCTGTAGGCGCTGTAGCGGACCGTGGTGGGGAACATTTCTGTCAGCACGGTGTGCACCACGGCGGCGTGGCCGGAGAAGGCGATGGCCATGACCACGGTGGCGATGCAGGCCGGGAGCATTTGGCCCGAGGTGATCAGCCCGAACATCGGGTAGGACACCACGGCCATGAGCACGGCGGAGAGGGCGAGCACGGGCTTGCGGCCGATCCGGTCGGACAGGCGGGCCATCAGCGGGATGGAGATGATGATCGCCACCAGGCTGAAGGCTGTGACGGTCAGTGCCTGCAGCATGCTGAAGTTGTGTCCGCTGCCCAGTTGGGTCTTCAGGTAGGTGGGCATGTAGGCGAAGAGCAGGTAGTAGCCGGGGCCGTTCACCGCGGGGAGGAAGATGGTCAGCGCGATGGCCTTCAGGTGGCGCTTGGACGTGAATACGGCGCGCAGCGGGTTGCGCTCCACCTCGTTGCGCTCGCGGAGGGCGGCGAAATGCGGGGTGTCTTCCATCTTGGAGCGGATGTAGAAGCCGATGTAGCCCAGCGGCACGGCGAAGAGGAACGGCAGGCGCCAGGCCCAGGATTCCATGGTGGCGTCGCCCAAGGTGGTGATGAGGGTTGCGGAGAAGGCGCTGCCGAAGAGCAGGGCGCAGAAGGAACCCACGGCGATGAAGCTCATGGAGAAGTTGCGGTGCCTGTTGTGCGCGTACTCACCCACGAAGGCCATGGCGCCGGCCACCTCGCCGCCGGCGGAGAAGCCCTGCAGGATGCGGAGCAGGATCAGCAGCGCCGGAGCAGCCCAGCCGATCACCGACGAGGACGGGATGAGGCCGATGCAGGCGGTGGCGCCCGAGATGAGCAGCAGGAGCATCGCGAGGAGGTTCTTGCGGCCCAGCTTGTCGCCCAGGTAGCCGCAGATGATGCTGCCGAAGGGCCGGGCGAGGAAGCTGACCAGGAAGCCCACGTTGGTGAGCAGCAGGGACCCGAGGTCCTTGGAGCCCATGATGTTGATGGCCAGGTAGGTGGTCAGCAGGCCGTAAATGCCGTAGTCGTACCACTCCACGAAGGAGCCCATGGTGCCGGCGATCGTCGCCTTGCGCACCATCTTGCCGTCTGCGGTGACGACCTTGATTTGAGCGGTGTTCAGTTCCACTGAGTCCGTCGTTTGCTTTGTCATGTGGGGGGTGCTTTCAGTCTAGGAGGGGCCCGGGATGGGAGAAAGCCTTGCTGGGGTGGGGGTCAGTTGTATTCGCTGGTGATTTCGGCGGTCATTTCCGCCTCGTGTGCGGCGACGGCCTTCACGAGTTCGAGGATTTCCTCGGCGCGTGCCTGCGGGATGATGACGACGCCGTCGTCATCGGCGGCCACGATGTCACCGGCGGCGCACACGATGCCGCCGATCGCCACCGCTTCGCCGATTACCCCAGGGCCGTTCTTGAACGGACCTGCGGGGGTGACTCCGCGGGCGAAGACCGGGAACTTGATCTCGGCGATGGTGGCCCGGTCCCGGATGTAGCCGTCGATGACCGCGCCGGTGGCGCCGGCCGCCGCGAAGCGCTGCGAGAGCTGTTCGCCCACGAGGGCACGGTGCTCGTGCCCGAAACCGTTGATGACAACAACGTCGCCGGGCTCGATGTAGTTCAGGGCCTCGATGACGGCTGCGTTGTCGCCGGCGGCGCCGAGGACCGGCAGGGCGGCACCGACGCAGCGCGCGCCGGCCCACACCGTGCCGATGCGCCCGTCGACGATTCCGATCCGCTCCATGGCATCGCCGATGTTTGCCACCGGGAAGGCTTCGAAGGCCCGGACGAGTTCGCGGGACGGGCGGGTCCACGCCGCAGTGCGGACCGTGAGCTCGAGAGTTGTTGCCATTTTCTTCACCTGTCGTCTTTCGTCCCAAAAGACCTGCCCGAGGGCTCCGATCGTTTTGAGACTGGAATCACATATGAGAAGAGTTTCGCGTTTTAATCGGATGGCGTCAAGAGGCAGTGGTTACGGGCGTGTAAATCCGTCCTGGCGGGGCTCCCGCTCCGGGTTCCGGCCGGGCCTCCGGGAGTGAAGTCGTTTTGTACAGCACAATGGAAGGCGGGTGATCAATCTGGCCAGGCCTGAGCGCCGCCAGAGGCAGGAAGGCGAACACGATGCAGGAACTGGACGCAACGGACAAGCGCATCCTTGCAGCGCTCGACGACGATCCGCGCCTTCCGGTGATGGTGCTCGCCCAGCGCTTGGGCTTGGCCCGCGGCACCGTGCAGTCTCGGCTGGAGCGGATGTCCGAGTCCGGCGCGCTGCGGCCGAACAGCAGCCGCGTCGTGCCCGCGGCGCTCGGCCGCGGGGTGGCCGCGGCGGTGAGCGCCGAACTGGACCAGCACCGGCTGAACGAAGCCATCGCCGCGCTGCGGGACATCCCCGAGGTCCTGGAATGCCACGCCCCGGCCGGCGACACCGACCTCATCATCCGCGTAGTAGCCACCAGCCCGGACGACCTCTACCGGGTGTCCGAGGAAATCCGGCTCTGCCCGGGAATCGTGCGCACGTCCACGAGCATGTTCCTGCGCGAGGTGATCCCCTACCGGACCACCGGCCTGCTGCGGGGGTAGCCGCGAGGGCGAGCCGCCGCCGTCGGGTGTTCTCCATGACGTTAGGGGCGCGATTCCCGGATCGCCAAGCGGTGGCCGGCTGCTCAGCCAGCGAGCATCGCGTTTAGTGCAGCTCGTTCCTGAGGTGTATACGTATCCTCGTCCTCGGCGAGTAATCCTGCGGGTGTGCGGCCCAGTCCGTCTCGAGCGCCCCGGTTTGCCCCGCCCCGACAGAGCGCTTCGATGGCTGCTGGGTTCCCGCGGGTGACCGCTTCATGCAGCGGCGTCACCCCTCCATCGGCCTCGGCATCCACATCCGCTTCTGCGGCGAGGAGAATCTCAACCGCCTTGCGGCCAGCTCCTACGGCGTAGTGCAGGGCGGTGCGTCCGGTCTTGTCGCGCCTCGATACGTCGGCCCCGGCCGAAAGGAGGAGCTGTGTGACAACGACCCGGTCAGCGTCATAGAAGGGTTCGAGCTCATTAACCGACTCCATCAAGGGCGTCACATCAGTGGTGTCCGACCCGTAGTCGTCAACCCGGACACCGACGTCCAACAATTCGCGGACAAGTGCGACGTCGTCGCTCCACACGGCAAATCCCAAGGTGCGCGGCGTTCCCGGCTTCGACGGCATGCTCTAATCATCCATCGAGAATGGAGATCTCCTCGGGATTCACCGACCAATCAATGTGGCTGTCGGAGAATTCCAATATTCACAGCGACCAGTGTCCCCAGGGCACCTCTCCCCATCGCCGCCCGGCGCGGCGGGCCGTAGGATCGGCAATGCCGGAACGGCTGGCACAATGTGGGGCACAGACATTCGCTCGGGGGAATCATGTCCGGAACTTTCTACGGTGCAGACGTCGCACAGTTGCGCCAGCTCGCCAAGACCATGGCGGGCGGGGCGCACAAGCTTTCGGCCCTGGGCCAGCAGCTAAGCAGCACGCTGGCCGGCACCGGATGGCGCGGGGCCGACGGCGAGCGCTTCCGCAGCGACTGGAGCTCCGCCCACCTGCCCGCCCTCAAAAAGGCCGCCGGAGAGATGGAAGCTGCCAGCAAGGCGCTGCTGAAGAACGCGGACGAACAGGACAAGGCAAGCACCGGTAGCAACGGTTCAAGCGGTCAAGGCAACGGGCCGGGAGGTCCCGGAGGTCCGGCCGGGGAGCTCACGGACAAGCTCGAAGGCATGACCCCGGCCGAACGGAAGGCCTACCTGGCCAGCGACGAGTTCAAACAGTGGGCGCTGGAACACCCGGAGGCTGCGAAGGCGGCCATGGACGCAGCCGCCGACTCCGGCCTGATCAGCAAGAACTCCCCGGAGTACGCCGATTTCCTGAGCGACTACTGGAACCAGCAGGCGATGCGCGAGATGGGCATCGACCCTGCCACGTGGGACACCTCCAAGGGCACCGAGTACAACTGGGAGACCATCAAGAAGGTGTACGACTACTACGGCCAGGCCTACCTGGAGAACCCGGACCTGCAGTGGGCGGGCATGGCCAACATGATCGGGCCGTCGTTTGCCGGCGGCTTCAAGGACATGGCGTTGATGCGGGATCTGGCGCAGCAGATCACCGACAACCCGGTGTCCGACATTCCGCTGCCGGTCCTGGACCAGCTGGAGCAGCTGGCCGGGATGACGGACCAGGAGATCAAGTTCTACGAGACTTCCATGCTGGACATGAACAAGGAGATCTTCCTCGACCAGGCCCGCCAGCACGAGGCGTACATGAACGGCGGCATCGAGGAGATCAACCGGCTGCGGGATTCGGGCGCCATCGACGCCGGCACAGCCCAGGCCTGGGCGCAGATCGATTCCGGCGACCCCGCCGAGATCCAGAAGGGCAACACGGCGCTCCTGTACCGCGAGCAGAACGAGATCATCGCCGACGACTACGTCACCATGAAGAACCACCCGGGCGGCGAGGCCGTCACCTACATGGTCACCCTCGCGGGCGAGCCCTCCATCCCCGGCGCGAAGAGTTTCCCCGAGGTGTTCCCGTACACCTACAGCGTGGAGAGCCCCGGCCCGGAGAAGGTGCCGGTGACCGGCTGGGACAACCCGCTCCAGTTCCGCACCGACTTCACCACCGGATTCCCGGGCGGGAACATCGCCGACGCCGACTCCCGCTGGGCGCTCATCAGCCAGGACACCCTGCCGGCGTACCAGAACCTGCTCGCCACGGACCCCGACCGCGCCCGGGACATCATCGCCTCGGACTTCAACGGCCGCGTCGAGGAACACCGCCCCCTCAACAACATTCCGGACATCACGGGGCGCTTCCTGTCCGGTTTCGACGTCGAGGTCCACCAGTGAGGCCGCCGCTGCGGAACGCAGCCCGCACCAGCGCCGCGGCACTGGCCGCCGCTGCGTGCCTCGTCCTCGCCGCCTGCCAACTCCCCGGTTCCGCCACACCCGCCCAGACGCCTCACTCTTCGCAAGGGAGCACCGTGAACACCTCCGACTTCTCCACCCTGGACCCCGCCGGCGTCGACAGGATCCGCACCGAGCTCCGCGCCCGGCTGGACCTGAGCAGCGGCAAGCTGCTGAAGTCCGCCGTCGGCGTCTCGGACACCAGCTACGGACCCGAAATCAACACGCAGGACGAGGGCAAGATCAAGCTCACCATTGTGGCGCCCGCCGGCGAGATCAGCGGGGAAACGGACCGCCTCCGCTTCAACACCACCAACATCCAGCCCGACTTCAGCGAGATCACCTATTTCCTCACCGCGGACTCCCCGGAAGAGTTCTTCGCGCTGATCCGCGACGGCGTCGAAAAGTACGGGATCGACGGCGACTCCGCCGAGGGCTGGATCAGCTCGGCGAGCGCCGATCCGCAGATGAAGAGCGACTTTTCCATCACCAGCGGCACCAGCACGGGCCTGGACGTCAACTACGACCTGCGCTACGACGGCAGCAAGGACGTGCAGGTCGTCATCGTCCATGTCAGGCCGGTCGAATAGCCGGAGCCGGCTGGCTGGCTGGCTGACCTGGGCGGCCCCGCCCTCCCCGGGGCAGCCTAGACCGGCGGCCCGGCGTTGCCCTTGAGGTTCTTCATCACCAGGGTCGAGGTGAGGCGTTCGACGGCGGGCAGGGACGAAAGCTGTTCGTCGTAGAAGCGCTGGTAGGCGGGCAGGTCCACGGCGATCACGCGGAGCATGTAGTCCGGTGATCCGAACAGCCGCTGGGCCTCGATGATGTTGGGCAGGGCGGCCACCCGTTCCTCGAAATCGGCCACCGTGGTGCGCTCCACCTTGGCCATGGTGACAAATACGATCGCTTCGAATCCCAGGCCGATCGCGGCCGGATCGATGTCCGCCCGGTACCCGCGGATGACCCCGGACGACTCCAGGTCGCGCAGCCTGCGGTGGCAGGGCGCAACCGTCAACCCCACCTTCGCGGCGAGTGCCGTGGCCGTCATCCGGCCGTCCTCTTTGAGGTGGCGCAAAATAGTTCTGTCGATTCCGTCAATCACGCAAATATCTTACCCAGATAGCGGTTGAGTGAGATAAAAACGGGAACACTTATGGCGCGTTTTTCCCTAGGGTTTTCCTTGTCGGGACCATCCCGGCGGATCGACCCAGGAGCCACCGTGAACCCCCAGCTGTTCCTCGCCTTCACCATTGTTTCCATCACCTTGGCGTGCACTCCTGGCGTGGACTGGGCGTACTCCATTGCGGCCGGGCTGCGCCGGCGCAGCTTCGTGCCGGCGGTGGCCGGGTTGTGCAGCGGCTACGTGGTGCACACGGTGCTGATGGCACTCGGCCTCGCGGCACTGCTGGCCGGCGTGCCGGGGCTCCTTGGCTGGCTGATGGTGGCCGGCGCGGCGTACCTGCTCTGGCTGGGCTTCAGTACCCTCCGCTCCTGGCGCGGTGCGCGCTTCAGCGCGGAGGACGCCGTCGGGCAGTCCCACAACCAGCTCCGCAGCTTCCTGCTGGGCATGGGCACCAGCGGCATCAACCCGAAGGGCCTGTTGTTCTTCCTGGCGCTGGTGCCGCAGTTCGTGAGCCCGGAGGCATCGCTGCCCGTTCCCGTGCAGTCGGGTGTGCTGGGCCTGACGTTCGTGCTGCTCGTGGCGATGATCTACACGGGTGTCGCCCTGGCGTCGCGCAAGCTGCTGCATTCGCGGCCGGCGGCGGCCCGGGTGGTGACGCTGGCGAGCGGCATGGTGATGGTGGGGCTCGGCGTCGTGCTGCTGGCCGAGCAGATCATCCCGCTCGTGACCCGGACCGCCTGAGCCGCCCGCTTCCGGCCCGCCTCAGGCGGGTCGTTACACTCGCTGGGCGGCCGCCAGGAGTTCATCGAGCCGTTCGTAGCCTTCGATCACCCCGGAGTTCATGCCGCTGCCGATGGCCATGTCCCGCGCTTCGACCGTGGGGTAGACGTCGTGGATGGAAATCCGGGAGCGCCCGCCGCCGAGGTCCTCGAACCTGGTGGTGCCGATGCCCACCTCGCCGGGAGCCCCGGAGAATTCGAAGGTCATGATGAGGAGCTTGCCCGGCTCGACCGCATGGAAGACCCCGCTGAAGCTGAATTCGTAGCCTTCGCTGCTGGCGCCGTCGAAGCTCCAGCGGCCGCCCACGCGGGTGTCGTACCTGATGTTCTCCACCTTGTCCTCGCGCGGGCCCAGCCACTGGACCATCAGCTCGGGCTCCACGTGGGCACGGTAGACGGTGTCCACGGGGGCGTCGAATTCGCGGACCGTCTCGACGAACGGAACGCCGGATTCTGCCGTGATGTTGGTTGGATTGCTCATTGTTCCCCGCTCCTTGGAGTCTGCGCGGATTCTGGGGTCCGCGCGGAGGCCTGGTTTTCCAGGAGGGCGTCCAGCCTCCGGTAACGCCCTTCCGCTTCGAGCCGGTACCGGTCGATCCACGCGGTGAGCCGCTCCAGCGCTGCCGCATCCAGATGGACGGGGCGCCGCTGGGCGTCGCGTGAACGGGTGACCAGGCCGGCCTGTTCCAGGACCTGGATGTGCTTGGACACGGCCTGCTTGGTGATCGCGAATGGTTCGGCGAGTTCGTTGACCGTGGCGTCGCCGCGCGACAGCCTGGCCACGATGTCCCTCCGGACCGGATCCGCGAGGGCCATGAAGGCCCTATCAAGCCGGGCCGCATCGAGCGGGTCCTGGTGTGGCACTTCCCACCTCTTATGCAACCATCTAGTTGATCAACCAACTAGTTGACTAAAGGATAGACCCGCACCGCCCCGTGCACAAGGGTTCCCTCAATCCCCGCCGAGGTCCTTCCAGTCCTGCTCCCAGAGCCGGCGCATCTCGGCGTCCTTGCGGATCAGCCCGCCCTCCAGCGCGCCGCTCGTGCTGGCCCCGCCGGAGGTTCCACCCTCCCGCCGGGACCCGGGCAGCAAAGCCCGCCGGCCGGCGTCGAACGCCAGGAGCGCGCGGTCGGTGAGCGCGTCGTTGCGCAGGGCGAGGCTGGTCTTCCGTCGCCGCAGCACCTCGGACAGCGCCGCCTGCGCCGCGGGCCGCTCGCCCAGCGCGCGCAGGGACCTCGCCCGGAGGAGCAGGAGGGCGGCGGACAGGTCGTCCGCGTTCTCGAGGCCTTCGGTCCAGCCGACGACGTTGCGGTGCCGGCCGAGTGCCGACGCCGCCGTGCAGCGGGCCAACGCGGAAGGGAGCGACGCCGGCAGGCTGGCCAGCGCGTCGAGCGCGGCGTCCGTCCGGCCCGCCTCCCGCAGGCAGTGCGAGAGGGCCAGGAACACGGATTCTTCGCTGAACAGCACCTGTACCTCGACACGCTCGGCGACCTCGATGGTGCTGACCACGCGGCCAAGGTACGCGGCGGAGAACTGGCTGGCGGCGTCGTCGATCCTGGTGGAGATGCCCAGCCGCAGCAGCTCGGCCGCGCGCAGGTAGCTGCCGTGCTTGTAGGCGAGCAGGCCGGCCAGGACCTGGCAGAGACCGGCCCAGCCAGGGTTGGACCGGGCGAGGAGCAGCAGGCGTTCGGGCTCGGTGCCGGTGAAGACCGCGGCGTGCATGGTCTTCGCGGTGCGGCCGGCGAACCGCTTGAGCGGCGGCACATCCCCTGCGACGGACAGCCGGTCCGCGCTTCGCCTCCGCAGCACCCCTGAAACGGCTCCGCCCACGCCGTCTGCGAGGCCGCTCGCCGGGGTACGGACGCGCGCTCGGCGGAACGGGGTGAGGTCCCGGGTGTCGCGGTAGGCGCCGTGATCCGGGGGAACGGGGTGCCCGGCAGTCATCTGTCCATGCTATCCATGCCCCGCCACTACAGGCCGCCCGCTGGGCCTCCCCTCTATTTCCGGGGTTATCGGGAGTAAACTATGGCTGTCGGCAGGGTTCCGACAGCTCCTTGCCGCAAAACGGCCAGCCACCCGGCGGGCCGGTACACATTGTGGTTGGGAGGAGTTATGACCACCGCTTCACACCCGGCACAGCACCACCATGTGATGGGGCTCTCGCTGCACAACACGGCGCTGGGTTTGGGCTGGGTATTCCTGGTCGTTGGTGTCCTTGGATTCATCCCGGGCATCACGAGCAACTACGGCGCCATGACCTTTGCTGGGCATGAGTCGGGCGCCATGCTTCTTGGAATTTTCCAAGTCTCAATTCTGCACAACATCGTCCACATGCTGTTCGGTGCGGCCGGCCTGTACATGGCCAGGACCTCCCGCATGGCACGTGGGTTCCTGGTGGGCGGCGGCATCGTCTACCTGGCCCTGTGGATCTACGGTCTCGTGATCGGTGGGGACTCGATGTCAGGCGCCAACTTCGTGCCGTTCAACACCGCCGACAACTGGCTGCACCTTGCACTCGGTATCGTGATGGTCGGTGTGGGCCTGTGGCTTGGCCGTGATGCCAGAGAGGAGACGAAGGGCCGCGCCATGTAGCGCGCCTTCCACTTCGAAAACACCACAATTTGACACTACGACGGCGACCGTCCCCTTCGCGGGGCGGCCGCCGCTTTGCGTGTGGGATGTTTGGGCGCCTCGGGCGTGGTGTGGGTGGCTCAGCCGAGGAGGCGGTGTTCGTAGGCGAAGGCGACCAGCTGCAGCCGGGTCCGCAGGCCGAGTTTCACGAGCAGGCTGCGCAGGTGGGTCTTGACGGTGGCCTCCGAGACGAAGAGTCCCTGGGCCATGTCCGCATTGGACAGTCCTTTGGCGGCCAGCAGGAAGACTTCCCGCTCCCTCCCCGAGAGCCCGTCCAGGACAGCTAGGTCCGGACCCGAGACGGGAACGGTCCGGGCGGCATGCTGGAACAATTCGTGGACCGAGCCGGGCGCGATCACGGAGTAGCCGGAATACACGGTGCGTATGGCGGCCAGGAGGAATTCGGGTTCGGCGCTCTTGAGCAGGTATCCGCTCGCCCCCGCCTGGACCGCGTCCACCACGGCCTGGTCGCGGTTGAAGGTGGTGAGCGCGATGATCTTCGGATTGTCCACGCCGGCGGCCATGGACTCTTCGGTGATCCGGCGGGTGGCCTCCACGCCGCCCACCACCGGCATCCTGAGGTCCATCAGCATGACATCCGGCCGCTGTTCCGCTGCCCGCTCCACCGCGGGTCCGCCGTCGTCGGCTTCCCAGGCCAAAGCCATGTCCGGCTGGCTTTGGACCAGCATCCGGATTCCCGCGCGGAAGAGCGGCTGGTCGTCCACAAGTGCCACGGCGATGGGTTTCTCAACCATGGGCAGCGCTTTCCTTTTCGGCGTCCGCAGGTTCCTGGGCGTCCAGCGGCGCCGAGCCGCCGCCCGAACCGGACAACGCGCGTGATCCGTACGGGATGAAGACCGTGACCCGGAACTGTTCCCCGTCCGGTCCGGCGGTGAGCCAGCCGCCGGCCAGGTGGGCACGCTCCCGCATCCCGGGGATGCCGCGCCCGGCGCGGACCGGAGTGCCGCCGTCGTCCGCTCCCCCATTCACAGCGGACGACGGCAGGTTCGAAGCAGCGTGGATAGTGAGGCCGGGCCCGCTCCAGTCTAGGTGCAGGCGCGCGGCCGTGCCGCGGCCGCCGTGCTTGAGGGCGTTGGTCAGGCATTCCTGGACGATCCGGAAGACCGCGAGCTGCTGGCCCGCGCCGAGCTCCACGGGATGCCCGGTTTCGCTTTGCTGCACCCGGAGGCTGCCCTGCCGCATCCGCTCAACCAGCGGTCCCACGTCGCTGAGCCGGGGCTGGGGAGTGACCAGACCGTCGTCGCGGACTCCTTCGATGACGCACTGCGCGTCGACCAGCGCGTGCCGTGCGGAGACCGCGATGTTCTCCAAGGCGTCGAGGACGGGCTTGGGCTGGTCCTTGCTGAGGTAGCGGGTGCCGTCTGCCTGGGCCGCGATGACGGCAAGCGAATGGGCCAGCACGTCGTGCAGGTCCCGGGCGATCCGGGTGCGTTCCTGCTCGATCACCAGTTCAACTTCGGCCTCCTTGAGGCTCGCCTGCGCCTCGTTTCGGGCCAGGAAGAGGGTGCCGCGTTCCTGGTACAGCCGCAGTGCAATCCCTACGGCGGCGCATCCGGCGGCGATGAGGAGAAGAAGCGCGAAGAGCTGCCAGCCGTAGTTATAGAACGCCCAGCGGTCGCCCATGTAGAGGGGCGCGAACCAGCCGACCCCGTAGCCGTACCGCCACGAGATCATCAGGAAGGTCATCGTGGCCGCGAAGACCACATTGGCAATGCCCGCGATCAGCCGAACCCGGGCCGGTGCGGTCCAGAGGATGAAGGCCAGGGCGATGAAGGAGCCCAGGTAGATGGCCCAATGGTTGGAGTGCATCGCCGGGAAGATGTAGCTCAACTGGCCGCCCAGGAGCAGTGCCGTGAGCCCTAGCGACGCGAATGGCTGCCACACAGAGACGGCGATGGCGAGAGTCATCAGCACGAGCGGCCAGGTGCCGGGCCAGTACGTCAGGCCTGGCCACGGCCCCATCCTGCCCGCTTCGCCCACGCTCCACAGCGTGAAGAAGATGACGGCCGCCGCAGGGGCGCCCCAATGCCGCACAACTTTCAGTATCTGTTCCATGCCAGCCACGATATCCACGCGGATCAGCCCGAACGCGCCGATCCGCGGCGAGCGGTGCCGATCTCCACCTGGAAGCCAGCGGATTCATCCTCTGGGTTAGCTGACGGCGGTACGTGGGGCACCCCGCGGGCGGCACTCCTTACCAGGACACCAGGCAGAACGGGTGGCCGGCGGGGTCGAGATAGACGCGGAAGGTCTTGTCCTGGTGCTCCTTGGTGGCACCGAGCGCAAGGACCTTTTCCTCGGCCTCGTCCAGGTTTCCGACCTTCACATCCACGTGCATTTGCTGCGGGTGCTCGGCGGAGGGCCATTGCGGTGGGATCAGCTTGTCGACCCGCTGGAAGGCCACGGCAGGGCGGTCGGCGGCGTCGCCGATGGTGATCCAGTCGGCGTCGCCCTCCACCCGCTGCATGCCGAGCAGTTCCTGATAGAAGCGGGCCATGGGTTCAATGTCTTCACAGTCGATAACGAGTGCGTGGAATTTTCCGATCATGTGCCCGACTATGCCCGAGCCGATACAACGGTTGCTATGGGGATGCGGACAGTTGCGGTCCGCATGAGCGGTTTCCCTCCTGCCGTCAGCTGAGCGCGGCGACCCACACGCCGATCGCCCAGGTGCTGGCCGCCAGGCAGGCCAGGCCGAACTCGGCCAGGATGCCCAGGCCCGTGGCCTTGAGCGCGGCGAGGCTGGAGGTCACAGCCGTCCTGAACGCGCGCGTGCGCAGGAGTTCACTCAGCAGGAGCCCGACGGCGAATCCCACAAAGAGCCCCACGACGGGGATTGCGAACATCCCCACCACCGCCAGGGCGATCCCGACAAGGACGGAGCGGTTGGGGATGCCGTGCTGCTTGAGTTTCCGCCCGGTGAGGATGGCACTGGAAGCCATGCCCACGGCCACGAGGGTCAGCCCAATTCCGAAGACCACCCAGCCCGTGACGCCAGCGCCACCCCACAGCGCCCAGGCCAGCAGGCTCGCGCCGACCAGGATGCTTCCGGGCAGTACAGGGATGACGGTGCCCGCCACGCCGACAGCAATGGCCAGGCCGCACAAGATCGTTACGATGGTTTCAGCGGTCATTCCCCGAGCCTACGCGGCTCGCCGCCCGGTCAACCCTGCCGAAACCTCCAACGACAAATAACGACGGCGGCGCTCCCCAGCACGGGAGCACCGCCGTCGTCGTTTAGAGGGGCCTCCGCCGCCGAGGGTTCCCTGGCTGAGCGGAGCGAAGCCAGGGAGGCGGGGCGGGGACTTACTCGGCAGCCGCGGCGACCGCAGCCGTCACGGCCGGAGCCACGCGGGCATCCAGCGGGCTCGGCACGATGTAGTCGGCGGAGAGCCCTTCCTCGGCGAGTTCGGCGATCGCGCGGGCCGCGGCCAGCTTCATGGCCGGCGTGATGCGGCGTGCACCGGCGTCGAGGGCTCCGCGGAAGATGCCCGGGAAGGCCAGGACGTTGTTGATCTGGTTCGGGAAATCGCTGCGGCCCGTGGCCACGACGGCGGCGTACTTCTGCGCCACCTCCGGCAGGACCTCCGGGTCCGGGTTGGACAGCGCGAAAACGATCGAGTTCCCGGCCATGAGCTTGAGGTGCTCTTCGTCCAGCTTGGAGGAGGAGACGCCGACGAACACATCGGCCCCCTGCAGGGCCTCGCCCGGTCCGCCGGTGATACCGCGCGGGTTGGTCCGCTGCGCCATCTGGGCCTTCTTGCTGGCGGGGTCCGCGGCGATGTCGGCGCGGCCGGTGTTGATGGCGCCCTTGGAGTCGAGCAGGATGACATCCTCGACGCCGGCGGTCAGCAGGATTTCGGCGACGGCGATGCCCGCGGCACCGGCACCGGAAACGACCACCTTGAGGCCGCTGAGTTCGCGCTTGGTCACCTTGGCGGCGTTCGTCAGCGCGGCAAGGACCACGACGGCGGTGCCGTGCTGGTCGTCGTGCATCACCGGGCAGTCGAGGGCCTCGATGAGGCGTTCTTCGAGTTCGAAGCAGCGCGGTGCAGAGATGTCTTCGAGGTTCACGGCGCCGAAGCTCGGGCGGAGCCGGACCAGGGTTTCGATGATCTCCTCCACGTCCGTGGTGTTGAGGACCAGTGGGATCGAGTCGAGGTCGCCGAAGGACTTGAACAGGGCGGACTTGCCCTCCATGACCGGCAGGGAAGCGCTGGGGCCGATGTTGCCCAGGCCGAGGACCGCAGTGCCGTCGCTGACGACCACCACGAGGCGCTCGGCCCAGGTGTGGGTGCGGGCGAGTTCCGGCTTGGCGTGGATGGCCCGGCTGACCTGGGCTACGCCCGGGGTATAGGCGATGGACAGATCGCGCTTGTCGTTCAGGGGAACGGTGCTGGACACCGAGAGCTTGCCGCCCTCGTGCGCAGTGAAAATCTCTTCTTCGCTCAGGACGAGCGCCGCTTCTTTGCCGGCGTCGATGGTTTCGATAGACACGTCGTTGTCTCCTCAGGCTAGCCGTGGACCCACTGGCGCGGGTCCGGCACAAATATGGGCGTTCGAGGAGCGTTGGTTCGGGCCAAGGGTGGCTGGCCCGGTCTGCACATCTCCTGCAGGTTGGGCCGCTGGCCGCATCGGTTCTGCCATGGTAGGCAAGCCGCAGGGGTGCTGATGGCCGGAGGCAGGGCGTCTGGACCTGATAAAACGTTTACCCGGCAGATCATGTGACTCAGATCACGCAAAAAGACGACTTTTTCGCCCCACCGGTCTAGACCGGTTACTTCGCTTTCGGGCTTTCCCAGAGCAGGCTGCAGGCGTTCTTGAGGTCTTTTTCCGCGTCGAACAATGAAAGCCGGCGGCAGCGGACCAACTGGACCAGACCACTGACCGTATGCAGCAGGACCCGGGCCCGGACGGCGTCGTCGTTCATCGCCACCACCAGCGCCTCGGCGAGGGCGTCGAGCTCCCGGAGGAGCTCCGGAATGTCGCCATCCCAGCTGTCCGACCTGCGGGTCAGGCAGTGCTCGACGGCGGGTTGCATCACCCGCAGGTGGAAGATCTCCATGAGCAGCCCGGTGAGCTCGTGGCGGCTACGGTGGGGCTGGCCGCCGCGCGTCTCGCGCCCGAGCCGGGCGGCCTTCGCCTGACCGCGGCCAAGCTCGCGCAGTTGCTGGCGGTAGACGGCGAGCATCAGGTGCGCCGGCGAAGGGAAGTAGCGGTACAGGGTGCCCAGCGGGACATGTGCCCGCAGGGCGACGTCGGAGAGGCTGACGGTATCGAACTGCCGCTGCGCGAATCCGGCGGCTGCCTTCAGGATCCGGGCATAGCGGAGCTGCTGCCTTGGCGTGGTGGGGGCAGCGGCCATCCGCGGCAATCCCGCTGCAAGGTCCAGCGAGTACGGTTCCAGGTAGTTTTCTTCGGGCATGTCCGGTGATCTGTGCTGTGCGCCGGGCGGCATCCTACGTGACTTGTAGATGTTACGGCAGGAAGGTGGGAGTTGTCTGGGAGGGGGCCGGGAGTCCCTCATTGGCGCCTGCTCCGGACCTGGAGGTTGGCACCAGGCTTACCCGGCAGTATCCTCGGGGGATCGGGCCGCGTCGGGCCCACGCTTATTGGGGGAATCATGGCGTTTGGCGCTGCACTTTTTCGGCGGCTTTTCCGCGTTCTGGTGGTCTTCGTTTCTGCGGTTCTTGCGGCCGTGCTCCTGGTGCCGGCGGGTCCTGCCTTAGCGGAGGAAGCCGGGCCTCAACTGCTTTCCCTGGAACGGACCTCGCCCGCGGTCATCACCGCAGGGAACAATGCGACATTCGCGTTCAAGGCGTCGGAGCCGGTTACCAGCGTGGACTTGGTGGTTCGCGACAAGACCGGAACCCGCGCTGGTTACTGGGAGAGCAGGACCCCAAGCATCGAGGGCACAGTCCAGTTGCCTATTGAGGCGGACAGCTGGCCAAGCGGAAGCGTCAAAGCCGAGTGGGTCACAGTGGTCACGCCGGACCACCGGTACACCACCTATTGGCCTGGGCCCACTACTGGATCGCTCGGCGATTTGAGCCGTCTCGACTTCCAGGTTGATAACCCGGACGTGGTCTTTGAGGAACCGTCTGTCACTGCCATGTCGCCGGTAACGGCAACAGTCGCACCCGGACAGACCGCGAGCGTAAATTTCACTCTGTCCCAGGCCGCAAGCGAGGTCCGCTTTGCTTACACAGACGAATCCCTGGTGACGGGCTTTGAACTCAGCTGGGACGGCACTGTTCCGAAGGGGCCGTTCTCAGCAACGGCTAGCGCCCCTGTTACTGCGTCTAAGCCTAGTGGCAAGTACACGCTGCAAAGCATCCGCATCACGTATCTGGGTGACCGTTCGACTGTCACCTACCACCGGGATGGCAGAATCCAACGTACCCTTCAGCCTGCACCGTCGCCGCTGCCGCCCATCGATTTCAACAAGGCCACCTTCTTGGTCGACAACCCAGCGGTGTTGCTGCAACCGCAGGTCAACACCGTGAAACCGTCCATCTCAGGACCGTTGGCCTTTCCGATCTCCACTCTGACGGCCGACCCAGGCAGCTGGTCCGAGCAACCAACGGCATACCGCTACCAATGGCTCCGCAATGGCGTGCCAATTGCTGGAGCCACGGAACAGGTCTATGACTCCCACTATTGGAACGACGGTGGCAGCAAGGTCTCAGTCCGAGTCACCGCATTGCGCGCCGGAAGGTTTCCAGCCTCGCTGACAACGGCGGCAGTTGGACCGATGCCGAGAGATATCAGTGTCCAAAATGCGGAAATCGACGGGGACGTGTCCGTGGGAGGCGCCATTTTCGCAAAGTGGTTCACGGTCCGCTCCTTTCCACAAGGTGGACCGCCGTCCTTCAAGTACGTCTGGAAGCGGGACGGCAAGCCGATCCTGAGGGCTACGCAGCGCAGCTACGTCCTTACGACAGCAGACAAAGGCCACAGAATCACGGTCGACATCCACGTCACCGTGAGCGGGCAAACGAACATTTTTCCGGTCGCGCTGAAACCGCGTATCGCCAACCGGGATAAGACCAAGGGCCTCAACGGTGACAACACCATGGACGTTTTCGCACGCGACAACGCGGGAACGCTCTACCTCTACCCGACGAACGGCCGGGGCTCATGGCTACCCCGGCAACGTATCGGCGGGGGCTGGAATATTTATAACGCTCTGCTCTCTGCCGGGGACTGGAACGGTGACGGAAAGAATGACGTCATCGCTCGGGATCGGCAGGGCCGACTGTTCCTCTACCCCGGCAACGGGAAGGGTGGGATTCCCACCAAGGTCCAGATCGGCACAGGATGGAACATCCACCGCAACATCATTGCCCCGGGCGACTGGGACGGGGACGGCTTAAACGACCTCATTGCGCGGGATACCTCCAACACAGTCTGGCTCTACCCCGGCAACGGGCGAGGCGGCTGGTTGCAACGGAAAGTCATCAGCAGGGGTTGGGGGGACTTCAACCTGCTCCTGGCACCGGGGAAGTTCTGGGGGTACAACAGGAACGAGGTCATGGCCCGGGACGATACGGGAAATCTGAGGCTTATTTACAGCACCGGTACAGGACACTTCGGGGCCGGAACACCGGATTTCTTCACCGCCAGCTTTTGGGGGTGGGAGGTCTTTTCCCGGATTTGCGCCTCCGGGGACTTCAATGGCGACGGCAAGGTTGACGTCTACGGCATCACCCCAACAGGAACCATGTGGATGTACTTCGGCAACGGTGACCCCAACGCAAACGTTAGGTTCAAGGGCCGCGCCGTCGTCGGCGGCGGCTGGAACCAGTTCAGCGCTGTGTTCTGACCGCCCCACCGGGCCCGCGCCCGATCCGGCTCGCGAAAGCTACGCCACGCTCTTGATCTTCACCACGAACACCGCACCCAACAGCCCGATCACCGCAGCGGCCACATAGAGGGACACGTAGCCGCCCCAGTAGGTGACGAACGGGAAGGCGATCAGCGGCGCGATCACCTGCGGCAGCGAGTTGGCCACGTTGATCACGCCGAGGTCCCGGCCGCGGTCCAGCGCCGTGGGCAGGACCTGCGTGATGAGCGCAAAATCCACGGCCAGGTACGCGCCAAAGCCGACGCCGAGCACCACGGCACCGGTGATGGCCCCGGCCCAGGTGGGGGCGAAGCCAAGGATCAGGCTGGCCGCGGCAATCACCACGGAGGACGCGATCACCAGCGGCTTCCGCTTGCCCATGCGGTCGCTGAGCGCGCCGCCGACCACGCTGGTGATGATCACCATCACCGCATACAGCCCGGTGAGGATCAGAACGCCGAACTCCGGCGCGATGCCCTGCGTCTCCTCGAGGTGCACCGCATCCTTGAGGAAGAACAGCAGGTACAAGGTGACCATGTGGTTGCCGATGTTGACCAGCAGCCGGGTCAACCACGCCCACGCGAAGTCCGGGTACTTCACCGGCGACACCCAGAAGCCCTTCGCAAAACCCGCCAGGCTGAACGGCGGGCGGGCGGCGGGGGCCAGCGGGGCGTCATCGCTCCTGAACAGATAGAGCACGACGCCGGCGATCAGTGCCGCCGCGCACACCAGGTATCCGGCGGCGAAGTTCCCCGCAACCACCGCGGCGATCACCGCGCCGAGCAGGATGCCCACCGTCTGCCCCATGGCGGCAAGGCCGCCCACCGTGCCGCGCTGCGGCACCGGAACCCGGTCCGGGATGGCCGCGGTGACCGCGGCGTACGCACCGTTGCACCCGGCCTGGACGAGGCACCACAGGATCGTCATGACCGCCACGTTCGGCGCACCTGCCAGCCCCACCAAAGCGGCGGCACCCAGGACCGCACCGACCAGGACCCAGGGCACACGGCGCCCGTAACGGGACACCGTGCGGTCGCTGAAGGCGCCGAACAAGGGGTTCGCCACGAGCGACACCGCGGCGCCGCAGCCGGTCACCAGCGCGAGAATGGCTTCCTTCTGGCCTTCGTCGAAATGGATGGCCTGCTGGCCGAGCAGCACCTGGATCGGCCCGAAGAACGCGGCGTTGATGCCCAGGTTGACCAGCACGACTCCGGTAATCCACAGCGCCCGGACGCGTTCCACCGGCTCGGCGAGCGCCGTCGTCGTACCTGCCGCTGAGGCGGCCCGATCCGGCGCCGGACGCTCGGGCAGTGAACCGGGCAATCCGGTCAGATCACTCGGGCTCATGGCGGCTCCCCCTGCATATAACGGTGTTGATTCAGCGTACCGCCGGGGCCGGTCAACGGGGTTAGTGTTGCAGCATCAGAAGCAAGGAGAGTCAACGATGAACGAAATCCTGAGCACCGCCGATCTCTACGATGAACGCGGCGACGAGCTCGCCTCCATCGCACTGCAGTTCCAGGACCTGGGCGGCAACAGCAGCTTCAGCGGCCCGGTCCGCACGGTGAAATGCTACGAAGACAACGCGCTGGTGAAGACCGTGCTCGGCACCCCCGGCGAGGGCGCGGTGCTGGTAGTGGACGGCAACGGCTCGCTGCGCACGGCCCTCATGGGGGACATGATCGCCGAAAGCGCCGTGGAGAACGGCTGGGCCGGCGTCGTGATCAATGGGGCCATCCGGGACCGGCTCGCGTTGGCGAAGCTGCCGTTCGGCGTCAAGGCGCTGGGCAGCAATCCGAAGAAGAGCACCAAGACCGGCCGCGGCGAGGTGGACGTTCCGGTGGTGATCGACGGCGTGCACATCGAGCCGGGGAACACCATCTACTGCGATCCCGACGGAATCCTCGTGGAGCCTTAAGCGGGCCGCTGGGCCTCTCGGAAATTTCTCCGGGCCAGCGGGGAATACAACGTCAATTAGGATAGTTACTGAAAGCAACTATCAAATTGCGCCTTCCCCTTAGCTGCGCCTTCCTGGAGGACCGATGTCCAAATCCACCCCTGTCCGGGTACCCGGCGAAGTCCTGACGCATCGCCAGACTTTGACCGTCATGGTGGGCCTCATGCTCGGCATGTTCCTGTCATCCCTCGACCAGACGATCGTGTCGACCTCGATCTACACCATCGCGAACGACCTTGACGGCCTCTCCCTGCAGGCCTGGGCCACCACGGCCTACCTCATCACCTCGACGGTGAGCACCCCGCTGTATGGCAAGCTCAGCGACATCTTCGGCCGCCGCCCGCTCTACCTGGCCGCCATCCTGATCTTCCTGGCGGGCTCCCTGTACGCCGGTTCCGTGCACTCCATGACCGAGCTCGCCATCGCCCGCGGCATCCAGGGCATGGGTGCCGGCGGCCTGCTGGCCCTCGCACTGACCATCATCGGCGACATCGTGGCACTCAAGGACCGCGCCAAGTACCAGGGCTACTTCATGTCCGTGTTCGGCATTTCCTCTGTGCTCGGGCCCGTGATCGGCGGTGCCTTCGCCGGCACCTCCAATTTCCTGGGCTTCGACGGCTGGCGCTGGGTCTTCTTCATCAACCTGCCCATCGGCCTGGCCGCGCTGGCCGTGGTCTTCCTGTACCTGCATCTGCCCCCGCGGCACGTGAAGCAGAAGATCGACTACTGGGGCGCCGCCGCCATCACCCTGGCGATCGTGCCGCTGCTGCTCGTGGCCGAACAGGGCCGCAGCTGGGGCTGGAACTCGGGCGCGTCATGGCTCTGCTACGGCCTGGGCGTGGCCGGTATCGTCCTGTTCCTCGTGGCCGAACGCCGCGCCGGAGACTACGCGCTGATCCCCCTGCGGCTGTTCCGCAACGCCACCTTCGGCCTGTCCTCGTTGCTGAACTTCATCATCGGCATCGGCATGTTCGGCGCCATCGCGATGCTGCCCATGTACCTGCAGCTGGTCAAGGGCCTCACCCCCACGGAGGCCGGGCTCATGATGATCACCTTCACGGTGGGCATCCTCTTCGGTTCCATCACCGCCGGACGCACCATCTCGTCGTCGGGCACGTACCGGATCTTCCCGATCCTCGGCACCGCGATCCTGACGGCGGCCGCCGTCGTCATGGGCCTCTCGCTCGGCGTGGACACCGGCCTCTGGGTCCCCGGCCTGATCGCGGTGTTCTTCGGCATGGGCCTGGGCTTCTGCATGCAGCCGCTCACCCTCGCCATGCAGGTGTCCGTGCCGCCGAAGGACATGGGAGTGGGGACGTCGACGGCGGCGTTCTTCCGTTCCATGGGCGGCGCCGTCGGTACGGCCGTGTTCATCTCGATGCTGTTCAGCCAGGCCGCCGACAAGATCGCCGACGGCATGAAGACCGCGGCATCGAACCCGGATTACCAGTCGGTGCTCCGCGATCCGGCAGTCGCCGCCGATCCCGCCAACGCCAAGCTGTACGACTTCTTCAAGAACGGGGCATCCAACGATTCCCTCAATGACACCAGCTGGCTGCATTCGGCCAACCCGGTGCTGACGCGGCCGATCACCGAAGGCTTTGCCCAGGCGATCGACGTCGTGATGCTCACCGCGGCGGGGCTGACCCTGCTGGCGTTCCTGGTCAGCTTCGCGCTGCCGAACAGGAAGCTGACGGACCCGAAGGCCGCGGCCAAGGAAGCCGTTCCGGCCCACTAGCCTGAGTGGGGCGCTTCATGGGTTCCTGCGGGTTCTTCGAGGATGTTGCCTGCCACCCTCACCAGTTCCTCGCCAAATGTGTGGGCCTTCGCTTCGTCCAGGCGGTAGCTGGGCACCACAATGCTGAGGGCTGCCACGGTCCGGCCACCGATCACGATGGGTGCGGCGACGGCCGTGATGTCGTCTTCCACGCCGCTGCGCACGATGGCGTAGCCGCGGCCGTTCTGCCCGCCGGTCAGGATCTTGCCGGCAGCGGATCCTTCCAGCGGGATGCTCCTGCCGACCCAGCTGGTGTGCCGGACGGAGCGGGTACCTTCGACGATGGCGATGTAGATTCCGGTCTCCCCAGGACCGGGAATGCTCAAGTAGCAGGACTCGCCCGTTTCGGCCACCAACTGCTTCATGTGCGGCGTGCAGAGGGACACGAGGGATTCCTGTCCCAGGGCGAGCGCACCCAACTGGATGACGCTGGCGCCCGGGCGGAAGTTTCCACCCGGATCCCGCGTGACGAAGCCGCTGCCTTCCAGGGTGCGGAGCAGGCGGAGCGCGGTGCTGGCGGACAAGTCGACAACACGTGCGGCGTCGCTCAGGCTGATGGACCCATCGGTGCAAACTGCGCTGAGGAGGGCCAGCGCCCTTTCCACTGTCCGCGTCGAGGAATCTGCCGCCACTGCACAACCTGCTTTCAAGTGGTCTAAATCACCTTGTCTTGCCACCAAGTAAAAATCAATTTTCATTGCATGGCAAGAGATTTCCGCATATTTCGGCCAAACCCTTGTCAGCTAATGGCAACTGTTTTTTACTTGGTGGCAGTCTTAGCATCGGAGGAACACACGTGGAAACCGTCAATCAGCTCCTTGACTCGATCAAGGACGTAGGCCGCGATGCGGTGCGCGGAGGCTACTCGCGGGCCGTCTATTCGACGCCGGAAATCGACCTCAGGCAGTGGTTCATCGAGCAGGCCCAGCAGCGCGGCCTCGACGTCGAGACCGACCGCAACGGGATCATCTGGGCCTGGTGGGGACAACCGCAGGACGGCGCCCTGGTCACCGGAAGCCACCTCGACTCGGTCCCCGGCGGAGGCGCGTTCGACGGACCGCTGGGCGTCGCATCCGCACTGGCCGCCGTCGACATCCTCAAGGCCCGCGGCGTCCAGCCGCCCCGCCCGCTCGCCATCACGGTGTTCCCCGAAGAAGAAGGCTCCCGCTTCGGCGTGGCCTGCCTGGGGTCGCGGCTCCTGACCGGCGCCATCGGCGTCGACAAGGCGCTGAACCTGCGCGACGCCGGCGGCGACACCTTCGCCGACGTCGCCCGGGCCAACGGCCTCGACCCCCGGCACGTCGGCCCCGACCCGGAAGCCCTTGCCCGGATCGGCGACTTCGTCGAACTGCACGTGGAACAGGGCAAGGGGCTGGGGAACGGTGGCCCGGCCGTCGCCGTCGGAAGCTCGATCCTGGGCCACGGCCGCTGGAAGCTGAGCGTGCATGGCCAGGGCAACCACGCCGGCACCACCCTCATGGCCGACCGCTCCGATCCGATGGTGGCGGCCGCGCAGATCATCCTGGCCGTCCGCGGGGCTGCGGCGAAACAGCCGGACGCCCGCGCAACGGTCGGGCGCCTCACGCCCGTCCCGGGCGGCACCAACGTGATCGCCTCGCGCGTGGACCTGTGGCTGGACGCCCGCCATCCCGACGACGCCGTCACCGCGCAGCTCATCGAAGCCATCTACCGCGCGGCCAAGGAAGCCGCTGCGGGCGAAGGGTGCACGGTGACCCTCACCGAGGAGTCCTACAGCGATACCGTGCATTTCGACCCGTCGCTGAGCCGGCGCATCAGCGGGCTCCTGCCGGGCGCTCCCGTGCTGGCGACCGGCGCGGGGCACGACGCCGGCGTCCTGGCCGGATACGTCCCGTCGGCGATGGTCTTCGTGCGGAATCCCAGCGGAATCTCGCATTCGCCGGAAGAATACGTGGCCGATGAGGACGCCGCCACCGGCGCGGTTGCCCTCGCCGACGTCCTGGAGGGACTCCTGTGAGCGCGTTCTGGTGCGAGGCGGCGCTTGTTCTGCCCGACGGCGGCAGGGGAGTTCCGGAGGTCGCGCGCGGTGTGCGGCTGGAGACACAGGACGGCCGGATTTCCGCCGTCACCACCGGAACCGGCCCGCAGGCTGGCGACACGGAACTGCACGGCGTCGCCTTTCCCGCGGCGGCCAACGCCCACTCCCACGCCTTCCACCGGATCCTGCGCGGGCGCACGCACGACGGACGCGGGGACTTCTGGGTTTGGCGGGAGCAGATGTACCGCAGCGCCTCGGAGCTGACTCCCGAAAAATACGAAAAGCTAGCGTCCGCCGTCTTCGCCGAAATGGTGGTGGCCGGCTTCAGCAGCGTGGCCGAGTTCCACTACGTCCACCACCAGCCGGGCGGCGCACCCTACGCCGAACCCCACGCCATGGAGCTGGCCCTGGCGCGGGCAGCGATGTCCGCCGGCATCCGCCTCACCCTGCTGGACACGCTGTACCTGGCCGGCGGCATCGGCACCCCGCTCAGTGCCGAACAGGCCAGATTCGGAGACGCCGGCGTCCAGGCCTGGCTGGACCGCCTCTCCTCGCTTCGGAGCGCGATCGCACAGACGTTCCCGCCGGAACTGGTCAGCGTGGGCGCGGCACTGCACTCGGTGCGGGCCGTGCCCGAGGAGGACCTCAAGGCGGTGGCCCGGCAGCTGCCCGCCGACATCCCCCTCCACATCCACCTGAGCGAGCAACCCGCCGAGAACGATGCCTGCCTCGAGGCCTACGGCACCACGCCGGCCGGTCTCCTGGAGCGCCACGGCCTGCTGTCCCGGCGGCTCTCGGCCGTCCATGCCACGCACCTGACGCCGGAAGACATCGCGCTGCTCGGAGCTGCCGGCGCAACCGTGGTGATGTGCCCGAGCACCGAAGCCGACCTGGCGGACGGGATCGGCCCGGCCCGCGAACTTTCCGACGCCGGAGCGGCGATTGCACTCGGCACGGACCAGCACGCGGTGATCGATCCCTGGACCGAAATGCGCGCCCTGGAGCACGGAGAGCGACTGGGCAGCGGGCAGCGCGGGAGGTTCTCCCCGCAGGAACTGCTGCACGCGGCGACGGACGGAGCCGCGCGGTCCATGGCGACTCCGGTTGCTCCACCGGCCCTCCACGTCGGCGCGGTCTGCGACTTCATGGTCGTCGACCCCGCCTCGATCCGCACCGCCGGCTCCCGTCCCATGCAGCTGCCGTTCAGTGCGACCGCCAGCGACGTGACCGAGGTGGTCGTTGCCGGGGAACTGCTTGCCTCCCGCGGTGTGCACCGCCGCCTCGGCGAGCCGGGCCGGCTGCTGACGGAGGCGCTGGAGGAGTTCTCCTGAACCCTCCTGCGCGGGGCGCGTTGTCCTGCATGGGCACGACGCCGGACGGCGGGCGCCGCTGCCTGCGGCGCCCGCCGCCGTCGTACTTTTGCGTTCAATAAGTTGACTCAAAAGGGCGTGTTAGCTCGCGGTTCGGACGGCAGGGAAGCCTCGGAACATCCCCGGTGGCTTCCCCGCCGCGGCAGGGCGCGAGCCTTGCGTTAATGATGTGAAGGCATGTCATGTGCATCACCTTGACTGGAACTTCGCGGATGTGGCGTGCCACACTGTGTAGCGCGAGTGCACCGGCGCCTCCATCGGAGTCAGCAGCCGACGATTTCCGCGCCGCCCCAAGCCACCAGTCCTCAAGGGAGAGCCATGTCCACATCCATGACCGACAGCCATGCCGGCGTCCACCGCAAAGTGATTGGCTTGGCCATCGCGGGCGCGGTGGGCGGCTTCCTCTTCGGCTTCGATTCCTCGGTGGTGAACGGCGCCGTGGACGCCATGAAGGCTGAGTTCGCGCTGAGCGAGGCCGTCACCGGCTTCGCCGTGGCGATCGCCCTGATCGGCTGCGCCGCCGGCGCCTACCTTGCCGGCAAGGTGGCCGACCGCCACGGCCGCGTGCCCGCGATGAAGCTCGGGGCGGTCCTGTTCCTGGTGAGCTCGGTGGGTACGGGCCTGGCCTTCGGTGTCTGGGACCTGATCTTCTGGCGCCTGGTGGGCGGCCTGGGCATCGGGCTGGCCTCGGTGATCGCTCCTGCCTACATTTCCGAGATCTCACCGCGGCAGATCCGCGGCCGGCTGGCGTCCCTCCAGCAGCTCGCCATCACCAGCGGCATCTTCGCGGCCCTGCTGTCGGACGCCCTGCTGGCTACCTCCGCCGGCGGCGCCCACCAGGACTTCTGGTTCGGCCTCGAGGCGTGGCGCTGGATGTTCATCGCCTGCGCCGTCCCCGCCGCCGTGTACGGCGTGATCGCTTACGCCCTACCGGAATCCCCGCACTTCCTGGTCCTCAACGGCAAGGAGGATGCAGCCCGCAAGACCTTCGACGCCCTGATGCCCGGCGACGACACCGAGCGCCACATCCGCGAGATCCGCGAATCCATCCAGCAGGACCAGTTGTCAGCCAAGAAGGGCTCGCTGCGCGGCAACGCCTTCGGCCTGCAGCCGGTGGTGTGGATCGGCATCATCCTCTCCGTGCTGCAGCAGTTCGTGGGCATCAACGTGATCTTCTACTACTCCACCACCTTGTGGAAGGCCGTCGGCTTCCAGGAGAAGGACTCCCTCACCATCTCGGTGGCCACGTCCGTCACCAACATCCTGGTGACCCTGGTGGCGATCGCCCTGGTGGACCGGATTGGCCGCCGCCCCATCCTGCTGGCCGGTTCCATCGGCATGGCCGCATCCCTGGGCACCATGGCCCTGGCGTTTTCCTCGGCCACCGGCAACGGCACCGACATCGCACTGCCGGGCGCCTGGGGCCCGGTGGCCCTCGTGGCGGCGAACCTCTTCGTGGTCAGCTTCGGTGTCTCGTGGGGCCCGCTGGTGTGGGTGCTGCTGGGTGAGATCTTCCCGTCCCGCATCCGCGGCCGCGCCCTGGGCCTGGCCGCCGCCGCGCAGTGGGTGGCAAACTTCGCCATCACCCTGAGCTTCCCGGTGATGGCCGCCGGTTCCCTGCCCGTCACCTACGGCATGTACGCCCTCTTCGCGGCGGCCTCGTTCTTCTTCGTCATGTTCAAGGTGCCCGAAACCAACGGCATGTCCCTGGAACAGGCTGAGACCCTGTTCGTCCCCAAGGGCACCAAGGTCTCCGCGATTAGCAAGTAGGGTTTCGCTAGCCCAACTGACTCGCAGTTGTTGTCGTTTTGAGGGCTGAAAACGACAACAACTGCGAGCTAGTTGGGGGGTCGGGCCTAGACGAGACGCGGCTCGTGGGCGGCCAGGAACTTCCGGCCGCCCAGTGCCACGGCGATGGCCACCAGCAGGGCCACGGCTCCGGCGAAGAACGGCAGCTGCGGGCCGAAGTGCTCCCCGAGCTGCGCCGCGGCGAACGGTGCCAAGGCGCCGCCCATCCAGCGCACGAAGTTGTATCCGGCCGAGGCCACGGGCCGCGGCGAGTCGGAGACCTCCATCGCCAGCTCCGTGTAGAGCGTGTTGTTGATGCCCAGCAGGGCACCGGCCACGATCACCAGTACGACGACGGCCGGCACCGAGTGCCCCGCGGCCAGTCCCAGCCCGATCAGGTCGAGCATGAGGGCGGCGAGCGTGCCCGCCAGGACGTTGCTGGTGCCGAACCGGCGCTGCAGCATCGGTGCCACGAAGACCGAGAACACCGCCACGGCCACGCCCCAGCCGAAGAACACGGCGCCGATCCCGTAGGCGTCCATGCCCAGAATGAACGGGGTGAAGGCCAGGATGGTGAAGAAGCCGTAGTTGTAGAAGAGGGCGCTGGCCGCGGTGGTGCGCAGGCCCTTGTGGCCCAGGGCCAGTAGCGGATCCCGCAGCCGTGCCTTTTTGGCCGGGGCCGGGGTCTTGGGCAGGAGCACCATCAGGGCAATGAACGCCACAGCCATCAACACGGCGGTGCCGAAGAAAGGGGCGCGCCACTGCCAGCCGCCCAGCAGGGCTCCGAGCAGCGGGCCGAGCGAGATGCCCAGGCCGAGGGCGGCTTCGTAGAGGATGATCGCGGTCCCGGCGCCGCCGCTCGCGACGCCGACAATCACCGCGAGCGCGGTGGCCACGAACAGAGCGTTCCCCAGTCCCCAGCCCGCCCTGAAGCCCACCAGTTCACCGACCGAACCCGACAGCCCGGAGAGGGAAGCGAACACCACGATCAGCGCCAGGCCGATCATCAGGGTCTTCTTGCCGCCGATCCGTGAGGAGACGAAGCCGGTGACCAGCATGGCCACCGCGGTGACCAGGAAGTAGCTGGTGAACAATAGGGAGACCTGGCTGGGGGTGGCGTCCAGGTTCTTGGCGATGGCCGGAAGGATGGGGTCCACCAGGCCGATGCCCATGAAGGCGAAGACCGCCGCGATGGCGGTGGCCCACACGGCCTTGGGCTGTTTGAGGAAGGAGGCCTTCTCAGCCTCGAGGGTTTCTTCTGCTGGCTGCAGGTGCCCTGCGAGCTGGCCGGTCATGGCGTGATACTCCTGTTGATTTTGTGGAACACCGGCAGGGCGGCGCTGATCGCGTCGCGCTCGTCCCGGCCGAGGGTGGCGAGGATCGCCGCGATGCGTTCATTGCGGCGGCGGTCCGCAAGCTCGATGGCGGCGCGGCCTTCCGCGGTGGCGAGCACCCGCACGGCGCGGGAGTCGTCGGGGTCGGCTTCCCGGCGCAGCAATCCGGCGCGCTCGAGCCGGATGATCTGCTCGGTGGCACTGGGCACCTTCACCCCCAGGTCGCGGGCGATCTCGCCCACCCGGGCACCGCCGTCGAGCGCCATCTTCAGGACACCCAACTGGGCCGAGCTCAATTCGGCGTGGGCGTCCAACCGCCGCAGGACGTACACGCTCTGGCGCAGTGCGTCGCGGAATTCCTGGGCCAGATCGATCAGGGCGTCAGCGGGGCGTTCGGTGTTCATACTTAGGAAGCCTAATAGTTAGGAATCCTAAAGTAAACGGAATGTGAGCGGGCAGACAATCGGCGACCTACCCGAAGCGTGAAATTCAGAGTGAAACGTTCAATCTCGCAATTTCGGCTGACAGCAGTTACCGTTGGTACGTCGTTTTGTTAGCCACATCACTCTTGTGGCGAATCACTCAAAGGACCCACATATGTCTGAGCAGACAACCACGGGGCAGCGCACTGCCTCCAGCAGGGACAGCGAGCCCCACCTCTCCCGCTCGCTGAGCAACCGCCACATCCAGCTCCTGGCAATCGGCGGCGCCATCGGAACGGGCCTCTTCATGGGCTCCGGAAAGACCATCTCCGTGGCCGGCCCTTCCGTGATTTTCGTGTACATGATCATCGGCTTCATGCTGTTCTTCGTCATGCGCGCCATGGGCCAGCTGCTGCTGTCCAACTTGAACTACAAGTCCTTCAGCGACTTCGCGGGCGACCTCCTAGGCCCCTGGGCTGGCTTCTTCACCGGCTGGACCTACTGGTTCTGCTGGGTGGTCACCGGCGTTGCCGACGTCATCGCGATCGCCGGCTACGCAAACGAACTTTGGCCGGGCATCCCGCTCTGGATCCCGGGCATGGCCACCATCCTCATCCTGCTCCTGCTGAACCTTCCCACCGTGAAGGCCTTCGGCGAGACCGAGTTCTGGTTCGCGCTGATCAAGATCGTGGCCATCGTGGCGCTGATCGTTGTGGGCCTGGTGATGATCTTCACGGGCTTCCAGTCCGACGCCGGGGCGGCCACCTTCGCCAACCTCTGGCAGCACGGCGGCTTCTTCCCCAAGGAGTTCATGGGCTTCGTGGCCGGCTTCCAGATCGCCGTCTTCGCCTTCGTGGGCATCGAACTCGTGGGCACCGCCGCAGCCGAAACCAAGAACCCGGAGCACAACCTGCCCCGCGCCATCAATGCCATCCCGGTGCGCGTGATGCTCTTCTACGTGGGCGCCCTCATCATCCTGATGTCCGTCACCCCCTGGACCGAATTCAAGGCCGGCCACAGCCCCTTCATCGCCATGTTCTCGCTGGCGGGCCTGGGCATCGCCGCCACCGTGGTGAACCTGGTGGTGCTGACCTCCGCCATGTCCTCGGCCAACTCCGGCATCTACTCCACCTCGCGCATGGTGTTCGGCCTGGCCAACGACGGCGACGCCCCCAAGCTGTTCGGCAGGCTTTCCAGCCGCAAGGTTCCGCAGAACGCCCTGTTCCTGTCCTGCGTGCTGCTGCTGGCCGGCGTCGTGCTGCTCTACGCGGGCAAGGACGTCGGAGCCGCGTTCGACATGGTCACCACTGTGTCCGCCGTCTGCTTCATGTTCGTGTGGTCGATCATCCTGGCCAGCTACCTCGTGTACCGCAAGCGCCGGCCGGAACAGCACGCCGCATCCCCGTACAAGATGCCCGGCGGCATCGCGATGGTGTGGGTGGTCTTCGCCTTCTTCGGCTTCCTGGTGTGGGCGCTGACCACCCAGCCCGACACCCTGACCGCGCTGCTGGTCACCCCCATCTGGTTCGCCATCCTGGGCGTGGCCTACGCCGTGGTCCGGAAGTCTCCCCTCCACCAGGCCCGGGTGGCCGAGTGGAAGGCAATGTCCGACGGCGAGACGGCCGCGGTGGCCGCGCGAAACTAGCGTCCCGCTTCCGTAACGCAAAAGCAGTTCTCCTCCACAAGCCGCTTGTGGAGGAGGACTGCTTTTTGCTTGCCCGCTTAGGCGCGGTTCACACAACCCCATCGAACGCGATGGTGGGCAGGTCCACCACGTGGGCGCCGCCGTCGGCCACGATCGTGGCGCCGGTGATGTACGAGGAATCCGCCGAGAGCAGGAAATTCACCACGCCGGCCATCTCGGCCGGTTCCGCGGCCCGGCCCAGCGGCACGTTCGCGGTGACGGAGCCGTAGGCTTCCTCGCGGCCGGGCAGTCCGGCGCCTTCGGCGAACTGGTCCATCTCGGCGTCGGCCATCGGGGTGCGGACCCAGCCCGGGCAGAGCGCGTTCACCCGGACGCCGTGCCGGCCGTAGTCACGGGCCAGGGACCTGGTGAGCCCGATCAGTGCGTGCTTTCCGACGGTGTATCCGGCCACGTTCGGACCCGCGAACAGCCCGGCCAGGGAGGACACCACCACGGCACGGCCGCCGTTCTGTTTCAGCTGCGGCAAGGCCTCGCGCAGCGTAGTGAAGGCCGTGGTCAGGTTCGCGTTCAGGCTCGCCTGCCAGGCGGCGTCGTCGGTGTCCTCCACGGACGCGAAACCGTGCCCGCCCGCGTTGGCCACCACCATGTCCAGTCGGCCGAACTCGGTCATCACGGCGTCGACGGCGGCCCGCGCCTGCGCGGCATCGGCCACGTCCGCGACCACCGGGAAGGCGCCATGCTTCTGCGCGACGGCGTCCAGCGGCTCCCGGCGGCGGCCGACGACGGCGACAGCCGCACCTTCCTGCAGCAGCCTGGCGGCGATGGCCTCGCCGATGCCGGTGCCGCCGCCTGTCACGAGGGCCACCTGTCCGGTGAGTGGTTTGGAACTGGTCACTGGTGCTCCTTGGCTAAGAGTCCGAGGCTTTCCCTCATGCTGCCAGCGGGCACCGCCTGACCGCTTGACCGGCCGCGTACGCGACTTGTCGCCGGGCGCACGCACGGGAGGGAACGGCCTTGCCAGTTTCGACAAGCGGCCTTCGCTCGCAGACAAGGACGCGGCCCGGGAGCATCCCTACGCTGGGAGCCAAGCCCGCCGCGCAACGTGACCCGGCACACAGCGGGCCCGATGCCGCCATCGCCGACGGCCGGTCCTCGAGCCGCCGGCTGCACCTAAGGACACACCATGAGCAACAACCTCCTCGACACCTCCACCTGGCTGCCCCTGGACGGCCTGGCGCCCGGTTTCGACGCCAACAAGGCCACCCCGGTCCAGGACCTGGCCGGCACCAAGCTGACCGTGAAGATCGACGGCGGCAGGTCCGACGGTGGCAGCTTCGTTTTCGAGTTCGACGCCGGCACCGTGGCCTGGAGCGCCGGAGGACGGTCCGGGGAGGACCGATACGAGGCGTTCGCCGTGGCCGAGGGCCTGTACTACGCCCAGTGGCAGTCTGGTGCGGACCCGGAGTTCTCGGTGTCCCTGTTCCTGGACCTCGACTTCGGCCGGGCGTTGTTCATCGGCGCCGTCCTCGGGCACGCTGAACCGGGCGAAACCGCAGTCCGCCACGAGTTCCTGCCCGGCGTAATCGCCGGGTCCGAGCCCACGGGCGAGCCGGTGGCGGAGACCACGGCCCTGATCGGCCGCCGGGTGGAGTGGGTGTACAGCGACATCCACGCCTACGAGCACATCTACCTGAGCCCGCAGTGGTACACGTGGCAGTGCCTGGCCGGACCCGAGCGCGGCCTGGCCGACACTGACACCAACACCACCTTCCAGATCCGCCCGGGAATCTACGTCTTCACATGGCGCGAAAAAGTGATCCCCTGCGGTTCCGTGACCATCGCCGATCACCGCGACGTGCGGGCCATCCGCTCGCACGGCTACCTCTTCGGCTGGGACGAGGCCGGCACCGAACCCGTGCACTTTACCTTCGGGGCCCACGGCCGGCTGATCAGCATGACCGCGCACACCCCGGAGTTGGACCCGGCGCTGCCGTTGGGCTGAGGCGCCCCGCAGGCCGACAGGAACCTCCTACTGGTACGTTAAGTGGTACCAGTAGGAGGGTTTGGCGTGGCAATAACAACCAGCGAAGCGCGGCGGGACCTGTTCGGGCTGATCGAACGGGTCAATCTCGATCACACCGAAATCGAAATCACGTCGCGGCGCGGCTCGGCAATACTCATGTCCAAGGATGAGTATGACTCCCTCATTGAAACGAGCATCCTTCTGCGTTCCCCGAAGAACGCGAGGCGCCTGGTTTCGGCAGTGGAGAGCGCCCGCTCAGGCGGCGCTGTGGAGCACGGGCTCCTCAAACCGTGACGGAGCGCAAGCTCGCCTGGACCAGTGAAGGCTGGGAGGACTACCTCTCTTGGCGGGTCCGGGACAAGACATTTCTGCGGATAAACCAGCTCATCGCAGACACCCTCCGAGACGACCCGTACGACGGTATCGGCAAGCCGGAACCACTCAAACACGCCCTCGCCGGAGCGTGGTCGCGGCGCATCGACGAAAGCAACCGGCTTGTCTACCTGGCCGATGACAAGTACGTGACCATCCTGCAGGCCAGGTACCACTACTGAAACGTCGCTATGGTGGTCGTGACAGGACGTCTTTCGGGAGGGTGCATGCCGTACATCGTTGATTTTGAGCAGGTCTCCGCCACTGGCCTGGAGTCGTCCCCGGTGGCCGAGGCCCTCGCCGGACTGCGCGCCAACGAGGCCCGCTACTACAAGAACAAGTACGGCCATGTCTTCACGGTCACCCCCGCGGCGGAGGCCCCGGAGATCCTGGAGCGGATCCACCGCATCCTGGCCGAGGAGCGCGAAATCACCATCGCCTCCACCCCGCTGGAGGTGTCCTCCTTCGAGGTCGACGGCCTGCGCATGGATTATGTCTTCTACGAATCCGGCCTGTCCGTCAACGTGATGTACAGCTTGGCGGAGGGCGGCAAGCGCGCCGTGGGATTCAAGCTGTCGCAGGGCATGGAGGTGCCCGAAGAACTTGCGGAGCGCTTCAAGTTCGCCCGCCAAAAGTCCAAGCTGGCCGGCGAAATCCGGGGCTCATTCTTCGTGATCAAGGGCGAGTACTGAATCACCGGATTGCCGGGCTGGCCCAGCGCTGAGCCGGCCGCCCAGTACCGTAAGGCGCCGCGCCCAAGCCGTGTGCCGCCGTCGGGCTTTCCGCTTTTGCCTTCTCAAACGTTGGATGCCCGCTCAAATTTTGGCGGGCAAACAACGCTTCGCGGGGCGGAAGCCTGCAACCCTCGAGTGACATGCCACCGGACACACGCCATCAGCGCGGAGAGGGTTCGAGTTCCTCGATCGCGGCCTGCTCCACCATGCCGAGGTGCTGGCGTACCAACCGCACCGAAAGTTCCTGGTCGCCTTCCAGGAAGGCCTCCACAAGCTGGGTGTGGGCGCGCTTCATCTTCTCGACGTCATCGCGCCGGGAATCGATGACCGCCACGAAGAGCGAGGAGTCAATCATCAGCTGTTCCTCCTGCTTCATGAGCCGTTCGTTCCCGGACATCCCCACCAGCGCCACATGCAGTTCGCGGTGCCGGCGCGAGCTTTCGGCGACGTCACCGGAATCCATCGCCTCGATGTAGGCGGCCAACGCCTCCCGGAGCCGTTCCTTGCTGGCATTGCCCGCCGCAATGGAACGGATGCCGGCGTGGACCTCCACCAGCTCGCGGGCCTCCATGATGTCCCGGACTTCCTTCTCCGTAAATGAGCGCACCTGGGCGCTGTGGTACGGCCGGCGCACCAGGTACCCCTCACCGATGAGGAAGTTCAGCACTTCACGGATGGTGGTCCGCGACACGGAGTATTTTTCTGCGACCCATTTCTCGGTGACCGGAGCCCCAGCGGCGAGTTCGCCGCTGACGATGGCGCGGCGGATCTCCTCCGCAATGTTCTCGGCCGCGTGGGTGGATGCCCCTGCGCTGTCCCCCTTGGTATCACTCATGCCGCTCATGTTCGCAGATCTCCGCGCGGCGCACCATTCGACGTCATGAAAACAATTTTGCCATACAATTTCTTGACATAGTGGTCCTTCATGGCAAATATTGTCGTACATTCATGGAGAAACTTGTGGGAAGGATCACAGAATGAGCGTTGCTCAGGCACAAGACGCCGGGCATCATGAGGCCGGGAAACTCTGGGGCGGGCGGTTCTCCGCCCCCTCGGCGAAGGCCCTTGAAGACATCTCCCGCTGCCCTCCGGAGTACTACCGGATGGTCCGCTTCGACGTGGTGGGTTCCAAGGCCCACGCCGGCGAACTGGTCCGGGCAGGCCTCCTCAGCGAAGGCGAGCGGGCAACCATCAGCAACACCCTGGACGCCATCGTGGCCGACCACGAATCAGGGACCGTGCGCCCCACCGCCGAGGACGAAGATGTCCACGGCTACCTGGAGCGGGTCCTCGTGGAGCGCCTCGGCACCTTGGGCGGAAAGCTTCGTGCCGGCCGCAGCCGCAACGACCAGACCTCCAATGAGCTGCGGCTGTACCTCCGGGCAGCGGCCGCGGGGCTCGCCACCGCCGCCGCGGAACTTGTCGAGGCGCTGATCCGGCGGGCGGAAGAAAACCGCGACGTCGCGGCGCCGGGTTTCACGCACCTGCAGCCCGCCCAGCCCATCACCTTCGGGCACCAGCTGCTGGCGCACGCCTCGGCGATCTCGCGCAATGTCCAGCGCCTCCGCAACGCGTGGGAATCGTCGTCGCTCTCGCCGCTGGGTGCGGCAGCCCTGGCGGGCAACCCGCTCAGCCATGAGCCCCTGACGGCGGCCCGCGAGCAGGGTTTCTCGGGCCTGGTGGTCAACTCGATCGACGGCGTTTCCAGCCGCGACCACGTTGCCGATTTCCTGTACGCCACCGCCATGCTGGCCACGGACATCTCCCGGCTGAGCGAAGAGCTGTGCCTTTGGTCCTCCGCCCAGTTCGGCTGGATCGGCCTGCACGACTCCTGGTCCACGGGATCCTCGATCATGCCGCAGAAGAAGAACCCGGACATCGCCGAGCTCTCCCGTGGTAAAGCGGCCCGCCTGAACGCCAACCTCAGCGGCATGCTGGGCGTGCTCAAGGGACTGCCTTTCGCCTACAACCGCGACCTCGCCGAGGACAAGCACTTCACCTTCGACAGCACGGACACCTTGGAACTGGTCCTGCCTGCCATCACCGGCATGGTTCAGACTTTCACCGTCCGGGCCGAGACGATGCGCCGCCAGGCCGTTCAGGGCTTCACGCTGGCCACCGAACTGGCCGACTGGCTCGCTGAACAAGGCATCCCCTTCAGCCAGGCACACGACGTCGCGGGTGAGGTGGTGCACTTCTGCGAAGCGGAAGGCATCGGGCTGGAAGAGCTGAGCCTGGCCCAGGCTCAGGCCATCGACGCCCGCATCACCGAAGCGGCGCTTGGCCGGCTCAGCATCGAGTCCGCATTGGCCCGGCGTTCAGGGCCCGGCGGCACCGCGCCGTCGAACATCGACCCCCAGGCGAGCGCCCTGCGCGGCGCGCTGGCCAGCAGCCTGGCCGGCTTCGCCACCCCCGACCCCGCCACCCCCGACCCCCAGGAGGTTCCGGCATGACGCCTACCCAGGCAACCGCACGCATCACCTACCGGATTGTTCCGGTCAAGCATTGGGCCCGCTGGATTGCGGCGATCGCGACGGCGGCAGTGCTGGTCTGGATTGTCGCCTCCTTTGCGGGCGCCCAGATCGACTGGCCCACCGTGGGCGAATACTTCACCTTCCCGGCCATCGTGTCCGGCATGGGCATCACCGTGGCCCTGACGGTCGTTTCCATGCTCATCGGCATCGCGCTGGGCGTGCTCGTCGCCGTCATGAGGCTCTCCTCCAACCCCGTGGTGAGCGGCATCGCGTGGATCTATGTGTGGTTCTTCCGCGGCACCCCGGTGTACCTGCAACTGCTTCTTTGGTTCAACATCGCCCTGGTGTTCCCCGTTGTGGGCATTCCCGGGCTTATCGAAGGCCGCACTGTGGACGTTGTGTCGCCCTTCGTGGCCGCGATCCTGGGCCTCGGCCTGAACCAGGGCGCCTACACCTCCGAGGTGGTCCGCGCCGGCATCCTGTCCGTTGACGAAGGCCAGGGCGAGGCCGCCAAGGCCCTGGGCCTGCCCGGCACCGCAACCATGCGGACGGTCGTCCTGCCCCAGGCCATGCGGGTCATCCTGCCCCCGATCGGCAACGAAACCATCGGCATGCTGAAGACCACCTCCCTGGCATCCGCCATCGGCGCTTCGGAGGTGCTGAACGAAGCCCAGCACGTCTACCTGGTCAACAACATGATCATGGAGCTGCTGATCGTCTCGGGCATCTGGTACCTGCTGGCCGTCTCCGTCCTGTCCGTCATCCAGTACTACGTGGAACGCCGCTTCGCGAAGGGCAGTTCCAGCAAGGCCCTCCCCCTGACCCCTTGGCAGAAGGTGGTCTGGTTCTTCACCAGCCGTAGGAGCGTCGCATGAGCATCCAGCCACTTGTCCAGCTTGAGAGCATCACCAAGAACTTCGGCCCCAACGAAGTCCTCAAAGGCGTCGACCTGGAGGTAAGCAGCGGCGAGGTGGTCTGCATCCTGGGCCCCTCCGGCTCAGGGAAATCCACCCTTCTGCGCTGCATCAATTTCATCGAACAGCCCACGTCCGGGCTGGTCTTCGTGGGAGACGAGGTCATCGGCCACCGCCGCACGGAGGACCCGGAGGTCCTCCAACAGGTCCACGAAAACGCCATCGCCCGGCAGCGCAGCGAGATCGGCATGGTCTTCCAGCGCTTCAACCTCTTCCCGCACATGACCGTTCTGGAGAACATCACCCACGCCCCGCGGCTGGTGCGCGGGCACAGCGCGGCCGTGGCCAACGAGGCGGCCATGGCCCTCCTGGAGAAGGTCGGCCTCGCGGACCGGGCAGCCGCCTATCCGCGCCAGCTCTCCGGCGGGCAGCAGCAACGGGTGGCCATCGCCCGCGCCCTGGCCATGGAGCCCCGCCTCATGCTCTTCGATGAGCCCACCTCCGCGCTGGACCCCGAACTGGTCGGCGAAGTCCTCAAGGTCATGAAGGAACTCGCCGCCGGGGGCCTGACGATGATCGTGGTCACCCATGAAATCGGCTTCGCCCGCGAAGTGGCGGACCGCGTGGTCTTCATGGACGGCGGCGTAATCGTGGAGCAAGGCAGCCCGGCCGAGGTGATCGGCAACCCGCAGAACCCGCGGACCCGGGCCTTCCTGTCCAGGGTCCTCAAGTAGCTCCCCCAAGTAACTCCCAAGACACCCCTCGAAACCCCCACTCCCCCGAAGGAAGCCATGAAGAAGAACGTCCTCAAGGGCGGCATCGCCGTCCTCGGCCTCGCCCTTGCCCTCACTGGCTGCGGTTCAGCCGCCAAAAGCGCCGACGGCCAGCTCAGCACTATCAAGGATGGCGTGCTCACCGTCGGCCTGTCCCCTGATTTCCCGCCGATGGAATACCTCGATGAAACCACCAACAAGCTGGTGGGCGTGGACGTGGACATCGTCACCGAAATCGGCAAGCGCCTGGACCTGAAGGTCGACTACACCCACCAGAAGTTCGACCAGCTCATCAACTCCGTCCGCACCGACCGCGTGGACATCGTGTTCTCCGGCATGTCCGACACCGTGGAGCGCCAGAAGACCGTTGATTTCATCGACTACTTCAAGTCGGTGGGCCGCTTCTACGTCCTGGGAGCCAACAAGGCCAAGTACACCCAGGACACGGACGTCTGCGGCCAAAGCGTCGCTGTGAGCTCCAAGACCGACTACTACCCGGCCCTGCAGCGTTTCAGCAAGGAAAAGTGCGAGGGCGCCGGCAAACCGGCCGTGAACATCGTGCCCACCGACTCCGGCGCGGCCGCCCGCCTCCAGCTGGACCAGGGCCGCGCCCAGGTGGCCATCCAGGGCGCAGAGAACCTTGTCTATTTCGAGAAGAAGAACCCAGGCAAGTACGCCATGGTCCTGGGCAACGTCAACGAGCTTCCGTTCGGCGCCGCCACCAAGAAGGGAAACGCGGCACTCCAGGACAAGGTGGTCAAGGCTTTCCAGGACATGAAAGCGGACGGCACCCTGAAGAAGATCCTGGACTCCCACAACGTGGGATACGGCCTGACGGATCCGGTCCTGAACGGGGTCAAGTAAGCGGTGAAGCCTGACAACGCCAGGGCCGGTGTGGAGGCCCCCGCCACCCCGGACAGCGCCACACCGGGCCGCGCCACACTGGCCTTGGCCTTCGACCTTGACGGACCTACCGGCAACGCCATGCTCACCGGAGCCCTCTGGCGCAAGCCGGGCTACTTCACCTTGGGAGCGTACGGCCCGCACCGGGCCATGCCCCGGATCCTGGACATCCTGGCCGGCCACGGACTCACCGCCACGTTCTTCACTCCGTCCTGGGTGGTGGAACAGTGGCCGGAGCTCTGCCGGAGGGTGCTGGAGGACGGCCACGAAATGGCCCACCACGGGCACCGTCACGAAGTGTTTTTCGGCAAACCCGAAGAGGAACAGCGGGCCATCATCCGCCGCAGCCGGGACATCTTCCGGCAGCTGCTCGGCGCCCCCGGGGCAGGCTTCCGTGCCCCTTCCGGCGACTGGCACCCGCGGACCGCGCAGCTCCTGGCCGAGGAAGGGCTGCTGTATTCCAGTTCGCTGCGAAACGGCGACCTGCCCTTCCGGCACGCGGACAACGGGCTCATTGAACTGCCCGCCAAATCCCTCTTCGACGACTACACCGCTTTCGCCTACCACCGCGCCCCGAACTTCCCGTCCGGGCTGGACCGGGTGGCGCCTTACCGGCCGGTCTTCAACGGCTGGCGGGACGAGATCCTCGCGGCGGCGGACGAAGGCCTGCTAGTCAGCACTATCTGGCACCCCAAGGTCATCGGCACCCCGGGCCGGGCTCTGATGCTGGACGAGTTCCTCGGCACGCTCGCGGACTCCGGCCGGGTCCGGATAACCACTTCCCGGGCCGTGGCCGAGGACTGGAACGAAAGGCACCCGCGATGAACACCACTCCGGAACTCCCGACGGCGGCCGGCACCTCCGCGGCCGTCCGTCCGCAAGAGCCGGGCTGGCCGCAGGGGGCGCGCTGCGCCGTCGTCGTCACCATCGACGTCGACGGCGACCTGCCCTTCCTGGCCCTCGACCCCGGGCACCGGGACCGCCTGAAGTCCCGTTCCGTGGGGCAGTACGGCCCGGACCACGGCGCCGCCCGGCTCCTGCGCGTGCTGGAGCGGCTGGGCGTGGCGGCCAGCTGGTTCGTTCCGGGGGCGATCGCGCAGCAGCACCCGGAACTGGTCCGGTCCGTGCTGGCCGGCGGGCACGAGCTCGCCTGCCACGGCATGCACCACCTGGACTTCGACGGTCTGGACCTCGACGCCCAGGTGGCGGAGATGCTCGACGGCGCCCGCGCGCTTCGGGAAGCGTCCGGTGCGCAGGTCCGCGGACTCCGCACGCCCTCCGGCGAGTGGAAGCCCGGCTTCCCGGAGGCCATGGCCGCGGCCGGTTTCGAGTGGTCCTCCTCCCTGCCGGGCGACGACCGTCCCTTCCCGCTGGGCGACTCCGGCGTCCTGGAACTTCCCTTCCGCTACGAGCTGGAGGACCTGCAGTACCTGGGCTTCAACTTGGATCCGCCGTTCCCGCCCGGGCAGTCGCGCATCCAGAGCCTGGACGCCGTCCGGGACAACTGGGACATCGAGTTCGCCGCGGCCCGGCGCTTCGGCACCGTGCTCATACTCCGGCTCAACGCCGAGATCATGGGCACCCCGGGGCGGGCGCGGCTGCTGGAGGACTTCCTGAGCTCCATCCTGGACTCCGGCGAGGCCTGGGTTGCCACCTGCGGCGAGCTTGCCGCTCACTGGGCCGGGCAACCGGTGGAAACGGACCACCCCTACCGCCGGTTCCTCGACCTGGCGCCACTGGAATCATGACGACGGCGGCCCGCACCCAGGCGCCGCCGCTGGCCGTGCGTTTGGGGGATTGGGTGGCCGGGATGGCCAGCCAGCCGCTCTCCCCCGGGCAGGCCCGGAAGGCCTCCGACCATCTCCTCGACACGCTCGGCGCCATGGTGGCCGGCCAGGACGAGCCCGCGGCCCAAGCCGCGCGTAAGGTGTTCCGCCGGCCCGGGCCGGTGCCGCTGGCCGGCGTCGCTGGTTTGTGGCATCACGGCGCCACCGTGGATCCGCTGGACGCCGCCTTCGTCAATGCCGTGGCCGCCCACTGCCTTGAGATCGACGACACCGAAGGTTGCGACCACTCCGGTGCGGTGGTGGTCCCGGTGTTGCTTTCGCTTCTTCCTGCTGGGGACACGCCCGACGGCGGCGCCCGCCCGGGCGGGCGGCTCCTCCCTGCGCTGGTGGCCGGCTATGAGGTGGGACGCCGGGTGCAGCTCGCACTCGGCGGCTACGAGCGGCACAACGCCCGCGGCTGGCATTCGACGGCGACCTGCGGCGTGTTCGCGGCGGCGGCCGCCGCCTCGGTGATGCTGGGGCTGGACGGCCGGCAGTCGGCGTCGGCCTTGGGCATCGCGGCGAGTTCAAGCGCCGGCAGCTGGGCATTCTCCGCCGACGGCAGCATGACCAAGCAATTCCACCCGGGGAAGGCCGCGCGGGCAGGGCTTGAAGCCGCGCTCCTGGCGCAGGCGGGCGCGAGCGGTCCGCAGCAGGTGTTCGAGCCGGTGTGGGGAGGGTTCTTCGCCACCCACGGCGGCCCGGACGGCGCCGGCTCCGGCAAAGTGGAACCCGGTCTCCTAGTGGAAGGTTTGGGCTCCGTGTGGCACTTCGAACACTCGGCCATCAAGCCCTACGCCAGTTGCCGCAGCGCCCACTCTGCCATCGACGCATTCCTGGACATCCTCGCCGCGGAGGGCCTGGAGCCCGCGGATATCCGGGCCGTGCGGGTGCACGTCAACGACTTCCTGCGGCCCATGATCTGCCCGCCCGCGCCGGCGGACGCCGCCCAGTCCCGGATGAGCCTGTCGGTGTCCTTGGCGCTCTTGTGTGAGGGCAGGGAGCTGATGCCGGAGGACTTCAGGCACTTCGACAGCCCCGCGATCTTGGAGCAGCTGGCGCGCATCGAGGTTGTGCGGGATCCGGAGGGCGGGCGCGAGCCGTTGGTGGAGGTCGTCACGGACAGCGGGACCTTCGCCTCGCGGGTGGAGCATGCCCGGGGCGGGGCAAGGCACCCCCTCAGCCCCGCCGAGGTGGAAGGGAAGTTCCGCCGACTCACGGCGGACCGCTTGGACGTGGCGCAGCAGGCGGAGTGGATCGCCTTTGCCCGGGACCTGCTCGCCTTTTGAGCTGCCCGCCCATCGAAAACCGCCGCACCGTCCCAAATGTTGTTTGCCCGCCCAAATTTGAGCGGGCAAACAACATTTCCTCAGGCGGAAGCTTCCCAGCGAAGCTAAAACCTCAGAGCGGCGTGACCACCAGGTCCTGGTAGGCGGCGCGGCCGTCGAAAACGTTCACACCCACCTTTCCCGAACCAAACTGCGCGTCCGTGATGTCGATCAGCTGTGCGCCGTCCACGGAGACGGTGATCCGGTTCCCCTGGACCGCCGAGTCCAACTGGTAGCTCACTCCCTGGGACAGGGCCAGCGGGACCTTCGCCAGGATGCCGGTGGTGGGGTTGAACACGCCGTTGACCAGCACAAACACCCGGACTTCGCGCAGGTTCGGGTCCAGGTTCACGTAGTACGCGCTGGATCCATCAGCGGACGACCGCAGCAGCACCGAACCCGCACCGCCGTAACCGTGCTCCGGGGCGAGGTCGCGGTTGCGCATGGCGCCCGCGAACGGCTCACCGCCGAAGCGCACCGCGGCCTGCACCCGCACGTCCGTGAACGACGACGGACTCATGGCCGTGGAGTCCTTGTCGAAGGTTCCGGCCAGCCCGGCACCCGTGCTTTCCCAGCGCCCGCCGGGCACCACCGAGTAAGCGCCCAGGTTGTGCCGGGCGCTTCCGGCCGCCGCAGGCAGCGGGGCCGACGGCGGAGCGGACGTCAGGCGCGCAGTGTCGCCGAGCTGGTGGACCTTGACCGAGACGAGCCGGGCAGCGCCGCCCGCTGCGGTGAAGGACAGCCCTGTGGAGGAAGGGTCCGGGAACACGTGGGAAGAGATCGACGCCGTCCCGTCCCCGCCGAAGACCTCCACCGAGGACGCGTCCACCAGGACCCTCAGCTTCACCCGTCGCTCGGACCCCACCACCGTGGAACTCCACGGCGCCGAGGAGTTATCAGCGGCGGTCCCGGCGAAGTAGCGCGTAAAGTCCTCCCGGCCGGAGCTGCCGCGGTCCAGCGTAAGAGTGCCCGCGCCGGCGTCGAACCTCACGGACGTTTCCTGCGCACCCGTGGAGCCGCTCCCCTTCCGCAGCCCGAAGGCGAAGGACGAGGCGCCGCCGGTGGAGGGCAGGCCCACCTCGGCCTCGAGCTCGAAGGAACGCCCGGATGCGGCAGCCAGCGGATTGGCCGAGCTCGGGGTCACGGTGACGTCCGAGGCCTGCCAGGTGGAAGACCGCAATGACTCTTCCTCCACCACCGGAGCCTGCGTCAGCCGCAGCCCGCTCCCGGCTATGTCCACCAGTTTCAGCTCGCGCGGGATGCTGAGCTGGCCGTTCCAGCGGCCCGTGGGCGGGCTGAACGCGTAGTCCCAGTTGCTCATCCAGCCGATCATGATCCGGCGGCCGTCCGGCGCGCCGAAGAAGCTCATGGCGGCGTAGTAGTCCCGGCCGTGGTCGGCCTCAAGCACCTGCGTTGCCGGAGTATCCGGGGTGAAGCTGCTGCCATTCCAGGTCCCGGTGACGTACTGCGCCGCGGAGCCGTTGGTGGCGCGCACCGCACCGGTGCTCCAGTACAGCACCCAGCGCGAGGTCCCGGGCTGTCCCTCCACAGGCATCGAGAAGAAGTCAGGGCATTCGAAGACGCCGCCGCGCACCCAGTCGCCGTAGCCGAAGGAACTGGCGAAGGTCCAGGACACCAGGTTGGTGGAGGTGTAGAAGCGGATGTGGTCGCCGGCGGCCACCACCATCACCCACTTGCCCGCAACAGCGTCCCAGCTGACCTTGGGGTCGCGGAAGTCCCAGCCTCCGTTTGCGCCGCCCGGGTTCTGCACCACGGGCGCTTCCTGGACCAGTCGCCAGGAGCGGCCCTTGTCCGAGCTGTAGGCGGCCCGGACGGACTGGTTGCCGTTGGGGGCGTCGTGGTTGAAGGAGGTGAAGAAGGCCACCAGTCCTCCACCGGACACACCGTTGAAGAGCCCGCTGGAATTGGACGCGTCCACCACGGCCGAACCGGACCAGGACTCCCCCGAGGCCAGGTGCGGCAGGGCGATGGGCAGTTGCTTCCAGTGGATGAGGTCGGTACTGACGGCATGCGCCCAGCGCCCGCGGTCCTGGTGGAAGAGGTGGTACTCGCCCGCGAAGTAGACCAGGCCGTTGGGGTCCGAGCTGCTGCCCGAATTCTGCGAGTAGTGGTAGCCGGGCTGGTAGAGCCCGTTCATGTACTCCTCCACAGCGTCCACCCGGACGTTCTGGAACGTCGCGGACCCTCCGACCACCACCAATGCCGCACCCGTCCCGGCGGCCGTGCCGGCGTTGCCATTTAGCACGGCCGTGCCATTTACCAGGACGCTCGCGGTGCTGCCCTGCAGTGTGAGCTGGACCCGGTTGAACGGGGACAAGGACGTCTGCTGTGCCGCGGTGAAGCTTCCCCCGGGCAGCGTTCCGGAGAGCAGGAGCGCGCCGGTGGCGCGGTTGTACAGCTTCGCGGTCCCGGCGCCCGGGTCGATCCGCAATTCAGTGCCGCCGCTGCCGTCGGGATTGCTCCGGACCACCACCGAGGCGGTCGCCGGGGAGGCGACGTTCAGGTCAAGGGAGGCGACGACGTCGGACGCCACCGCCGGGACGAAACGCACCGCGCTGCCGGACGACGCAGTCCCCCGCAGCCCGCGCGCGTCCGGCTCCCATGCACCGGAACCAACGCGCCAGCCCTGCAGCGACGATTCGAGCCCGCGCAGCGTCATGCCCTGGAAGACCGTGGTGCCGTTGTAGGACAGCAGGCCGACATTTCCGGAGCCCACGCTGGAGTCGGTGGCCGTGATGGACGGCATGGCCCCGTTGGGGTCCAGGAAATCGGTCTGCCAGTACACGGCCAGCTGCGTTCCGGTGGCGGTGACGCGCAGTCGGTAGACCTTGTTCAGGGTGATCGCCGTGGTGAAGGTCCCCAGGGTGGCGTTGTCCGAAACGCGGTAAAGCCGCAGCCGCCCCGCGTTCGGGTCCACCTCGGCGGCGTAACCGGAGGTGCCAGCGGCGTTGCTGCGGAACAGGACCGCCCCCACCCCGTAGGTGGAGGTGAGCTGGATGTCGGTGGTGAAGTCGACGTCGGCGGGTGACTGCCCGGTGGCGACGGCGCGGACGTTGATGTCCGCCGGCGCGGCGCCCCGGAATCCGGTGGCGGTGGCCTGCCAGGCGGAGGCGGAGGACCCGGACCAGCCGTCCACGTTGGTGTCGATGGTCCGCACGCCCGGGGTGCCGAAAGCGACCGTGCCGTTGTAGGCGTGCAGGCCCACATGGCCGCTGTTGTAGCGGTGGTCCGTGGCGTCGATCCGCTCCACGCCGTCCACGGCCACGTAGATCCGCGGCCCGTCCACGTGCACGTCCACGGTGTAGGACTGGCCGGTGTTCAGCGGCACCGAGGCCGGGGTGGTGATGTCCTGGCCGGTGGCCAGGTCGAAGAGCCGCACCCGGTCCAGGTTCGGATCGATCGTGGCCGCATACCCGGCCCCCGCGTCGGGGGTGGCCCGGAAGACGAGCGCTCCGACCCCAAAGGGGGTTCCGGCGTCGACCTTTACTCCCGCGGTGTAGCGGGCCGTGCCCGCCACGAGCTGCTCGCTGATGGCCGCTGCGTTCTGCCCGGACTGCGCGACGGCGGTGTACCCGCCCTGCGAGGTCCGGGTCCAGCTGCCGCTGACGCCCACGGCGTCCGGCATGGCACTGGTGGTGCTGTTGAGGGTGACCGGGCTTGGGCCTGCTTCAGAAGGGCCGAGGGCGGCCGCGGGAACAGCTGCCCCCGTTCCCGCGAAACCCACACCAAGGACTGCGGCCGTGAGGCCGGCAACTATTCTCTTGTGCATTCAGATCGCCTTTGATCACGTTGTCATGGAATCGACTGCTGAGTAGTTGTCGTTCTGAGGGCTCAAAACGACAACTACTCAGCAATCGATGAAGGGAAAAGGACGCGTTCGCCTCCAAAGATCTCCCCCATGGTCCAGGCATCGAAGGACAGCAACCGCGCTGTTCCGGCGGTGGCCACCAGGGTGACGTTGCCGCCGTCGAGTACCGGGTACACGCGGGCGGTGAGCGGCTTGCCGTTCGCGAAGATCTCGACGGCGGAGCGGTCCACCAGGACGCGCAGGGAGACGCGCCCGCCGGGCATGGCCACTGGGCCTTCCTTGGGTTCGGTGTCGAGCCCTTCCTCTTCGGCGGCGATGCTGCTGCGGCTGCGGTCCAGCCGCAGCGTTCCGGAGGTGCCGTCCGGGTCCAGGGCCAGTTCGACGGCGGTTTCCTCGCGTCCGTCGTCGGAGCCAAACAGCCCGAGCCGCACTACCGAGCCGACGGACAGCTGGAGCTCAAGTTCCAGATCGAGCTGCTTGCCGGAGATTCCGGTCTCCACTGGCGTGCCGGCACCCACCAACACCTGCCCCGGAACCTGGACATGTCCGGTCCGGAGCCGTTCCAGTTCCGGCACCGGCGCGAAAGACAGCGTGCCGTCCTCGGCCAGGGTGGTCACGCGGGGCAGGCTCATCACCCCGGACCAGCCGGCTTCCACGGCGGTTTCCTCGGGCCGCCCTTCCTGCAGCCAGCCGAACATGATCCGGCGGCCTGACTCATCGAGGAAGGACTGCGGGGCGTAGAAGAACCGGCCACCGTAGTCGAGCCGGTGCAGGGCGGCGGGTTCGAAGGTGTCCCCGGAGTACCGGCCGCTCCAGTACAGCGGGTGGCGGGTGTCGCCGTCGTTCCAGGCGGAGAAGACCAGCGCATCCGGCGCCGCATCCTCCGAGGCACCGCCCAAAACACCTGCACCCGCGCGGAACAGGTCCACGCATTCCCACATGGTGCCGGTCCAGTCCGTGGCGTCCGGATCACCCGAGGCGTCGCCGATGAACAGCGGGCCCACGTAGTCCCAGGAGCGCAGGTCCGCGGACTCGTAGAGGAACGCCGTGCCGCCGCGGCCGCGGATGCCCGAGCCCACCAGCTGCCGCCACATGGAACCCTCGCGCCACACGCAGTGGTCCCGGTAAGCGGTGATGTCGACGCCAGCCGGCGGGGCCGCGATCACCGGGTTTTCCGGGGCCTTGCTCCAGCTCAGCAGATCGGGCGAACCGACCGCCACGCAGGGCAGTTCGTGCTCGCCGTGTCGGCCGGAGTACACCAGGGTGGGCACACCGCCGTCGTTCACGAGGACGCCGGACCAGCAGCCGTCCCGGTCCGGATCCCCGGAACCAGACCCCGGCTCCAGCGCCACCGGCGCGTCCTCCCAGTGCACCAGGTCCGTGGAGACCGCGTGGCCCCAGAGGATGCGGTGGTGGAAGGCCCCTTCCGGGTTGTATTGGTAGAAGAGGTGGTACGTGCCGTTCCACTGGCTGACGCCGTTGGGATCGTTGAGCCAGCCGGCCGGGGAAACGAAGTGGAAGCGGGGCCGGTGCGGGTCGGCCTCGGCGCGGGCCACGAGTTCGCCGCGGGGAACGGTGGCCAGCGGGTGCGTCAGTTCAGTCATTCAGGAGACCTTGGATTCTACGAGGGCGTGGCCGGCCGAGCCGGCGGCGGGACGGTACAGGTGGCAGCGCACCCAATGGCGGTTGTCGGGGCTGCCCACCCGGTGGCGGACGGGATGCTCGGCGGAGCAGGGCTGTTCCGGGTCGCCGTCGAACGCACACGACGCCGGACTCATCACCGCAGCGCGCAGCTCCGCCCGGCGGACGGGGTCATAGGAGCCCGAACGCGCCGGATCCGGCACGGCGGAGACCAGCAGTTGCGTGTACGGATGGGCCGGGTTGGCCAGTAGGTCCAGGGACTCGCCTTCCTCCACGAGCTCACCGGCGAACATCACGGCCGTCCGGTCCGCGAGGTAGCGGGCGGAGGCGAGGTCGTGGGTGATGTAGAGCATGGAGATGCCCTGTTCGTCGCGGAGCTTGCGCATCAGGTTCAGGATCCCGATCCGCACCGAGACGTCCAGCATGGACGTAGGCTCGTCGGCGAGGATCACCTGCGGTTCCACGGCGAGCGCCCGGGCGATGGCCACGCGCTGCCGCTGTCCGCCGGAGAGTTCGTGCGGGTAGGAGTTGAGCATGTCCGGCTGCAGGCCCACGGTGGTCATGAGCTCCTCGAGGCGGCGCTGGGTTTCCGTGGCGGAGCCGGCCTTGCCGTGGATGGCCAAGGAGCGGCGCAGGAAGTGCTCGATCCGGTGGGCCGGGTTGAGCGAGCCGAAGGGGTCCTGGAACACCATCTGCAGCTGCGAACGGAACGCGCGGGAGGCCTGGAAGCGGTCGCGCTTGAGGACGTCGACGCCGTCCAGCAGGATTGCGCCGGAGCTCGGCTTTTCGAGGCGTGCCACGCAGCGGGCCAGGGTGCTCTTGCCGGAACCGGACTCGCCCACCAGGGCCACGATTTCGCCGCGGCCCAGGCTCAGGTCCACCTGGTGAAGGGCCCGGACGGACCTGCGGGAGAGCAGCCCGCCGATGGGGAAGGTCTTGCTGAGGCCGCGGATTTCCAGGGCTGGTTGCCCGGTTCCGGCGGCGGGCGCCGCGGCGCCCAGAACAGTGCTGCTCATCGGGAGGCTCCTTCCAGGGCGGATCCGCCGGCCGCGCCGGCAGCGACACCAAACGGTGCCACGAAATGGCCGGGCGAGGCCTCGGCGAGGTCGGGGATGTTGCGGAACTTCACGCCGTCGGCCAGTCCCGCGAGCGGGACCCGCGGCCCGGTGAGCGGCGGGAAGGCGCCCATGAGGGCCTGGGTGTAGGGGTGCTGCGGGGCGGTGTGGATGTCCGCGGCTTTGGCGGTTTCGACGATCCGGCCGCCGTACATCACGGCCATGCGGTGCGAGAGCTCCACCATGAGGGACATGTCGTGCGTGATGAACAGGACGGAGAAGCCCAGTTCGTGCTGCAGTTCCTTGATCTGGGCCATGATTTCCTGCTGCACCACCACATCCAGCGCGGTAGTGGGCTCGTCCAGGATCAGCAACGACGGCTTGAGCGCCACCGCCATGGCGATCACGGCCCGCTGCCGCATGCCGCCGGAGAGCTGGTGGGGGTAGGACTTCAGCCGCACCGGATCGATCCGCACCAGTTCCAGCAGTTCCGCGGCCCGGCGCAGCGATTCCTTGCGCGAGTAGCCGGCGTGGGTGGTGTAGATGTCCGTGATCTGTTCGCCGATGGTCAGCACCGGGTTGAGCGAGTTCATGGCCGACTGGAACACCATGGCCACGTCCTGCCAGCGGAAGCGCCGCAGCTCCTCCGGGCCCATGGCCAGCACGTCCTTGCCGCCGAAGCGGATGCTGCCGCCGGCGATCTTCGCCGGGTCCTTGAGCAGGCGCATGATCGAGTTGGCGATGGTGGACTTGCCGCAGCCGGATTCCCCGGCCAAGCCAAAGATCTCGCCGGTGCCGATGCTGAAAGACACACGGTCGACGGCGGTGGTTGAGCGGGTGTCGCCCACGTACTTCACGGTGAGGTCCTTGACCTCCAGGACCGGCTCGTGCGAGCCGAAGGAGACCTGGGAAACAGTCATTTCGCTGCGCTCCTTTCAGGGTTGGCCGGGGTTACAGCGGCTTTGATTTTCCGCAACCGCGGATTGGTGACCTCATCCACGGCGTAATTGATAAGGGCCAAGGCGAAGGCGACCAAAGCGATACAGACACCGGATGGCACGAACACCCACCAGCTGCCAGTCATCAGTGCACCCTCGTTGCCGGCCCAGAAAAGGTTGTTGCCCCAGGAGACGGTGCTGACGTCGCCCAGGCCCAGGAACTCCAGGCCCGCCTGCGCGCCGATGCCGTAGATGACGCAGGCCAGCAGGGTGCCCATCACGATCGAGGCCATGTTGGGCAGGATCTCGCGGAACATGATCCGCCCGGCCCGTTCGCCGGACACCACGGCCGCGGCCACGAAGTCCTTGGAACGGATGGACAGGGCCTGAGAGCGCAGCACCCGGGCCGAGCCGGCCCAGCCGGTAACGATCAGCACCAGGATCACGGTGCCCAGGCCCGGCGGCAGGAACGCGGCCAGGATGACCAGCAGGGGCAGGCCCGGCAGGAGCAGGAACACGTTGGTGATCAGGGACAACGCCTCGTCGATGAACTTGCCGAAATACGCGGAGGCCAGGCCCACCAGGATGCCGACCAAGGTGGAGGCGAAGCCCACCGTGAGGCCCACCAGCAGGGAGCTGCGGGCGCCGTGGACGGTCAGGGCCATGACGTCCTGGCCTTTGGCGGTGGTGCCCAGCCAGTGCTCGGCGGAGGGTTCCAGGCTGGCCATGTCCGTGATGCGGGACGGATCGCCCGGGAAGAGCACCGGCGCCAGAAGCGCCAGCGCGATGAACACGAGCAGGATCGCGGCCCCCACCATGGCCTTCGGATTGGTCAGGAGCCCGTGGATGAGGCCCTGCCGCGGCTTGGGCGCGGGTGCGGAAGCGACGCCGGGTGCCGGAGCCCCGGTGGCGGGGGCCGGAGCCCCGGTGGCCGGGGCCGCCGTCGGGCTCTCCACTACGGCGTCCGCCGCGGAAGGTGACGGATGGATGTAGGTAGTCATCGGTTGCCCCTAGCTGGCGCGCACGCGCGGGTCGAGGCGGACGTAGAGGATGTCCACCAGGAAGTTGGCCAGCAGCACGGCGGCCGTGATGGTCAGGAACAGGCCCTGCATGAGCGGGTAGTCCAGGCCCTGCACCGCATTCAGCAGCTGGTAGCCGACGCCCGGGTACGCGAACACCACCTCGGTCAGCAGCGCACCGCCCACCACGAAGCCCAGGCTCATCCCGAACGCGGTGGCGGAGGGCAGCATGGCGTTGCGGGCGGCGTAGCGGAACATGATGCGTCCCGGCTTGAGGCCCTTGGCCTCGGCCATGGTGATGTAGTCCTCGGCGTTGGTGGCGATCATCGTGTTGCGCATGCCCAGCATCCAGCCGCCGATCGAGACCAGCACGATCGTCAGGGCCGGTAGCACCAGGTGGGCGCCGGCGTCGGAGATGAACTCCCAGGTGAACGCAGGCTCCAGCCCGTCGCTGAACGCGTGGCGGAGCGGGGACCAGCCCAGGATCACGCCGAACAGGTACAGCGCCCCCATCGCGAGCCAGAAGTACGGGAAGGAACCGATGAAGACCAGCAGGGGCGGCAGGGCCGAGTCGATCGCGCCGCCTCGCCGCCAGGCGGCCAGGATGCCCAGCAGGTTGCCCACGACGGCGGCAATCACCAGGGCGGTCCCGCCAAGCAGGAGGGTCCAGCCGATCTGGGAGGCGATGACCTCGGTGACAGGCGTGGGGAAACGGGTGATGGACACGCCCATGTTGCCGGTGACGATGTTGTACAGGTAGTCGGCGTACTGCTCCCAGATGGGACGGTCGTCCACGCCCAGGAGCTTGCGCAGGGCCTCGATCTGCTCGGGCTGCATCTGGCCGGCGGAGCGGGCGAACATACGGGAGACGGGGTCGCCCGGCATGAAGCGCGGGAGCAGGAAGTTCAGTGTGATGGATACCCAGAAGGCGATCAGGTAGAAACCTAAACGGCGCAGGATGAAGCGCACGGTTTCCCTCCATTCGGGAATTGCGGGTGGCCGGAACCGTGGGGGGTCACGGCCGGAGAAGAGATGTGGTGCCCTGGGCCGCGGACGGCTTGGGGAGCGCGCCCGCAGCCCAGGGAGGGACCGCTACTTGCGGGGTTCCAGCGTCGTCAGAACCAGGACGGTGGTGGGTGCGCGGACCGAGAGGGTGGCGTACGCGTTGTCCTGGGTGGGCCAGCCGGTGAAACGGGTGTCGTTGTAGGCGCCCCATTCCGGGCCGGAGAACAGCGGCACCAGCGGCGCGACGTCGTTGTACTCTTCCTGGAGCTTGTACGCGATGTCCTTCTGCTTGGCCTCATCGCCAGCGGCGACGAATTCCTTCAGGAGGGCATCGGCCTTCGGGTCGCCGAAGCGGTGGTAGTTGTCGAAGGTCTTGGTGCCTACCGGCTTGACCGTGGCGCTGCCCATGGAGGTGTTGAAGTATTTGTACGGGCTGGGGTCGTTGGCGCTCCAGACGATGCCGGAGTCGAAGGTGCCCTGCTCGTAGCCGGCCACCACGGCGGCCCAGTCCGGGGAATCGACTTTGGCGGTGACGCCCACGGCCTGCAGGTTCTGGGAGATCACGTTGGCCACGGACAGCCAGTCAGAAGAGGAGGCGCCCACGGAGATCTTGAACTCGAAGGGCTTGCCGTCCTTCAGGGTGCGCTTGCCGTCGGCACCCTTGGCGTAGCCGGCCTCGTCCAGGAGCTTGTTGGCCTCCTCGACGTTGAGCTTGGTCCAGGTGCAGTTGTCCTTGACGGCGGGGTTCTTCCAGCTGTCGTAGTTGCCGGAAAGGCCGGTGCAGTCGGCTGGCTGGGCGTAGCCGCTCATGCCGATCTTGGTGACCTGGTCACGGTCGACGGCCATGCTGAGGGCCTTGCGGACCTTCGGATCGTTGAACGGCGCCTTGGCGGTGTTCAGCTGCCAGTTGATCATGGCGCCCGTGGGCGGGAACCAGTAGTTGCGGTGCTCCTTGTCCTTGGAAACGAAGGTCTTTTCGATGTTCGGGATGAACTGCGGGGCCCAGTCCACGTCGCCGTTCGCGGCGGCGAGGTTGGCGCCGTCGTTTCCGGCGAAGGCGAGCATCTTGATGCCGGCGATCTTCTGCTTCTCCGGCTGCCAGTAGTTGGGGTTCTTCTTCAGTACGAAGGACTGGGCCTGGAAGTTGTCCACCTCGGTGTAGGGGCCGGTGCCGACGGGCTTGGCGTTGGTGTCCTTCTCCGGATCCTTGAGCGCGGACCAGATGTGCTTCGGCAGGATGGTGAGCTGTCCGACGTCGTACAGGGCCGGTGACCAGGGCGTGTTGAAGGTGAAGGTGACCTTGTTGGTTCCTTCGGGGGTGACCGCCTTGAGGTAGTCGAAGCCGCCCTTGATCTTCTTCTGCAGCTGGAAGGTGTAGGCGACGTCCTCGGCCACCAGCGGCTTGCCGTCGGACCACTTCACGCCGTCGCGCAGGGTGAAGGTGATGGACTTGCCGTCCTTGGCAACGTTCCATTCGGTGGCGAGCCACGGGGTGGTGTCGCCCTTGGCCGGGTTGAAGATCAGCAGGGATTCGTAGATGGACTGCTGCACCATCGGGTTCACCGTGGGGGCGAACGGGTTGAAGTTGCGGATGAACGTGCCCATGTCTTCGCGTGGAATGGTGAGCAGGGCGTTCTGGTTGGCGGAGGATGAGGAGGAGCCGGCCGGCTTGTTTGCCGTGGCTGAACAACCGGTGAGGAGCAACGCCCCCACTGCCAGGCCGGCGGCGGTGATCCGCGCAGACCTCAGGAACCGGGATTGTGTCATGATGGGTATCTCATTCCTATCTTGCTGAAAGGTGGGTTGGGGCAGATCTTCAGTGGTGATTTCGCGGTCAGACTGAAGAACGTTCAAGCAGCGGACAGTCGACCAGCTGCTGGTCGGCAGCGATCGGCTGTCCTGCTGTGAGGGCTGCGAGCGTCCGGACTCCCAGGGCCCCCATTTCTTCGAAGGGCAACGCAACCGTGGTGAGCTTGGGCCTGAGGTAGGCCGCAATCAATTCCTGGTTGTCGAAGCCGATCACGGCGATGTCTCCGGGGATGGTCAGGCCCCGTTCCTTGATGGCGTCGTAGGCGCCCATCGCCATCCGGTCGTTGAGGCAGAACAGGGCCGTCGGCTGGCCCTCCCCTTCCGGATACCGGTCAAGAATCGTGCAGGCGGCCGCATAGCCGCCGTCCGCCGTCGCGTGTCCCGAGACGACAAGTTCCGGGTCCAGTTCCAGCCCGGCGGCGGCGAGTGCTTCGCGGGCACCCTCCAAACGCCCGATCGCGGCGGGAATGTCCGGGTCCAGGTTGATGATGCCGATCCGGGTGTGTCCGGCCTGGAGCAAGCGTTCGACGGCGACCCGTCCCCCGGTGCGTTCGTCCGGGACGATCGAGGGCAGTTTGCCGTCGGCGTCGAAGCAGTTGATCAGCACAGTGGGAACCTCGCTGGCGCTTTCCGGAACGTGCACGCCGCGGTGGTAGGTGGCCGCGTACAGCAGCCCCTCGACGCGCTGTTCCAGCAGCTTTTCGATGGCGGCGTCTTCCATGCCCTGGTTGGGTCCGTGCGCATCGGCCTGGTCGGAGGGCGCGATGAGCAGGAAGCGGCGGTCCAGCCAGGCCTGGTCCTGGGCACCTTTGATGATGTCGACGGCGAACGGAGCCGTGACGATCTCCGTGACGATCCCGTACCAGTCGCTGCGCTGGGAGGCCAGGGCGCGGGCCCCGGCGTTGGGCCGGTAGCCCAGTTCCTGGACGGCCTCGGCGATGCGGATCTTGGTTTCCTCGGAGATGCCGGCATCCGCGCGGTTGCTCAGGACGAACGAAACGGTGGTGCGGGAAACACCGGCGCGCTGCGCGACGTCGGTCATGGTGACCCCGCGCTGCCGGGCCTTGGCGGCCTTGGCTGCGGCGGTGCCGGCCGCGTTCGCGGCCTCGCCACTGGCTTTGGGGGCCGTAGCGGCCTTGCCCTCGGCGGTGCTTCTCGCCATTGAATGCTCCACTTGCTCTTCGTCGAACAATGCCTGCTGCTTGCTCTGGGTTGCTGCGTTGCTTGCTGTTCCAAGCTGCGCTGGTAACGCGCGTTACCTTGGAAGGTGTGATTTAGGTTACGCGCGTTAGTCGGAGGTGTCAACGAGGAGTTTCGGCCGGGTTTCCACCAGGCACTCCGAAGGCGACTCCTCCGATCAGGCGGTCCCCGCCGTTAGGCTACGGTGGCCGGAGGTTCCCGCTGAATTCGCCGGAACACTGCCGGGTCGCCGGAAGGTTCCAGCGACTCCGCAGCTCTCCCGCGACCCGGGAACACAGGCCACCGGCGTACCCGCGCCGCAACCGTCCCGCTGCCGCGCTTAGTCCGGGCCCCCGCGGCACTACGCTGGTCCCATGGCATTGAGAGCACCCCGCATCACTCCCGGCCTGCCTGCCGAGGACGCCCGGAGCCTGGCCCGCTCGCTCCAGGACAGCAACGACATCACGGTGTTCGTGGACGGCACCGTCCACCGCCTCCCCGCGACGGCGAGGGACGCCGTCGTCGACATGCTCCAGAGGCTCGGCCGCGGCGAAGCGGTGAGCGTCAGCAGCGTCGAGGAAATGCTCACCACCTCCCAGGCCGCCGAGCTCGCGGGCATCTCGCACACGTACCTGCGGAATATGACCGACCGGGGCGAAATCCCCGTGGAGTACCGTGGCTCGCACCGGCGCATCCGGCTGAGCGACATCATGGCGTGGCTCGAAACCCAGAAAGCCCAGAAGAAGGCCGCCGATCCGGCCGACTCCGCAGCAGGGGAGCCTGCCGGGCAAGAATGACGCCCGCCGCGACGCACATGACGGCGTGATAAGGATCAAGCAACAATCCATGCGAAGCGGGCCTTGGATTGCACCCCCGGCGATACCCTTAATCCGTGCGAAATTTCAAGGGGTGGCATATCTTGGCGGGCCTGGCCGCGATGGCCGTTGCCGCCCCCTTGGGATCGCTCATGGGCCTGAATTTCGTGGCCACTTTCATGTTCGCCTGCGTGGCCTTCGTTGCGGTCGCGTTCTGGGTGGACAACAGGCTCGCCCGGCGCCGCACCGCCCAGCCCGACTCCGGTGAACTCCCGCTCCGCGACCCCGCCGACAGCTGAGCGTCAGATCCGCGGCCGCGCCGCCCATCGCCTGGCTTTGAGCGCAGCGTGCAGTTCCAGCCGCACTCCCCCGCTAAGCGGGTCGACGCCAATCAGCTGACGGATCCGCGCCAGCCGGTTGTAGATGCTGCTGCGGTGCAGATGCAGTTCCTTCGCGACTTCCTGCACGGAGCCGTCGCTGTCGTACAGCAGCTCGAGCACCGGCAGCAGTTCCCCGTTGCGGTCCGCGGCCTCCAAGGTGCTGAAATGCACTGAACCGTGGTCGTCCCAGCCGCCAGGCGCCGTCAGGCGGTCGAAAAGCTGGTAAACGCCGACGGCGCGGCTGTCCACCAGCTCGCCGAGGCGGGGGTCGACGGTTGCGGCCTGCGCTGCGAGCTTGGCCTGCCGGTAGGCGGGGCCCAGGCCGCGGATCACCGGCAGCGGTTCGCTGATGCCCAGTATGAGCCGTTCGACGCCCCGGCCGGCGCGCTTGGCCAGTTCCAGCTGGTAGTGCACCAGCACCTGGGCGTGGATGGCGCGCCCGGCCGTTTCCCGGAACAGCATCACGGCGTGCGTTTCGGTTCCGGCACTGAACAGCACGGAGTCGACGCCGATGGTGGACTGCAGCGCGGCCGAGCGGTGGATGAGGGTCGCCGCGAGGGGATCGCCGACGCCGTCGCCTCCTCCGGCGTCGAGCACCACCACGAGCTGCCATGGGGCTTTGCCCTGGATTTCCTTCCAGCCGGCCACCGCGGCGAGCGCGTTCGATTCGCCCTCGCAGGCGGCCAGGAACTCCCGTTCCCGGCGGCGCCGGAACTCGGATTCGGCGGTGTTGGATTCCAGCAGCAGCCCGGCCAGCAGGTCCAGTTCGTTCCGCACGCCGGGCAGCTGGGCGAGGATCGCCGTCGCGCTTTGCTCCTCGACGTCCTGCTGCACCCACAGGTACCCCACCCGGAATCCGCGCACCAGTAGCGGAACGCACACCCGGCCGAGCATGCCGAGCTCATCGTTGGCCGGGACCACCACGGGGCGTACCGCCGTCGCGATCCCGTGGGAGAGCTGCCAGGCGCTGACGTCCGCCGGGACCTTCTTGCTGAGCAGGAAGTTCACGCGGACGCGGTCGGCGTGGGATTGGTTGGAACTGTACGCAAGCAGCACGCCGTCGAGGTCTTCCAGGGACAGGCCCCGGCCGAGCTTGAGCGCCACTTCCTCGACAAGCTGTTCGACGTCCTGCTGCATGCTGCAAGACTACTGCCGGGAAAGCTCCGCTTCCTCTCCGCGGAAAGCACGCAGCATCGCTTCTCGGTCGAAGCGGCCCTCCCACTTTGCCACCACGAAGGTGGCCACGCAGTTGCCCAGCAGGTTGACCACCACGCGCATGGAATCCATCAGGCGGTCGGCGCCCAGCAGGAGCGCGACGCCTGCCACCGGGAAGATACCCAGGGCACCGGCCGTCGCAGAGAGGGCGAGGAACGCCGAACCGGGGACGCCGGCCATGCCCTTGGACGTGAGCATGAGGATGCCCAGGGCCACGAGCTGCTGGCCGAGGTCGAGCTGGTGTCCGAAGGCCTGGGCCAGGAACAGCAGCGAGATCGAGAGGTAGATCGCGGCGCCGTCGAGGTTGAAGGAGTAGCCGGTGGGGATGACCAGGCCGGTGGTGCTGCGCGGGCAGCCGGCGTTGGCCAGCTTGGCCATGATCCGCGGCATCACCGATTCGGTGGATGCGGTGCCCAGCGCGAGCAGGAACTCTTCGCGGGTGTACTTCATGAACTGCCACAACGGCACGCGGGCCACGCCCCAGGCAACCAGGAACAGCAGCGCGATGAACACGACGGCGGCGCCGTAGCAGGCGGCGATCAGCACCGCGTAGGTGCCCAGGGAGTCGAGCCCGTACTGGCCGATAATGAACGCCATGGCGCCGAACGCGCCGATGGGTGCCACCCTCATGACCCAGCTCATGATCCTGAAGAAGATCTCGAGGACTGTTTCCATCAGGGTCAGCACCGGAGCACACCGTTCCTTGCCGATCACCACCACGGCGGCGCCGAAAAACACCGAAAAGCACAGCACCTGGAGCAGGCTGTTGTTCGCGAAGGCGCCCACCACGCTGGCGGGGATGATGCCGAGCAGGAACTGTCCCGCGTCCTTTGGCGGGGCGGTGCCGGTCTTGGCGTTCAGCGCGTCCTGGCTGAGCGAGTTCGGATCGATGTTGAGCCCGGCGCCGGGCTGCACCAGGTTGCCCACCAACAGCCCGAAAGCCAGGGCGAACAGCGTAGCCGCGGTGAAGTAGGCCAGCGCCTTGACGCCCACCCGCCCCACGGCCTTGACGTCGCCCACCGCGGCGATTCCGGTGACGATCACCAGGAAGATCAGCGGGGCGATGATCATCTTGATGAGCTGGATGAAGCCGTCGCCGAGGGGCCGCAGCGCCGCGCCGAGCTCCGGCCAGAAGTGGCCGATCAGCACGCCGGCCACGACGGCGATCAGGATCTGCAGGAAGAGGGACCGGTAGAACGGCTTCGACGGCGGGGCCTTGGTGCCGGTGGCGGGGGCCGCCGTGTGGGCGACGGGGGAAGAGGCATTGAGGGTCATGGTTGCCCACCCTAGGGAAGCCGGATTTCAGTCGTGTGGCACAAACATCACATGACGAAGCATGCTTGAAACATTCGTTCCATCGAGTGCCGTGCGGTTCGACTTTCTCCAGGCGCCTCGCTGCAACCCTTGCCGAGCAGTGCTCAGCTTGAGGGAAGTGCATTATCGGCAAAATATACAAAATCGCGATTCTGTACATTTTGAGACTCGCGCATAGAATTGACCCATGAGTGAGATGTCGTTGACTGCCGCGCGCACGCACCTGGCCGAGGCAGTAGATGCTGCCCGGATGCAGCACGATCCGGTGTGGCTAACCAAGCATGGCAAGCGCCTGGCAGCAGTGATCGACGCCGAAGATCTGGACCGCCTGCTGCAGGCAGCCGAAGACCTGGACGATCTGCGCTCGGCCCAGGCCGCCCGAGTTGAACGCACTGCCGGCGCGGAGCCGATTCCCTGGGATGAGGTCAAGGCCGACCTGGGCCTGCTGTGACCTACAAGGTCCAGGTTGACCACGCTGCGCTGCGGCAGCTGCGCAAGCTCGACCCGCAGGCCCGGCAGCGGGTGGCCGCAGCGATCGAATTACTGTCTGATAATCCGCGCCCGCCCGGAGCCAAGAAGCTTGTCGGAGGCGAGGGCGAATGGCGCGTACGAACCGGGGATTACAGGATCATCTATGAAGTCCATGACGACGTTCTCATTGTCCTGGTCGTCGCTGTCGGCAACCGTCGGGATACTTACAAGAACCGCTGATCGTTCGAAGCGCCATGACCACCATCTTTGAAGTTGATTCCGACTTCATACTCTCCGAGCAGATACCCCTTGTAGCGGGTGACCTTAGATATGGTTTGGACCGGTTCTTTATCAACGACCAGACCGTCATTGACATAGCTGTCGGTGCAGTCGGGCGGGGAAGTGCCGATCCCTTGCTCCACGAGCTCGCAGCGTTGCTACCAACGGCGCCAGGGATCGGTCCGACGCCGTCGGCGCTCCCCGAGGTGACGGCCTAGCGCGCACCTCGGAGGTGCGCCCTCCCCAACTACCCAACATCAGGCGACACCTGCCGCTCGCCACCTCGACATATGTCGAGCCGAAAATCGCAAAAACCGCGGAATCATGCGGAAGTCGCGTCCCGCCGTCGTGCACTTTCCTGTCTGGTGGCTCACAAGCGGATCTATTCTGGAATCACAGTCCCCCACCGCACAAAGGCCCAGTAAGCCTTTCGACAATGGAGCCCAAAAATGATCATCGGCGTCCCCAAAGAGATCAAGAACAACGAATTCCGTGTAGCCATCACTGCGGCCGGAGTTCACGAGTTCCGCACCCACGGCCACACCGTGCTGGTGGAGCGCGGCGCAGGCCTGGGCTCAGGCATCACCGACGAGGAATACTCGATCGCCGGCGCAGAAATCGTGGCCGAAGCCGATGACGTGTGGGCCCGCGCCGACATGGTCATGAAGGTCAAGGAACCCATTGCCGCTGAATACCACCGCTTCCGCAAGGGCCTGATCCTCTTCACCTACCTGCACCTGGCTGCCGAGCCCGAGCTCACCCAGGAGCTCATCAACTCCGGCGTCACCGCCATCGCCTACGAGACCGTGCAGGACGGCCGCGCACTGCCGCTGCTGGCCCCGATGTCCGAGGTCGCCGGCCGCCTGTCCGTGCAGGTAGGCGCCAACTCGCTCATGGCTCCGGCCGGCGGCAAGGGCGTGCTGCTGGGCGGCGTCCCGGGTGTCCGCCCGGCCAAGGTCGTGGTGCTGGGTGCGGGCGTGGCCGGCACCAACGCCGCCGCAATGGCCCTGGGCCTCGGCGCCGACGTGACCATCATGGACATCAACATCAACCGCCTGCGCGAACTGGACGCCCAGTACCAGGGCCGGCTGAAGACCGTGGCCTCCAACGCCTATGAGATCGAGAAGGCCGTGGTGGACGCCGACCTGGTGATCGGCTCCGTGCTGATCCCGGGCGCCAAGGCCCCGAAGCTGGTCTCCAACGAACTGGTCTCCCGCATGAAGCCGGGCTCCGTGCTGGTGGACATCGCCGTGGACCAGGGCGGCTGCTTCGCCGACACCCACCCCACCACGCACCAGGAACCCACCTACAAGGTGCACAACTCCATCTTCTACTGCGTCGCCAACATGCCCGGCGCCGTGCCCAACACCTCCACCTACGCGCTGACCAACGTCACCCTGCGCTACGCCGTGGCCCTGGCCAACCTGGGCGTCAAGGCCGCCTTCGACCGCGACCCCGCCCTGGCCGCCGGCCTCAACATCGCCGCCGGCCACGTGGCACACCACTCGGTGTCCGAGGCCCACGGCCTGCCGTTGGTGGCTGACTGGCACGAGCTCGTCTCCGCCTAAGTTTGTCCCGCACAACCCTCACCGCTTGGCGGGAACCTCCGGCAGGGATGGCGACGGGACCGGCGCAGGAACAGAGGGCACCATAACGGGTGGTTCGACCCTCCGGTCCAATGGAACGTCGGGCAGCTCCGGGCGCGGCAGCTCCGGAGCGACCGGGGGCTTCGGAGCCAGCGGGGCCGGTTCTCCGGTTCCGGGCGTGACGGTTACAGATGGCATGGGTGAAGGTGCCGTGTTGGAAGGCACCGGGACTACCGGCGTTGCCGGGTCGATCGGATGCGCCGGCGGCACGGCGGGCGGCGCCGGGACCAGCTTCGAGACAACAGTGCCCACCGCGGACCCCAGCTGGCCCAAGGCGCCCGGGATGCCGCCGTCGGACGCTGCCGCAGCCGTTGCCCCGGCGGCAAGGGACGCGGCGACGGCGACGGCGGTCACCGCCAGCCGGCGCTTCCTCCGGCGCGCGGCCAGCTCGTCAACGGAGGCAGGCGCCGGGCCGCCGGCCTCAGGGGCGGCCGGCGAAGCGGCGCCGGACGCCATCAAAGCGCGGAGGGCGTTGGACGGCTCAGGGCGGACGTCAGCCAGGGCGCGGAGTTCCAGCAGTCCGTCCCGGATGTCCGCGGAATCCTCCAGGCCGGCTTCGGCCAGCAGGCGGTTGATGCCCGCGGCGCCGCCGTCGGCGCGGTGTTCGCTCATGATGTGCCATTCCTTTGCTGCGCGCACTCCCGGAGTGCGAGCAAGGCCCTGCGCTGCAGTTGTTTCACGGCTCCTTGTGTCTTGCCCATGATGGTGGCCGTTTCTTCCAGGGAGAGGTCGGCCACGACCCGCAATGCCAGCACCTCGCGGTAGTCGTCCCTGAGCCCGTCGAGGAGTTCGGTCACGCCGAGCCCGCCGCCGTGACCGAACGCCTGGGCCTCGGCCGACGGTGTGCGGCGCTCGTCCTGCCCGGGGTCGAAAGGGCTGAAGGCAGGTTCGCGTTCCCGCTTCCGGTAATGGTCCACCAGTCGGGCGTGCGCGATCGAAAAGAGCAGGGACTTGGCGCCCTGGAGTCCCCCTTGGAGGGACGGGATTTTCGGATAAAGCGCCAGGAAGACGTCCTGGGTGACAGCCTCGGGATCGTGGACGCCGCGGGCGCGCAGGTATCCGAGGACCTGGCCGGAAAAGCTGTTGTAGGCAGCCGTGAAGAGCAGCGCGGGGTCTTCCGCGTCCGTCTGCACATATTCCTCAGCCAAGGGGTCCAGCACCCGCGGCCCTCCATCCCACGCGGCGCCCCTGCCCCTACCGATGATGCGGAGGAACGGCGCCGTCGTCCGTTGCGTGGCGGGGCTCCCTGCCCGAAAACAGGGAGCCCCGCGTCGTTAAAGCCTAGCCGCGGGGCTAGGGACGGACGGAATCGACGGGTCCATCGACCTGGCCGGGCAGCTCGGCCGGGGCGCCCGGGACGGCAGGCACGGCGGGCGTTGCCGGTACGGCCGGAGCCGCGGGAACGGCCGGGGTGGCCGGCACTGCCGGAAGGGCTGCGTTCTCCCCGGCGTTAGCACCAGCGTTGGCCTCGGCGTCGGCCGCACCGCGGGCGGCGAATTCGGCTTCGACACCCGCCACGAGGTGCTCGCAATGGGTTCCAACGTTGCCTTCGCCGCCGGCGGCGACCACCAGGGACTGGTAGCCCGGAATCTTGGCGTCAGCGTTCAGCCCGCCGCTGAGCAGCGCCCTGCAGAGGCCGAAGGATTCGGGCAGGGCGACGCCGGCGGCCTTGGCCTTCGCGGCCTCGACGGCGTCCTCGATCTTTGCCTGCGCGTCGTTGACGGCGTCGGACGCCTTGGCTTGCGCCTCATCTGCCGCGTCGGCAGCCTTAGCCTGGGCGTCGGCGGCAGCGGCGGCAGCCTTCGCCTTCGCGGCAGCGGCTTCCGCGGCGAGGTCCTGGACGGCCGGAGCGGGTGCGCCGATCAGTTCGTGGGCCTTCTGCTGGAGATCGGCAGGAAGCACCCCGGCGAATGCGGCAGCACCGGAACCGCCCACGGTGACGGCTCCGGCGGCGAGCAGGCCGGCTGCGACTTTGCTGGTGGCAAGGACAGTGAACATGGACATGGAATCCTCCGACAGATGTCTGGCTTTGGCACGGCAGCAACGGTCGGCTGCCGGTGGTCAGTGGTGCGGGGCGTTGCCCGCACGCCTTTTACATCGACGTCGGTTCCGGAAAAGTTACTCGTTCACGGAAGAATTCTCAGGCGGCGATCGTCCGTGCCTGTTCGATCAGCTCCAGCACCGCGGCCGAGTCCTCCGGATCCACCGGGAGCGGCAGCGCGGAGGAGGCTCCGCCGTCGGCGATTTTATCCGCGAGGATCCGGTAGAACTCCTGGTAGGCGCCGCGCTCGGTGGGCACGGGCGTGCGCACTCCGTCGCGCTCCAGGATGCCGTAGTTTTCCTGTCGATCCAGGCCGTAGCCCGGGTCCGTGGGCAGCCCGCCGGAGAGGATGAAGGGTTCCTGCGGGTCGGCGCCGAACTTGACGAAGCCGGCGTCGCTGCCCAGGATCCGGAAGCGCGGGCCGTGCAGGCGGCTGCTCAGGTTCAGGGCGTGGTGGCTGATGACGCCTGAGTCGTGGCGGAGGGCCAGGAAGATGTCGTCGTCGGCGCGTTCCTGGACGCGGCGCGCGGTGATTTCCGCGTAGCTGACCGTCGCGGGTCCCAGCAGTTTCAGGGCGAGGTCCAGCACGTGGGTGCCGAGGTCGTAAAGCACCCCGCCGCCCTCGTCCACGCCGGCGCCGACCTTCCACGCCTTGCTGATCTCCGGCGCCCAGCGCTCCATGGAACTTTCGAACCGCAGCACCTCACCCAGCACGCCGGCGTCGAGCAGCTTCTTCACGGTGAGCGCGTCGCCGTCCCAGCGGCGGTTCTGGTAGACGGTGAGGACGCGGCCAAGCCGCGCCGACAGGTCGATCAGTTCCCGCGCCTGCGCGCTGTGCACGGTGAACGGTTTGTCCACGACGACGTCGAAGCCGGCTTCCAGCGCCGCTTTCGCCAGCGGGTAGTGGCTTGCCGGCGGCGTCCCGAGGACGATCAGGTCCAGCTCCCCGGCGAGCGCGAGGATGTCCTCCGGCCGGTCCACGAGCCGGACCCCCGGATAGCGCTCCGTTGCCGCCCGGCGGCGCCCGGCGTCGGAGGTGGCGATCACGTCCAGCGAGTACGCGGGGTCCGCGGCGAGGAACGGTGCGTGGAAGACGCTGCCGGAGAGGCCGTAGCCGGCGACGGCGGCGCGGATGGGGGTGCTGGTAGCTGGCGTCATGCTGCCAAGGCTACCGCTCAGGCCGCAACAACCCAGATGGCTTCGGCCGCCGCGGATCCCAGGTCTATTTCGTGGCCGTTTTCCTCGATCCTGATGTTGGTGAGGTCGGCGTAGGGGCGTTGGCCCAGCACGGTCAGCCGGGTGTCGGGTTTGAGTCCGAGCTCGGCGAAGTAGCGCAGCATGTCCGGGTTTGCATCGGAGATCCTGGTGATGGTGACGTTCGTGCCTGGCTCGGTGGCCGCGAGGGGTCCGGCAGCCGGTCGGTGGGGTGTGCCGTCGGCGGCAGGGATCGGGTCGCCGTGCGGGTCCCGGGTGGGGTGGCCGAGCAGGGTGTCGATCTTGTCGATCAAAGTGTCGGAGACGGCGTGCTCGAGCACTTCGGCTTCGTCATGCACTTCGTCCCACCGGTAGTTGAGGGTTTCGACGAGGAAGGTTTCCAGCAGCCGGTGCCGGCGGACCATTGTGACGGCGTGTTCGCGTCCGGTGGGCGTGAGTTCGATGCTTCTGTAGGGGGCGTGCTCGACCAGTCCCTGTTTGGCCAGTTTCCGGATTCCGTCCGAGACGGTGGACGGGGTCACTCCGAGGCGTTCGGCCATGGCTCCGATGGTGATGGGTTCGGAGGACCATTCCGTGGCTGACCAGATGAGCTTGAGGTAGTCCTGGGCGGATGTGGTCAGGTCTGAGACTGGCATAAGGCCATCATATCCCCCGATCATAAATGTTAGACTAGCCAAACAAACATGTTAGACACATGGAGGATGCGGTGGAGGCCCTGAATCCGGCGACCACGAAGATGCCCAGCCGGCGTGCGATGTTGTCCGGAGCTGCGCTTGCTGTGGTGCCGACGTTCTCGGTGCTGGCCACAGCCGCCGCGGACGGGTCGGGTACGCATTCTGGGCACAACGGTGAGCCCGCCGCTCCGCTTGACGGCCAGGGCGGCCGTCAAGCGGAGCCACGCGGCATGGCGGTGGATCATGCCGGCCATGCGGGGTTCGCCGGGGGCCCGGTTCCTGCGGATAGGGCAGGCATTGACCCGACCGCGATCCTGCGGGATTTCGACAAGGGCAAGACCCGGCTGCTGCCCGATGGCCGGACGCTGCGGGAATGGGACATCGTCGCAGTCGACAAGGAGTTCGAAATCGCCCCTGGGGTGATGTTCCCCGGCTGGTCGTACAACGGCAGGATCCCGGGGCCGACGCTGTGGGCGCGGGAGGGGGATGCGCTGCGGATCAATTTCACCAACGCAGGGGCGCATCCGCACACCATGCACTTCCACGGAATCCACCGCGCTTCCATGGACGGCACGCCCGGAATCGGAGCGGGGTCCATCGAGCCGGGGCAGCGCTTCACCTATGAATTCGACGCGACCCCGTTCGGCACCCACCTGTATCACTGCCACCAGTCGCCGCTGGCCCCGCACATTGCCAAGGGCCTCTACGGCGGCTTCATCATCGAGCCCAAGGCCGGCCGGCCGAAGGCGGATGACGAAATGGTCATGGTGATGAACGGCTACAACACCGACGGCGGGGACGACAACGAGTTCTACTCCGTGAACGGGCTGCCGTTCCATTTCATGGACCACCCGGTGCAGGTCAAGCAGAACGCACTCGTGCGGATCCACCTGATCAACGTCCTGGAGTACGACCCCATCAACTCCTTCCACGTGCACGGGAACTTCTTCCACTACTACCCGACCGGAACCATGCTGACCCCCAGCGAGTACACGGACACGATCTCACAGGTGCAGGGGCAGCGCGGGGTGGTGGAAATACGCTTCCCCTACCCGGGCAAGTACATGTTCCACGCCCACAAGACCGAGTTCGCCGAGCTGGGCTGGATGGGCTTTTTCGAAGTGAGCCCGGAATGACCCGCACCCAGCCCACGCCACGGACCACCCGTTCCGCCACCACCCGTTTCCCCTCCAGCGGCAGCACGGCAGGAGCGCGACGGCGGAAGCCCCGTTGGCTGCTTGGGCTCGCTCCCTTGACGCTCATCGCCGTCTTGCTGGGCCTCTTCTCACTCTTGAACGGACCCGGCCTTGCCTCCCTGGGCCAAGGGGTGCCACCCAAGGAAGAAGTCGCGGTCGAAAACATCCGCCTGTCTCCGGGACAAATCGAGCTCACCGTCCGCAACGAGGGCCCCGACCCGGTCTCGATAGCCCAGGTCAACGTCTCGGACTACTACGCGGCCTTCACCCAGACCGCACCCACCATGGCGCCGATGCAATCCAGCACCCTGACGGTCAGCTACCACTGGGTCGACGGCGACCCGTACGAGGTCGCCCTTGTCACCTCGGTGGGAGGCAAGATCACCGCCGTCATTGACGCCGCGGCGCCCAGTCCGGAACGGGACGGTTCCTTCTTCGGACTCATGGGCCTACTGGGCATCTACGTCGGAGTGATTCCCGTGGCGCTGGGCATGCTCTGGATGCCGTTCATCCGGCGGTCCTCGGCTGCCTGGGTGCGCGGGCTGCTCGGCGTCACCGTCGGATTGCTGGCCTTCCTGACGTTCGATGCAACGCTGGAGGGTTTCGAGCTGGTCACCGACAACCACGCGTTCGGCGGGACGTTGGTGGTGATCCTCGGCGCCCTGGCAGCGTACCTGGCGCTTGAGGCCGTAGATGCCTGGATGCGCCGCCGCCGGGAACACGGAAACGGGCCGGCGGCCTTGCCGCCGAACCGCCTTGCCCTGCTGATCGCCGTCGGCATCGGCCTGCACAACCTGGGCGAAGGACTGGCGATCGGATCCGCGTACGCCGTCGGGTCGCTGGCACTGGGCGCCTCGCTGATCGTGGGCTTCGCGATCCACAACACCACCGAAGGCCTGGCCATCGTCACGCCGCTGGCCCGGACCCGTCCTTCCATGGTTCGCCTGGTCCTGCTGGGCCTGATCGCGGGAGCACCGGCGGTGCTCGGAGCGGTGTTCGGTGCCGCCAGCTACCAGCCCAGCCTGAGCGCTTTCCTGCTCGGACTCGGAGCCGGCGCCGTCGGCCAGGTCGCAGTGAAACTGCTGCCGCTGCTCAAAGACAACAGCGGCCGGATCATCACCCCGCTCACCGCCGGCGGAATCCTGGCGGGCATCGCGGTCATGTTCGGCACAGGCCTCCTGGTCGTGGCCTAGCGAAAGTTAATTCAAGAATTCTCTTGACAAGAGCATGGCACTAGGAGTCTTATTCAAGAACCTACTTGAATAAGAAAGGGGGCGGTGGCAATGGCCACCATCCAAACTCCTCGGACACAGCAGTCCCGCCTCCGCGCAGGTGCCGCGCTCATGGCAGTCGCGGGACTCGGATTCGTCGGATATGCCGCGATCTTCTTCGTGCTCAACTTCACGGACACCTTCCTCGAACTCGGGATCGGTCCTGACCAGGTGGACAAGGGCAAGAATGAGATCGAGGCCTTCAGCCCGCAGCTGTACCACTACATCAGCCACCTGCACATCGCGGTCAGCGGCTTCATCGCGGCCACCGGACTGGCCGTCGCAGCCCTGTCCTGGTACGGCGTTCGCCGCGGTGAACGGTGGGCCTTCGGCACGGCCGTCGCCGTTCCCGTCGTCGGCCTCGCCGTTGCCCTGCCGGCCCACTACCCTTGGGGCCTGGCGACCCTCGGACACCTCGGCCTGATCTACCTCGCCGTCCTCATCTTCCTGGTCGGAGTCGTGCTGGCATTCACGGCCATGAGAAGCCCAGCGAAGGCGTAACGCACCAGTTGCCATCGGCGCGAACACCCCGGACTGGAGGAGATCACGCACCCAAAAGAGCCAAGCACTCCCCGGAACCGGGGCCGGTGCTGGGGCTGCGCCAGAACCTGGCCCAGTTCATCCTGCTCATCGCCGTCAACGCTTTGGTCGGCGGCACCCTCGGCCAGGAAAGGACCATCCTGCCTCTGCTGGCCGGCGGTGTCTTTCACCTCGACCGCTACACCAGCGCCCTGACGTACATCCTCGCCTTCGGTCTGTCCAAGGCGGCGATGAACTACTTCGCCGGGACCCTCTCGGACCGGTTCGGCCGCAAGCCGGTACTCGTGGCTGGATGGCTGGCAGCGATCCCAGTTCCGTTCCTGCTCATCTTCGGGCAGGCCTGGGCATGGATCGTGGGGGCAAACGTGCTCCTGGGCATCAGCCAGGGACTGACGTGGTCCACTACCGTGATGATGAAGATGGACCTCGTGGGCCCGTCCCGGCGGGGACTTGCCATGGGCCTGAACGAGGCGGCAGGCTACCTGGGCGTCGCGGCCACCGCCCTGGCCACCGGTTACCTCGCCTCCGAATACGGCCTCCGGCCAGCCCCGTTCCTTCTTGGCGCGGCCTTCATCGGCCTCGGCTTGGGGCTGTCCGTCGTGACCGTGCGCGAAACCCGCGGCCATTCCCTCCTTGAGGCCCGCGCCCACGTCGATGCCAACGAGCACGCACACGGCGGGCTCACGGACCGGCAGGTCTTTACCCTGACCAGCTTCCGCGACCGTTCCCTCTCGTCGGTTAGCCAGGCCGGCATGGTGAACAACCTCAACGACGGCCTCGCCTGGGGCCTCTTTCCGGTCCTGTTTGCCGGCGCCGGGCTGAACCTTGGTCAAATCGGCATTCTCGCCGCTACCTATCCAGCCGTGTGGGGCGCCGGGCAGCTCTTTACCGGGGCGGCTTCGGACCGGTGGGGGCGGAAGTGGCTCATCGTCGCCGGCATGCTCACCCAGTCCGTGGGACTCGCCACCGCTGCAGCCTCGCACAGCTTCAGGCCGTGGCTGGCCTCGGCGGTACTCCTGGGAGTGGGGACGGCGATGGTGTACCCGACGCTGCTCGCCGCCATCGGCGACGTCGCCCACCCTGCCTGGCGGGCCCGCTCTGTCGGCGTCTACCGGCTCTGGCGCGACGGCGGTTTCGCCGTCGGGGCCCTCCTGTCCGGCCTCCTCGCGGACCTGTACGGGATCCCCGCCGCCATCGTTGCCGTCGCCGCTGTCACTGCAGCCTCCGGCCTGCTCGTCGCCTTCCGGATGCGCGGCAATGACCATGCACCAAAGGTTGAAGGGCCGGCACCCGCGGGATCCTCCGCAGGCACCGGCCCTTCGTAGTTACGGCGTGGAAGTGGTTACTTCTTTTCCCAGCCGATGGTAGTCCAGTCCGGAACGTTGGACAGGCTCTTGAACAGGGACGGGCCGTAGTTGGCCAGGCCCTTGTGGACGAACTGGATCTCCGGTCCGTTCATCACCACACCCATGGAGTAGTACTTCTCCATGTGCTTCTTCTCGACCTCCATGGCGGCCTTGTTGCGCTCGCCGTTGTCCTCGATGCTGGACAGCTTGGCGATCTCTGCGTCCAGCTCGGCGTCGCCCAGGCCGTTCTCGTTGGTCTTGAAGTCGTAGTACTGCTTCACGGCGTCGGTGGCGTCGGAGCCCACGGTGTAGCCGGAGATGGTCATGTCGAACTCGCGGGAGCCGATGATCTTGCCGAATTCGGCGTCGCCCTTCTGATCGATTCCAACGTCCATGCCCGCAGCCTGGAGCTGCTTCTGCACGGTCTGGGTGGTGGCCAGCGAGGTGGGGTCGTCACCGAAGTTGGTGATCTTGAAGGCCACGGGCTTGCCGTCCTTCTCCATGACGCCCTTGCTGTTCGGTGCGTAGCCGGCGTCGGTGAGGATCTTCTTCGCCGCGTCCGGGCCGCTTTCCTTGACCGGGTAGTTGTCCTGGTAGTTCTTGGAGAACGGCATCAGCATCATCGACCCCGAGCTCTCCTCTTCCCAGTTCAGGCCGTTGAAGCGCACCTTGCGGATGGCTTCGCGGTCGACGGCGGCGAACACGGCCTTGCGGACGGCGACGTCGGTGAGCGAGGAACGCTTGGCATTCAGGTTCAGGCCGCCGGCGAAGAGCCTCTGGCCGCGGCGGATGTCGGTGTCCTTCGTGCCTTCGAGCTGCTTGTAACGGGTGAGGGTGCGGCCGCTGGTGGCGTCGATTTCACCGTTCTTGAAGGCGGCGATGGTGGCGCTGGGCTCCATCTGGCGGAAGACCACCTTGGAGAGCACCGGCTTGGCGCCCCACCACTTGTCATTGGGAACGATCACCACGGTCTTGGCGGCGGCGTCGTAGTTCTCCACCTTGAACGGGCCGGCCATCCACTCGGGGTGCATGTTGCCGGTAAAGCCGGTGTTGAACACCTCCGGGGTGTTCACCTTCGGGTGGATCAGGCCGGTGAACAGGGCGTCAAGCGGGTAAACGGGCTGGGTGGTGGTGACAATGACTTCCTTGTCATTGGCGCCAGCCTTGACCGAATCCACGAATTCGTACGCACCGGAGGACACGATGTCGATGTCCTTGTTCTTGCCCTGGAGCATCTTCCAGGTGTTCTGGAAGGTCTTCACGTCGATCGGGGTGCCGTCGTTGAAGGTGGCCTTCTCGTTGATCTTGATGGTGACGGTCTGCTCGCCGTTCTTGACCTCGCTCTTGACCTCTTCGCAGAAGTCCTTGTTCGGCGTCGCGGTGCCGTCGTAGTCGAAGTTCCAGCAGCCCCAGGTGCCGGCGCCGTCGATCGGGCGGTGCAGGGCGGTGTTGTCCGAGCTGTTGCCCACGTTGGAGAAGCCGTTGAAGTCCGGGCCGATGTTGCCCAGGGCGAGGGTCAGCGTGCCGCCCTGTTCGAGGTCCTTCGGGTCCTTCTCGTTGATGCTGATGAGCTTGCTGATGTCGCCGCCGGCCGACTGCGCCTTTTGGGATTCCGGACCGGACGACGGCGTGCCGCCGCCGCATGCGGTCAGCATCAGCGCCGAGGCGATCGCCACGCCGCTGAGGGTCAGGTACTTCTTCATAGTGTTCCCTTCAGTACTTGCTTGTTTGCAGAGGATGAAGCTTCAGGCGTGCACCACGAGCATGTCGGCGTCGATCTCGCCGTCCGGGAAGAAGCAGGCGAACTGCTGGGCTTCCTCGGCTGCCAGAGCCGGCTCGAGCGTGAGGCACTTGTCCCGCTTCTCCCGCGGGAGGGCGGCGAAGACGGGGCAGCGCGTGGCGAAGTTGCAGCCCTGGGGCGCGTCCAGCGGGCTGGGCAGGTCGCCCTGCAGGATGATCCGCTCGCGGGTCCGTTCCAGCTCAGGGTCCGGGACCGGGATGGCCGAGAGGAGCGCGCGGGTGTAGGGGTGGCGCGGGTTGTCGAAGACCTGGTCCACGTCGCCCATTTCCACGATCTTGCCCAGGTACATCACGGCCACCCGGTTGGAGATGTGCCGCACCACGGACAGATCGTGCGCCACCATGAGGTAGCTGAGGCCGAGCTCGGCGCGGAGCTGGTCCAGGAGGTTGATGACGCCGGCCTGCACGGAGACGTCGAGGGCCGAGACCGGCTCGTCAAGCACCACCAGCTTCGGGTTCACGGCGAGCGCCCGGGCGATGCCGATGCGCTGGCGCTGGCCGCCGGAGAACTGGTTGGGGAAGCGGTTCACATGGTCGGGCTGCAGCCCCACCAGCCGCATCAGCTCCATGATGCGTTTCCGGATGGCGTCCTTGGGCATGCCAAGGTTCTCCAGCGGCTCTGCCAGGACCTCGTAGACCGTGAAGCGCGGGTCCAGGGCGCCGGTGGGGTCCTGGAAGACCATCTGCATTTCCTTGCGCATGGCCTGCTTGGTCTTGCCGTCCGTGGCGGCCTTGTTGCTGACGCCGCCGATCACCACCTCGCCGTCCTGGTCCGGATGGAACTCCATGATTTCCAGCAGGGTGGTGGTCTTGCCGCAGCCCGATTCGCCCACGATCGAAAGGCATTCGCCCTCGCGGATGTCGAAGCTCAGCCCGTCCACGGCCTTGACCGTGCCGATGCGCCGCTTGAAAAGGGACCCCTTCAGCAACGGAAAATACTTCTTCACGTCCTTGAGCTCCAGGACCGTTGCCCGCCCGTCCCGGCTGACGCCGTCGAACTTTGACACCGGAACCGGGGGCGCGTGGAAGATGCGGTGCGCGTCCACGCCGTCGAGCGTGCCGCTCTTGATGCACGCGGCCCGGTGGCCGCCGGTGCCGCCGTCGACGGCAAGCAGGGCGGGCTCGGCCGTGCGGCATTCATCGCTCGCCAGCGGGCAGCGCGCCGCGAACGAGCAGCCGGTGACGGCGTTGATCAGGTTGGGCGGGGTGCCCTCGATCGGCACCAGCGAGCTTTTCTGCGAAGTGTCCACGCGCGGAACCGCGCCCAGCAGGCCCAGGGTGTAGGGCATGCGCGGCCGGTAGTAGATGTCCTCCACAGTGCCGGTTTCCACGGGCTTGCCGGCGTACATCACCATGATGTCGTCCGCCATGCCCGCCACCACGCCGAGGTCGTGGGTGATCATCACGACGGCGGCCCCGGTCTCCTCCTGCGCGGCGTGCAGCACTTCCAGGACCTGGGCCTGGATGGTCACGTCGAGGGCCGTCGTCGGCTCGTCCGCGATCAGCACCCGCGGATCGTTGGCGATCGCGATGGCGATCATGACGCGCTGGCGCATGCCGCCGGAGAACTCGTGCGGGAAGGACTTCAGCCGGGCCTGCGGGCTGGGGATGCCCACCATGGCCAGGAGCTCGACGGCGCGGGCCTCTTTCGCGCGGCTGCTCATACCCGGGTTGTGGACCGTGAGCGCCTCGATGATCTGGTGGCCCACCGTGTACACCGGGGTCAACGAGGACAGCGGGTCCTGGAACACCATGGCGATGTGGCTGCCGCGGTGCCTGCACATGGCTTTGTCGCCCAGGCCCAGCAGTTCCTTGCCCTTGAAGCGCACGGATCCGCTGATGTCCGCGGTTTCCGGCAGCAGGCCCATGATCGCCATGGAGGTCACGGACTTGCCGGAGCCGGATTCGCCCACGATGCCCAGGGTCTTGCCCGCCATCAGGTCGAAGTCCACGCCGCGGACCGCGTGCACCACGCCGTTCTCCGAGTTGAAGCGGACGTTCAGGTCCCGGACGCTGAGGACCGCGTCGCCGGGGGCGTACAGTCCGGCGTCGCGGAGGCGATCGGCAGGCTGGCGCTCGACGACGGACGGCTGGGTGGTGATGTCGCTGCTCATTTGGTCTTCTTCTTTGTTGAGGCGCGGCCGATCGAGGTGGAGCTGGGATCGAACGCGTCCCGCAGGCCGTCGTTCATCATGGCCAGCGAGCCGGTCAGCAGGAACATGACGGTCAGCGGCACCCAGAACATCCAGGGGAAGGAGGACACCTGGCCGGTGGCGCCGCCGATCAGCACGCCGAGGCTGACGTCGGGCAGCTTGATGCCGATGCCGATGTAGGAGAACGCCACCTCGGCGAGGATGGCGCCGGTGATGCCGCGGGTGAAGTCGAGCACCAGGAGGGAGCCGATGTTCGGGACCAGGTGGCGGCGGACGATCCGCATGGACGGCACGCCCATGTACTTGGCCGCCTTCACGTAGTCCCGCTGCATGAGGGACATGGCCAGCGAGCGGACCAGCCGGGCGGTTCCCATCCAGCTGAAGAACAGCAGGACGGCGATCAGCAGCAGCCAGCTCGGCAGTTCCTTGAGGCTCTGGCCGCCGCCGCTCGTGGCGACCGCGACCACCAGGATGGCGGGCATCATGATGAGCGCTTCGAGGATGAAGAGCATCACCGAGTCCACCTTGCCGCCGAAGAACGCCATGCTGCAGCCGTAGACCGCGGAGATGAGCACGGACAGTCCGCCCACGATCAGGCCGATGAGGATGGAGACCCGGGTTCCCTCGACCACCAGCGCCAGGAGGTCGATGCCAGCCTGGGAGGTGCCCAGCAGGTGCTCGGGCGAGGGGCCCATGCCGATGTTGAGGGGATCGATGGTTTCCTTGTCCCAGGTGGTGAGGAAACCACCGAACAAGGAGAAAGCGAACAGCACCAGGAAGATGGCCAGGCCGGCCACGGCAGTCTTGTTCCGCATGAAGCGGCGGAAGATGATGCGGCCTTTACCGATGACGACGTCGGCCGCCCGGGCTTCGTCGATTTCTGCGACAGGATCGATAAGGTTCGTCATTACTGGGCCCTCACTCGCGGATCGACCAGGGTGGTGGCGAAGTCGGCCAGGATGGCGCCGATGGCGAAGATCACCGAGCCGTAGGCCAGCATGGCGGTGGCCACGTTGACGTCCTGTTTGCCGATCGCGTCGATGCTCCACAGGCCCACGCCGGGCCACGCGAAGATGGCTTCGGCGAAGAAACCGCCGGTGAAGATCGCGGGGATGGTGAAGGCGATGCTCTGCGCCACCGGGATGAAGGACACCCGCAGGGCGTGCCGGGTGATGGCATGGTTCCGGGTGAGTCCCTTGGCCCGGGCGGTGCGGACGAAGTCGGCGTTGACGTTGTCCAGCAGGTACTGACGCTGGGCGATCTGGTACCCCGCCCAGCCGAACACGGTCATCGCGAAGGTGGGCACGGCGTAGTGGGCCACCAGGTCGACGAACGCCGGCCAGCCGGGCTCGATTCCCGGCGTCGAGATGCCGGTGACGAAGAAGATGCGCTCCCCCACGGCGTCGTTGACGCCGATGGCTCCCAACTGCACCAGGAAGTAGGCGATCGGGGCGGGCAGGATGTGCACCAGGTAGCTGTAGGAGGTGATGGCGCGGTCCTGGAACTTGTACTGCCGGGCCGCCGAATACACGCCCAGGGCCACGCCGATGATGAGCGTGAGGATGATCGATGCGAGGAAGAGCCGGGTGGAAATCATCACGCGGTCCGCGAATTCGGCGTTCACGTAGGCGCCGTTGGGGCTGCGGCCCCAGTCCCAGCGGGTGAGGATGCCGCCGAGCCACTGGACGTAGCGTTCCCAGGGATTCAGGTTGGGGTCCAGGCCCAGGAGGCGGAAGGAGTTGGCCACCTGCTCGGGGGTGGGCCGCGGGATCTTTTCCTGTTCCAGCAGCGCGGGCTTGAGCGAGCTCACTGCCAGGAAGTATCCGGCCGACGTGGTCAGGAAGATCATCACCACGTAGATGAGGGCACGTTTGCCCAGATAGCGGAGCATCTGCATCCAATCGTGAAACATTAACTTCGAAGGATGTGCTTCGAATCACATCCCAGAGGAAGCTATCACATGGAAAGGCACAGGAATTGCCAAGGCGCCAAGTCAAGCGGCTGGTGTCCGGATCGTTATCAACGGATCACGGACGTTGGCGCTCGTCAGGAAGGGAAAACGGTCACTTCGCGTCGGGCGGGCAGCCCAGGAGGCGGCCGGCAAATTCGCGCCAGCCGGCCTCGATGCGGGCAACTTCGATCCCCTGGCTGCGCAGCGCGTAGAGCACCCGCTCGGGGTCGAGGGTAGCGATCAGGAACGACGCCATCAGCCAGGGATCGCGGTCAACACCGGCCTCACGCAGCAGCATTTCGATATGGCGGTGCCAGAGCAGGGCGGGCGGCGCCGCGTGACGGTTGTGTGGCGAGTGCTCCGAAGCCCGGGCGAGCTCCCCGTACTTGTCGATGTACCTGATCCGGGCCTCGCCGAAGGCCATGAGGCGTTCCACCGGCGGCGCGCCGGGGCCCAGCGGCGGGGGGCCGAAGATGAACCGCTGCTGGAACTCGGCCTCGGCGTCGCTCAGCAAGGTCATCATCAGGCCCGCACGGTTACCGAAACGGCGGAAGACCGTCCCTTTGCCCACCTCAGCCCGGCAGGCAAGCATGTCCATGGTGACGGCGTCGACGCCATGTTCGGCAACAAGCTCCCTGGCAGCCTGCAGGAGACGCTCGCGGTTGCGGGCGGCGTCGCTGCGCTCGGGCTGCGGCCCCGAAGAACCCTCCGGGCGGATTGGGATGAGGCTCACAAAAAACATTCTAGTCTCGGGAATACAAAGCGGACCGCAGTCCGTTTAGCTAGGTGAAAGGCAGGCATCCAGCCTCAGATCAAGCGCCCGACGGCTCCGGCCGCGGACAGAAGCAAGGAGTTTCCCATGACCACGAACACCGTTCTCGCACTGGTTGGCAGCCTTCGCGCCGACTCCCACAACCGCAAGCTCGCCGAAGCCATCGCCCTGAACGCCCCGGAAGGCGTCGACGTGCAGGTCTACGGCTCCCTCGGCACCATCCCGTTCTACAACGAAGACATCGACGTCGAAGGCCAGGTTCCCGCTGAAGCCGCCGCCCTGCGCGCCGCCGCTGCAGGTGCCGACGCCCTGCTGCTGGTCACCCCGGAGCACAACGGCACCATGCCCGCCTCGCTCAAGAACGCCATCGACTGGCTGTCCCGCCCCTTCGGCGCCGGCGCCCTCGCCGGTAAGCCGACCGCCGTCGTCGGAACCGCCTTCGGCCAGTACGGCGGAGTCTGGGCACAGGACGAAGCCCGCAAGGCCGTCGGCATCGCCGGCGCCAAGGTGCTGGAGGACGTCAAGCTGGCCGTCCCGGGTTCCATGATCCGTTTCGCCGAGCTGCACCCGAAGGACGACGCCGAGGTCGTCGACCAGATCAAGGGCATCTTCGAGCCGCTGACCGCAGTCGCAGAAGAGGCCGCCGCCTGACCCTTCCTGAGGTCTTAGCCCAGGCCCCGTTCCGCCCGGATTTCCGGGCCGGACGGGGCCTTTTGCGTCTCGTTCGGCACGCTACCAATCCGTGACGGAGCTGATGCCGAACCGTCACCCCGGCGGCATTTCGCGGCGAATTCACCGGACTTACGGTTGAAGCAGGAGGCGGCAACGTGGGCAGTGCGCACGGGGCCGCCGGATAGCTCGGAGGCTGTCATGGTGGGCATGCGCGGATTCGGACGCTCGACGGCGGGCGCCCCGCCGCGCGGCGGCCTGGCCTTCGGTTCGCTGCTCGCGTGCGGCCTGGTTTTCGGGCTCGGCGGCTGCGCGTATCCCGCGAGCCTGGCACCCGGGCCGACCCTACCGGCGGCCATCACGGCAAGCAGTCCCGCGGTCACCGCGCCCCCTGCGCTGCCCGCCGGATCGGTTCCAGCGACGTCGTCCGCGGCCCCACCGGCAGCTGAGCCCGCCGCGCCGGGGGCCACCTCCCCCGGCGCAGGCGGCCACACCATCCCGGCCACGCCGCCGGCTGCGGTTTCGCCCGGCGTCCCTCCCGTGGCGCCTTCCACCGGAGCGACACCGACGGCGACGGCAGGCGCGTCACCGGGCTCCCGCACGGGCGCGCCGGAAGATCTCACGGTGCTCACCGGCCCGGCCATCTACCTCGTGGCAATCGACGACGGCGGCCGACGCGGCGCCCGCTTCGGCTGCAATGACAGCCTGGTCGCCGTGCACTCCGTTCCCGGACAGCCCGGGCAGGCATCCACGGGCACCTCGGCCGCCTCGCCGGACCCCGTGGAGACCGTGATGACCCGGCTGCTGGCCCCGGACGCCGTCCCGGCCGGCTCGGGTCTGTACAGCGCCCTTGCCGCCTCGGCCCTGACGTACGTTTCGGGCCGGTTGGACGGCGCCACGGCCGTTGTCGACTTCCGCGGCGAACTGCGTCAGGGCGGCGTGTGCGACAGCCCCCGGATCGACGCCCAGCTCACCCAGACCGCCATCGCCGCGACGGGCGCATCCCGCGCTGACATCCGGATCAACGGGCGCCCCTTGGCGGAGTTCCTGGACCTGCGGTAGCAGGGCGGACAAATACGACTCGGCCCCGATACGGCGACGGCTGTCCGGGGGGCGGCTGCTCATGACGTGGCGATCGCGATCAGGCGCCGCAAGGCCCAGGCCATCCGCACCAGCCCGAGCGCCGCGGCGAAGCCGAGCCCGAACACCACCGCCTCAATGGGCCAGACGCCGGTGACGCCGTCGCCCTCCACCAGGATTGCCGCCAACGCTGCCACCAGGAGGGCGGCCAACACCGGGATGACGGAAAGGAACGCTTCGCCGATCTGCCGCCGGTGGTCCGGCGCAAGCCGCTCCAGGGGCAGGGCCCGCTGCCCCGGCGGTGCCTTCTTGCCCAGCACGTTCACCAGCATGGAAACGCTGCTCAGGATCAGGCCGGCCACGGCGCCGGACAGGGTGGCCAGGGTCTGGAAAAGGGTGCGGCGCGAGTCTTCGGCGACGCCTTCGATCATGAACGGCTGCGCCCAGGCCGCGGACGCCGCAAGCCAGGCGCCCACCGCCACCGCCGCCCACAGCAGGTCCGCGCGGGGATGCTGCAGGAACCAGCGCCACGCGGCGCCTCGGCGAGGGTGGCCGATCTCGACGTTGTACAGGCTCACCGCGCAGCACCTCCCGCCAAGGCATGTTCTCCAGCCGCTGCCTGTTCTCCCGCGGTTGCCTGTTCCATTGCAGTCGCCGCAGCCAAGCGGGGCACCACGGAGTTGTCAGGCATTCCAGTCACCTCCGGCAAAGTCCTGGCGAAGAACTCTTCGTGATTCTGCGCCTGATTGCGCAGGATTTCCACCGCTTCGGCCGCGGCGCGGGCCGGATCGTTGAAGGCGTCGGCGTCGACGTCCACGTAGGAAATGAACCGTTCCTTGAGCAGGTCCACCACCTCCCGGTCGCCGCTGACGGAGTTCTTGCCTTCGGCCACCACGTGGTCGAACTGCTCCATGGATCCGGCCCGCCGGAACACCTCGATCAGGTGCTGGATGCGTTCCCGGATCCGCTGTTTGTCCCGCGCGCTGCCGCTGCGGCCGACGCTGAGGGATACCCGGAACGTGCCTTCGCTCATGAGGCGCGAGGCGCTGTCCAGCACGTCCGCCCATTCGCCGCCCATGGATGTCCCGGACAGGCGCCCGGCCGGCAGCGAAAACTCGAAGCGGCTGACGTCCAGGCGTTCCAGGATGTCCTCCACATCTTCGCGGACAACAGGAACAAGGCCTGGCTCCAGCCCGAGCATCCCGCCAAGATACTCCCCGAGCCGCGCCGCCCGCGGGCCGTTGCCGCTGCCCAGCACCGCCAGCACGTTCCGTTTCAGGAAGGCGAAGTAGGTGGTCTCCAGGAGGTGGTCGCCGGCGTCGAGCGGCAGCGCTTTCCGGCGCCCCGCACTGTCCCCCACGCTCGGCAGGTTCCCGCCGCGCACCCGGTCCAGCAGCAGCACCGGAAAGGGCGCGACGGCGGCCGCCTGGGCGAGCAGGACGGTTCCGTCGGCGCAGCGGAAGTGGCGGTCGACGCCGTCGTCCTCAGCCTCCCGCAGCACCTCGGCCACCCGGCGCGCGGGAAACGGCCGGAACAGCCCCTCGCCGCTCATCTGGTCGATCCGCCAGAACTGCACGCTTCGTTTCACCAGCCCACCATCCTGCGCCTTGTCCTGCGACCGCCCTCAAACTGCACCCGCCCCTCAAACTGCCCTTGTGCCAAAGCTACGCCGGGGCACCGACATTCACACCGGCGTCGGCCGCCGAACGGACAGTAAAGAAACATCTGTTGCCCAATTGGCAACTCTGGGGAGTATCCTGTTCACTGTGACCCACGAAACACTGGACGCCGGGCCGGAGTTGCCCGCCGAAGCGATCGATGCCATCGAGAGGGCTGCCACCGCAGCCCACCGCCACGAGGAACTCTTCTCGGAGCGCGCCGCCAACATCAAGCAGTCAGCCGTACGGGACGTCTTCGACATCTCCATGCGGCCGGGCCTGGTGTCCCTTGCAGGCGGAAACCCCTACCTTCAGTCCCTGCCCCTCGAAAAGCTCGGGCAGACCGCAGCGCAGATCATCGCCGCGGAGGGCATGACCGCACTGCAGTACGGCGGCGGCCAGGGCACCGCCGAACTGCGCACCCAGATCTGCGAGATCATGGCGGCCGAAGGCATCACCGACGCCCGGCCGGAGAACGTGGTCATCACGGCAGGCTCCCAGTCCGCGCAGGACGTCGCCACCAAGGTCTTCTGCGATCCGGGCGACGTGGTCCTCGCGGAAAACCCCACCTACGTTGGCGCCCTGAACACTTTCGAGGCCTACCAGGTCCAGGTCGAAACGGTGGAGATGGACGGCGACGGCCTGGTCCCGGAGATCCTCGAATCCCGGATCGCCGAGTTGCAGGCGCAGGGCAAGAACATCAAGTTCCTCTACACGATCCCCAACTTCAACAACCCCTCGGGGATCACCCTCGCCGCCGAGCGCCGCCAGCGGATCGTCGATATATGCCGCAAGGCGAATATTCTGGTGCTGGAGGACAACCCGTACGGCCTGCTGCGCTTCGACGGCAAGCCGCTGGCGCCGATGCGGGCCCAAAACGCCCACGACGTCATCTACATGGGTTCGTTCTCGAAGATCTTCGCACCAGGACTCCGCATCGGCTGGGCCCTTGTGCCGGAGCACCTGCAGCGGCGCTTCTACCTGGCCTCCGAGGCCGTGACGCTGTGCCCGCCGACGCTGAACCAGATGCTCATCTCGGCCTACCTGCGCGATTATGACTGGCGCGGCCAGATCGAAACGTATCGAGCGCTCTACGAGGAGCGCTGCGCGGCCCTGCTCTCCGCACTGGATGAGTACATGCCCGAGGGCCTGAGCTGGACGCGGCCCGACGGCGGCTTCTTCGTCTGGGTGACGCTGCCCCAGGGTGTTGACACCTATCCGCTGCTCCAGAAGGCGATCGATGCGGGCGTCGTGTTCATCCCCGGTGCGGCCTTCACGCCGTCGGACGGTCCATCCAACAAGCTGCGTTTGGCGTTCAGCGCCGTGCCTCCCGATACTATTGCCGAAGGCGTCCGGAGACTCTCGAACGTACTCACGGAAGCAATTGAAAAAAGGTCCAGCAAAGGAGCAGATCTATGAGCGGTGTAGTCCTCGTCGGCGTCGACGGAAGCGAAACGGCACGTCGGGCGGCCGAGTCGGCCAGGCGGCTGGCAACGGCACTCGAAGCCGAGCTGCGCGTCGTCACGGCATTTGAAAGCGACCGCGTTGAAATCGTCGAAAGCGGCGCCGACAAGTGGGTCCTCTCCGATGCGGACGCCGCGGAAAAGGTTGCCCGCACCATCGCCGGCGAACTCGCCTCCGCGCAGCTGCAGACCAGCTTCGGCGCCATCCGCGGCAAGGCCGGCGAGGCCCTCGTCAAGGAAGCCGAGCGCGTGGACGCCCAGCTGATCGTGGTTGGAAACCGCCGCATGCAGGGCCTCGGCCGCATCCTCGGCAGCGTGGCGAACACGGTGGCGCACAACGCCCCCTGCGACGTCTACATCGCCAAGACGGACGAACCCGCCTAAGGCAGGCCATCGGGCAGGTTACGGAGCCGGCCGGTTCCCTGGTGAAAACCGGGAACCGGCCGGCTCTTGCCTTGCCGCGGGGAGGTCCTGCCGCGGCACCGGTATGACGCGCCACACTGCCACCCTTGACGGGAATCACGCCGCCTGGTGGGCGTTCTCACCCCGTTACCGGCCGGTCCGTAAGGGCCCCGCCGATAAAATTGGGGAAGGCCCCCGACGGCGCGAGCCGCCCATCACAAACGACCTCCAGGACCTCATCTTGCTTACTCTGCAGCGCCAGCGCGTCGGCCACGACATCCTCCTTGCCCGCCACGGAAACCACATCAGCTCCATGCGTTTGGACCGCAGCAACGACCGCGTCGTCGCCGTCCTCAACGACGGAACCACGGACAGCGCCCCGAACCTCATTTCCCCGCTGCTCGAGATGCCGGAAAACCTCCGTAGCGTGCTGCGTTCGGACTGGCGCGCCCTGGTCCTGGGTTCGGCAATGATGCTGGCCATCGGCCTCCTGGCCGCAGCCGTGTCCATCGCGCTGACCGGCAACATGAGCGACGAGCAGCTGGCCCAGCTCTCCTACTCAACCTCCATGTACTGATCCTGCCGGCCCGCTGACAACGCGGGCCCAGTATGCAGAAGAGCCCGACCGCGCCGGATGGCGCCGTCGGGCTCTTGTCGCTTAAGGCCCCTTCCGGGGCCCGGAGCCGCGCACTAGTCCAGCAGCAGCGCCGGCTCTTCGAGGATGGCGGCGACGTCGGCCATGAAGCGGGCGGACAGATCGCCGTCGACCACGCGGTGGTCGAAGGACCCGCCCAAGGTGGTGATCCAGCGCGGAATGACTTCGCCGTCGAGAACCCAGGGCTTCTGCTTGATGGTGCCGAAGGCGACGATCGCCACCTCGCCCGGGTTGATGATGGGCGTTCCCGTGTCGATGCCGAGGGCGCCGATGTTGGTGATGGTGAGGGTGCCGCCCTGCATCTGCGCGGGCTGGGTCTTGCCGGCGCGGGCCGTGGTGGCGAGTTCGTTCAGGGCCAGGGCGAGCTCCTTGAGGGAGAGGTCCTGGGCGTCCTTGATGTTCGGCACCATGAGGCCGCGCGGGGTGGCGGCCGCGATGCCGAGGTTCATGAAGTGCTTGACCTGGATTTCAGCGCCGCCCTTGCCGTCCGCGTCCTCCACCCAGCTGGCATTGACGCTGGGGTTGCGGGCGGCGGCCCAGATGACGGCCTTGGCGAGGATCAGCAGAGGCGACACCTTGATGCCTTCGAAGTCACGGGAGGCCTTCAGCCGCTTGACGAATTCCATGGTGCGGCTCGCGTCGACATCCACGAAGATGCTCACGTGCGGCGCGGTGAACGCGGAGTCCACCATGGCCTTGGCGGTGGCCTTGCGGACGCCCTTGACCGGGATCCGCTCCATGCGCTGGTCCTGCGGCTTGCGGGAAGCGCCCCAGAAGGAGTCGGCCTGGTCCAGTTCGGCGTCGCGCTGGGCCTGGTAGCTGACCAGGTCCTCGCGGGTCACCTCGCCGCGGGCGCCGGTCGCGGTGACGTCGGCGAGGTCGATGCCGAGGTCCCGTGCGATCTTCCGCACCGGAGGCTTGGCCAGCACGCGGCTGACGATGTCGCTGACTGTCGCACCCAAGGCACCGCCGCGGCCCGCGGCAGCAGGAGCCTGGGCTGGTACTGCGGGGGCTGGAGCGGGCGGCACGGGAGCGGGGGGCTCGACGGCGGCGGGAGCCGCCGGCGCCGACGGAACCGCAACGGACTGTGCAGGCGCCGACGGGGCGTTCCGGCGCGGCCGCCGCTTGACGGCGTCGGCCTTCGGACCGGAGCCAACCAGCGGACCGCCGGCCGGGCCGGCGTCGGAGGCACCGCCGTCGGGCGCGTCTTCGGAAAGCTTGCCGTACATCGGCGCCTCAACCACTGAGGGTTCGACGACGGCGGGAGCAGCCGGCGCGGGCGCCTCACCGGCGGGCGCGGCGGCCCCGTCGGAGATGCCGATGATGGGCGTTCCGACCTCCACGGTGATGCCCTCGGCCACGAGGAGCTCGGACACCGTGCCGGCGTACGGCGACGGGAGCTCGACGAGGGACTTGGCCGTCTCGATCTCGCAGATGACATCGTTGATGGCCACGGCGTCGCCCGGTTTGACCTTCCAGGAGACGATCTCGGCCTCGGTCAGGCCTTCTCCGACATCCGGGAGGTTGAATTTCTTTACAGTCACTTCGGTCCTTACGTTTCAGCAGGCGGCCCGGCAGGGCGCGGCGCAGGCAGGAGCGGCTAGTAGGCCAGCGAACGGTCCAGGGCTTCGAGGATCTTGTCGATGTCCGGCAAGTAGTCCTCCTCCACCTTGGCCACGGGGTAGGGCATGTGGAAGCCGCCCACGCGGATGACGGGGGCCTCGAGGTGCAGGAACGCGCGTTCGCTGATCCGGGACGCGATTTCGCCGCCGATGCCGCCGAACGTGGGAGCCTCGTGGGCCACGATCAAGCGTCCGGTCTTGCGCACGGACGCTTCGACGGTGTCGAAGTCGATCGGCGAGATCGAGCGCAGGTCGATGACCTCGATGCTGTGCCCGTCCTCGGCTGCCGCGGTGGCAGCCGCGAGGGCCACAGGCACCAGCGGGCCATACGCCACGATCGTGGCATCGCTGCCTTCACGCAGGACGTGCGCCTTGAAGGGATCCGACGCCGGGCCCGGGTTCTCGGTGTCGACCTCGCCCTTGAGCCAGTAGCGGCGCTTGGGTTCGAAGAAGATCACGGGGTCCGTGCATTCGACGGCCTGCTGGATCATCCAGTAGGCGTCGTGGGCGTTGGACGGGGTGATGATCCGCAGGCCGGCGGTGTGCGCGAAGAGGGCTTCCGGCGATTCGGAGTGGTGCTCGATCGAGCCGATGCCGCCGCCGTAGGGGATGCGGATGACCACGGGCACGGTGAGCTTGCCGCTGCTGCGGAAGTGCATCTTGGCCAGCTGGGTGGTGATCTGGTTGAACGCCGGGAAGACGAAGCCGTCGAACTGGATCTCGCAGATAGGGCGGTAGCCACGCAGGGCCAGGCCGATCGCGGTGCCGACGATGCCGGATTCGGCGAGCGGGCTGTCCACCACGCGGTCCGGGCCGAAGTCCTTGAGGAGCCCGTCGGTGACGCGGTAGACGCCGCCGAGGGCGCCGATGTCCTCGCCCATGAGCAGGGACTTGGCGTTGTGGTTGAGGGTTGCGCGGAGGCCTTCGTTGATGGCCTTGGCAACGGTCATGGTGGCCATCAGTGACCGGCCTCCTCTTCGCTTTCGAAACCTGCTTCGTATTGCGTGAACCACGCCTGTTCTTCCGCGACCAGGGGGTGCGGTTCGGCGTAGACCCCGGCGAAGGCGTCGTGGATGTCGGGCGCCTGCAGGGCCAGGGCGGTGCTGCGGACATAGGCCGCCAGTTCGTTCCCGTCCTGCTTGACCTGGTCGAAGAAGGCGTCGTCGGCCAGGCCTTCGGCACGGAGGTACTTTTCGAGGCGGTCCAGGGGGTCCTTGCTGCGCCACTCGGCCTCTTCGGCGGACTGGCGGTACTTGGTGGGATCGTCGGCAGTGGTGTGCGCGCCGACGCGGTAGGTGTGGGCTTCGATCAGCACGGGGCCGCGGCCCTCACGTGCGTGCTCAAGCGCCCATTCGGTGACGGCGTGAACGGCGATGACGTCGTTGCCGTCCACCCGGATGCCCGGGAAACCGTAGCCCTTGGCCCGGTTGAAGAGGGGAATCTTGGTCTGGACCTCGGTGGGAACCGAGATGGCCCAGTGGTTGTTCTGGCAGAAGAAGACGACAGGGGCGTCGTACGAGGCCGCGAACACCATGGATTCGTGGACATCGCCTTCGGAGCTGGCGCCGTCGCCGAAGTAGGCCAGCACGGCTGCCTTGGGATCGTTGGATCCGGCGGCTTCGGCGAGCTTCTGGTCCCGCTGGATGCCCATGGCGTAGCCCACGGAATGCGGCATCTGGGCGGCGAGCACCAGGGTGTACAGGTGGAAGTTGTTCTCGGTCGGGTCCCAGCCGCCGTTGGAGATGCCGCGGAAGAGCTTCAGCAGCTCGGAGAGGTCAACGTTCCGGGTCAGGGCGACGCCGTGCTCCCGGTAGGTGGGGAAGATGTAGTCCTGCGGCTGGCTGGCCCGGCCGGAGCCGATCTGCGCGGCTTCCTGGCCGGTGAGGGGAACCCACAGGGCCAGTTCGCCCTGGCGCTGCAGGGCCGTGGCTTCCTGGTCGAAGCGGCGGATCTTGGCCATGTCCGCGTAGAACCCGCGCAGCTGCTCCGGTTCCAGGCGCTTGGCGTAGTCCGAAAACACGGGATCCGTGCCGAGCGTGCCATCCGGCCCGAGCAATTGGACCATCCCCGTTGCGGGGTCGCCGGACTCCGTTCCCTCAGGGAACTGCTGTCCGGTCCCGTTGATCCGGGGGGTGGGCAATTGGGTTGAGCCCATTCCGTCTCCTTTGCCTTGCCGCAGCCGACGCTGAGCATTTTTCGCTGATATATTCCATTTGGGGAATGCATTCCTCAAATGGAATATTTGGCTTGCGTCCCTAACTTTATCCTCAGTAAGGGACCCAAGGACATTTGTTAACCCCTACAAAGGCCGCGGCGCATTTGTATAAACGGCACAGAGTTCCAGGAACCGGGTGTTCGCTTCGACCTCTCCGATGCTGACACGGACGCCCTCGTTCGCGAAGGCACGGACCGACAAGGCACGCTCCCCGGCAAGCTCCGCGAACCCGGCGCTGTGCTCGCCCAGGTTGAGCCAGACGAAGTTTCCCTGTGCCTCCGGGACAAACCAGCCAAGCTCCCGCAGGCCCGCCACAACGCGTTCGCGTTCGTCGACCAGGCCCTGCACCCGCTCCACCACGTCGTCGAAGTGCGCCAGGGACGTGACGGCGGCGCGTTCGGCGATCTGCGAGACCGCGAACGGCGTGGCGGCCACACGGAGGTGCTGGGTGATGTCCGGGCCTGCGACGCTGTAGCCCACACGGAGCCCGGCGAGGCCGTGCGCCTTGGAGAACGTCCGGAGGACGACAACGTTCGGGTACTTCCGGTAGAGCTTGATGCCGTCCACGGCGTCCGCGTCGCGGACGAACTCCTGGTAGGCCTCGTCAATGACGACGACGACGCCGGGCGGGACGGACTGGATGAACCGTTCCGTTTCCTCGGCGGTGAGGATGGGTCCGGTGGGGTTGTTCGGCGTGCAGAGCAGGATGACCTTGGTGCGCACGGTGACGGCGGCGGCCATCGCGTCAAGATCGTGCCGGCCGTCGGGCAGCAGCGGAATCCTGACGCTTTCCGCACCTGCCAGTCCGACACAGATGGGATAGGCCTCGAAGGACCGCCAGGCATAAATCACTTCGTCTGCCTTGCCGTCGGCGTTCTGCCCGGCGAAGGCGGCGAGGATCTGGTTCAGGGCGCCGAGGCTCCCGGCGCCGGTGACGACGTCGTCAGCCGGGACACCGAGGAAGTCCGCGAGCGCGCCCCGCAGCTTGGTGGCGAGGGGATCGGGGTAGCGGTTGATGTCGCTCTGATCGGCAATTGCCTCCAGCACCGCGGGAATCGGAGGCAGCGGGTTCTCGTTCGAAGACAGCTTGTAGCTGGTCAACCCCTCAATTGCCACAGGCGGTTTCCCGGCGGCGTATTTGGGAAGGCTGTCGACCACCGGTCGGGCCCGGACGCCCTCCTGTGCCATGTCAGCAGAAGTCATGGTTCCAAGCCTACTGGTCGGCATTTTCGGGCCCGCATGGACACTCCTTGAAGCACTGTGTGAAAGCATGGGCGCATGGGTGCATTCATCGTCCGTGTCCTGATCAATGGCCTGGCCCTCTGGGTGGCCGGCTGGATTCTTCCCGGCCTGGATATTTCCACCACGGCCACCAGCAACGCCGTGAACAATGCCGGCATCACCCAGGGCGCCGACACTCTGGGGATCGTTCTTGCCTACCTGTTCATCGGCCTGATTTTCGGAGTGGTCAACGCCTTTGTCCGCCCCCTCGTGAAGCTGCTGTCCCTGCCGATCACCATCCTGACGTTGGGCCTTTTCACGATCATCATCAACGCGGCGATGCTGTACCTCACCGCGTTGATGAGCAGCTACACGCCGGTGCACCTGACCATCGATTCCTTCTTCTGGACGGCCATCCTGGCCGCGATCATCATCAGCGTGATTTCGATGGTTGCCGGCTGGATCCCCGGAGCCCGCCGCCGCTGACCATACTTGACCTCACCGCCATCTACGGCCTCACCGCCAACCGGCCTCGGAGCGGTTTTCCCGGAACCGGGGGCTGTGGCGTCGGTGCGGGCATTGCCTCGCGTGTGAGCTTGAACCTTGTCACCTTGGCGGGGACCTGGGTGGTGCGCCCGGCCGTCCCGAGCGCGCCCGCCACGACGGCAGCGGAAGCCACCAAGGACGGGTCGCGGCTCGCGGCGACCCGTTCCGCGCCCTCCGCGTAGGTCTCCAATCGGTGCCCCGGGCCGAGGCCGGGATCTTCGCCCGCCGGTGTCTCAACAAAGTTGTCGAGCGTCACCGTCACCCGGTCCTTCGTGTCGGCGTTCGGGACGCCGTCATACCCCGGAACGAGGTCTTGGGTGTGCTCCAGATGGAGGCTGCTGATCCCGGGCCCGGGAGTGACCCCGCCCACCGGGGATCCGGCCGTGAAGACGTACTTGAGGTCGTATTCGGCCAGGAAGGCCTTGTTGGCCGCGAGGTTCATCGCGTGGACGCCGCCCTGGCTGTGACCGACCGCCACGACCTCCTGTCCGGGCTTGGCGCCTGCCTCCCGCAATGCCTCCTGGATGGCAGGGGTGAGATGGGCGGAGTTGTAGCCGAGGGCGTCGACGATGCCGCCTTCGTCGATGGGGTTGCTCCCGCCCGGCGGCTCTCCCTTTTGCGTCCCGGGAATGAGCACCACCCAGGCGATCCCCTTGTCCGGGCGTTCCACTTTGATGACTGCGATCTCCCCCTTCCCTGCGGCATGCAGATCCTCGTTGCGGCGCAGCAGGGCCGCGAGGGACAAATCGACGGTTTCATCCGTGGTTTCCACCTTCCGCGCTGCAACGGGCCGCGGTTTCAGGTACCCCAATCCGGGCACGGCCACGATGGCCAGGAGGATGGCCCGGACATCCGTCTGGCCGGCCACGGCGGCAGTCACCGGGGCAGTAAAGGCCGTCGGCAGTGAAAGGGATCCCGCGATGAGGGGAAGCTGCGCCACAAGATGTTCAACGCGGTCCCGGTCTCCATAGTGGGTTCCTGGCTTTGCCCCGACGAACAGCATGTTCGCCTCCAGCAGGGGTGGGTGCAGCAACCCCACGCGCGTGGCGATGGCATTCCATGACTCGGTGTACTCATACTCGCGGTGGCTCGCCCGGACCTGTTCCGCGGTTGCCCGGATCGCGTCACGGATGCGGGAGGCAGCCTGTACACCGTCGCCGACGGTGACGATTGCCGGGCCGCCGGTGGTCAGGGTGCGCAGTTCGGCAACGAAGAGTTCCTGGCGGACCGTCTCGGCTTCCATGACAACGGTGTCCAGTGTCCGGACCACGCCGTCCAAGGCGTTGGCTCCGGCCAGGAGCTCCTCAAACTGGAAACTGATTCCGCCAACACCGCCACGGACCTTCAAGACCTCGTCCGCCGGCGGGTCGACGGGCCTGAGCACGTCACCGTCCTGCATGCGCATGGCGGACATCAGTAGCCCGCTCCTGCAGCAGCCGACGCCTTCGCCGCCTGCTGCAGCACTGTCGCAGAGGCCTCGCGCAAGGCATCGCGTGCCTTCCGCAGCTCTGCCACGTGGACGGCCACGACTTTCCTGTAGGCCCGGCCAGCCGGCGACTGCCATTGCCTCATCTGCACCTGGCCAAGCTGGGATAGCGCGGCATCCGCTTCATCCGCACACCGGGCCATCCGTGTGGCGAGTTGCCGGGCGTCGACGCCCTGTGGGACCCAATGCCCCGGATCAAACGGGGTATCCGCCGCAACCAAGGTGTTGGCCATGTTCAGCTCCTGTCTTCCAGCGCGGTACGGGCACCGGGCTGCCCGCCTGATGCACCGAAGCTACGGCGCGCACCCGGGGCGCGGAACCGCCGTCGGGCGCTATGTGGACAACCGGCCCGCAGGGGTGCTGTGGAGGACGGGCCACGGCGGTATTCACATAGCAGGGTCCGCTTAAGGCGCCCGCCGCAGTTCATGAAAGAATTGGCCCATGCCTGAAACCGCCGCCGCTGTTACCCGTACGCCCTCCGGACGCCTGGCCCTTGCCGCGTCGCCGGAGAAGATTGCCCTCGGCCCCCTGGACGGCCGTTACCAGTCCGCCATCGCACCGCTGGTCGATTACCTGTCTGAGGCCGCCCTCAACCGCGACCGCGTGGCCGTCGAGGTCGAATGGCTCATCCACCTGACCAGCAACAGCGTGCTGCCCGGCGCGGGCCCCCTGACCGCCGAACAGCAGGACAAGCTGCGCGGCATCGTCACCGAGTTCGATGCCGCCGCCGTGGCCGAACTGGCCGAGATCGAAGCCGTCACCGTGCACGACGTCAAGGCCGTCGAGTACTACATCAGCCGCCGCCTCCCGGCCATCGGCATCGAGAACCTGACCGCGATGGTGCACTTCGGCTGCACCTCCGAGGACATCAACAACCTTTCCTACGCCCTGGGCGTCAAGGGCGCCGTGGAGGACGTCTGGCTGCCGGCCGCCCGCGCGCTGGTGCAGCAGATCGAAGCCATGGCCGAGGAAAACCGTGCCGTGCCGATGCTTTCGCGCACGCACGGACAGCCGGCCACCCCCACCACGCTGGGCAAGGAACTGGCCGTGATCGCGTACCGTCTCAGCCGCCAGCTGGACCGCGTCGCGAAGACCGAATACCTGGGCAAGATCAACGGCGCCACCGGCACCTACGCCGCGCACGTCGCCTCCGTTCCGGGCGCCGACTGGCAGTCCGTGTCCAAGTCCTTCGTCGAGGGCCTGGGCCTCACGTGGAACCCGCTCACCACGCAGATCGAAAGCCACGACTGGCAGGCCGAGCTGTACTCCGACATCGCGCGCTTCAACCGGATCCTGCACAACGTCTGCACGGACATCTGGAGCTACATCTCCATCGGCTACTTCCGCCAGATTCCTGTCGCCGGCGCCACGGGTTCGTCCACCATGCCGCACAAGGTCAACCCGATCCGCTTCGAGAACGCCGAAGCGAACCTGGAAATCTCCAACGGCCTGCTGGACACGCTCGCCGCCACCCTGGTCACCTCCCGCTGGCAGCGCGACCTCACGGACTCCTCCTCGCAGCGCAACATCGGCGTGGCATTCGGCCACTCCCTGCTGGCCATTTCGAACGTCGCCAAGGGCCTGAAGGCGCTCGACGTCGCCGGGGACGTCCTCGCCGGCGACCTCGACACCAACTGGGAAGTCCTGGGCGAAGCCATCCAGATGGTGATGCGCGCCGAGGCCATCGCCGGCGTCGCAGGCATGGAAAACCCCTACGAGCGCCTGAAGGACCTCACCCGCGGACACCGCGTTGACGCAGCCCGCATGCAGGAATTCGTCTCCGGGCTGGGCCTCTCGGCCGACGCCGAAGCCCGCCTCCTGGCCCTCACCCCCGGCGGCTACACCGGCATCGCGGACGAACTGGTGGACCACCTCAAGTAGGATCCGGCCGGACGCCGCGCAGGCCGCATCCGTTCACTGAAATCACGACGACGGCGGGCCGGGACACAGCCCCACTCACGGGGCGTCCCGGCCCGCCGTCGCCGTTTCCGTTTGGACGGGCGTCATGCCCCGCTCGAGCCCGCTCCCCTGTTTTCCGCCAGAATGTCCGGCCCGGCTAGTAAGGTGCCAGCATGAGGCTTTTGCTTATCCGTCACGGCCAGACTCCCGGCAACGTCCTGGGCCAGCTGGACACCGCGTTTCCCGGCCCCGGGCTGACCGAACTCGGCGAGCGCCAGGCCGCCGCGCTGCCCGAGGCCCTGGCGGATGAAGCCATCGAGGCGATCTACACCTCAACCCTGCTGCGGACCCAGGTCACCGCCGCACCGCTGGCCAGGGCGCTCGGCCTGGAACCGGTCGTCCTGGACGGCGTCCACGAGATCGAAGCCGGGTCCCTGGAGAAGAAGACGGACCACGAATCGCACATGCGGTACATGGGCACCGTCTTTGCCTGGAGTGACGGCAACCTGGAGGTGCGCATGCCGGGCGCGTTCACCGGCCACGACTTCTTCGAACGCTTCGACGCCTCCGTGAACAAGGTGGCCGCCGCCGGTCATGCGACGGCAGTGATCGTCAGCCACGGCGCCGCCATCCGTTGCTGGGCGGGTCGCCGGGCCGAGGACATCGACACCCTCTTCGCCGAAACCCACCAACTGCCCAACACCGGAATCGTGGTGCTCGAGGGCGACCCGGACTCGGGCTGGAGCGTCCTGCACTGGGACAGCATCCCCGTGGGCGGCCTGGCCCTTGCCGATCCGACGGCGGAGGACCCCACCGGCGAAGCGGTATAGCGGGGCACCCGCCCAGCCCCGCGGATCCGGGCCGTCGGCAGTTCTCCGGACCCTTACGCCCAGGAAACACGGCGGTAACCGCCGCTTCGTAGGCTTGATTTGCATAACCCCTCCGGCGAAATGAGGTAGCGATGCAGACCAACCCGCGGCTCAACATCCGTCAGGTCAGCTGGACAAACCCCGTGGGCGCAGACCTCCGCGCGGCCCAGCAGTCTGAACTGGATTCCCGTTTCGGCACGTCCGATCACGAACCCGGCCCGGCGCCGTCGGAGGCCGACACAGCGGTCTTCGTGGTGGCATACGAGAAGTGTTCCGGACAGCCGCTGGGCTGCGGCGGGCTGCGCATCGTGGACGACCACACGGTGGAGATCAAGCGCCTGTACGTAGTGCCCTACGCCCGCGGGTCCCGGGTGGCCAGCTCCATCCTGGCCAGCCTGGAAGGCCTGGCGCATTCCCGCGGTTTCCAGGTGATCACGGCGGAGGCGGGTTCGGCGCAGACGGACGGACGAAGCTTCTATGAAAACTCCGGCTTCGAACCGGTCCCCAATTTCGGGCCGTACATCGGCGTCAGTGAGTCCCAGTGCTATTCGAAGGCCCTCGATTCCCACAGCGCCGCGCACACGGCCATGGCCTGATGTCTTAATCTTCTGCGCAAAATCGGCCGGCCACGGGTGTTCCCCGTCCGGCTCGGCTAATCTCGCCCTATGGAAAAAGCAGACATCACGTTCCGGACCCGCAAATGGGTCCGCCCGGAGGACTTGAACGCCAACGGAACGCTGTTCGGTGGAAGCCTGCTGAAATGGATCGACGAGGAAGCGGCGATCTACGCGATCATCCAGCTGGGCAACGGCCGGGCCGTCACCAAGTACATCTCCGAGATCAACTTCGTGAGCTCGGCCGTGCAGGGCGACCTGATCGAGCTGGGCATCACGGCCACCCGCTTCGGTCGCACGTCCCTGACCATGCGTGCCGAGGTGCGGAATATGATCACCCGCCGCAGCATCCTGACCATCGAGGAACTCGTGTTCGTGAACCTCGGCGAGGACGGCACCCCGCAGCCGCACGGCTACACGGAGATCACCTACGACCGTGACCGGATCCCCGCCCACCACCTGACCCAGACCCTGCAGCAGGACTGAACCCTCCGGCGTCGTTCCGGCCGTCGGCCCGTGCCGCTAAGATGCCCGCATGGAGCTGAGCACGGTGGCCGCGGAACTGTACGCGCTGCTGCCCGCCGAGTTCATCGCCGCCCGCGGCGCGCGCGTGAAGGAGGCGAAGGCCGCCGGCGACGCCGGGCTGGCGGCGCTGATCGGCCGGCTCCCGAAGCCTTCGGCGGCCGCCTGGGCGGTCAACATGCTGGCACGCAGCGGCGCCGCGGAACTGGGTGAGCTGCTCGGGCTAGGGAGCGCGCTGCGGGACGCGCAAACGGACCTGGATCCTGCAAGGCTGCGGGAACTCGGACAGCAACGCCCCCATCTGCTGGCCGCCGCCGTCGGGAAGGCCGATGACATCGCCGCCGGTCTCGGCGTGCGGCTGAGCGGCGCCGCCACGAGCGAGATCACCGGGACCCTGCGCGCCGCCCTCGGCGACATGGATGCCGCAGCAGCTGTCCGGAGCGGCCTGCTGGTGCGGAGCTTGTCGGGCGACGGCGTGGACGCCGTGGACCTGTCCGGCGCGGTCGCGGTTGAAGGCGGCGCGGTGCCTGTTGCCCCCGCCGCCCCGCGGGTGAAAGCCGACGACGGCGATGCGGGCGCCCGCGAAAGCCTGCGGGCCAAGGCCGAGGACGCAGAGCGCGCGGCCAGCCAGGCGGAAGCCGACCTCGCGGAGGCGGAACAGTCGCTCGCGGAGGCGACCTTCCGGCGTCGGGAACTCCAGGTGGCGCTGAAGGAGACCCGGGAACGCCTCGCGTCCCTGGAGGAGGAACTGGCGACCGCCGAGCAGGACGCCCGCCGCGCATCCCGCGCCGCCGAGGCCGCCGACAAGCTGGCGACGCAGAAGCGGCGCATCGCCGGGCAGGCCCGCCGCTGGCTTGAGCGCTACTCGGACGACGGGGACTGAGGTTTGAAGGCCGCGCTGGGTCCTTGAAGGCCGTGCTGGCGGGGCGTACAACGTAAGCATGAACGACGTCAACGCCTGGATGGACAAGTACATCGCTGCCTGGACTTCGAACGACCCCGATGACATCCGCGCGCTGTTCACCGAGGATGCCGTCTACTCCACCCGGCCGGACACTGATTCGCCGTGGCGCGGACACATCGAGATCGTGGACGGCTGGATCGATGCCGGGGACATGCCGAAAGCCTGGGCCTTCGAGTGGACGCTCCTTGGGCAGGACGGCAACCTGGCATTCGTCCAGGGGCTCACCAAATATTTCAACGGCCAGCCCACCTACGACAACCTCTGGGTGATCCGCTTCGCCCCGGACGGCAGGGCGTCCGAGTTCACCGAGTGGTACATGGCGCGGAAAGAGGCGTAAAGGTTTCGTTAAGACCCGGTTCCCTCCGATCCGGGCGGTGTTACGCTCCCTGAGCGCCGGCCGCCGCACAGGCACCTGCGCTGAAGTGCCAACGGAGGGAAGCGCAGATGTCGACAGCACGGAAGCCGGCATCCGGGCGCCTCCGGGATGAGCGCCTACGGGATGGGCCGCGCCCGGGGGAACCACGCGGCCCGAAAAAAGAAAGTGCCATCGCCCGGGCGCTGCTGCACCCCGTCCGTTCCCTGCCCTTGGCATTCCTGCTGGTGATCCTCATCGGCGCGGGGCTGCTGATGTTGCCGTTCTCCCGCGTGGATCCCGGCGCGGATCCGGGCCTCGCTCCCCTTTTCACGGCCGTGTCCGCCGTCTGCGTCACCGGCCTGGTCACCGTGGACACCGCCACCTTCTGGACCCCGTTCGGCCATGTGGTGATCCTGGGCCTCATCCAGGTGGGTGGTTTCGGCATCATGACGCTCGCGACACTGCTGGCCCTCCTTGTCCGGAAAAGCCTCGGGCTGCGCGGCCAGCTGGTGGCACAATCGGAAACCCACACCCTCAACTTCGGCGACGTCCGCGCGGTGCTGTTCCGCGTCGCAAGGATCATGCTCAGCATCGAGGCCGCGACCGCCGTCGCGCTGTCCGTCCGCTTCTGGCTCGCCTACCAGCAGAACCCCGGCGTGGCGCTCTGGCACGGCGTCTTCCACGCGGTGTCCGCGTTCAACAACGCTGGTTTCGCGCTGTACAGCGACAACCTGATCGGATTCGCGGAAGACCCCTGGATCCTGGTGCCGATCTGCCTGGCCATCATTGCCGGCGGGCTCGGCTTCCCCGTGATCATCCAACTCCTCAGCGGAACGCGGCTCAAGGACTGGACCGTGCATCTCCGGCTCACGGTCTTCGGCACCCTGCTGCTCCTGGTCATTGGCTTCGTGGCGTTCGCGGCCTTCGAATGGAACCGGCCGGAAACCCTGGGCCCCCTCAGCACCGGCGGCAAAGTCCTCGGCGCCCTGGCCGGGACTGTGTTCCCGCGGACGGCCGGCTTCAACAGCATCGACTACGGGGTGGCGTCCTCGGACACCCTCATGGTCACCGACATCCTGATGTTCATCGGCGGCGGCAGCGCGGGCACCGCCGGCGGCATCAAGGTCACCACCTTCCTGGTGCTCGGTTTCGCCATCTGGAACGAAGTCCGGGGCCGCGAACAGGTGACCATCGCCCACCGCTCCATCAGCACGTCCGTCCAACGCCAGGCCTTGACGGTGGCGTTGCTCGGTGTCGCCGCCGTCATCAGCGGGACGTTGCTGCTGCTGATGTTTACCGACCACAGCCTGGAGAAAGTGCTGTTCGAGTCGATCTCCGCCTTCGCCACGGTGGGTGTGAGCACAGGCATCACCTACCACCTGCCCGAAAGCGCACAGTGGGTGCTAATGGCGCTCATGTTCACGGGGCGCATCGGAACCATCACCGTGGCCTCGTCCCTGGCACTGTCTTCGCGCCCCCGGCTGTTCCGTTTGCCGGAGGAGCGGCCGATTATCGGGTAGCTACTTTGCCTTGACGAGCAGATTGTCGTGGATCCTGGTCCAGCCCTCGGACTCGAGCTTCTTGGAGTCGAAGCCGTCGGTGACGAGTGTGGTGGGCGAGGCCGGGCCGCCTACTCTGAGGATCTCGCCGCCGGTAGTGGGCGAATCCGTGCATCCCGCCGATCCAAGCCCGGGGTCGGCCTCCGGAACAACGAAAAGGCATGCTCCTCCGGCTTCCTTCATTCCGACGAAGTACTTCACGCTGTCGTGGGTTGCCAGCAGGCGGGTGGCATCCGGGGCGACATCGCTTTCTGCCGAAACACCGCCGGGCAACGTATCTTCAACCGTCGCGGCGCGATCCAGAGCTTTGATTCCTGCCGCATTCGAGCACCCGCCAAGCAAGAGGGCCGCCCCCAACGCTGCCGCAAATACCGAAACCAACTGACGCTTCATTCAAGCTCCCCCTGTCAGGCTGTCCTAGTGACTCGACAGTACCCGAGCGCCCCGCGCCCTCTCGGTAACCCTGCCCAATAACCCGGCTCAGTAGCTGGGCCGCGTTCCGCCGTCGGGTCCTTCCTGGGCGCCTTCCGGCAGGAACTTCGCCGCCAGCGCCTCCGAACCGCGGGCGAGCATCGCGACGTCGGCGCCCACCAGCACGAAGGAGGCGCCGGCGTCGAGGTATCCCTTCGCCGTTGCTTCGTTGAAGGCGTTGACGCCGGCGGGCTTGCCGGCCGCTTTGGCGGCTTCGAGGCAATGTTCGACGGCGGCCCGCACCGTCGGGTGCTCCTGCTCGCCGAGCAGCCCCATGGAGGCAGCGAGATCGGAGGGTCCGAGGAACACGGCGTCAACGCCGTCGACCGCCAGGATCTCCTCCACCGCGGCAACCGCCGCGGTCGATTCGATCTGGACCGTCACGCTGACCGTCTCCGAAGCCCGGGCGAGGTAGTCCGGGATCCTGTTCCAGCGCGAGGCGCGGGCCAGCGCGGAGCCGACGCCGCGGACTCCATGCGGCGGGTAGCGGACGGCGGCGACGGCGGCACGGGCCTCCGCGGCCGAATTGACCATCGGAATGAGCAGGTTCTGCACACCCAGGTCCAGGTACTGCTTGAGGAGCACGGTGTCGTTGACTGGCGGGCGCACCACGGCCTGGACAGGGTAGCCGTGGACCGCCTGCAGCTGCGCGAGGATCGATTCGAGGCCGTTGGGGCTGTGTTCGGCGTCGATCAGCAGCCAGTCCAGGCCGGACCCGGCGCAGATCTCGGCGACCAGCGGGCTGCCGGAGCAGACCCACATCCCGGCGAGCGGCCGTCCGGCCGAGGCGAGGGCGTCGGCGAAGGTGCGGTCCGGTTCTACTCGAATCGGCATGTGATGGCTCCCAGCGGTCCGTAGTCGGCGTGCACGGTGTCCCCTTTGTACACCCAGAGCGGGCGGGTGAAGGACCCGGCCAGGATGATCTCCCCGGCCTTGAGCCCGTCGCCGTGCGGGGCGATCTTGTTGGCCAGCCAGTGCACGCCGGCGGCCGGGTGGTCCAGCACGCCGGCCGCGACGCCGGTCTCCTCCACGGTCTGGTTCTTGTACAGGATCGCCGAGACCCAGCGGAGGTCGACGGCGTCCGGCCGCACCGGGCGCCCGCCCACCACCATGGCGCCCATGGCGGCGTTGTCCGCGATGGTGTCCACGATGGTCCGGCCCTCCATCTCGATCCTGGAGTCCAGGATTTCGAGGGCCGGAACCACGTAGTCGGTGGCGTTCAGGACGTCGAAGAGGGAGCAGCCCGGGCCGGTGAGGTCCTTCTTCAGCACGAACGCCAGCTCCACCTCCACCCGGGGGTGCGTGTAGCGGTCCCACTCCACGGAGCAGCCGGTCTCCAGCACCATGTCATCGAAGATGGCGCCGTAGTCCGGTTCGGTGATGCCCGTGGCCGCCTGCATGGCCTTGGACGTGAGCCCGATCTTCCGGCCCACCAGCGTCCGCCCGGCGTCCTCGTTCCGGCGCCGCCAGAGCTGCTGCACGGCGTAGGAATCCTCCACCGTCATCTCCGGGTAGCGCGCGGTCAGCCGCGGAACCGGGGTCCGGTTCCGGCCGGCCTCCACCAACTCGTCCGCTATGGCCTCGATCGTTGTCGCGTCCAGCATGCCGTTCCTTCCTTCAGGAAACCCTGTCAAACAACCTAGACCTGAGCGCCCAGTTTGAAGCCCTCCGCGGCCTCGCCGGTGCTGTCCTTGCGGGTGTAGGAGAAGCCGTCGGCGCCGACGGTGACGGCCATTTCGGAGGCGTCGGTGCGCTCGATGACAGGCTGCGGGTTGCCGTCGAGGTCGAGGACCAGGGAGGCCTCGGTGTACCAGGACGGGACCACGGGGTTGCCCCACCAGTCGCGGCGCTGGTTGTCGTGCACGTCCCAGGTGACCGTGGGGTTGTCCGGGTCGCCGGTGTAGTAGTCCTGGGTGTAGATCTCCACGCGGTGGCCGTCCGGGTCCAGGATGTACAGGTAGAAGGCGTTGGAGACGCCGTGCCGGCCGGGGCCGCGTTCGATCCGGTCGCTGATGCGCAGGGCGCCCATCTTGTCGCAGATCTGGATGATGTTGTGCTTCTCGTGCGTGGAGAACGCGATGTGGTGCAGGCGGGGGCCGTTGCCGCCGGTCAGGGCGGTGTCGTGCACGGTCTGCTTGCGGTGCATCCACGCGGCGTACGTGACGCCGTCAGAATCCTTGATGTCTTCCGAAACGCGGAAGCCGAGGTCCTCGAGGTACTTGCGGCCGCGCGGGACGTCCGGGGTCACTTGGTTGAAGTGGTCCAGGCGTACCAGTTCTCCGGCGGAGTAGAGGTCGTAGCGCTGGGTGAGGCGTTCGACGTGCTCCACCTCGTAGAAGAACTCGTACGGGAAGCCCAGCGGGTCCTCGACGCGGACGGAGTCGCCCACGCCCTTGGTGAAGCCTTCCTTGCGGCGTTCCACCCGGCAGCCCAGTTCCTTGTAGTAGGCCTCTGCGGCGTCCACGTCTTCCGGGGTGCGGACACGGTACGCGAAGGCGGCAGCTGCCGCCACGGGGCCCTTGCGGAGCACCAGGTTGTGGTGGATGAACTCCTCGAAGGAGCGCAGGTAGATGGTGTTCTCGTCCTCTTCGGTGACGTGCAGGCCCAGCAGGTCCACGTAGAACGCGCGGGACTTGGCTAGATCGGTGACCACGAGTTCGAGGTAGGCGCAGCGGACGATGTCCGGGGCCGGGACTGTCGGCGTCGGGATAGGGCCGGTGAAGGGGTTGTTCATGATGGTCTCTCTTCGTTGAAAGGGGTCTGTTTGGGAGCCCCGGCCCAACTGACTCGCAGTTGTTGTCGTTATGAGGCTCCAAAACGACATCTAATGCGAGCTAGTTGGGCGGGCACCGGGGTTAGGCGCGGGCCGGGCGGGGTTAGGCGCCGAACTTGGGCGTGTGCACCGAGCCGAGGGTGATGTGCACGGCCTGCTGGTCGGTATAGAAGTCGATGGAGCGGTAGCCGCCTTCGTGGCCGAGGCCGGAGGCCTTGACGCCGCCGAACGGTGTGCGCAGGTCGCGGACGTTGTGGCTGTTGAGCCACACCATGCCGGCCTCGACGTTCTGCGAGAAGTTGTGGGCCCGGGTGAGGTTCTGGGTCCAGATGTAGGCCGCCAGGCCGTACTTGGTGTTGTTCGCCAGGGCGAGGGCTTCGTCGTCGTTCTCGAACGGGGTGATCGCGACGACCGGACCGAAGATCTCCTCCTGGAAGATCCGCGCGTCAGGCGCGACGTCGGCAAACACCGTGGGTGCGATGTAGTTGCCTTCCGGGAGGTGCTCGGGGCGGCCGCCGCCGGCCAGGAGCCGGCCCTCGGACTTACCGATCTCCACGTAGGAGGCCACCTTCTCGTAGTGCTCCGGGTGGACCAGGGCGCCCACCTGGGTCTTGGGGTCGTGCGGGTCGCCCACCGCGATGTTCTTGGCGCGCGCGGCGTACTTTTCGCAGAACTCGTCGTAGATGGGGCGTTCCACCAAGATCCGGGAGCCGGCGGTGCAGCGTTCGCCGTTGAGGGAGAAGACACCGAACAGGGCGGAGTCGATCGCGGCGTCGATGTCGGCGTCGGCGAACACCACGCACGGGGATTTGCCGCCGAGCTCCATGGACAGGCCCTTGAGGTTGGCCGCGGCGTTGCGGAAGATCGTCTGGCCCGTGGTGGTCTCGCCGGTGAAGGAGATCAGCGGCACGTCCGGGTGCTTCACGAGGGCGTCGCCGGCTTCTTCGCCCAGGCCGTTGACCAGGTTGAACACGCCGTCGGGCAGGCCGGCGTCCTTGAAAATCTGCGCCCACAGCGAGGCCGACAACGGCGTGAACTCGGCCGGCTTCAACACCACGGTGTTGCCGGTGGCCAGGGCCGGGGCGAGCTTCCAGGACTCGAGCATGAACGGGGTGTTCCACGGGGTGATGAGCCCGGCGACGCCGATCGGCTTGCGGTTCACGTAGTTGATCTGGGCGCCGGGTACCTTCATGGCGTCGTCGAACTGGGCCACGATCAGGTCCGCGAAGAAGCGGAAGTTTTCCGCGGCGCGGAGGGCCTGGCCCTTGGCCTGGGTGATCGGCAGGCCGGTATCGAAGGTTTCGAGTTCGGCGAGGCGGGCTTCCTGGGCCTCGACGGCGTCGGCGATCTTGTTCAAGACGCGGGCGCGTTCGCGCGGTTTCATCTTCGGCCACGGTCCGTTGACGAACGCTTCGCGGGCGGCGGCGACGGCGAGGTCAATGTCTTCCTTCTGGCCTGCCGCAGCCGTGGCGTAGTTCGTGTTGGAGACCGGATCCAGGACGTCGAAGGTCTTGCCGGACACGGAGTCGACGAACTCGCCGTTGATGTAGTGCCGGATGTGGGTGGGCAGGTTCTCGGGAACGTAGTGGGTGCTGGTTTCAGGGGCTGCAAACGTCATTGTTGTTTTCCTTTCATCCAACGCGGGGTCACTTACGGCCCATAATCAGGCCTGACATGGGCCGTAACTGACCCCGCGTTGCTTGCTTCTAGGTGGCTTGGGAGAGGTACGCGTCCAAGGTGGCGGCGCGGTGCTGGCGGGCGGCTTTTTCGATGGTGTCGGCGTCGGCCCCGGCCTCGATGAGCCGGAGGAGCGCCTCGTGTTCGTCCACGGAGCCGCGGGCCCGGCCGGGCACGAAGCGGAACGTGGAGGAGCGCAGCGAGGCGAGCCGGTTCCAGCCGCGGTGGACGAGGTCCAGGATGTGCGGGTTGGGGCAGCGTTCGAACAGGACGCTGTGGAAGTCCTGGTTGAGCCGGGTGAAGCGGACGGGGTCGAAGTGCTCCAGGCAATCCCGCATCTCCGCGTTCACTGCACGCGCCCTAGCGATGTCCGCGGCGCCGATCAGCGGTGCGGACAGCGCGGTGGCCGCTCCTTCGATGATGCTCAGGGTCTGCATCGTGTACAGGTACTCGGTGGGGTCGATCCCGGACACGGTGGCGCCGACGTTCCGTTCGAAGGTCACCAGGCCCTCGGCTTCGAGCCGGCGAATGGCCTCCCGGACGGGAACCACGCTGAACCCCAGGTCCTCGGCGATCTTGGCCAGCACCAGCCGGTAGCCCGGAGAGTAGGCGCCGTCCACGATCCGGGCCTTCACCGCGGCATAGGCCTGCTCGGACTTGCTGCCGGTGACGGTTTCAGTCATTGTCTTTGCCCCATTCCTCGTACTTGGCGCGCCATTCGGCGTTCATCGGGAAGAGCCCGTCCACGCTGTGGCCCTGCTCCACCATCTTGAAAATGAACTCTTCCTCGCGTTCCTGGGCGATGCATTCGTCCGCCAGTTCGGCGGCGATTCCCGGCGGGATCACCAGGATGCCGTCCGAATCGGCCACGATGATGTCGCCCGGCTGCACGGTGGTACCGCCGCAGGCGATGGTGATGTCGGTGTCCCACGGGACGTGGCGGCGGCCGAGCACCGCGGGGTGCCGGCTGGCGAAGTAGGTGGGGATCTCCAGTCCGGCGACGGCCGAGTAGTCCCGCACGCCGCCGTCGGTGATGATCGCCGCGGCGCCGCGCACCTGGGCGCGCAGGGCCAGAATGTCCCCCACCGTACCGGTGCCCTTTTCGCCGCGGGCCTCCATGACCAGGATTTCGCCGTCGTTGATGGACTCGACGGCGCGCTTCTGGGCGTTGAAGCCGCCGCCGTGGGACTTGAACAGGTCCTCGCGGTTGGGCACGTAGCGCAGCGTCCGGGCCAGGCCGACGACGCGGCGGTCCGGGCGGGTGGCCTGCAGCCCGTCGATGCTGACGTTGTTCAGCCCGCGCTTGCGCAGCTGGCTGGACAGGGTGGCCGTGGCGACCGACTCCAGCTTCTTCTTCAACTCCGGATCGAGCCCCGGCTTGGAAGCCGGCGCCAGTCCGGCGGCTTCGCGCGAACCGTACGCCTCCTCCCGCTGCGTGTCATCGGACTTGGGCTGCGCACCAAAGGCGGCGAACGGCGTCGTGCCTTCCACGACGGCGGTGGCCAGCCGGCCGCTGCTGAGGTCGCCGCTGCTGACTTCGACCTCGACGACGTCCCCCGGCACCGCGACGGACGCGCCGGCCGGGGTGCCGGTGAGGATGATGTCGCCAGGTTCCAGCGTGAGCAGCTGGGAGAGGTCCGCAACGAGGCGGGCGAAGGGGAAGAGCAGGTCCGCTGTGGTGTCGTCCTGGACGAGCCCGCCGTTGTGCCAGGTGCGGATCCGCAGCGCGGCGGGGTCGACGGCGGCGGCCGGGATGAGTGCCGGACCCACCGGGGTGAATCCGTCCCCGCCCTTGGAGCGGAGGTTGGAGCCTTTGTCCGCGTAGCGGAGGTCGTAGACGCCGAGGTCGTTGCTGGCGGTGATCCATTCAACGTGGCCCCAGGCATCATCCGGGCTGACGCGGCGGGCATTCTTGCCGATAATGAGGGCGATTTCGCCTTCGTAGCCCAGGAGTTCGCAGCCCGCCGGACGCTCCACGGTGCCGGGATTTTCCGCGGAACCGAGCGACAGGGACGACGCCGGCTTGAGGAAGTATGAGGGCTGCTCCGGGGTGCGGCCACGCTGTGCGGCACGGGTCGGGTAATTGATGTGGACCGCGATCACCTTGCGCGTCCGTGCCAGCAGCTCCGGGCTGAGTTCTTGCATCGGTGCGGCTTCCATCAGCGAAGGCCTCCTCGTCGTCGAGCGTCCATCAGGTACGAAATCGTATACGAAAACTATGCCGCGCCGCGTGAGCTGCGTCAACCCCTTTCTTCCACATAGGAAGATGGGCCCGTTGACGCGCCACGCCTTCCCGGGCATCGTTGTGCGTGGCCGGCAAACAAACGGGGGAAGGGTATCGCTTTGAGCCTGAGGGGTTTCAGCACGATCAGTTTTTGGGCCGACGACGTCGAGGCCGCCGCGGCCTGGTACCAGGACTTCCTGGGGTTCGAGCCTTATTTCAAGCGGCCCGGGCCCGACGGCCGCCTTGCGTACGCCGAGTTCCGGGTGGGCGACTACCAGCACGAACTGGGCATCATCAGCAACCGCTTCCGGCCGCCGGCCGAATCCGCAAACCCGCCGGGCGGGGCCGTCATGTACTGGCACGTCGACGGACTCGAAGACACCGTGAAACGGCTGCTCACGATGGGCGCCACCGAGCACCAGCCGGTCACGCCGCGCGGCGACTCCGGATTCGTCACCGCCTCGGTGGTGGACCCGTTCGGGAATGTCCTGGGCGTGATGAGCAACCCGCATTACCTCGAAATCCTTGCCGCCAAGCAGGCCTGAGGTGGGCGGCCCGGAGGAGCCCCTCGCATTCCGGGACGGCTCCGAATGGGAAGCCTGGCTGGCCGCGAACCACGAAACGCAAGGCGAAGCCTGGCTGCTCATTGGGAAGAAGAACTCCGGCGCACCCCTCCTTCCGATCGGGGACGCCCTGGACGGGGCGCTGTGCTTCGGCTGGATCGACGGCCAGCGCAAAGGATTCGACGCCACGTCCTTCCTGCAGCGCTACTCGAAACGCAGCAAGCGGAGTTCCTGGTCCCGCGTGAATGTCGGCAAGGCCGAGGCCCTCATCGCGTCTGGGCGGATGCGGCCAAGCGGCCTCGCCGAAATCGAAGCCGCGCGGGCGGACGGCCGCTGGGACGCGGCCTACGAATCCCAGCGCACGGCTGAGGTCCCACCCGATGTCGCCGAAGCGATTGCCGCGGACCCTGCCACCGCCGTCGCCTTCGAAGGACTCGGCCGCACCGCGCGGTACGCCCTGATCCTGCCCCTGCTCAAGGCCCGCACGCCGGAGGCGCGGGAGAAGCTGCTGGCCGGCGTCGTGCTGAAACTCGCGGGCAGGGCCTGACATGGCGGACGCTGCCGCCGGTAACCCTCAGGCAGTGGACGACGGCGGAACGCCGGAACTCACCAGGGTCCCGGCTTGGGAGGTCAAGTACAGGCGCGGCCAGAACCCCGACGAGCTTGCGCACCTGGTCTGCTGCCGCGACCTCGACTGGCGCCGTGCCTTCTGCGGCTATGAAGATCCGGATCCCGCGGTCCTCCTGGAATCGAATAACGTGTGCGCAATGTGCATTGAAGCGGCCGGGGGCATGGAGGGCCCGGCCGCGACCCTGGGCATCTGCCCCGTGGACGACCGGCCGTGCCCTGACGACGAGACGCTGCGCCGGATCATCGACGAACGCATGTCGTAGCGCCCGCATCCCGCACGAAGTCTCTTTGACAGTGACCCACGCAACAATCTATATTGAACGCATCGTTCACTGAATGAACGTCAAGCAGAGCGAGGGCCAAGCCGAAGGCAGGGCGTCTTCCTGTCCCCTATTGCCGGAACAGCGCCAGCCGGCACCGCACTAGCGCACAGTACGACAACCGGAGCAACACGATGAGCACCCAGACAACACTCCCCGCCTGGGCAATCCAGCGCGTCGCAGCAGCCCTCGACGCCGAACACCGCGACGGCGGCCCCAAGACCGCCGTCGACCTCGCCCGCCGTACGGGCCTGAGCAAGAGCCTGGCGCGCCGGTGCCTTGACCAACTACGCGGCCAGCGGGCCGCGCGCTAAGGCGCGCTACGCCAGCGCCTTAGCGATTGCTTCCCCGGCACGGTTCAATTTCGCGACCGCGTCCTGGATGTCCAGCTGCTTGAGCCGCTCCGTGGGGCCGTTGATAGTCACCACGCCCAGAAGCGCTCCGGCGCTGTCCCGGACAGGGCACGCAACCACGAAGAGGCCCACTTCCAGCTCGTTGTCGAGTGTCGAGAAGCCCTGTTCACGGATCTTCTGCAGTTCCTTGAAGAAGGCGTCCCGCCGCGTGATGGTGCTTGGCGTGAACGATTCCAGCCGCGCCGGAAGGGCCGCGCCAGCCTCCTCGTCGCTGAGTTCAGCAAGGATGAGCTTTCCGGTTGCACTGGCGTGCAAGGGGTAGCTCTTACCCACGTACATGTAGCTGGCGTTGAGGAAGCGGGACGACGAAGCTTCGGCAATCACGTCGTACGACGCTGCACCGGTGACCATCGCAAAGGAGGTGGTTTCGTTGAATTTGGCGGCGTATTCGTTCAGGATCGGCTGGATCCGCGGGACAACACCGGCGTAGGGATCGGCCAGGCGTCCTAGCCGCGCCATCTGCCAGCCGAGCATGTAGCGGTTGTCTTCGCGGACCACAAAGCCGGTTTGTTCCAAGCTCAGCAGGAGGCGGAAGGCCGTGGGCCTGGTCATGCCTACGGCGTGGGCAAGTTCGGTGACGGTGATTCCCTGGCGGTGCCGGCCGAGCTCGCTAAGCAGCACCGTCGCCTTGACCACGGATTTGTTGGTCAGGTCCAAGGGCTCCGCGGAAGCCTGGTCCTCGTCGCCGACGGTCTCTTCCGATGGAGTTCCTTCTTCTGCTGCAGTGCTGCGTCCCGCTGCCATTTTGCTCCCGCTTCGCGCCGGCGGACCGGCTGGTCCGACTCTCTCTTTTGCCACACCCATCGTAGGCGCTGGCATGCGATTGACCCTAAGAGCTGAACAGGGAGTTCAAAAAGGATCAGGCAGGCAACGGCAATTTCGCGGTCCGGCCGCCGTCGAGCACAATGGTTTCCCCGGTCAGGAAAGCGGAGCCGTCCCCGGCCAGGAAGACCGCCAGATCGCCGACGTCGGCGGGACGGCCGATGCGCCCCGCCGGATGCAGGCGGTTGAGCTCGCGGCGGGCAGCAACCGGATCCGGGAAGGAGTTGAGGTAGTCCTCGCTGAGTTCGGAGGCGATCCACCCCGGGGCGATCGCGTTGCAGCGGATGCCGTCCGCGCCCAGGTCCACTGCCATGGCGCGGGTCATGCCGTGGATTCCGGCCTTGGACGCGCAGTAGGCGGCATGGCCCGGGTTGGCGGCGATCCCTTCGATCGAGCCGATGTTGATGATGCTGCCGCCGCCGCGCCGCCTCATGTGCGGCAGCGCGGCCTGCGCCAGGAACAGCGGCGCCCGCAGGTTGAGGGCGATCATGAGGTCCCATTCGTGCGGCTGGATGTCGCTGACGCCGCGTTCGAACATGATGCCGGCGTTGTTGACCAGGATGTCGACGCCGCCCAGCCGCTCGGCAGCCTGCCCGACGGCGGCGGGAATAGCCGCCGCGTCGCTGAGGTCCGCCTGGATCCCGACGACGGCGGGTTGCCCTTCGAGCGCGGCGTCCAGCGGGCGGCGCTGGACCACCGCGACGCGCGCCCCCTCGGCGAGGAAGCGTTCCACGATGCCGCGGCCGATGCCCTGGCCACCGCCGGTGACCAAGGCGGCCTTGCCTTCGAGTTGCATGAGTTCCGTTCCTACGGGATGAGCAGGACCTTGCCTGTGGTTTTCCGGGCTTCGAGGTCGCGGTGCGCCTGGGCCGCGTCCGCCAAGGGCTAGGTGGCGCCGATCCGCACGTCCAGCTCGCCCGAAAGGACCGCCGAGAAGATGTCCCCGGCCCGCCAGGCGCGCTCCTCCGGGGTGCGCAGGTAGTGGGCCATGGTAGGCCGGGTGAGGAAGACACTCCCACCGGCGTTCAACCGCTGGATTTCGAACGGCGGCACCGGGCCGGAGGAAGCGCCGAAGAGGACCAGCATCCCGCGGACTTTCACGCTCGCCAGCGAGCCGTCGAAGGTGGCCTTGCCGACGCCGTCGTAAACGCAGTCCACGCCGTCCCCGCCGGTGAGTGCGAGGACCTGCTCCGCAAAGCCCTCGTAACGCAGCACGGTCTCCGCCCCGGCCTTGCGGGCCAGTCCTTCCTTGGCGTCATCGGACACCGTGGCGATGACACGGACGCCCTTGGCCTTCAGCAGCTGCGTCAGGAGCAGGCCGACACCACCGGCTGCCGCGTGGACAAGGACCGTCTGGCCTTCCTGCGCCGGGAACGTGGAGTTCGCCAAGTAGTGGGCGGTCATGCCTTGGGCCAGGAGGCCGGCCGCGGTTTCTGCGCTGACGCCGTCCGGCACGTGGAAGGTCTTGTCCGCGTCAACCAGGGCAAGCTCGGCGTAGGTGTTCCGGCTTTCTCCGGAGACCACCCGGTCACCCACGGCGAAACCCTCGACGCCGGTCCCCACCGCTAGCACCGTGCCGGAGGCTTCGGTGCCGGGAATAAACGGGAAGGACACGCTGTACGTCCCGTTGCGCTGGTAGGTCTCGATGAAATTCACCCCGGAGGCGGCGACTCTGATGAGCAGCCGGCCGGCACCGGCCACCGGGTCTTCGACCTCGGTGAGTTTCAGGACGTCGGGGCCGCCGGGTTGGCCGGCGACGATTGCAAGGCTCATTGCTGTCGCCTAGCGCGCCTTGTTGTGCATCACGTGCTTGGTGCGGGAGTAGTCGTCAAGCGCGTAGGCGGACAGGTCGCGGCCGTAGCCGGAGCCCTTGAAGCCGGCCCATGGCATCTCGTTGGCGAGAACCAGGTGGGAGTTGACCCACACCGTGCCGGCGTCCAGGCGGGAGGCGACGTCGTGGCTGCGCTGGGCGTCGCGGGTCCAAACGGAGGCGGCCAGCCCGTAGGGGACCTCGTTGGCGCGGGTGAGGGCTTCATCCTCGGTCGAGAACGTCTCGACGGTGACGACGGGGCCGAAGATTTCTTCCTGGGCGCACGCTGCACCCGCGGGGACGTCGACCAGCACGGTCGGGGCGATGAAGTAGCCCGGGCCTTCCAGGGCACCGCCGCCAAGGGCGGCTTTGGCGCCGTCGGCCTGCGCACGGTCGAGGTGCGCGAGGACGCGCTCGTAGTGCGCCTTGGAGATCATCGGACCCATTTCGACGTCGGCGCCGGCAGTCGGCTCTCCGACCACCAAGCTGCCGACCTGCTCGACGAGGAGCTGGGTGAACTGCTCAGCGACGGACTCGTGGACCAGGACCCGGGTGCCGGCACCGCATTCCTGGCCGGAGTTCCAGTACCCGGCCGCACGGAGGGATTCCGCGGCGGCGGAGAGGTCGGCGTCGTCGAAGATCACCAGCGGCGCCTTGCCGCCAAGCTCAAGGTGGACGCGCTTGACGGTCTCGGCCGCGGCACGCGCCACTGCGCGGCCGCTGTTGACCGAGCCGGTCAGGGCGATCATGTCCACCTGCGGGTGCTCGGCCAGGCGCTGGCCGATAACGGGGCCGAGGCCGGTGACCACATTGAAAACTCCCGCAGGCAGCAGGTCAGCGGTCAGCTCCGCGAACTTCAGCGTGGTCAGCGGGGTCTGCTCCGAGGGCTTGAGCACGATGGTGTTGCCCGCCGCAAGGATGGGGGCGATCTTCCATGCAGCCATGAGCAGCGGGTAGTTCCACGGGGTGACGACCCCGATCACACCGAGCGGCTCGCGCAGGATGACCGAAAGGTGGTCCTCGGCGTACTCACCGGCTGCGATGGACGTGGTGGAGCGGGCAGCGCCGGCCATGAAACGGAAGGTATCAATGGACCCGTTGATGTCATCTTCGGCCACCATCATGGGCTTACCGGTGTTCAGGGCTTCGAGGCGGGCCAGTTCCCCGGCGTTTTCGGCGAGGCGGTCTGCGATGGCCAGGAGGATTTCCGAGCGCTGCTTGGGCAGGGTGCGGCCCCAGGCTTCCTTCGCTGCAACGGCTGCGGCGATGGCGGCGTCGGCATCTTCGGCGACGCCCTGGGCCACCTCGCAGATGATTTCCCCTGTTGCGGGGTTCTCCAGGGGCTGGGTTTCGCTGCCGGCGCCGGGACGGAACTGTCCGCCGATGAAGTGCTGCGCGGGAGGCAACTGCTCGACGGCGAAAATCGGAGCGGCGTCCGTGGCGCGGCGGACTGCGCCGGAGATGGTTGCTGCCGTACTGGTCATGGTCACTCCTGTTTGTTGGTTTGGTGGGATATGGAATCGGGGTCGACGGCGCACGGCCGCCTTCGGACGCCGGGGCTAGGCGTACGCAGCTTCGAGCTGCAGTTCGGCGACGAGCTTTTCGAGGCGTGCCGCCAGTGCGGGATCAAGATCCGCGGTCGGGCGGCGCGGGGAACCGATCGGGCGGCCGAGCAGTTCGAAGGTGGCCTTGACGGCCGGAACGTAGGGCGAGGAAAGAACGGCATCAATAAGGGGGTAGATGCGGTCCCACTCGGCCCGGGCCACGGCAAAGTCGCCGGCGGCAACGGCCTTGTGGACGGCCACGATCTCGCGCGGCAGGATGTTGGCGGTTCCGGCCATGACGGCGCCTGCACCTTCCGTCAGTGCGGCCAGGATCAGGCTGTCCCAGCCGATAATGGTTGAGATGTAATCGCCGTGGTGGTGGATCAGCTGGGTTGCCTGGCCCATGTCGCCGCTGGAATCCTTGATATAGCGGATGTTCTCCACTTCCCGGGCCAAGGTGCCCACGAAGTCCGCATCCAGGTTGAGGCCCGTCAGCGCCGGCATGTTGTAGAGCATCACAGGCAGGTCCACGGATGCCGCCACCTCACGGAAGTATCCTGCGGCCTCGGAGGTCGTCAGCGGATCGTAGTAGGGCGTGATCACCATGACCACGTCAGCTCCGGTTTCCTGTGCGTGCCGGGTAAGGCTGATGGCTTCAGCCGTGTTGCTTGCACCGGTCTGGGCAACCACCGGCACCCGTCCTGCCGCCTGGTCCACGACGGTTTCCACGACAAAGCGTCGCTCGTCGGAACTAAGGGCAGCGAATTCGCCGGTGGAGCCACATGCGACAACCCCGTTCACGCCGCCGTCGATGGAGCGGTCCACCAGGAAGCGCAACCTTGCCTCATCAACCTGACCGTCGGCATCGAATGGTGTTGCCAGTGCAGTTAATACACCGCTGAGCTGTGAAGACATCTGAGTTCCTGTCTGTTGGAAGTGAGTGAAGAGGGAAAGGCCTGTCAGACCGTTTGCGGAACCTTGCTTGATTTCAGGGCACGGCGGGAGCCGCCCTGTTACCCGCCAGGGCCAGGGCGATCTCTGCCGCGGCCTGGCGGACCTGGCCGATCACGTGGTGGAGCCCGCTGGATTTCATCCGCTGGGTGGGGCCTTGAAGGACAACGATGCCGAACAATTCGCCCTCGGTGTCGCGGGCAGGGCAGGCGACCGCGAAGAGCCCGTCTTCCAGTTCGTCGTCGAGGATCGCGTAGCCCTGCTCGCGGACGCGGCGCACCTCGGCCAAAAGGTCCTCGCGGCTGGTGATGCTGTGCGCCGTGAAACGCTCCAGGGATTCGGGGAGGACCTCGGCGATCCTCTCATCGTCGAGTTCGGCGAGGACAAGCTTCCCGGTGGCGCTGACATGCGGCGGATAACTGCGGCCGATATACAGGGTGGCCACATTGAGGAATCGGCCCGCAGAGGCCTCGGCGATCACGTCGTAGTCGGTTTCGCCCCGCACCATGGAAAAGTTGATGGTTTCACCCAGGCTTGCAGCGTACGCATCCAGTACCGGCTGGATCCTGTCCACGACTCCGGCGTAGGGGTCGGCCAACCTCCCGAGCCGGGCAACCTGCCAGCCGAGCCGGTACCGGTTGTCGCTGCGGTCCACGAAACCTGCCAGTTCCAGGCTCAGGAGGAGCCGGAAGGCGGTGGGCCGCGTGATTCCGACAATTTGGGCGAGCCCGGTAACGGAGATCCCCTGGGGGTGGCGGCCCAGTTCGCTGAGCAGTTGCGCCGCCTTGACCACAGACTTGTTGGTCAGGTCCACGGCTTCAGCGGCGTTGGCTTGTTCAGTCACGGCCTTCTCTTCGTTTCGTGCGGATTGGTGCGGGTTCGTACAAAGGAGCGCGAAGGCGCCCGTCCGGTGTGTTCCGTGTGGACGGTGATCCGTAAAGACGCCTTCGCGGTGCCCGTCGCTAGTTCACCTTGGCGAGCGTCTTGTCCAGCGGTGCCGAGGCGGCGCTCAGGCTCACGCCTGTGGTTTCAGGTGCCAGGTACTGGGAGATCACAGCACCCAGTACGCAGATTCCGGCGGCAATGAGCATGGTGACCCCCACCCCCAGGCCCTCCACGGAGAGCGGCAGGATGAACGTGCCTGCTGCCGCGCCGATGCGGGAGAAGGCTGTGGCGAATCCGACGCCGGCCCCGCGGATTTCCGTGGGGAAGACCTCACCGGGGTACACGCCGGTCAACGCAGTGGAAATCGCATTGAAGAACGAGAACACCATGAAGGACACCAGGATGATGGCCGGGGAGACGTGCGAGAACAGTCCGATGGCAACCAGCGCGACGGCGGCGATCCACATGGGCGGGATGGACAGCTTGCGGCGGCCCAGTCTTTCGATGAGGAACATCGCAGCCACGGAGCCGGCGACCACTACGCCGTTGAGCACGAACGCTCCGGTCAGGCCGTCTTCCAGGCCCAGGTTTTCAAGCACGATGGGTGCGAAGGTGCCGATGGCGAAGTAGGGGGTCACGTTGGTAACCCAGTACATGCAGACGAAGAACGTGGACTTGAAGTACTGCGGCGAGAACAGCTTGCGGAAGTCGGGGCGCACCGGCTTCTCGTTTTGCAGGTCCCGGACGTCGTCCTCTTCCATGAATTCCTGGGCAATGGCCAAGGCCTCCTCGGTCCTGCCCTTGCTGATCAACCAGCGCGGGGATTCAGGGGTGCCCAGGCGGAGCAGGAAGACGATCAGGGAAGGGATGGTGCTCATGCCCAGGATGATGCGCCAATCCACGTGAATCGTGGTGGACATGACGTATCCGAGCGCGTAGGAACCGAGGTAGCCGACGTACCAGGCTACCTCCTGGAAGGCCATGAGCTTGCCGCGCAACCTGGCGGGCGAGAACTCAACGAGCAGCGGCCATCCGATGGCGTAGTCGGCGCCGATGGCCATGCCCATGAGCAGCCGGACGATGAACAGCTGCATGCCGTCGGCGACTAAGAACTGCGCCGCGGAGCCGACCAGGAAGATCGACAGGTCGACGATGAACATCGGCTTCCGGCCGATCTTGTCGGCGAAGTACCCGCCAAGCGGGCCGCCGAAGAAGATGCCGATCAGGGCCGAGGCACCGATCAGGCCCTGCCAGGTGGCGGAGAGGCTCAGATCCGAGGTTAGGGCCGGCATCACGAGGCCGATGCCGCCCAGGATGAAGCCGTCGATGAACATGCCGCCGGCGATCACCCCGCTGAGCTTGTAGAGGAACCGCTTCTTACGCGGATCCTGCGCGGCTGACGACTGCGCTGGCGGTCCGGAGACCGGCGAAACTGATGAATTCACGAGGAACTTCCTTGTAGATCGTGCTCTTCTTTGAACGGGATGGGATGCCGGAGGGGTCCTGCGCGGCGATTTCAGGGGCCAGGCTTCAGAGCCCGGCGAGTTCAAATTTCGAACGTCGTGATCAAAAATATGACAGCGGCCACATTGAGTGTCAATAGTCGGGACGTAACTTTTCATGGCCTGGGCCACGCCTTGACAGTGAGTTACGCAACACCTAAATTGAACGCAGCGTTCATTTTTTGACGATTCCCTCACAACGTTCCCGCCTTGTTCGGCGCAGTCCAAGGAAGCACCGCAGCCATGAAAAACGAACCCCTTAGCCTGTTTGCATTCGATGTTTTTGCCCCCTCCCACCTGACGTCCGGTTCGTGGCGCGCCGAAGGCGACCAAGGCCACCGCTACACCGACCTCAGCTACTGGACCGGCATCGCACAGAAGCTCGAAAACGCCGGATTCGACGGCATCTTCTTCGCGGACAACGTCGGCTACCACGACGTCTACCGTGGCAACGGTGACGCCGCCCTGCGCGACGCCGCGCAGTTCCCGATCAACGACCCCACCGTCCTGATCAGCGGCATGGCCGCCGTCACGAAGCACCTCACCTTCGGCGTCACCTGCTCCGCCACTTACGAGCCGCCATATCTGCTGGCCCGCAAGTACAGCTCCTTGGATCACCTGACCAACGGCCGCATCGGCTGGAACATCGTCACGTCCTACTCCGAGGCCGCCGCCCGCAACCTGGGCCGGGAGCAGCAGTTCAGCCCCGAAGAGCGCTACGACATGGCCGACGAGTACATGGACGTTGTCTACAAGCTCTGGGAAAGCTCGTTCGAAGAGGACGCCGTGGTGCGGGACGTCGAGTCGGCCACCTACATCGACCCCGCCAAAGTCCACCAGATCCAGCACGAGGGCAAGCACTTCCGGGTTCCCGGCTTCCACCTTTGCGAGCCGTCCCCGCAACGCACCCCCGTGCTGTTCCAGGCCGGCGCCTCCTCCCGCGGCATGGCGTTCGGCGGCAAGCACGCCGAAGCCGTGTTCCTCCAGGGGACCTCCGTTGCCGGCACCAAGCGCTCGGTGGACAAGCTCCGCCAGGCCGTTGCTGACGCCGGCCGCGATCCGCAGGACGTGAAGATCGTCATCCTGCTGACCGTCGTCGTTGCCCCCACCGATGAAGAAGCCCAGGCCAAGTACCAGGCAGCGGTGGACCGCGCTCCTGTGGATGGCATCCTGGCCCGCTTCAGCGGTTGGACAGGCATCGACATGTCCGAGTACGAACTGGACACCCCGCTGCGCTCGGTCGGCACGAAGGCCGGCCAGTCCATGGTGGACATGTTCTCCAAGGCCGATCCGGACCGCGACTGGACCCCGCGCCAGATCGCCGAATTCATCGCCGTCGGCGGCACCGGTTCCACGATCGTCGGCTCCCCGGAGACTGTCGCTGCCGAGCTGCGCCGCTGGCGCGACGAGGCCGGCGTCGACGGCATCAACCTCAGCTACATCACCAAGCCGGGCGGCTGGGACGACTTCATCGAACTTGCCCTCCCGGTGCTCCGCGCCGAAGGCCTCGTCGCCCCGGCACGAGCTGAAGACGCGGAGCCCACCACCCTGCGCGAAAAGCTCTTCGGCCAGAAGTACACCGCGGACGGCCACCCGGCCACCGCCCACCGCACGGCCCGGCTCGCCGCGGCCGCCAACTAAAGCTCCCCGACGGATATCAACGGAGATAAACATGACTGAACACTTTGACGCTGAACAGGCCGACGTCGTCGTCATCGGTGCCGGCCTTGCCGGCCTCACCACCGCCCGTGAACTGAGCAACCGCGGCCACAAAGTGGTGGTCCTGGAAGCGCGCGAACGCCTTGGCGGCCGCGTCTACACCGAACAGCGCCTGGGCCAGACCTTGGAACTTGGCGGCAACTGGCTGCACTGGACCCAGCCCCATGTCTGGGCAGAGGTCACCCGCTACGGCCTGGAGGTCTCCCGGGGACCGCGCTCGGAGGAAACTTACTGGCTGGCCGGGGACGAAGTGCGCCGGGGCAACCTGGACAACTTCATGAAGCTGATCGATCCGGGCATGACCCGCCTGCTCGAAGACACCGTGAAGTGGCTGCCCCGTCCGGACGCGCCGCTCACCGTGGAAAACCTGGCCGAAGTGGACCGGTACAACCTGCAGGAAATGCTGGACAAGCTGGACCTTTCCGAGGACGAACGCAACGCCAACGAGGCCGCCTGGGTGGGCCACTTCAACGCCCCCCTTGACCAGTGCGCCTACGTCAACGCGCTGCGCTGGACAGCCGGTTCCTCCGGCCACTGGCACCTCATGCACGAGGCCTCGGCCATCTACCGGCTCAAGAACGGCAACGACGGCCTGGTCAACGCCATCGCGCAGGACTCCACCGCGGACATCCGCCTCAACTCCCCGGTGACCTCCGTGCGGCACGACGCAGCGGGCGCCACGGTCAGCTACGGAGACGGCCAGGAGATCCGGGCCCGGAAGGTTGTCATCACGCTCCCCCAGAACGTGCTGCACAAGCTCGACGTCGAACCTGCCCTTTCCGAAGGCAAGCTGGCCCCCAGCCGCGAAAAGACCGCCTCCCAGGGCGTGAAGGCCTGGATCCGGGTGAAGGGTCCGATCAAGCCGTTCTTCGCCTACTCCGCCCAGGACAAGCCGCTGTCCGTGATCCGCACCGAGTTCGTCAGCGACACCGACGCGGTCCTGGTGGGCTTCGGCGCCGACGCCAACCGGATCGACGTCACCAATCCCGAGCAGGTCCAGGAAGCCATCAAGGTATGGCGCGACGACCTGGAAGTCCTCGAGGTCACCGGCCACAAATGGGGCGAAGACGAGTACGCCGAGGAGACCTGGCAGATCCAGCGCCCCGGCCAGCTCACCAAGTACCATGCCGCGCAGCAAGCCAGCGAAGGCGCCCTGCACTTCGCCAGCAGCGACACCGCCAACATCTGGGCCGGCTTTTTCGACGGCGCCATCGAAAGCGGCCTGCGCGCCGGCCGCCTCGTCCATTCAGAACTGCAGTCCGACGCAGAACTGCAGTCCGCAGCAAGCTAAAAGGAACCCGTCATGGATATCACCACAACTGCCGGAAAGGTTCCGGCCATGGAGATCACTCCCGCCTACTACCGCCAGATCCTCGGGCTGCTGCCCACCGGCGTCACGGCCATTACCGGCGTCAACGACGACGGCGAGAAGCTCGGCATGGTGGTCGGCACCTTCCAGTCGCTCTCGATCGACCCGCCGCTCGTCATGTTCTGCGTGGACAAGTCCTCCTCCACCTGGCCCAAGGTGCGCAAGCTGCAGAACTTCACGGCGAACATCCTCGCCGACGACCAGGTTCCCGTCTGCCGCAAACTCTCCAGCAAGGGCCCCCGGAAGCTGGAAGACGTACCCAACACCACTTGCGAGCTGGGCACCCCGCACATCGAAGGCGCCACGGCGTACATCGACTGCGTGGTCACCGCAGAGGTCGCCGTCGGCGACCACTACATGGTGGTCGGCTCGATCGTCTCCATGGAGCAGGGAAGCGGCGACGCCCTCCTCTTCCGTGGCGGAAAGTTCGGCCAGTACCTCCCCATCGAAATGCCCGCACCCATTGCGGCACCCACCCCTGTAGAAGCAAAGAGCGCATCATGAGCAACCGCAAAGAAGCCATCCTCAAGGCCTGGAACGACGCCTGGGGCAACGGCGACCTCGCCGCGTTCGAGGAACTGATCACCCCTGGCTATGTCCGCCGTTCCAAGTCCGGCAGCGAAGACTACGCAACCCTGAAGGCGAACATCGAAGCCATGCACGCGGCCTTCCCGGACGCCCGCACCGAGATCCTGGATTTCGTCGAGAATGGGGACACGGCCGCCATCCACTGGCAGACCCAGGGCAGCCACCAAGGCAGTTTCATGGACGTACCGCCCACCGGTCGCAGCGTCACGGTCGCGGGTGCCTCCTTCCTTCGCTTCGAAGGCGAGAAGCTCGCAGAGGAAACGGTCGTCTGGGATCCTCGCGAGCTGCTCTCGGCCCTGGGCATCTGGCACCTGGGTGCCGGTAACTGAAAGGACCATCAACGATGACACTCACGGGACACTCCCTGATTGCCGGGGAAACCGTCGTCGGCACGGACGGCGCTTCCTTCGGCATCGACCCCTCGAGCAACGGACAGCTCGAGCCCGCCTACACCCTGATCAGCGAAGCGCAGCTCCGCACGGCCACGGATGCCGCCGCGGACGCCTTCGAATCCTTCAGCAACCTCGAACCCGAAAAGCATGCCCGCTTCCTGGAAACCATCGCGGACAACATCGAGGCGATTGGCGATGAACTGATCGAGCGGGCGTCCGCGGAAACCGGCCTGCCGGCCGCGCGCCTGCAGGGCGAACGGGCCCGCACCATCGGCCAATTGAGGCTGTTCGCCAAGGTTGTCCGCCAGGGCGACTTCCGCGGTGTCCGCATCGATCCCGCCATTCCGGACCGTACCCCGCTGCCGCGCGCCGACATCCGCCTGCGCCAGGTCCCGCTGGGCCCGGTGGCCGTCTTCGGCGCCAGCAACTTCCCGTTGGCGTTCTCGGTTGCCGGTGGCGATACCGCGTCCGCCCTGGCCGCCGGCTGCCCGGTGATCGTCAAGGCCCACAACGCCCACCCGGGCACCTCCGAGCTGGTGGGACGCGCCATCACCCAGGCCGTAAGCACCATCGGGCTGCACCCGGGCGTCTTCTCGCTGATCTACGGCGCCGGCAGCAAGATCGGCCAGGCCCTGGCCTCCGATCCCGTCATCAAGGCCGTCGGCTTCACCGGATCCCGCGGCGGCGGCACCGCCTTGATGCGCACCGCCGCCGCCCGTCCCGAGCCCATCCCCGTCTACGCGGAAATGTCCTCCATCAACCCGGTGTACGTCCTGCCGGGCGCCCTCGCGGGCGACCTCGAGGTCCTCGCCGCGCAGTACGTCACCTCCGTGACCGGCAGTTCCGGCCAGCTGTGCACCTCGCCAGGGCTGCTGTTCGTGCCGGTGGGCGACGACGGCGACCGGCTGGTTGACGCCGTCGCGAAGGCCGTGGGCAGCCAGGCCGGCCAGACCATGCTGACTCCGGGGATCGCCGCCTCCTGGCAGTCCGGTTTCGAGGCCGTGGACGACGTCGCTGAAACAGAGCTCGTGGCCCGTGGCACGTCCGGAGGCACGGCGAACGCGCCGGCGCCGGCCATCTTCAGCGTGGACCTGGACGTCTTCAAGAAGAACCGCACCCTGCACGAGGAGATCTTCGGGGCGGCCAGCCTCGTTGTCCGGTACAAGGCCGCCGAGGACCTCATCGGTGCCACCCTCCGGCTCGAGGGCCAGTTGACGGCAACGTTCCAGGCGGCGGAATCCGACTACGCCACGGTGGCGCCGCTCGTCACGGTGCTGGAGCGCAAGGTTGGCCGGATCATCATCAACGGCTGGCCCACCGGCGTCGAAGTGGGCCACGCGATGGTCCACGGCGGCCCGTACCCGGCTACCTCCGATTCCAAGACCACGTCCGTGGGAACCCTGGCGATCGACCGCTTCCTGCGGCCTGTCTCCTACCAGAACTTCCCCCAGCAGTTGCTTCCGGCAGCGCTGCAGGACGCGAATCCCTGGAACGTGAACCGCCTGATCGATGGCGAAATCATCCTCGCCAGCTAGCAACGCCACACACTTCCGGCCCGGGCAGACTCGCAACGGTGCCACCTAGCGCCCGGGCCGGAAAACCACTGCTGACCGCCGTCGACATCTCCGCGGCGAACTACGGCGTTCGACGCCGGTATGAGCCTGACATTTGACGACGGCTCGCAAAGCGGCAATGGCAACCTCGGGCCCGTCCCGCATGACCGCCTCGACAACGCTCGCGCGCGATTGGCACACCTGTCCAGCGGTTGGGCACCCTGGCCGCTGCGCGCGAAGTAGCGCCTGGCATCTACGCGGCGTTGCGTCGGATCCGGCGCACCCCGGACACCACACCACCCAAATCCCCACACCTTGTCAGTCACGTCACACCGCGGTACAGTCTTGTGCAAGATTCGAGTTCAAATAAAGAACTATGTGTTCTATATTAGAACAACCCACAAAAAAGTGAGGCACTCTCGTGCAGTTCCACCACCACGGATACGTATCAGGCGACCCGCGGGTCCAGCCGGCTGCCGGCGTCGGACTGAACCGCCCCGAAGATCTCCCGGACGAGGTCGACGTGCTCATCGTGGGCACCGGCCCGGCGGGCATGCTCACCGCGGCCCAGCTCTCCCAGTTCCCCGACGTCACCACCCGGGTCATCGAGCGCCGCCCCGGCCGGCTCGCGATCGGCCAGGCGGACGGCATCCAGGCCCGCAGCGTCGAGACTTTCCAGGCGTTCGGCTTCGCCGAGCGGATCACCGCCGAGGCGTACCACATCACCGAGATGGCCTTCTGGAAGCCGGACCCCGCGGACCCGTCGAAGATCCACCGTGCGGCCCGCGCCGTCGACGATCCCACCGGCATCAGCGAGTTCCCGCACCTGATCGTGAATCAGGCCCGGGTGCTGGACTACTTCGCCGAGTTCATGGCGAACTCGCCCAGCCGGATGAAGCCGGACTACGGCTATGAGTTCCGCGGCCTGAAGGTCGACGACGACGGCGAGTACCCGGTTTCCGTGACCCTCCTCCACACCGCGGGTCCCCTGGAAGGCCAGGAGCGCACCGTCCGCGCCAAGTACGTGGTGGGTGCCGACGGTGCACGCAGCAAGGTCCGCGAATCGATCGGCTGCACCATGGCCGGCGACCAGGCCAACCATGCCTGGGGCGTCATGGACACGCTCGCGGTCACGGATTTCCCGGACATCCGCACCAAATGCGCCATCCAGGCCGAAAGCGGCAGCATCCTGCTGATCCCCCGCGAAGGCGGCCACCTCTTCCGCATGTACGTGGACCTCGGCGAAGCGGGTGAGGATCACGCCGTCCGCCAGACCACCATCGAGCAGATCATCGCCAAGGCCAACGAGATCCTGCACCCCTACACTTTGGACGTGCGCAACGTCGCCTGGCACAGCGTCTACGAGGTGGGCCACCGCCTCACCGACCGCTTCGACGACGTCCTGCCCGCGGATCTCGGCAGCCGCACCCCGCGCGTCTTCATCACCGGCGACGCCTGCCACACCCACAGCGCCAAGGCCGGCCAGGGCATGAACGTCTCCATGCAGGACGGCTTCAACATCGGCTGGAAACTCGGGCATGTGCTGGAGGGCCGCAGCCCGGAAGGCCTGCTGTCCACGTATTCCTCGGAGCGCCAGGTGGTGGCCAAGAACCTCATCGACTTCGACAAGGAATGGTCGTCCATGATGGCCAAGAAGCCCGAGGAGTTCGACGACCCCTCGGAGCTCGAGGAGTTCTACGTCCGCACCGCCGAGTTCCCCGCCGGGTTCATGACCCAGTACACGCCGTCGCTGATTGTCGGCGAGGCCACGCACCAGGACCTCGCCAGCGGCTTCACCATCGGCAAGCGCTTCAAGTCGGCCCCCGTGGCCCGCGTCTGCGACACCAACCCGATGCACCTCGGCCACCACGCCAAGGCGGACGGCCGCTGGCGGATCTACGTGTTCGCCGACGCCGCCGAAGCAGGCGCGCCCGGTCCGGTGGCGGACTTTGCCGAGTGGATCGCGACGGCGCCGGCCTCGCCGCTGGCCGCAACGCCGTCGGACGCTGACCCGGACGCATGGTTCGACCTCAAGGTGATCTACCAGCAACCGCACACCGGCGTGGACATCGGCAAGGTGCCGGCCGTGTTCAAGCCGAGCGTGGGCCCGTTCAAGCTCACCGACTACGAGAAGGTCTACGCCACCGACCCGAAGGCGGACATCTTCGAGCTGCGCGGCCTGGACCGCGGGGGCGTCGTGGTGGTGGTCCGCCCGGACCAGTACGTGGCGAACGTGCTGCCTTTGAGCGCGACGGCGGAACTCGCCGCGTTCTTCGCGCCGCTGTTGTCGGGGCACAAGGTTCGCGGCAGCCGGCTCCCGGCGTAGGAGCGTCCGCGCCCGGGCCGGACCGCCGGAGAGCGGTTGTCCGGCCCTGCCGCGCGGGCAAGAATGCATAAATGGACGCGGTCATGGTTTCGGGCCTCAGGATCAGCTACCGGCGTGCGGGGTCGGGGGAACCCCTCGTCTTGGTCCACGGGGGTTTCGGCTTCGACAGCCGGTCCTGGGGTCCCCAGCTCGATGACCTCAGCGACGAGTTCGACGTCGTCGCCTGGGACGCTCCGGGCTGCGGAGGATCCGACGACCCACCGGGGTCCTTCTCGATGGACGACTACGCTGACGTGCTGGCCGGGTTCATCAGGGAACTCGGCCTGGCCCGCCCGCACGTCCTTGGCCTTTCGTTCGGCGGCGCACTCGCCCTCGCGCTCTATGCACGCCATCCAACCCTCCCTAGGAGCCTTGTCCTGGCCGGGGCCTATGCCGGCTGGGCGGGCTCGCTGCCGGTCGAGGAGGTGGAGCGTCGGATCCAGCGGATCCGGGAGGATGTCACGGCCGCTCCCAGCCAGTGGCTGCCCGGGTACCTGTCAGGGATGCTGACCGCGTCTGCGCCGCCGGGGATGGTCGAGCAGACCCTCTCCCTGATGTCCGATATCCGCCCGCAAGCCAACCTGACGATGCTCCGGGCGATGGCGAATGCTGACCTGCACGGCATTCTCCCGGACATCGACGTGCCCACCCTTGTGCTGCACGGCGAACTGGACGCGCGATCCCCGCTGGCAGTGGGGCGGGAACTGCACGCGAAAATTCCTGCGTCCGAGCTCGCGGTGCTCCCGGATGTCGGACACTTGAGCAACGTGGAGGCCGCTGATGCCTTCAACCGCGAGGTGAGGAACTTTCTTCGTCCGCTGGGTCAGCTCCCCTGAGCTCACGGGAGCTGAGGTTACTTCAAGTTCTTGCGCCCCGGCCTATTTGCGCCCCGGCCGGAAGACGAGGTAAAGCAAGCGGACGGTCAGTCCCAGAGCGGCTGCGGCAAGAACTGAATGGAAGACCACGGCGAAGATTGCGTCATCGCGGGAGTAGGGATCCGCGCTGAAAACCAAGCGCACCCATGCGGGGGACTCCGCCTGGCCACTCATCCACTGCACGGCGTTGAACAGGGTCCATCCGGCGAATGCGGTGAAAAGCAGGCTCCCGCCGAGCATCGCGGAAGCAGGGAAAACATCCACCAAGGACTTGTACCGTCCGACGTGTTTCGGTGGGAGCGCACGGTTCCGCGGCCTGCGGTAGCTCGGCGAATCAAAGCTGCGGTCATCCACGTACGGCACGTATTTTTCGGGCTCGCCAAGGATTTCCCGGCGGATCTCAGCGAGCATGCGCTCGTTCCGGTCTACAACCCACGAACCGAGCCCGCCACGGACCCCGAAGAAGGCGGCGATGGGCGTCGTCCGGAATCGTTGTTCGTCGTCGTACCAGACGAGTTGCGCATCCAGACTCACCTCGGATACCGCGGGGGTGTCAAGTTTTCTGTGTAAGGGACCGGTCGGTTGTCCGGTCTGCCTGATGGTCAGATCGGGAGTCTGTTGGGGAATTGGAT
>NZ_QYLP01000022.1 GCF_003614925.1 Arthrobacter celericrescens
GGCCAGCGTGAGGCGCCCGCCCGGCCATCAGGCCGGGCGGGCGTCTTTGTTTGCCGCAGCTTCCGCGCGGCGCCCGGCCCGGCGTGAGTTTGTTCACAAGCAGCCCAAGGCGTGCGTAACATCGACCCCGGGCGCCGGAAACGCCGTCGGGGAACGATATTCTGGGCGGGGTCCGGTTCTCAGGTCCGGGCCACGCATCCGCTCCTTGTCCACAGTCCTGTCCAAAGTAAGGTGCCACCCCGTGTCAGACACGAAGCCCGTCGTCCTCATCGCCGAGGAACTTTCGCCCGCAACGATCGAGGCACTCGGCCCCGACTTCGAAATCCGCCAGGTCGACGGTTCTGACAGGGCCGCGCTGCTGCCGGCCATCGCCGACGTCGACGCCATCCTGGTCCGCTCGGCAACCCAGGTGGACGCGGAAGCGGTTGCCGCCGCCAAGAACCTCAAGGTGATCGCCCGCGCAGGCGTCGGCCTCGACAACGTCGACATCAAGTCCGCCACCCAGGCCGGTGTCATGGTGGTCAACGCCCCGACGTCGAACATCGTCTCCGCCGCGGAACTCACCGTGGGCCACATCCTCAGCCTGGCCCGCCACATCCCGCAGGCCAGCGCCGCGCTCAAGGGCGGCGAGTGGAAGCGCTCCAAGTACACCGGCATCGAACTCTTCGAGAAGAAGATCGGCATCATCGGCCTCGGCCGCATCGGCGCCCTCGTGGCCGCCCGCCTGCAGGGCTTCGACACCGAGATCCTGGCGTACGACCCCTACATCACCTCCGCCCGCGCCGCCCAGCTCGGCGTCAAGCTCGTCACCCTCGACGAACTGCTGGAGAACGCCGACTTCATCACCATCCACATGCCCAAGACCCCCGAGACCGTGGGCATGCTCGGCGCCGACGCGTTCCGCAAGATGAAGGAATCCGCGTACGTCATCAATGTCGCCCGCGGCGGCCTGGTGGACGAAGAAGCCCTTTACATCGCCCTGAAGGAAGGCCAGATCGCCGGCGCCGGCGTCGACGTCTTCTCCAAGGAGCCCAGCACCGACCTGCCGTTCTTCGAACTGGACAACGTTGTGGTCACCCCGCACCTGGGTGCCTCCACCGATGAAGCCCAGGAGAAGGCCGGCGTGTCCGTGGCCAAGTCGGTCCGCCTTGCCCTCGCCGGCGAGCTGGTCCCCGACGCCGTGAACGTCGCCGGCGGCGTCATCGCCCCCGACGTCCGCCCGGGCATCCCGCTGATCGAAAAGCTCGGCCGCATCTTCACCGCCCTGACCCACGATTCCCTGACCCAGATCGACGTAGAGGTGGCCGGCGAAATCTCCAGCCTGGACGTCAAGGTCCTCGAGCTGGCCGCCCTGAAGGGCGTCTTCGCGGACGTCGTCACCGAGCAGGTCTCCTACGTCAACGCCCCGGTGATCGCCGAGCAGCGCGGCATCAACACCCGCTTGATCACGACGGCGGACGCCGAGGACTACCGCAACGTCCTGACCCTGCGCGGCGCCCTGAGCGACGGTTCCCAGATCTCCGTGGCCGGTACCCTGACCGGGCCCAAGCAGGTCGAGAAGCTCGTCGGTGTCAACGGCTACGACGTCGAAATCCCGATCACCGAGCACCTCGTGGTGGTCGCCTACCAGGACCGCCCGGGCGTCATCGGCACCATCGGCCACATCCTGGGCATGAACAACATCAACATCGGCGGCATGCAGGTTGCCCGCCAGTCCGAAGGCGGCCAGGTCCTCGCCCTGCTGACCATCGACAGCTCGGTCCCGCAGCAGGTCCTTGACGCGATCAAGGCCGGCATCGGCGCCGACATGGTCCGCGAAGTGGACCTGGAAGACTAAGCCGCGAGGGTCCCACGCCGAGCGCAGCGAGGCTTGGGAGCGGTTTAGTCGCTAAGCCGCGAGGGTCCCGGGCCGGCCACGGCCGGCCCGGGACCCATCCGCTAGTACTGGGAAACATGGGGTACGCGCCGGAGCCAAGCGGCTTTGGCGCGCAGCAGTGGCCGGTCTGCATACAATGGCTTGGTCCGTCTTTCGGATCCGGCGGCAGGCCGGCCACTACTTTTCGCAAACCAAACGCAGGACAACGCTGCCTGCTGCGCACTGCCCCTGCGTGTGTGCGCCCGCAATCCAGGTCTCAGGGAGAGCCGAATGAACGCCGTCCAGAGGTTCATCAGAAGCCGAGTGCTCCTGTTGACTTCGGCCATCTTGATCGTCGCCATGTGCATGTCCGTCTTCATCCAAAGCCAATCCCAGGCGGCCCTCAACCGCACCGTGGACGAAAATTCCCGGGGCCTGTACGACATCCTCGTCCAGGCCAAGGGTTCCAAGGATGGAAAGGCGATGATCCAGCCGGAAATCGCCACCGGACAGGGCGGAATCAGCTTCGAGCAGCTGGAGAAGATCCGTGCCCTGTCGGGCACGTCGGTGGCTGCCCCGATCAGCCTCGTCTCCCGCGTCATCCAGAATCTGGAGGCGCCGAAGCTGGACGCCATGGACTACCTCGGCTACAACTCCGGCCTGGCCGGTGGAGCAACCGCCGGTGACCCCACGGGCACGGATGCCAAGAAGTGGCCCGCACCCGAGTCCGTGCTGCCGGAGAATGCCACGAAATACCGACTCACCGCCACCGCGGTCAGCTCCGACGGCGTGTCCGAACAGACCCTCTTCAAGACCAGCGCCGAAGGCACCCTCGGCAAGGCGAAGGTCGTCGAAGAAACCACCGCTGGCGGCAAGAGCATCCGCATCACCGGCCCGGACGGTGAAACCGGCATCAAGTTCCCGTCCCCGGCCGGCGGCTCCGACCACAACCTGTTCAACCTCTCGGTCTCCCTGCCCATGGCGCCGGAAGTGACCGAGTCCGTCGTCGCCGTCGACCCCGCCTCCGAACGCGCCCTGCTGGGCACCGCCGGCGACTTCCTGGCACCGCTCGAAAAGGCACCGCCGGCAGATGCCCGCAACGCCGGTGCGATCGGCCGCTACTTCGAAGAGCTGTTCACGAAGGCCCCCACCGAGCAGGAGCTTGAGGAAGGCCCGGACTTCCTCGGTGTCAAGCTCAAGTACTGGGCGCCCCTGATGACCCAGTACCAGCAGGCCAAGCTAGCCGGCCAGCTCACCGATGACTCCCAGGCGATCCCGCTGATCGTCCGCAAGGGCACCTCCCTGGACCTGAAGTACTCGGTCAAGATCGAGGAAGTCGACGACGCCGGCAACGTCGTCAAGGATGTCGGCACCGTTTCGCGGTCCCTCGACAAGGACTACCTGCCGTTCGTTTCCCGCTCGCCGTTCACCCTGGCATGGCCGGGTTCCACTGACCACAGCCAGCTCCTGGGCAACACCGGCAACTTCAGCCAAGGCCTGTACCAGCCCGCGCAGTGGAGCACCGACTTCGCCGCCGCCCCCAAGTACAAGGACGGCGAAACCGCCGCCAACGGCTCGCTCAACAAGTCCGCGACGCCGGGGGAGTGGGTCACCGTGAACCGCCTCCCGGAGAAGTCCCTGCGCGGTGAGCCCGTGGACCAGACACAGCGCCAGCCGGCCGACGAGCGCTCCTACCGTGACAGCCTCGCCACCGGGAACACCCCGGCCACCCCGCTTCCGATGGTCTACGGCACCTTCGACCCCGCCGAGGTCCAGGCCGCGGCGGGCGACGTCAACAAGCTGCCCCTCGGCGGTTACGACCCCGCACCGATGACGCTCGAAAAGGACGCCGGCGGCAAGGATGCCGACAAGGGCCTCAAGCCGTCCCTGAGCGCCACCGGCCTCGTCAGCCAGTCCGCCGGTGCCATCACCGACTACTACGGCCTGGCCGCCGCCCGCGGCTATGACAGCAACGCCGACGTTATCGACGCCGTCCGTGTCCGGGCCGACGCTTCGGGCAACTGGAAGCAGGCCCAGCCGGAGGTGGAGAAGCTCGCCGCCGAGATCCGCGAGATGGGCCTGGAAGCCACCGTCGTGGCCGGTTCCGCCCGTGAAGACGTCAGCATCTTCGTCCCGGGATACTCCAAGGACGACGCCGGCAAGGAATCCGCCCTCGGCACCGTCGCCCAGTCCTGGGTCCGCCAGGACGCCGCCGACGCCGTGTCCGGGTCCTTGACCGGCACCAACATCACCCTGCTGTTCCTGACCCTCTGCGGCGCCACCCTGCTGACCGCGGCCTCCACCGTCAGCTACATCCGACAGCGCCGCAGCCAGGCCGGCATCCTGCGGGCCATGGGCTGGACGCAGGGCAGGATCCGCCGCTGGGTGCTTGAGGAATTCGGCATCGGCGCTACCGTGCTGGCCGTCGCCGGACTGGCGCTGAGCCTGCTGAGCTGGAACCTCGCCACCGTGATCGTGTCCGTCTCGGTCCTGGTCATCTACTGCGCAGCCGCCTACATCGCCGCCCTCATGCTGCGCCACCGCCACGAGGTGGACCAGGAACCGCAGCACGACGAGCGCCTGCTGCCGGTCGACTCCGCCCTGTCTTTCGCCTACCGGCAGGTGGTCACCAACCGCTTCAACTCCGCGGCACTGGCCGTGGCGGTCGGCGTGTTCGGTGCCGCCGTCGGCGCCCTCATCGCGCTGCTGATCGACATTCCGCGGGCCGCCGGCGCCAGCGCGCTCAGCGGCCTCGCCGCCGCGAGCGTCGCCCTGCCCAGCGTGATCATGGCGGTCACGGGCGTGTTGGTGGGCCTGCTCCTGACGCTGGTGACCGCCCGCTTCGAACTGCAGGCCAAGCGCCAGTACCTGTCCACCCTCGAAGCCATGGGCTGGAACCCCGACATGCTCGGCCACGTGCGCTTCTTCGAGAACGCCCTCGTGGGAACGGTGGCCGTGATCCTCGGCGTCGTCGGGGCCCTTGCCCTGGGCCTCATCCTTGCCCCCTATGCCGCCCTGTGGGCGGCCCTGGCCGGCTTGCTGGCCGTCATCTGCTGGATTCCCATTGCAACGAAAGTGGTCAAATGACTGAGAATCTCCACAACGATCCGCAAACGGCGTTCGACACCGTCCAGGTATCCGCCGGGGATCCGCTGCAGACCCGTGCCAACACCATCGTCAAGTCGGCGGACCACGCCACGCCCCTGGAACTGAACCGGATCACCATCCGCTACGGCGGTGACAAGGGCGGCGCCGAGCCCGTCACCGTCGTCGAGGACTTCTCGCTGACCCTGCACGCCGGCGAGATGCACTGCGTCGCCGGCCGAAGCGGCTCCGGCAAGACCAGCATCCTCACCGTCGGCGCCGGCCTGACCCTTCCGACGGCGGGCCGCGTGCTGTGGGAGGGCCAGTCCTTGGAAACCATGGGCGACGACGAGATCGCCGACCGCCGACGTGCGCTGATCGGCTACGTGGACCAGGGCGGCGCCCTGATCGACGGCATGAGCGCCCTGGAGAACGTGCTCCTCCCGGCCGTGCCCGACGGCGAGGTGGAACAGCGCACCGAGATGGCGAAGGACCTGCTGGACCTGGTTGGCTTGGGCCGGCGCATGCGGCACCGCCCGGCGCAGCTCTCCGGCGGTGAACGGCAGCGCGTGGCGATCGCCCGGGCCCTGATCCTGGGCACCCGCGTCCTGGTGGTGGACGAACCCACCGCCAGCCTGGACCGCGCCTCCGCCAACAAGATCATCGGCATCCTCAAGGACACCAGCACCGACGGCATCGCCGTGCTGGTCGCCTCGCACGACCACGAGCTCGTGCGCCTCAGCGACACCCTGACTGAGCTGAACTGACTGAGCTGAACTGATTGACCCTGACGGCCGCCCTGCCCGGGGCGGCCGTCGCCGAACCCCAGCCGTCACCGAAAAAAGGTACCTTTCTAGAGTGAGCCCCGCAGAAAAGCCCCCGTTCTACATCACCACGGCCATCAGCTACCCCAACGGCGCCCCGCACATCGGGCACGCCTACGAGTTCGTTGCTGCTGATGCCATGGCGCGCTTCAAGCGCCTGGACGGCCACGAGGTGTTCTACATGTCGGGGACGGACGAGCACGGGCTCAAGGTCCAGCAGACCGCTGACAAGGAAGGCATCACGGCCAAGGAACTGGTGGACCGCAACTCCGCCGCGTTCCGCGAAGTCCACGACCTGGTGGGCAGCTCCTACGACCGCTTCATCCGCACCACGGACGCCGACCACTACGCGGCGAGCCAGGCCATTTGGAAGAAGATGGAAGCCAACGGCGACATCTACCTGTCCAAGTACGAAGGCTGGTACTCCGTCCGCGACGAGGCCTACTACGGCGAGGACGAGACGGTCGTCAAGGACGACGGCGTGCGCTACTCGAAAGAGACGGACACCGAGGTCACCTGGACCGCCGAGGAGAGCTACTTCTTCCGGCTGTCCGCCTACCAGGACAAGCTGCTGGCCCTGTACGAGGCCCAGCCCGAGTTCGGCGCCCCCGGCTACCGCTTCAACGAGGTCATCAGCTTCGTCAAGCGCGGCCTCGAGGACCTGTCCATCAGCCGCACCACCTTCGACTGGGGCGTGCCGGTGCCCGGCGACCCCAAGCACGTCATGTACGTCTGGGTGGACGCCCTCACCAACTACCTCACCGGTGCCGGCTACCCGGACGTTGACTCCGAGTCGTTCAGGAAGTTCTGGCCGGCCGACGTGCACGTGATCGGCAAGGACATCTCCCGCTTCCACGCGATCTACTGGCCCGCCTTCCTGATGAGCGCCGGGCTGGAACTGCCCAAGCGCGTCATGATCCACGGCTTCCTGCAGAACAACGGCGTGAAGATGTCCAAGTCCCTGGGCAACGTGGTGGCCCCGGCCGACTTCATCGCCCAGTACGGCGTGGACCAGATGCGTTTCTTCTTCCTGCGCGAAGTGCCCTTCGGCGCCGATGGCAGCTACAACCACGAGGCGATCGTGGGCCGCATGAACGCGGACCTCGCCAACAATTTCGGCAACCTGGCGCAGCGTTCGCTGTCCATGGTGGCAAAGAACTGCGAGGGCAAGGTGCCCGTCCCCGGCGAATTCACCGCCGAGGACACCGCGCTGCTGGAGAAGGCAGGGGCGCTGCTGGACACCGCCCGTGCCGCCTTCGAGAAGCAGGAATTCTCCCGCGCCCTCGAAGCGATCTGGGGCGTGCTGGGCGACACCAACGCCTACTTCGCCGAGCAGGCCCCCTGGGTGCTGCGCAAGACCGACACCGCACGCATGAACACGGTCCTCTACGTCACCCTCGAGGTGGTCCGGATCGTGGCGATCCTCGCCCAGCCGGTCATGCCGGCCTCGTCGGCGAAGCTCCTTGAGGTGCTCGGCCAGCCCGAAGGCGAGGCCCGCCAGTTCGCCGCCATCGGCACCCCGATCGTCGCCGGGACGGAACTTCCCGCCCCCGCCCCGGTCTTCCCGCGCTACGAAGAGCCCGCAGACGCCTAGGCAGCAAGCAACGCGAAGAACCCCTCCTTCCCGGAAGATGACCGGGAACGAGGGGATCTTTTCATCGGAGGCTCACGTGGTGGCGAGGCCCTGCACCGGCGAGAGCCGCGCTGCCCGGCGGGCCGGCAGGACCGAGGCAAGCAGTCCTGCCACGACCGCCACGGCGAACACGCACAGCAGCTGCGTCCACGGCACCACGGGAATGACGTTAGCCACCGGTCCCAGCGCCGACTTCGCGCCAAGCCAGCCGTAGGCGATGCCGAGTGCCGAACCCAGCACGGCCGCGACGCCGGCCACCAGCACGGCTTCCAGGGCGAGCATGCCGCGCAACTGGCCGCGGGTCAGGCCCAGAGCCCGCAACAGCGAGTTCTCCCGGGTCCGCTCCAGGACGGACAGGGACAGCGTGTTCGCCACGCCGATCAAGGCGATCACGACGGCGATGCCCAGCAGGGCGGTCACCACCAGCAGGAGGACGTCGATGATGCTGTTGAACACCACGCGTTCCACGGCGGCGCCGCTGACGTTGTGCACCGGCACGCCGAAAGCGGCCGCTGCTTCCCGCTGGATCATTTGGATCTGTTCGGCGGACAGCGCCGTATCCAGCTTGAGCCAGGCCGCGCCAGGCAGCGGATCGCCGGCCCCGCCGGTACCGCTTCCCAACAGGGGCGCCGCGGAAGCGCTGTTCATCAAAGGATCGATGTTGCCGGTGCGGAGGGTGGTGCCGTGGAAGCTGGCCTTCCCGCCGGGGCCCGTGACGGTGAGCTGCGGAAGCTTCAGGAGCTCGGGCAGGTACACGGTGCCTTCCTGCGGGCGCAGTGCCGGGTCGCGCAGCACGGCCGCGGCATCTCCGGAGCTGATGGCGAACACGGGCCAGCCGTCCGCCTGGGTTCCCGGTGCCGTGATGGTGCCCGCGGCCTGCAGCAGCACCGCGGCGTCCACGCCGTCTAGCCCTTCGACCTTGCGGAGCGCCGAGGCGTTGTCGGCAGGCATGCCGTCGATCCGCACGGCCAGGTCCACCGGGTAGTTCTCGGCGAGCATGGCGTCGAAAGCCTGCCGGGAGGTCGCGGCGCCGGTCATCATCATGGTCACCAGGGTGACGCCGATCAGCAGCGCCGAGGCAGTGGCCGAGGTCCGCGCCGGGTTGCGCACCGCGTTGACGGCGGCAAGTCGTCCCGGGACCCCCGCCGGAGCCGCCAGCTTGCCCGCGGCCGCAACAGCCGGCGGAATGAACAGGCTGGCGCAGAGCAGCACGCCTACGAACGACAGGGCGCCGGCCGGCATGGCGACCATCAGCAGGTTGAACATGGCGCCAAGAACCAGCAGCGGAACGCTGACCGCCAGGATGGCCAGGCCCAGCCACAGCCGCAGCCGGCCGCGCTTGTTGCGCAGGCTCGCATCGTCCGCGGGGCGCAGCGCCGCGAGAGGCGCCACCGCCGTCGCGGCCTTTGCGGGAAGGAGCGCGGCAACCACGGTGAGCAGCGTTCCGGCCACGAGCCCGGCGATGATTGCCGACGGCGGCACGGCCAGGGTGGCGAACGCCTGTTCCGGGGTGGTCCGGGCCCAGGCGATGAGGGCGGACATCAGGCCCATGCCTGCCAGCACGCCGAGGATGGAGGACACGAAGCCAAGGACTGCGGCTTCGAACAGCACGGAGGACCGGATCTGGGCCTTGCCGGCGCCGAGGCAGCGCAGCAGCGCCAGTTCCCGCGTACGCTGGGCCACCAGGACCGAGAAGGTATTCGCCACCACCAGCGTGGAGACAACGATCGCCACCCCGGCGAACGCCAGCAGGATGATGGTGAGCTGGTCCTGCCCGCCGCTCATCTGCGCGACGGCGGCCGTCACCTTTTCCTCGGCGGTCTGGACCGTGGCGTCCCCGGCACCGGAGGCGTGCAGCCGCTGGGCGAGGTAGTCCTTGGCCGCGGCCTGGTCCTGGCCGTCCTTGAGCCGGAGCTGCAGCGTGGCGAAGCCTTCAGCGTCAGGGCCTTCGCTGTCGGATGCGAGGGCGCCCACTGTGGCATCCGTCGCGAGCAGCTGCGGGAACGGGGCGGCGAAAGGATCGTTGCTCGGTTGCAGCAGGCCGGTGATGGCGAAGGTGCGGCCGGCGGGTTTGCCGCCCCGTTCCGCGGTGCCGGCGTTGCCCACGGTCAGTTCGCTGCCCGCGCTGAGCTTCAGGCGTTCGGCGGTCTTCGAATCGACGGCTACTTCGTCCGCGGCGGCAGGGTAGCGGCCGGACAACAGCACTGAGGGCTCCATGGCCGCGGGCGCCAGGTTCCGGACCCGCGCGATCTGCTCGCCGCCGTCGTCGACCGTGACGGTCGCGTAGCGTTCGGCGTAACTGTCCTTGACGGCGGGAGCCGAGGCAGCGGCGTCGACCGCCTTGCGGGAGAGTTCCTTGCCTTCAGCCGGCGTGACCACCAGCTGGGCCTTCCGGTAGGCCTCGCCGACGCTGGCGCCCAGGGACGCCTGTGTGCTGGCGCTGACCATCAGAGTGGCGGATAGGAAGGCGACGGCGAGCATCACGGCCAGCCCGATCGCCAGGAACCGTCTGAACTGCGTGGTGAGCTGTGAGAGGGAAACGCGCATCATGTCTACGCCCCCAGCTTGCCCAGCGCGGCGAGGACGGAACCGGCGGTGGGGTCGTCGATTTCCCCGACGAGGTGGCCGTCGTTCATGAGCACCACACGGTCGGCGTAGCTGGCGGCCACCGGATCGTGGGTGACCATGATGATGGTCTGGCCCAGTTCCTGGCTGCTGCGGCGCAACATCGCCAGGACCTCGGCGCCGGCCTTGGAGTCGAGGTTGCCGGTGGGTTCGTCGCCGAACACCACGTCCGGCCGGGTGAGGAGGGCCCGGGCGACGGCAACGCGCTGCTGCTGGCCGCCGGAGAGTTCATGCGGGCGGTGGGTGAGCCGGTCCTTCAGGCCCAGGGTGCCCACCACATAATCGAACCAGGCCGGGTCCGCCGCGCTGCCGGCAAGGGCCAGGGGCAAAGTGATGTTCTGTTCGGCGGTGAGTGTGGGAACCAGGTTGAACGCCTGGAACACGAAGCCGATGCGTTCGCGGCGCAGGGCCGTCAGCTGCTTGTCGTTAAGGGCCGAGATCTCCGTGCCGCCCAGCACGATCCTGCCCGCATCGGGGGTGTCGAGGCCCGCGAGGCAGTGCATCAGTGTGGACTTGCCGGAGCCGGACGGGCCCATGATGGCCGTGAAGCGGCCGGCCTCGAAGGCGACGCTGACGCCGTCGAGCGCTGTGACCTGGGCGTCGGCCCTGCCGTAGTGCTTGCTGAGATTGGTAGCTTCAACGGCGGGCGCCGCGGAAGCGGCGGAGGAACCGGAAGGGTGGGGAAAGGGCGCGAAAGTTGTCATGCTTCCACGCTATTTTCGGCTGGCACCCCGGCGGATCGGGCCGCGGGGCCATTCCCGGTGCCCGGCACTCATACCGTGGTCTGAGCCGGCCTGCACCGAAGCAAGCCTGAAGGTGGGCCTCAGTTGCCGGGCGAGACCACGCCCGTTTCGTAGGCGATCACCACCACCTGCACCCGGTCCCGGGCTTCGAGCTTGGCCAGGATGTGCCCCACATGGGTCTTCACGGTGGCCTCGGACAGGAAGAGGTCGCCGGCGATTTCCGGGTTGGAGCGGCCCTGCGCGATCAGCTCGAACACCTCGCGCTCGCGTGCGGTCAGGCGTTCGACGGCGGCCGCGTGGCCGTTCTGCTCGGGTGTCCGGGCGCGCAGCAGGGGAGCCACATGGTCCAGGAGCCGGCGCGTGGTGGACGGGGCGATCACGGCATCGCCGCGGTGGACCGTGCGGATGGCCTCGAGGAGTTCTTCCGGCGGTGCGTCCTTGAGCAGGAAGCCGCTGGCGCCGGCCTCGATCGCGGCCAGGGCGTACTCGTCAAGGTCGAAGGTGGTGAGCACCACGATCTTCGGTCCGGCTGACTGACCTGCAGGCATTTCCAGGATCCTGCGGGTGGCTTCGATCCCGTCCATGCCCGGCATCCGCACGTCCATCAGCACCACGTCCGCGGCAGTGCTCGCCAGGGCCCGCACGGCGTCGAAGCCGTTGCCGGCCTCGGCCACCACCTCAAGGTCCGGCTGCGAATTGATCAGCATGCCGAAGCCCGAGCGCACCAGCTGCTGGTCGTCAACGAGGGCCACCCGGATGGTTCCGGCCGTTTCAGTCATGGTTCAGGACTCCGAGTAGGGAATGAAGGCGGACACCCGGAAACCGCCGCCGCTGGCCGGGCCGGCGTCCAAGGATCCATCGTAGAGGGCGATCCGCTCGGCCATCCCGCGCAACCCGTTGCCGCCGCCCTGGCCGGGGTCGGCGGCAGCTCCCCGGCCGTCGTCGTGCACGTCGATCTGCAGGCCGCGGCCCTGCCACTGCAGGTTCACCGCCGCCCGGGCCCGGGGGCCGGCGTGCTTGATGACATTGGTGAGCGACTCCTGGATGACGCGGTAGGCCGTGAGTTCGGCACCCGGCGGCAGCCGGTGCCGTGACGACCCGGCCTGGCCGAACTGGCCGCCGCCCTGTTCGAAGGACAGGGTCAGGCCCGCGGCGCGGAAGCCCAGGAAGAGTTCGTCCAGCTCGGCGAGGCTCGGCTGCGGCCGGGTGCTGGCCGCCTCATCGGAGCGCAGTACCCCCAGCAGCCGCCGCATCTCGGCAAGGGAGTTCCGGCCGGTGCCGGCGATGGTGGCCAGGGCCTCGGTGGCCAGTTCTGGCTTCGCGGCGGCGGCGTAGCGGGCGCCGTCGGCCTGGGTGATGATCACCGCGAGCGAGTGCGCCACGATGTCGTGCATTTCCCTGGCGATGTGGGAACGCTCGTCCGCGGCGGCGAGCTGGCGCTCCTGCTGCTGTTCGATTTCCAGCCTGCGGTTGCGGTCCTCGAGGGCCTGCAGCTGCAGGCGGCGTACACGGGTGAGGTCGCCCAGGGTCCAGCTGACCAGGACGAGCATCCAGACCAACACCGTGTAGGTTGCGCCGACCGTCAGGTCCTGGATGCCGGACTCTGCACTGCCGGGGTAGTACCGGGTGGTCAGCATGATCGCCCCCACCAGGCCCAGCACCAGCACCGAGCGGCTGGCCCATACGGGACCGTAGGCGGCCACCGCGTAGATGATCAGCGGTACGGCGACCTGCCCGGCCACCGGCTGGACCGCCAGCGCCCACTGGACCAGGCAGATCAGGACGACGACGGCGGCAGCTGGCACCGGGCGGGACCGCCGCCAGGCGAGCGGCGCCAGGAGCGCGCAGGAGAGGAGGGCGAGCAGCGGACGCCCGGCGTAGAAATAGACAGGCCCGAACATGAGCACCAGCACCACCGCTGCGGCGACGTCCACCTTGAAGGGGTTGCGCCGGAACCAGTTATAGAGTGCATGCCGTCTGTCCACCCATGCACTCTATCCGCCGCCGGATTTCGCCCACATCATGCCGTGGTCTGACAGGAGCATTGCCGCCTGGCATCCAGCCGTTCGAATAATGAGACGTTTTTGACCAGAATGTGGATGCATTGGCACGCTGGTGGAATGAACGCACGGTCCATTAATCTCGCAGTCATCCCCGGCGACGGCATCGGCCCCGAAGTGATCGCCGAGGCCGTCAAGGTCCTGGAAAAGGTTGTTGCCAGCGAAGGCATCACCCTTGAGCGTACCGAGTACAAGCTCGGCGCCCAGCATTGGCTGGAGACCGGCGAAACCCTGCCGGATGAGACCCTTGAGAAGCTCCGCGGCCACGACGCCATCCTCTTCGGTGCCGTCGGAGCGGCACCGGGGGACACCCGCATCCCCTCGGGCATCATCGAACGCGAGATGCTGCTCAAGCTGCGCTTCAGCCTGGACCACTACGTGAACCTGCGGCCCTCCCGACTGTACGGCACGGTGGGCAGCCCCCTGGCAAACCCGGGGAACATCGACTTTATCGTGGTCCGTGAAGGCACCGAAGGCCCCTACGTCGGCAACGGCGGCACCCTGCGCGGCGGAACCCCGCACGAAGTCGCCACCGAGGTTTCGCTCAACACCGCGCACGGCGTGGAGCGCGTGGTCCGCGATGCCTTCCGCCGTGCCAGCGCACGCCCGCGCAAGCACGTCACCCTCGTCCACAAGCACAACGTCCTTGTCTACGCAGGCCACTTGTGGAAGCGCACGGTCGAGGCCGTGGCCCAGGAATTCCCCGAAGTCACCCACGACTACCTGCACATCGACGCCGCCATGATCTTCCTGGTCACCGACCCGGCGCGCTTCGATGTGATCGTTACGGACAACCTGTTCGGCGACATCATCACCGACCTCGCCGCTGCCGTTACCGGCGGCATCGGCCTGGCCGCCTCCGGCAACATCAACATGGACCGCACGGCACCGTCCATGTTCGAACCGGTGCACGGATCAGCACCGGACATCGCCGGCCAGCAAAAGGCAGACCCCACCGCGGCCATCCTCTCCGCGGCGCTGCTGCTGGACCACCTCGGATACGCCGACGCGGCCGGCCGGATCGAGACCGCAGTGGTCTCCGACGTCGAGTCCCGCACCGGCGAACAGCGCAGCACCGCCGCCATCGGCGATGCCATCCTGGCCGCGCTCTGAGGCGGACACTTGCGCCCCGCGGCGGGGCGTAAGCTTGACTTGAATTACATACTTGCTGCCGTGGTCCGCCGTTGAACCATGCTCTCCGGGGACGGTTTTTCCCGGGATGGGGTTCGCGTCGGCCGGTAGCCGATAGTGGAGGAACCATGACTCAGACTGCCCATGGCGTCGAATTCAGCCAGCAGTTCTCGGCGAACCCGAAATCTGCTGAAGAGCGTGCGGCCATCCTGGCGAACCCAGGCTTTGGCGACCACTTCACCGACCACACCGCGGTCGTCGACTACAAGGTCGACGCTGAAGGCAAAGGCGGCTGGCAGAACGCGCGGCTTGAGCCGTACGGCCCCATCTCCCTCGATCCTTCGGCCGCGGTGCTGCACTACGGCCAGGAGATCTTCGAAGGCCTGAAGGCGTACCGCCACGCCGACGGTTCGGTCTGGACCTTCCGTCCCGAGCGCAACGCCGCCCGCCTGAACCAGTCCGCGCACCGCCTGGCCCTGCCGGAGCTGCCCGAGGAATACTTCCTCGGCGCCATCCGGGAGCTCGTACAGGCGGACAAGGACTGGGTTCCCTCCGGCGACGGCGAATCCCTCTACCTGCGGCCCTTCATGATCGCCACCGAGGCCTTCCTCGGCGTCCGGGCAGCCCGTGAAGTCTCCTTCCGCGTGATCGCTTCGCCCGCCGGCAACTATTTCGGCGGCGAACTCAAGCCGGTGTCCATCTGGATCTCCCGCGAATACGCCCGCGCCGGCCGCGGCGGAACCGGTGCGGCCAAGTGCGGCGGCAACTACGCCGCCTCCCTGATCGCCCAGCAGGAAGCCGAAGCCCACGGCTGCAAGCAGGTGCTCTTCCTGGACCACTTCAACGACGACGCCATCGAAGAACTCGGCGGCATGAACGTCTTCTTCGTCATGAAGGACGGCTCCCTGGCCACCCCGGCCCTGACCGGCACCATCCTCGAGGGCGTCACCCGCTCCTCGATCATCCAGGTCGCCAAGGACATGGGCCGCGAGGTCGCCGAACGCAAGGTCACCCTCGCCGAATGGCGCGACGGCGTGGCCTCCGGCGAGATCGCCGAGGTCTTCGCCTGCGGCACCGCCGCCGTCATCACCCCGATCGGCGTGCTGAAGGACGAAACCGAGTTCATCGGTTCCGAGGATGCCACGGCCGGCGAGGTCACCATGGCCATCCGCGAGCAGATCCTCGGCATCCAGACCGGCACCGTCGAGGACAAGCACGGCTGGCTGACCCGCCTCGCCTAGCCGTTCTTCCTTATCCAAGCGCCCGACGGCGGTCTGCCCACCCAGGTGGGCGGGCCGCCGTCGGGAGTTAACCGTGGTTTTCCGGACCGCCCCCTGTCCGGGCGCCACCGGCGCGGGCACAATATGGGCATGACCGGGACAATCCAGATACTGGGCGTGGTTCTCGGCGCCGTGCTGATCGTGGTCGGCGTCCTCGAATCGTTCTTCTTCCGGAACCAGCGCTTCCATTCAATCTTCCTGATCGAACCCAAGGACACGGCCGCCGTGCGCTTGTGGACCGTGAACCTGGGCTTCTACAACATGGTGTGGGGCGTTGGGGCGATCATCGGGGCGCTGCTGCTGGGCGGGGCCAACCATCAGGCCGGCCACGCCGTGCTGCTGTTCGCGTGCGTGGCCCATGTCATCCTGGGCATCGTGCTGGTGGTGTCAGAGCGGCGCCTGTGGGTCAGCGGCATCGGCCAGAGCCTCCTGCCGCTCGTCATCGCAGTCCTTCTCCTGCTGTAACGGCCGGCCCGCGCCCGGAGTGCGGATGCCAAGATAGGACCATGACTCCGGACAACGATTCCCAGTTCGTGCAGAGCAGCAGCCTCACCCGATACCGCCTGGCGCCCAATCCGGGGCCGATGAGCCTGGAGGGCACCAACTCCTACGTGATCGCGGCTCCCGGCGCGGCAGGCACCGTGGTGGTGGATCCCGGCCCCCTGGACGAAGGACACCTGGCGGCCCTGGCCGGCGCAGGGGCAGTGGAACTGGTGCTCATCACCCACCGGCACCCGGACCACACCGAGGCCGCGGCCCGCTTCCACGAACTCACCGGCGCGCCGGTCCGCGCCGCCGACCCCCGGCACTGCCACGGCGGCGAGCATTTGCGCGGCGGCGAAATGCTGCACGCGGGCGGTACGGATATCCGGGTCCTCGCCACCCCCGGCCACACCTCCGATTCGCTGTGCTTCCACCTCCCCGCGGACGGACCGCACGGGTCCGTGCTGACCGGAGACACCATCCTGGGACGGGGGACCACCGTGCTGGATTATCCGGACGGCCGGCTGGGGGACTACCTCACCAGCCTGGATGTCCTCGAGGCCCTCGGCCCCGCCACCCTGTTGCCCGCGCACGGACCGGTGCTGCCGGCCACCGACGCGGTCTGCCGCGAATACCGCGCCCACCGGCTCATGCGCCTGGACCAGATCCGCGCCGCCCTTGCCGGACTCGGGGCGGACGCCGGCGTCACGGCGGTCACCGACGCCGTGTATCCCGACGTCGATCCCTCCGTGCGGCGCGCTGCCGAGAACTCGGTGGCGGCGCAGCTGGACTACCTGCGACGGTAGGCCGACTCGAGGATGACTGGGCTGCGGCTGGAACCTATAGAAACTCAGGAAATATGCTCGCCTGCACGGCCGTTCCGTGAGTGTGCCACCGGAATCCCTCCGGTCCGTCTTTCGCATCTGAGAACGCAATGCCTTTTAGGCGATACCCCTCTTGGGATGGGACCGTCCGGGCAAGCGCGACTCCGCGCAACGAAATCTTGGCACGTGCAAGAGCCGGTCGAAACGCCACGTTTACTGCCGGCCTAGATGCTACGGAGGGGTAACACCATGCGTCCTGAACCTCTGGTGGCAGGTCGAAGTAGTCTTTGGCAATGATCTCGGACGCTAGATAGAGGTACTCGGTTCCGATGCCAACGTCTCTAGTGAACTCGTGTTCCAAGAAGTTCATGAGCATAGTTAGCTTCAAATGCTGGTCCTTTGTAAGGCCTGCTTGGCTTGGCTCGTCTCCGATCATCGCCACGTTGATGGGGGCAGTTGACTTGTAGCGAATGAGCGCAAATAGACGACCGGGAGGTATCTTTGCCTCGGCAATAGCCACAAGAGGATTCAATGGAGATGTGTACAGTAGTGGCTCTCCCGCGAGGTTGAGTCGCTGCTGCGTGACTAGGCTTGCTGGCGGCTCCCAGGCGTCGGCAGGTGTCCGCATTCCTCGTAGTGGAAGGACATGATCGTCATCGGAAAGACGACGCACGCGATAGAAATCCGTATCCTCCGGATAAGTGCGTATCTGAGGCGCCAAAATCGCGCGCTGCTCCGGGCCGAATGTCAAGACATTCAATAGTTCGGTTGCAACGGTCTTGCGATCCAAGTGTTGGAAAGGCAGCTTCCGGAAAGCATGTATCTTCCTCTGAAGATCACCGATGTCAATTTGGTTGAGATGAGCAGTCGTAGATACATCCCACATAGAACATTTCCTCCAGGGTAGATTTGCTGTCGGCGGCTTTCTCAGATTGTATGAATGGACCCTGACATTCTGACGTCGCGCAGCCAAGTCCATGTGCTGCTACCTGCGACGGTAGGCTTGGGGGCATGCGTATCGCCCGGTTTGTTGTTGATTCTGATCCCATGTACGGCGTCGTGGAGGGGGAGCCCGGCAGTGAAACCGTCACTGTCATCCACGGCGACCCCTTCTTCAACGGCGTAGAACGCACCTCCGTGAAGCACAAGCTGGAGGACGTGCGGCTGCTGGCCCCCATCATTCCCCGCAGCAAGGTGATCGGCGTCGGCCGCAACTACGCCGAGCACGCGGCCGAACTCGGCAACGAGGTCCCCGCCCAGCCGCTGCTGTTCCTCAAGCCGAACACCGCCGTCGTGGGTCCCGGCGATCCGGTGGTGCTGCCCGAGTTCTCCGAGCAGGTTTCATTCGAGGCCGAGCTCTGCGTGGTCATCGGCCGCATCTGCAAGGACGTGCCGGAAGAGCGCGTGGACGACGTGATCTTCGGCTACACCTGCGGCAACGACCTCACCGCCCGCGATGTCCAGAAGACCGACCTACAGTGGGCCCGTGCCAAGGGCTTCGACACCTCCGCCCCGCTGGGACCCTGGATCGAGACCGAACTCGATCCCGAGGACGTCGACGTCAAGGGCTGGCTCAACGGCGAGCTCCGCCAGGACGGCAATACCAAGGACATGATCCGCAGCGTGCGCGAACTCGTTTCGATCGTGTCGCAGGCCTTCACCCTGCTTCCCGGTGACGTCATCATGACCGGTACGCCGGCCGGCGTCGGGCTGGTCAGCGAAGGCGACCGCTACGAGATCGAAATCGAAGGCATCGGACGCCTGTCCAACCCCGTCGTCCGCCGCTGAGTGTGAGGCGCGCGACGCCCGGATTCCGTCCGGGCGCCGCGCGTGCAGGCGGTAAAGTTGGAAGCACTATGACTACTGCTCCCGCGTCGAACTCTGCCGCCATTCCTGCCGTCACCGCCGAAACCCCGGTCCGCGTCCGCTTCTGCCCGTCGCCCACCGGAACCCCGCACGTCGGCCTGATCCGTACCGCCCTGTTTAACTGGGCCTACGCGCGGCACACCAAGGGCACCCTGGTCTTCCGCATCGAAGACACGGACGCCGCCCGCGACAGCGAGGAAAGCTACCACCAGCTGCTGGAGGCCCTGAAGTGGCTCGGCATCAACTGGGACGAAGGCGTCGAGGTCGGAGGCCCGCACGAGCCCTACCGCCAGTCCCAGCGCAGCGGCATCTACCAGGACGTCATCGCCAAGCTGAAAGCCGGCGGACACATCTACGAGTCCTACTCCACCCCCGAGGAAATCGAGGCCCGCCACCGCGCCGCCGGCCGCGATCCCAAGCTCGGCTACGACGGCTTCGACCGGCACATCACCGAAGAGCAGCTCGCCCAGTACAAGGCCGAGGGCCGCGAACCCGTGCTGCGCCTGCGCATGCCGGACGAGGACCTCACCTTCACCGACCTCGTGCGCGGCGACATCACCTTCAAGGCCGGCTCCGTGCCGGACTTCGCCGTCGTGCGCGCCAACGGCGCCCCGCTATACACCCTGGTCAACCCCGTGGACGACGCCCTCATGGGCATCACCCATGTGCTCCGCGGCGAAGACCTGCTGAGCTCCACGCCGCGCCAGATCGCGCTCTACCGCGCCCTGTACGCCATCGGCGTCGCCGAGTACATGCCGGAGTTCGGCCACCTGCCCTACGTCATGGGCCAGGGCAACAAGAAGCTCTCCAAGCGCGACCCCGAGTCCAGCCTGTTCCTGCACCGCGAACGCGGCTTCATCCGTGAAGGCCTGCTCAACTACCTGTCCCTGCTGGGCTGGTCGCTGTCCGCCGACGAGGACATCTTCACGGTGGAGCAGCTCGTGGAGCACTTCGACATCCACGACGTGCTGGGCAACCCGGCCCGCTTCGACCTGAAGAAGGCAGAAGCCATCAACGGAACCCATGTGCGCATGCTTTCCGCCGAAGACTTCCGTGAGCGCCTGGTGCCGTACCTGCGCGACGCCGGCCTGGTGGGGGAGATCCTCACCGACCGCCAGGAGGAGATCCTCACCGAAGCCGCGCCGCTGGTCCAGGAACGCATCACCCTGTTGGGCGAGGCCCCGGAAATGCTCGCCTTCCTCTTCAAGTCCGACGACGCCGTCGACGTCGCCGACGACGCCCGCAAGGGGCTGCCGGAGAACCTCGGCGAAGTCCTCGACGCGGCCCTGGCCGCGCTGGAGCCCATCGACGACTGGAACGCCGACAACATCCAGACCGCGCTGAAGCAGGCCCTCGTGGAGGACCTCGGCATCAAGCCGCGCCTGGCCTTCGGACCGGTGCGCACGGGAATCTCCGGACGCCGGGTCTCCCCGCCGTTGTTCGAATCCATGGTCATCCTGGGCAAGGGCTCCTCCCTCGCCCGCCTGCGCGCCTTCCGCGGCTAGGAGCAGCATGGCCAGCGCAGCAGCACATCCCTCCACAACGGGCGTATTCGACACCGGTACATTCGGAACCGTCCGGGGCGTCCTTTTCGACATCGACGACACCCTGGTGGATCTCGAGTACGCGTTGACCACGGCGCTGCGCGAAGTCAGCGAACACCTCCTGCCCGGCATGGACACGGCCGGGTGGGAGAAGTTCGGGCGGATCTTCACGCACGAGACGACGCACATCTATGACCGGTACCTGGCCGGCGAGCTGACCTTCAACGAGCAGCGCCTGCTCCGGGGACGGGCGGCACTGGGGCACTTCGGCGTCGAACTCGCCGATGGCGAGGAATCGCACGCCTGGGTCACGGAGTATGCCCGCCTGCAGCCGAGCTATGTGCGCGCTTTCGACGACGTCGTTCCCGTCCTGGACGCGCTCGACGCCGCCGGGATTCCCTACGGGGCCGTGAGCAACAATGTGCACGATTACCAGCGGGTGAAGCTGGACAGCGCGGGCCTGTCCCGGATTTCGGTGCTGGTGGGAACCGACACCGTCGGCGTCCCGAAGCCGGATCCCGCGATCTACCTTGAGGGGGTCCGCCTCCTGGGCACCCGCCCGGAAGAGACCCTGTACGTGGGGGACAACCGACTGCTCGACGCCGACGGCGCCACCGCCGCGGGCCTGCGCGGGATCTGGCTCAACCGGGTCGGGGAAACCGCGGAAGGCTTTGCCGGCCGGGAGATCGATTCGCTGGCGAGGCTGCTGGCCTAGCCAGCACAGAGGGCCGCCCTACCCAAGGGCGGCCCTCTTCTGCGTCCGGATCACGTTCAGAAGATGCTCCGGGTCAAGGGGTGCTCCGGCGGCGCCGCAAGACCACGAACGCGCCGATGGATCCGGCACCCAAGGTGCCGACAACTCCGAGCGCCGTGGCCGTTCGTGAGCTGTCAGCCATCGACGACGGCGACACCGCTGCCGCGCCGCGGTGCAGCTCTGCCGTTCCTGCGGCGATCCTGCCGTTGCCCTCCGCGAGCTTCGCGGCACCGTCCGAGAGCTGTTCCGAGCCCGACGCGAGGCGGGTGCTGCCGTCCGAAAGCTTCGCGGCGCCGGCGGCCAGTGCACTGGACCCGCCGAGCAGGCCGGGGCTGGCCGGATCCCCGCGATCGCCCGTGATGCCGGAGACCAAGGCCCTGCTTCCCTCCGCCAAGCGGGCAGTTCCGTCCGTCATGCCGGCCGTGGCCTTCAGCAGTCCCGGACGTTCCGGATTCCCGGGCACGCCGTCCATGCCGGTCCTGATCTTCGCCGTCCCCTCAGCCAGTTGCCGCGTTCCCAGCACCAGTCCGGGAGCTGCCGGGTCTTCGCTGTTGAGCTTGCCTGCCAGGGTGGCGAAACCGGCGGTCAGCTTCCGGGAACCGGCATCCAGTTCGCCGCTCCCGCCGGCGAGCTGCGTGGTGCCCGCATGCAGCTGTGACGCCCCTGATTCCAGGCTCGCGGCACCGGCCTGCAAGAGGGCAGCGCCGCTGTCCAGGCGCTGGGCTCCGGCGTTCAGGGCATTGATCTGTTCCTTCAGAAGGCCGAGGGGCACCATCCCCTGGGCGCCGTTCGCGGCGTCGGCAAGCTTCTGGAGGCCCTGTGCCAGGGCCGCGGTACCGGTTCCCTCGGCTGGGTCGTTGTTGGCGCCGCGATAGCCCCTGAGCTGGACGGTGCCGGCGGCGAGCCGTGCCGCACCCTCATCCAGCCGGCGCGCGCCGTCGTCCAGCCGGGCAGCCCCGTCCTCGATCCGGGCCGCCCCGCTGCTCAGCCGGGTGGCGCCGTCGGCGAGGTTGTTCCCGGCGTCTCCGGTGCTGCTGGGGGTAAGGGCAGCGGAGAGCTGGCGCGCGGCCGCGGCAAGCCGTTGGGCGCCGTCGTCCACTTTGTAGACGCCGGGGGCCAGCTTCGCCTGCACGTCATTCTGGATCTTGAGGGCGCCGCGTGCCAGTTTCCCGGCGCCCTCGTTCAGTTTCGCGGCGCCCGGCACCAGTTTGCCTTCTATGCCGGACTGGATTGTCGATGCCCCTGCCGCGAGCTTTCCGGCACCTTCTTCGGCCTCACCGGCGCCGCGGGCCAGCTTCGCGGCGCCGTCCTTGAGTTGGACCGCACCTGCGGAGGCTTGGCCGGCGCCGGCATTGAGCCGTTCGGCGCCCGCAGTGATCTTGCCGGTCACCATCGCGTAGAAGGCGGCGAAGGCAACGAGGAGCAGGACAAGGATGCAGATGACGATGTTCCGGCCACGGCTTCGTGGCAGGGTCTGGCTGAGGTTACGAGTCAAAGGCTTTCCTCTCGACGTCTCCATGCCTGCGACGCTGCAGGCAAAGACCCCCATGTGGCTTTGGTTGGCATCCGGCCCAGGTCCGTGAGGGGCCATCGGATGCTCATTACCGATCGGTAACTTACCGAGAGTAAACTTAACCCCGGCGCTGGATCAAGGGTTTTCGCGGGCGCCCAATCGGGCTCCCCGGGGCTCCTGGATGGCAGTCGCCTGCCGATTTGTGCGCGCCGGGAGTCTCGGGTAAAGTAATTACTCGTGCTGAGGGGCACGGAGCGGAAGGTTGAAGCCTTCGGATCCGGTCCGAAAGCGCCAGTGGGATATGGTGTAATTGGCAACACTACGGTTTCTGGTACCGTCATTCTAGGTTCGAGTCCTGGTATCCCAGCTCTGGATAAACCGAGGTAAAACGAGGTTGTTCCGGAAGTTTCGATCGGTTCGCCGATTTGGAACGAAGCTGAATGTATGAAATAATGATTCAGCTTGATTGCGGGAAACGCAATCAGAAAAGTGCTTGGCCCCATCGTATAGCGGCCTAGTACGCCGCCCTCTCACGGCGGTAACGCGGGTTCGAATCCCGCTGGGGTCACAATGAAACGGCTCCGGGCATTTGCCCGGGGCCGTTTTTCAATTTCGGCAAATACCGGGATTGGATTCCTGCCCTGTTTGCCGTTCCTGTGTATTGGTTTGATCCCGGGCGCATGGCCGCTTTACTACTTCGGGCAGGCAGATAAAAGTCAAAGAATCCGGCATTGGCGCCGAACGTCCAAGAAGTTCGGGATTGTCACGGTTTTGAACGTGGTACACGGAGATCTTGTAACATACACATCGTGCTCGAACGCGGAAGGCCGACGGTGCACTGGTCGGGAAATCTACTGGGGAGAACGCGTGAGCATGGTTGAAAAGAAAGAACTCGACCTGGGCATTGGCAGTGTTGAGCGGTTGCTTGCCACCAGGGGACGGTCATCGACGCCGCCGCCGCCGAACGACGCGAAGATCAAGCTTGCCGACATGCTCCGGATCGGATACCACTCTGCGTCTCCGCAGCACCCTAGGCTCAAGGTCGCCACGATTGTTCACGACGAACTGTATGACGAGCTTGAAAAGTCGTACTCCGTCATGCCGCTCCTGCCATCGACGTTGGTCAATTCCGTCGATGCCGGGCAGCCCCGGATGATCGTCATCCATCGCTCCGCGTTCCAGGACGGACCGTGGTTCGGCGCGGAGGACGCCGCGGGTGGAGCAGCCGCCGACACCATCCGCAGGCTCCTGCCGTGGAGCAGGAAACGCCAGGTACCGGTGCTCTTTATTGAAAACGGAACACCCGACGGATATTTCACAAACATGCTTAGGGAAATCGGCACGGAAATCTTCCCCTCCGAACACTCCGGGAGCAGCGTGCCTGAGGGAGCTCCTCGGCGCGCAATATTCCAGATAGCGCTTCGGTTTGCCAAAGCTCCGTACGCACCGACAAACGAAGGCGGAATCTGACATGCGGGTGCTCTTTTGCTCGGCCTACAAGCCGGAATCGGCGGAAGCCGGCCATGCCCACTTCGCTGCAGTTGGAAGGCTTCTCGGAGCGCTCGGCAATACCGCCTTCTCGATGGTCGCGGCGTCGGCGGAAGTGGCGGAGCATCTGGACGCGCCGCCGGCCCGCACATTCCTCCATTCCGGGAGCGAAATCGAAACGGAGGCCGAGTTCATCCGCGGCTTCGCTTCGGCGGTGCACGCTGGATTCGAGCAGGACGACTTCGATCTCGTCCTCGCCGACGGACTGCTTCTCAACCAGGAACTCGCCCGCCGGGGGTTTCCCGCCGCGCGCCTCTGGTCCTTCCTGCCGGCCGCCGACGTTGCGTCCCGGACCAGCGCCGGTCCGGACGGGCTCGAAGCTTTGCAAGCCGTCGTGCAGTATTCGGGCTTCACGCTCGTGGAGGACGCTGCGCAGCGGCACGTGCTGAGGCAGGCCGCGCCGACAGCCAATCACCGGGTCCAGCTCGTGGACACCTGTGACGCCCGTAAGATGCACGCCATGCAGGGGGCGCAGCGCCGGGTCCTCCTGTACAGGCGGCCCGGTGACGAGGATGTGGCCGGCTGGGCCAGCCGCACCTACCGGATGGCAAGCTCTGTAGCCTCCGCGGACGTCCACGTGATCGTCCTGTGCCACGACGGTCTGTCGATCTTTGAATCCGTGGAGCAGGACTGCCCCGACGTCACGGTGCTGCAGCCTGCTACCGCCGCGCACCAAGTCGAGAACGGGCGGCTGCTGCCGCGCTTCGCAGCCTGGCATGTTGCCGTAGCTGCGTCGGACGTTGATTGTTGTGCGGTCCTCACCGATGACCTGGAAACGGTCGTATCCGGATTCACCAACAGCGTCCTGCGGCGCAAATTGTGGCCACTGATTGACTTTGGAAGCCTGGAAGAATTCAACCGGTCAAGCCAGCTTTTCCAGCAGTTTGCGGAAACTGCGTCGCGCCTTGTTTTTGTGAGGGACGAGGCCAGGGCGGTCCTTGAGTCGAGGATTCCGGCGGCGACCTCCAAGGGCGTCCTGCTTCCGACGCTTGGTTTTGGACCGGAAGCAACCCCTTCATCTCCTCCGTCGAACACCGAATCGGATGCGGAGCTTTTCCGCGACTACCTTGACAGGGCGGTCGCGGATTACGCGGCAGTTCCGCTCCTCCCCGTCAAGCGCCGCGTCCTGGTGGCTGGCCATGATTTCAAGTTTGCCGGTGAGCTCATCGACGTTCTGTCGCAAAGGCAGGACGTGGAACTGCGGGCGGACCACTGGGTGGCCCAAAACCAGCAGGATGAGGCGCAGAGCCGCACCCTGCTGGAATGGGCCGACCTCATCTTCTGTGAGTTCGCGTCCCATAATGCCGTTTGGTATTCGTGGGAGAAATTGCCGGGGCAAACCCTGGTGGTCAGGTTCCACGGTTATGAATTGTTTTCACCGTGGATCCAGGAAATCAACCTTGCAAATGTCGACCGGATCATTTTTGTCTCCGAGTTTTACCGGAACAAAGTGATCGAGGAACTGGGCTGGCCGCGCGAGAAGACCGCCGTTATCCCGAACGTGGTCGACGTCCTGGACCTGAACCGCCCGAAAAAGGACGGGGCACGCTTCCACATCGGCATCGCCGGAATCGTCCCGATCCTGAAGCGGCCCGATCGTGCACTGGACATCCTCGAGCAGCTGTTGGCCACGGATCCCCGGTACACGGTCCACATCCGCGGCCGGGCGCCGTGGGACTACGGATGGATGTGGCAGGACGAAGTCATCCGTGAGGCCTATGAGGCCTTCTACGAGCGGATCGCCCTGAATCCCGGGTTGCGGCGCCGGGTCGCCTTCGATGAATTCGGCCCGGACATGGGCCGCTGGTTCCAGAACATCGGGTGGATGCTGTCGCCCAGCTTCCGCGAAACATTCCACCTGGCCCCCGTCGAAGGCATGGCATCCGGCGCGGTGCCCGTGGTCTGGGAGCGGGAAGGTGCCGAGGAGATCTTCGGGAACGAGTGGGTCCACGAGGACACGTCGGCCGCTGTGGAATACATCAAGCGGGTCAACGAAAACCCCGAAGACTACGCCAAGGCCTCGGAGGCCGCGGTTGCACACGCACGCCAGTTCGACCTGGTGAAGAACGGGCACGAATGGCTGCGGCTCCTCCTGACCCTCGAAGGAACCCACTCGGGCACCCCTGGCGGGAACGTCACCGCCGAAGCCTCCGAGGGGCGTTTCCATGCGAAACCCAACAGCGTGTCCCTGTCGCGGCTCTTCGCCGTGCTCGAGCGCGACGGCGACCTGGACAGGATCCGGGAACTGGCCGCCGAGCACCCGGACCTCGTCGACCGTCCTTCGCAGCGCTTCCTGTTCGACCGGCGCTGGAAGGAGGGGGTCGAGGCGCTGAAGGATGAGCTGCCGCGGATCCCTGAACGGAGTGAGGGAGCTGCCTACCTTGTCAGGCCCGAAAGTGTCCTGTTCGTGGTCGACGAAACCCGCAGCGCGGCACCGGAGACGGCTTGGCCTGCTGCCGTAGCGGACGGTGTCGCCGGCGGCTCCTTGCACCTCGTGACTGTCGCGTCCGCGGCAATCAATCCGGCGTTCGACGCCGAGGACGAAGGACGCACGGAGATCGAACTGGGCGGCGTCGCTGCCGTCCGCATTCCACTCAGGAATTCCGCCGGGCTGCGGTTGCCGAAGTTCGTCCTTGCCGCAACGGACGCGATCGTGCGCGAGGCGCGCGCCTTCCGGCCGGCTGCCATCGCCGCGCAGGGTGATTTCTGGGTGGCCCTTCCGGCGCTGCTGGCGGCGCGCCGCCTTGGTGTGCCTTTCCTGAGTGAGGACCTGCAGGACGTTCCCGACGACCGGCGGGATGGCGAGCTTTCGGCCCGGTGCGCTGCACAGGCCGACGCGGCGTTCGCTCGAGGATCCGGCCCGTTGGCGTCTGTCTCCCAAGCGCAACAGAGCTACTCAGCGGCCCTCTCGCCGGCCATTCAGCGGGATCTGGCGTCCATGAAGGTCGGTGTCATCGCCGACCAGTTCACCAGCGCAACGATCGCACATTCCTTTGAGACGGTGCCCCTGTCCAGGACTGAAGGCTTTGTCCAGGTGGCATCGCTCGACCTCGACGCAATCTTCGTCGAGTCAGCGTGGGAAGGCCCTGACTACCAGTGGCGCCGCGGGGTGGCCTACTACCCGGGCGAAATTGCCGACCTCGAACGGATCATCAAGGTGGCCCGGGCACGGGATATCCCGGTGATCTTCTGGAACAAGGAAGATCCGGTTCATTTCCGGGCGTTCGAGCGCACCGCAGCGATGATGGACCATGTCTTCACGACCGACGCGGACATGGTGGGCAAGTACCTCCAGAACGATGAGTCCGTTGTGCAGACGGTTTCCTCCCTGCCGTTCTACGCCGAGCCCGCGATCCACAACCCGCTGCCCACGGACCGGCCCTACCAGCACACCGTCAGCTACGCGGGCACCTATTACGGGGACCGCTTCAAGGAACGCTCCGATGAACTCCACCGGATCCTTGATGCTGCCAAGCTCCACGGTCTGACGATCTACGACCGCCAGGTCAACGTTCCGAACTCGCCGTACCGGTTCCCGCCGGAGCTGGCTCCCTTCGTCCGTGAAGGCGTGCCCTACCAGGAGGTCCTGAAGGTTTACAAGGCCCATCCGGTGAGCATCAACGTCAACTCGGCGAACGATTCCCCGACGATGTTCTCCCGGCGCGTGGTCGAGGTCGCCGCGAGCGGGTCCGTGGTCCTGAGCGGCCGCGGCCGGGGGATCACGGAGCAGATCCAGGGCATCGAAGCGGGCGACTCGGATGAGCGCTGGGCAGAGCTGCTGTCCGGGTGGATGACCGACGAAAAGGTGCGGCTGGAAACCGCATGGAACCAGATGCGTACCATCACCCGCTCCCACCTGGCCGACCAGGCACTGACCATCGTGATGAGGACGGCCGGGATTCCCGTCGTCGCGCCGGCCCTGCCGGCTTATGCGGTGGTAGCCGCCTCCGGTGCCGCCGACGTCGAGGCCATGACCCGTCAAAGCTGGCGGCCGACGGTGGTCTTCGCGGACCATCTCGACGCCGGTGACCGCGCGACGCTGGAGCAGCACGGGATCGCCGTCGCGCCGGAGTCGGAGCTGGACAGCACCGACGTCGAGTGGCTGGCTAACTGGGAGAACGTGCCAAGCGATACCTACTTCGAGGATCTGCTGCACGCAACGCGCTTCGGTGACTGGGACCTCCTGTCCGCACGGCCCTTCGAAGAAGGCGCGGAGCCCGGTGGGCCCATCATCGAATTGGAGCGCTGCGGAACGTTCGCCGAAATCCGGCGCGCGGGTTCCGCGACGCCGGAAACGGACCAGTCCGCCCTGACGTGGGTTGTCATCCCGGCAAGGAGCTAGCTTTCAGGACTGCACCTGAAGCTGCTTATTGCAAACCCATGCCACAAGAACGAGAGAGCGACATACAAGTGGAAGAGCACGACGAGTTCTACGGCGTACCGGTTGTCCACCTTGAGAGCATCGACGGCTTCAAGCCCACAACGGCGGATGACGAAAGGATCTACACCCTCGCCATCGGCGATGGAATGACCCTGTCATTTCTGGTCAATTCCCAAAAGAGCGTCCGCGGCGAACTGCGCGCAGGATTCCACGCCGCAAAGGGGCCCAGTACGCCTGACGGCCGCTATTTCGCCCCGGTGGCCATTTCGAGGAATTCCCGTTCTCCGTTTGTGCTCTTCTCCGACCCGACCCTGACGCTTGCTCCTGCGAACAGGTTGTCGTGGTACCTCGGCACCCCGGCGGTTGATCCCGATGACTGGATGGAAGCGATCGTCCGCAAGGTGATGGCCGCGTCCGGTGCACGCTACCTGGTGTTGGAGGGCTCGTCCGCCGGCGGGTTTGTGGCGATGAGGATGGGCGCCAGGTTCGCCAACTCAGTTGCCGTCCCACGCATTCCGCAGACTGACGTCTTCCGCTACTCCATCCGCACGCCCATCCTGGAAACGCTGCGGGCTGCATGGCCAGGCCTGTCCTATGACGAGATCATGGCGGACTTCTCGCATCGGTTCCGTATCGCGGATCGCTACACAGACCCGCGCTGGAACAGGGGAAACCTGATCTCGTACGTCCACAACGCGGGCGACACTTGGCACACCGTGGAGCATCTCGAACCCTTCCTGGCCGAGCTCGGCGAGTCCTCCGGGGCATTCCTTGCCTTGGACGGGCGCGTCTCGATTTCACGGCCCTACGTTGGGGACGGACACATCGGCATCCCGTCCATGTGCTGGCCGGGCGACGCCGAGATTGCATTGGCACGGTTGAAGTCCCTGCGGCCGCTTGAAGGATTGCCGGACGGGGAAGAAGAAATGTTTGCCCCGCCTTCGGGGATGGAACGGTCCGAGCTCGCCGGAAGCGCGCGGCAGGATTCGGTGTCCAAGCACTTTACGTCGTTTTAGGCAGGCAGCCTGCCGCCGAATACAAACAAGGGGAGCCAGCCTGCCGGCTGGCTCCCCTTGCGGTTAATCTGAGATCTTTGCAAGCTCGTCCAGCAGGTGGATGGATACCCCGTCGACGAAATGGTACGGGGCGGGCCCCCACCTGTGCTTGCTGTCGGCTACGAGCAGCCGCTCCGGATAGTCGATGAAGCGGATCTCCGGATGGGCGGCGAGGTCGGCGTACAAGCGGTTGAGGACAGCGTTGTGGTGCGCGATGTCGGGCTGGTTGGGAAGCTCGGTGCCGTCGTCGGTGACTGTGGCCCAAAAGACCCGGTTCACGATGATCTTGGAGGCCGGGCATGCGGCGAGCAGCCGTTCCAGGCCCGCCTTCCAACGCTCGTAGTAGTCCTCTGATCCGACGCGCAGGAGCTGCTCGGACGTCGCCGTTGCCCCTGTCTTCTGCAGCTCCGTTGAATACGCGATCACGGTGTCCTTGTACGGCATCATACGGATCCGCTCGTCGATGAGATCCACCAGCAGATAGTCGAAGTCTGAATCCCTAAGCAGGCCGTCCAGCTGCTTGCTGACGTCTGCCTTGACCATGCGCCGCTGGAACGGGCTCTCAATGGAGTGGAGCTCCACATCGACGTCCTTCGGCGCCTGGGCGAAGGCGCTGCCGAACGGTGAACGCGCAATGTAGTTCACCAGCTCGAAGCCGTGATCCAGCGCAAATGCGTCCCGGGTGACGCAGCTGCCGTAGATGAAGAAGCGCGACGGGACCAGCTCATGCGCCGCCGCGGCTTCGAGCGAAAACAGTTCATTGTTGAAACCATCGCGGACGCGGACCTGCACAGTCAGTCCCGGTTGCGGGCCGTCGACCGGAAAAACACACTCGGTGTCGGCTGCGTACCACTTCGCGTTGGTGGCGGTGCCGTCGGCTTCCTGCGTGAAGAAACCGAAGCGCAGCCCGCCGTACCCCAACGGCACGTCGCCGAGATTGACGCGGGCGAGGGGGCCGCCGTCGTGTTCCATATCCAGGTCCAGCGACAGCTGCGTTTCGAGGTCACCCTTCAGATGACGCAGGTCCCGGGGCTCGAACCCAGGCTGCTGTCCGGGCACGAGGCCGGATTCCTTGAAGGAGGAGACCACGTCCCGGGCTGTCCGCGCAGGATCGAGCAGGTCCTTCACGAGCGACGTGACGCACTCCGGCGGGAGCGCTGCATGGTCGGCCCCGAAGTGGGTGATCCAGACTGCGTGGTTGAGCCCGTGGTGGTACAGGCCCCGGCCCTGGTGCTTATAACTGCCAGCCTCGATGAACGGGGCAGTGTGGACGGGTACGTGCCAGTCCGTTGCGTTCTGGATGAACACGGTGCGCTTGGGCCGAAGCCCTGCCGCCAGGTCCGGGAGAAGGGAGAGCGGCACTCCGGCGTCGGCGAGTTCCTGCCGCACCTGCGGCTTCCAGTCCTCGGACTGGACGGCTGTTCTTGTGCGCTCCGGAAACGCTGTCTCCAGGTAGTGCCGCACGAACTTCTCGTTGTATTCGAGAATGTCTGTTTGCGCATTCCACACGAAGACCGAGGCGAGGTCACCCAGCTTTTGGCCGTAGAAGAGGGCGGAGTAGCCCCCGCCGGACCCTCCCACGAGCAGGAGTTCGCGGCCGGCGGTACCGGAGAGAGCCCGAAGGACTGTCAGGAGCTGTTCGTGGAGGCGCTGGCCTTCGCTGCCCGTGTACCAGGCCAGGCCGAGTGTCTCGTGGAGTTCGAGGGAAGGATCGGACACCGAGATGTACGGGAAGCCGCCGGTAAGCGAGACATTCTCGCCCGAAAAGAACGGCCCGGCCTTGGCTTCGCGGTTCTGCACGGCACCGGAGAAGAACACCGGCACAGCAACGGAGGGTCGCTCGAAGGGCTGGCCGCTGATGATGAGGTCCAGGCTCGGGCCGCCATCGAGTTCAACCGTGTGCACCCCGTCGTCCCAGGTATCTTCCGCGCAAAAGGCGGCGACCGAATCCCACGTTATGTGCGGCGTCTTCCACCGCCCGTAGTTTCGCTCGAGCTTGGATGTCATTTCTTTGTTCCTCGCAGTTCGGAGATCTCGTTTTCCAGTTCTGCGATCCTCCGCGAGGACGATTCCTGGAGGCTGCGCAGTTCCTCCAAGAGCGCGCGGATCTCGGTGATCTGATCGCTTTCCGTCTCACCCGCAACGGGAGCAGGCTTCCGTGGCTCGCTCTCCCGGGGTTCCATCCGGCTGTTGATTTCCCGGAGGGCCTCCCGATGGAGTCGTTCCGTGTACCTGTTGGAGCGCAGGAGCCGGGAATCAAGGTCCTTGTGCATGTCCCGGATGGCCTGCAGCTGCAGGCCCTGGAAGCTCACGATCGCCGCCTGCTCCGATGTGGTCCGCGCCGGTGCAAGGATGTACGTCGGGGTTGCGTTGTAGACGCCCAGGCGAACATAGTCGATGGTCTCGAGGACGTCTTCGAGTGCCTGCAGCTCGGCAGGGTTGTTCAATTCGCATGAAATGAACGGTCGATCCCGCTCGATCAGGGCCAGGCCTCCACGGATGACCTCCAGGTCCATTCCCTCGACATCTATCTTGATGAGGGAGACGCGGCCGCTGATGGCTTCGTTGTCGAGGGATGTCAGCGGAAGGTCGCCGTCTTCGGATTGGACGAGTGTGGTCGCGCCCAGGTTCGATTCATCGAATTTATTGATTCGTGCCTGCCCTGGCGCGGCTCCGACTGCGAATGGACGGACCTCGATATTCGTATCCGCATAATTGATTTCGACGTTGTGCAGCAGGCACTCGAGGGTTGTTTCAACCGGCTCGAAAGCGATGACGTTGCATTGGAGAAGTTTCGCAAAGTACAGCGAGTGGTTTCCGATATTCGCTCCGACGTCCACCACGAGGCTTCCGGGCGAAAGAACCGGGGCCACGGCGTCAAGAAACGGGCGTTCGTAGAAGTCGCCGGTGGTCCTGATGACTTTGCTGATGTGGTCTACCTGCGACGGCAATTCGAATCTGACGTCGACCTCGCCGGCACGGACTGTCACAATATCGGACTTCATCAATCCTTCTGCCATTTCAACCAGCTCCTCTTGGACCCGGCGCTCGATTCGTCAGGCTCTCGCCGCAACGTGGTGGGCCGGACCTTCGTTTGCCCCCAAGACGGGAAGCCTCCCGCAACGTCATGCAATGCTATCGCTTCCGCCGCGGGCGTCCCGCCAGATGTCGGATCCCGGCGGACCCTGTGCCCCGGTTCCGTTACAGCTGCCCGACGGCGTCCTGCACCTTGATCATCGTGCGCAGGTTCCGGGTGGTGGTCGCCGCCTTGTAGCGGGCCTTCGCGGTGATCTTACTGAAGGGGCTGTCGAGGGTGCCGCCGGCAGGAGCCAGCCAGGCGATCGCCTCGGGGCCGAGCCGCTTGAGGTCCACGCCGCCGTCGGCCGCGCTGCCAAGGGCGGATCCGGCGTCGAACAGCTCATCCAGCACCGCGGCATCCGAGGAAAGTGTGACGTAGCTGTGCGTGGACTTGTCATCCGGGGGATAGGGGCACGCCTTCACCAGTTCGGCCACCCGTGCGCCGCTCAGCACAACCACCCAGGCGTCGTAGCCGAAGGAATCGCGCAGGCACTTTTCGAAGCGCTCCTTGACGTCGGATGCGTTGAAGTCACTCCTGAGTACTACATTGCCGCTGGCCAGCAGGGTTTTGACGCCTTCGAAGGGAAGGCCGCCAAGGGCTGCCTTGAGTTCGGCCATCTTGATGTTGATTCCGCCTACGTTGATTCCCCGCAGGAATACCGCATAGCTGTCCATGCGCCCCACCCTACAACGCGGGTTTTCGCAGCCTGATGCCGGTATCATCGGCAGGACATCGGTAAGTAGCTGGGGAGATACTCAATGACGCACGCCCGAGGGCAGCTGGCCTTCACCGACGACGTTAGCCGGGACCTGGAGCTGCTGGAGTACGGCCTCGACCCCAGCCTGGATACGCCTCTCCTGCCGAATGCGGCCGTCTACACCGCGCTGCAAAACGTTGTCCGCCTCGCCACGGAGCTTTGCGGCGCCCCGCACGGCGTGGTGAACATCATCAGCGCCGGACACCAACACCAGGTGGGGGCGTGGGGCGTTGAAGCGGGCGTCTGCTCCCGCGACGATTCCATGTGCGCCAAGGTGTTCCTCTCCAGGGAAAAGACCGTGGTTCCGGATGCGTCGCAGGACCCGCGGTTCGCCGACAACCCGTTTGTCACCGGCGACATCGGCAACGTCCGCTTTTATGCCTCCATCCCGCTGGAAACAGCATCGGGCTTCGTCCCGGGAACCCTCTGCATTTTTTCCGACGAGCCCAAAGAGCTGGGCGCGGAGCAGGTCCGCATCCTTGAGGTCCTGGCAAAGCAGGTTGTCGAACTGCTGGAGCTGCAACACCGCTCATCCCAATTGGACCGCGCGTACGCCGAACTGAAGGACACCAACGCTAAGCTGAAGGACTCCAATGCGAAGCTGGAGGACTCCAACGCGAAGCTGAAGGACAGCAACGCGAAGCTGGCCGCCTTTGCAGGACGCGTCAGCCACGATCTCCGCATACCGCTGACCACCATCCTCGGTTACGCGGAGCTGGTGGAGAGCGATCCGGACATCAAGGCTGGCAGTGCGGTCGCCAAGTACCTTGAGCACATCGGGTTCAGCGGACGCCGCATGCTCGGAATGCTTGAGGATGTCCTCAGCTACTCGCGCGTGGGCGGCGGCATTCAGCCCACGCAGGTGTCCCTCAAGGACACCGCCCTGAACGTCGCACGGGACCTCGGCATCGAGGACGCGGGCATCATCGAAGCACAGGACCAGACACTCCGGGCGGACAGGGGACAGTTCCGCATGCTGATCCAGAACCTGGTATCGAACGCGATCAACTACCGCAGCCCGGAACGGGACCTCCGCGTCCGGATCACCGGCGTCTCGAACTACCAGGGCGTGACGGTTTCCGTTGCCGACAACGGCAAGGGGATCGATCCCGACGACCGGACGAAGGTCCTGGAACCGCTGGTGCGCCTGCTCCGACAGGGCGACGGACCAGGCATGGGCCTGGGCCTGTCCACCTGCCACAAGATCGCCGAGGCGCACGGCGGCGAACTCATGCTTTCGGAAACCCCCGGTGGCGGAACCACCGTCACCGTCACCTTCCCCGCCGGACTCTAGGCCCGCCAGGCCTCAGTCGTTGCCCTTGCGCAGCGCATCGGTGAGGACACGCGCGGCGTTGCAGACCACTTCTGCGTGCAGCCGGCCCGGCTGGCGGGTGAGGCGTTCGATCGGCCCGGAAATCGAGACGGCGGCGATGACCCGGCCGGACGGTCCGCGCACCGGTGCGGAGACGGAGGCGACCCCCGGCTCGCGTTCGCCGAGGCTCTGGGCCCAGCCACGGCGTCGTACACCCGCCAGGACGGTGGGAGTGAAGCGGGCATTCTGCAGGCCGTCCAGCAGCCGGTCGTGGTCCTCCCAGGCGAGCAGCACCTGGGCCGCGGAGCCGGCCTTCATGGACAGCTGCGTGCCGACAGGGATCGTGTCCCGCAGGCCGATCGGGCGCTCCGCGGACGCGACGCAGACGCGCCAGTCACCCTGCCTGCGGAAGATCTGCGCGCTTTCGCCGGTGGCATCGCGGAGCTGGATCAGCACGGGCCCGGCGGAGGCGATCAGCCTGTCCTCGCCTGCGGCCGAGGCGAGTTCCACCAGGCGGCTGCCGAGGACGAAGCGGCCCTGGATGTCCCGGCTCACCAGGCGGTGGTGGACAAGGGCCAGGGCAAGGCGGTGCACGGTGGGCCGGGCGAGGCCCGTTGCGGCCACCAGCTGCGCGAGCGTGGTAGGCCCGGCCTCAAGTGCGTCCAGCACCTGGGCCGCTTTATCAATGACACCGACTCCACTAGAATTGTCCATGTATTGATATTGCCGTCTCAATATCTGAGATGCAAGTTGTTTCGCTGGCGCACTTGGCGGCGCTCATGTTCAGTGGATGTAGACAATCCAACCGCAGTGAAGGGAGCAGGCCGTGGGGAAAACACTGGCCGAGAAAGTTTGGGATGCGCACGTGGTGCGCAAGGGTGACGGCGAAGGAACCAACGCCCAGCCTGACCTCCTGTTCATCGACCTGCACCTCGTGCACGAAGTGACTTCTCCGCAGGCATTCGAAGGCCTGCGCCTGGCCGGCCGCCAGCTGCGCCGCCCGGACCTCACTATCGCCACCGAGGACCACAACACCCCCACCCTGGAAATCGACAAGCCGATCGCGGACCTCACCAGCCGTACCCAGATCGAGACCCTGCGCGCCAACTGCAAGGAGTTCGGCGTCCGCCTCCACTCCCTGGGCGACAAGGAGCAGGGCATCGTCCACGTCGTCGGCCCGCAGCTCGGCCTGACCCAGCCCGGCATGACCGTGGTCTGCGGCGACTCGCACACCTCCACCCACGGTGCGTTCGGCGCGCTGGCCATGGGCATCGGCACCTCGGAGGTGGAGCACGTCATGGCCACCCAGACGCTGTCGCTCAAGCCGTTCAAGACCATGGCCATCAACGTCGAGGGCACGCTGCGTCCGGGTGTCAGCGCCAAGGACATCATCCTGGCTGTCATCGCGAAGATCGGCACGGGCGGCGGCCAGGGCTACGTCCTGGAATACCGCGGTTCCGCGATCCGTGCGCTGTCCATGGAAGCGCGGATGACCATCTGCAACATGTCCATCGAAGCCGGTGCCCGCGCCGGCATGGTGGCTCCGGACCAGACCACCTACGACTACATGCAGGGCCGCCCGCACGCTCCGGAAGGCGCCGACTGGGACGCCGCCGTCGAGTACTGGAACACCTTGCACACCGACGCCGACGCAATGTTCGACGTCGAGGTGGACCTCGACGCCGACACCTTGGAGCCGTTCGTGACCTGGGGAACCAACCCGGGCCAGGGTGTTTCGCTCAACGACGCCGTGCCCTCGCCCGAGGACTTCGGCGACGAGAACGCCAAGCTGGCCGCAGAGCGTGCCCTGCAGTACATGGGCCTGGAAGCCGGAACCCCGATGAAGGACATCCGCGTGGACACCGTCTTCCTGGGGTCCTGCACCAACTCCCGCATTGAGGACCTGCGTGCCGCCGCCGACGTGATCCGCGGCCGCGCCAAGGACCCGAACGTGCGGATGCTGGTGGTGCCGGGTTCTGCCCGCGTCCGCCTGGAAGCCGAGGCCGAGGGCCTGGACAAGGTGTTCAAGGACTTCGGTGCCGAATGGCGCTTCGCCGGATGCTCCATGTGCCTTGGCATGAACCCGGACCAGCTGGCCCCGGGGGAGCGCTGCGCCTCCACCTCGAACCGCAACTTCGAAGGCCGCCAGGGCAAGGGCGGCCGCACCCACCTAGTCTCGCCGGTGGTGGCCGCAGCGACCGCAGTGCGCGGCACGCTCAGCTCGCCGTCTGACCTGGAATCCGTCTCCGTCGCCGCCAGCGACGCCGCCTAGGAGGACCCCTTGGAAAAGTTCACCACCCACACCGGCATCGGTGTCCCCCTGCGCCAGAGCAACGTGGACACGGACCAGATCATCCCCGCCGTCTACCTGAAGCGCATCACCCGCACCGGCTTCGAAGACGCCCTCTTCGCCGGCTGGCGCAAGGACGAATCCTTCATCCTGAACCAGGAACCGTTCAGCGCCGGCTCCGTGCTGGTGGCCGGTCCCGACTTCGGCACCGGCTCGTCCCGCGAGCACGCTGTCTGGGCCCTGAAGGACTACGGCTTCAAGGCCGTGCTTTCCTCACGCTTCGCCGACATCTTCCGCGGTAACTCGGGCAAGCAGGGGCTCCTGGCCGCACAGGTGGCCCAGGACGACATCGAGCTCATCTGGAAGGTGCTGGAAAACAACCCCGGCACCGAGGTCAAAGTGGACCTGGTCTCGAAGACGGTCGAATGCGGCAACGTGGTGGCACCGTTCGAGATCGATGACTACACGCGCTGGCGCTTGCTGGAGGGCCTGGATGACATCGGCCTGACCCTGCAGCACGAAGGCGACATCACCGCCTACGAGGCCACCCGGCCGTCCTTCAAGCCGAAGACGCTCCCCGCGCGCGGCTGACGCCGTTCCAAAGAAACGCCGCCGTCGAATCAGCAATTCGGCGGCGGCGTTTCCTGTTGTCCGCCGTTCCGGTCAATTCCTGCCCGGATGCGGCCCTCTGTTAAGGTTCTTTAAATGCACAAAAACCTGATGATCTACGGCAGCTGTGTGTCCAGGGACCCGTTTGAAGAACTCGGTTCCGAGTACGCATTGCTCGGCTATGTTGCTCGTCAGTCCATGATCAGCGCACTTTCCCGGCCAACGGAACTCCTCAACGGCGAGGCCCTGGCCTCCTCCTTCCAGAACCGTTCCCTCAATGGGGACCTGAAATCGAACCTCCTGCCGACGCTTCGGCGCCATGCGGCCGACATTGACCTGCTGGTCATCGACCTGACCGACGAGAGGCTGGGCGTCTTCCGCCTCCCCGACGGCACCTATGTGACCCGCTCCTCGGAACTCATGCAGTCCGGCCGGCTGGCGGGAATCGCGGGAAGGTACCGCCTCATCGAGCCGGTCACCGAGGAACACTGGACCCTCTGGGAGTCCGCGGCCAACCGGCTTTTCGGTGCATTGACGGCCATGGGGCTGCGCGAAAAGACGCTCGTGCTGGGCACCCCGTGGGCACGGGTGACGGAGGCCGGGGAAGCCGTGCCGCCGTTCAAGGACCGCGAAACGGACGTCGAACTGGACGCCTATTTCGCCGAATGCTGCGCCCACATCAGGAGCCTTGGCTACACGGTCGCGACCCTTCCGCAGGAGCTCAGGGTTGGCCAGGCCGACCACAAATGGGGTGCGGCGCCGTACCACTTCGGAGCCGTCGCCAGGCAGTGGATTGCCCGCCAGATGGAGGCAGCGGCCTCCGGTGTTGCGGTAGCCTAGCGGCTCCGTTCCGCGGCGGCACGGCGCTCCCGGCCGGGCCCGCCCGCATTTCGGATCATTAACCCCAGCTTCTATGCTTAGCTTGAGCCCTCGGCAGTATGGGGGCATCAACTCGTGAGGAAACGGTATAGATGAGCAGTGTCCTGACAATCCGCGGCGGTGTACCGCTGGCCGGCCGTGTTACCGTCCGTGGCGCAAAGAACCTTGTGCCCAAGGCCATGGTCGCGTCCCTGCTGGGAAATGAGCCTTCGGTGCTCCGGAATGTCCCGGAAATCAAGGACGTCGAGGTTGTTACCAGCCTGCTGAAACTGCACGGCGTCACCGTGGAGAAGGATCCCGTCACCGGTGACCTGACCCTGGACCCCAAGGACGCCAAGACGGCGTCCAGCACGGCGATCGACGCCCATGCAGGCGACTCCCGCATCCCGATCCTGTTCTGCGGCCCCCTGATCCACGCGATCGGTGAGGCTTTCATCCCGGACCTGGGCGGCTGCAAGATCGGCGACCGCCCCATCGACTTCCACCTGGACGTGCTGCGCCAGTTCGGCGCCGTGGTGGAGAAGCGCCCCGGCGGCATCCACATCTCGGCGCCCAAGGGCCTGCAGGGGGCCAAGATCTCCCTGCCGTACCCGTCCGTCGGCGCCACTGAGCAGGTGCTGCTGAGCGCCACCCGCGCCGAAGGCATCACCGAACTCAGCGGCGCGGCCACGGAACCAGAGGTCATCGACCTCATCGCCGTGCTCCAGAAAATGGGTGCCATCATCAGCGTCCAGACGGACCGCACCATCAGGATCGAAGGCGTCAAGGACCTCGGCGGCTACGACCACCGGGCCCTCGCGGACCGCAACGAAGCCGCGTCCTGGGCCTCGGCCGCGCTGGTCACCCGCGGCGACATCTTCGTCGAAGGCGCTTCCCAGCGCGACATGATGACCTTCCTCAACACCTACCGCAAGGTGGGCGGCGGCATGGACATCCGCGAGGACGGCATCCGCTTCTACCACCCCGGCGGCAAGCTGAGCCCGCTGGTCCTGGAAACCGACGTGCACCCCGGCTTCATGACCGACTGGCAGCAGCCGCTCGTCGTCGCCCTGACCCAGGCCGAAGGCGTGTCGATCGTCCACGAAACCGTCTACGAAAACCGCTTCGGCTTCACCGAGGCCCTGAGCCGCATGGGCGCCACCATCCAGGTGCACCGCGAATGCCTGGGCAGCGTCCCTTGCCGCTTCGGCCAACGCAACTTCCTGCATTCGGCCGTAATCTCCGGCCCGACGCCGTTGAAGGGCACCGACATCGACATCCCGGACCTCCGGGGCGGATTCAGCCACCTCATCGCGGCGCTTGCGGCCACCGGAACCTCCCGCGTCACGGGCATCGACATCATCAACCGCGGCTATGAGCGCTTCACCGAGAAGCTGGCCGGCCTCGGCGCAGACTTCGACATCACTGAATCCAAGTAAGCGGGGGAACCTTTGAAGGAATCGGCCAAGAGCCGTGCCACGTTCGTGCTCCTTGCGGGGATTGCACGGCCGTTGATGAACATCCTGATGGCCAAGAAATGGGACGGCCTCGGGAAACTTCCCAGGGGCGGCTTCATCGCCGCACCCAACCATTGCACCGAGATCGACCCCATCGTGATCGGCCACATGCTCTACAACCAGAAGCGGCCGCCGCACTTCCTCGCCAAGGCCGGGCTGTTCAAGGCCCCCGTCATCGGGTCCCTGCTGCGTGCCACGCACCAGATTCCGGTGGAACGCTCGACGGCGGGTGCGAACCGCTCGCTGCAGTCGGCCCAGGAGGTGGTGGACGCCGGCGGCGCCATCATCATCTACCCCGAAGGCACCCTGACCCGCGACCCGGACCTGTGGCCGATGAAGGGCCACACCGGCGCCGCCCGCCTGGCCATCCAGACCGGGGCACCCGTGGTCCCCATGGCGCACTGGGGAGCCCACGAAGTGTTCCCGAGGTACGCCAAGCGCTTCCACATCTTCCCCCGGAAGACGTCCCGCGTGCTGATCGGCGACCCGTTGGACCTCAGCAGCTTCGCGGACCGGCCGCTGGACCGCACCACCCTGAACGAAGCCACAGAGCTCATCATGGACGCCATCACCAAGCTCCTGGCTGAACTTCGCGGCGAGGAGCCTCCGGCGGTACGCTGGGACCCCGCGGCACACAACCAGTCCAAGCAGGGCCGCTTCCAGGCCCGCGGCACTGAGGGGCCCGGAAGTACGGCGAAGCCAGGGAGCACAGTAGAGCCCAAGAGCACGGCCAAACCGGGGGAACGTCAGTGAGCGGCGCCGGCACCGACTGGGAACCCGCGGTTGTCGCCGTCCTGGGCGCCGGCTCCTGGGGAACCACCTTCGCCAAGGTCCTCGCCGACGCCGCCGCGGCCACGGGCAAGGAACGCAGCATCCGGATCTGGGGACGCCGCCCCGAGGTCGTGGAGCAGATCAACACCCTGCACCTGAACGAGCAGTACCTGAAGGACACCCCGCTGCCGGAGTCGATCACCGCATCGACCGACGTCGCCGAGGTCCTGGACGGCGCGGAACTGGTGATCCTGGCGGTACCCGCCCAGTCCCTGCGCCCCCAGCTCAAGGACTGGAAGGAACTCGTGGCGCCCGGCGCCGTCGTGGTTTCCCTCATGAAGGGCCTCGAGCTCGGCACCGATTCGCGCATGAGCCAGGTGATCGCCGAGGAACTGGACATCCCGGACAGCCAGGTGGCAGTGGTCTCCGGCCCCAACCTGGCGATGGAAATCGCCCGCCAGGAGCCCACGGCCTCCGTGGTCGCGTGCAGCGATGAGGACACCGCGGCCGCTATTGCGCACTGCTGCACCGCGCCGTACTTCCGCCCCTACACCAGCACCGACGTCGTCGGCGTGGAGATCGGCGGCATCGTGAAGAACGTCATCGCCCTCGCCGTCGGCATCTGCGAAGGCAAGCAGATGGGCGACAACACGAAGGCCTCGGTCATCACCCGCGGCCTGGCGGAAACCTCGCGCCTGGCCCTCGCCCTGGGCGGAGACGCCCACACGATGGCCGGCCTCGCCGGCCTCGGCGACCTCGTGGCCACCTGTTCCTCGCCTCTGTCACGCAACCACACCGCGGGCCGGCTCCTCGGCGAGGGGCTGACCCTCGACGAGGTCACGGCCAAGATGACCCAAACGGCGGAGGGCATCAAATCCGGGTACGCTGTCAACGAGCTGGCCGTCAGCCTCGGCGTCGACATGCCGATCACCGCGGCCGTGGTGGCCGTGCTGGAAGGCAGACTTTCCGTTGATGAACTCGGGCCCCGGCTCCTTGCCCGCTCCCTGAAGTCCGAAGGCGATTACTGACTGTGACCGAAAAGATCCAGACCACCGGAACTCCCGACGGCGGCCGGCGGCCGCGCATCGCCGTGCTGTTCGGCGGCCGCTCCAGCGAGCACGCCGTCAGTTGCGTGACGGCGGCCGGAGTGATGGGCGCGATCGACAAGAGCAAGTACGACGTCATCCCGATCGGGATCGCGAAGACCGGCCAATGGGTGCTCCCCAGCGGGGATCCCAGCCAGTGGTCGCTGAGCTCGGCGGAACTGCCGGAAGTGGCCCCCTCGGGCAAGACCGTGACCCTCGCCGAAATCGGCGGCACGCACCAGCTGGTGGTCACCGAACCAAACGCCGTCCCGCAGGAGCTCGGCTCCGTGGACGTTGTCTTCCCACTGCTGCACGGACCGTGGGGCGAGGACGGCACCATCCAGGGCCTGCTGGAACTCTCGGATACCCGCTATGTGGGCGCCGGCGTGCTGGCCTCCGCCGTCGGCATGGACAAGCACTTCATGAAGGTGGTCTTCGAAGCCGCCGGGCTGAAGGTGGGGCCCTACGTGGCCGTCACCGACCGCGAATGGAGCAACGACGCCGAAGCCGTCCGCAAGCGGGTCGACCGCCTGGGCTACCCGGTGTTCGTGAAGCCCGCCCGCGCGGGATCCTCGATGGGGATCTCCAAAGTGGACTCGCTCGACGGACTCGACGCCGCCATCGAGGAAGCCCGCCGCCACGACCTCAAGCTCGTGATCGAAGCCGGTATCAGCGGCCGTGAGATCGAATGCGCCGTGCTCGAAGGACGCGGCACCGATGCCCCGCGCACCTCCATGCCCGGCGAAATCGCCGTGACCTCTGGCGGGCACGAGTTCTACGACTTCGCCGCCAAGTACGTCGAGGACGGCGCCGCGGCCTTGAGCTGCCCGGCGGACATGCCGGAGGAAGCGATCGCCCGCGTCCGCGAGCTTGCCGCCGCGGCGTTTGACGCCGTCGGCGCCGAAGGACTGAGCCGGGTGGACTTCTTCTACACCCCGGACGGCGAGCTCATCATCAACGAGATCAACACCATGCCCGGGTTCACACCCAAGAGCATGTACCCGCAGATGTGGGCCGCGTCCGGCCTGCCGTACGCGGAGCTGATCGACGAACTCATCTACCTCGCGCTGAACCGCAAGACCGGCTTGCGCTGAGCAGTCACCTGCTCTTCGGCAGGTTCTGTAGGTCTTCCTGGCCCACGCAGTGGCGCACGGCCTTGATCTTGCTGGCTGCTTGGGCCAGGTCGGCCAGGACCGTTGCGGAACTGATGACGTTCGGGTCCATGAGGATTTCGGTGGCGGGCTCCCGGCCGTAGGTGGTCAGGGTCCACACAGGGTTGCCCTCCTTGATCACCCAGTCGACGTCGTTGACGGTGACGCAGCGGTCGGTGGTGGGGCCGGGGACGTTGACGCCGCACCGCAGGACCACCTGCGAGGGCTCGCCCCACGCCGCGGTGGCCTGGCTATTCGTCTTGCGCAGCTTGGCGTCGCCGATCGCGTCCGGAAGCGCCACCATCATCGGGGCGCAGGCCGGGTTCGCGGCATCGGACGCCGCCTTGACGTCCACGGCGGGAGAGCAGGCGGAAAGGGCCAGCAGCGACGCGGCCGCGGCAAGTGCCGCGATCCTCGGGCGGAGACGCGGTGTGCGGAAATGCGGGCCGGACGGAAAATTCACCCCCCAAGCCTATGTGCCGCGGGCAGCCGGAGCGAACCTGAGGAAAGGCTGGAAGGCCTTATCTGCCTGTCATGGGATGATGGCGTGAACAGTTTTGCCCTGGGGAACGAAGGAATACACGGATGCACAACGACGAAATGCTGCCCGACGCCACGCAGGATGAGCAGAGGCCGCGGAAGAAGAAGTCGCACACCGCGCGCAATGTCCTGCTGGGCTTTTTGGCTGTGGTCCTGGTCGCGGGAACGATCAGCGGCGTCTACTTGATGAACCTCGCCAACAGCTTCAACACCAAGACCCAGAAGATCGAGCACGCCTTCCCCGAGGAGTCCACCCGGCCCACCAAGCCCACCCTTCCCAACGGGGGAGAGGCAACGAACATCCTGGTGCTGGGCAGCGACTCCCGCTCCGCCACGGTCGATACCGCGGAGAAGGGAGCTCCGTCTGACCAGCGCTCCGACTCGATGATGCTGGTCCACATCCCCGCTGACCGGAAGAACATCTTCATCACGTCCATCATGCGCGACACCTGGGTGGACATCCCGGGCAACGGGAGTGCCAAGATCAACGCGGCCATGGCGCTCGGCGGCATCCCGCTGGTGGTACAGACAGTGGAAGGCATCCTTGACACCCGCGTCGACCACGTTGCCGTGATCGACTTCGAAGGTTTCAAGTCCATGACCGACGCCCTGGGCGGCGTGGAAGTGAATGTCCCCATCGCCTTCAGCGCCCGGAACTTCGACTTCGCCAAGGGCAAGCAGGTGCTGAGCGGGGACAAGGCGTTGGTCTTCGTCCGCGAACGCTATGCCTTCGCCGACGGCGACTACCAGCGGGTGAAGAACCAGCAGCTTTTCATGAAGGCCCTGCTGGGCAAGTTCCTGACCACCGAGACCCTTACCGACCCGGGCAAGATCAACGCCGTGGTCGACGAGGTTTCCCCCTACGTTTCGGTGGATGAGACCCTGGACGCCGTGGCTGTGGGCAAGCTCGCACTCGAACTGCGCAACGTGCGTTCCGGCGATGTGGAGAGCTTCACCCTTCCCAACAGCGGAACCGGCTGGTCCGCTGACGGCCAGTCGATTGTGGTGGCGGACCAGTCCGCAATCGACGCCCTGAAGAAGGCCCTGAAAGAGGACAAAGTGGGCGAGTACCTTAAAGCCGAGGGCATTGCCAATTAGTCCAAATCAAGGACGTGATGCGGCTTCGCGCCACGGAGTGAATTATGCTGGACACGATCTTATTGACGGAACCGACTGATTCGCTTTGACTAACCGGCCGGGTTTGCCAGCCTCAGCAGCGGCGGGCAGGACCTGCCGCAATCGCTGCGGGGGGCAACGATGAGGAAGTATTGCAGTGGGGTACGCAAGTGCGCCGCGGTGCTTGCGCTTGCCGTGACCCTGGGAATCCAGGCGGGGGCCGCACACGCGGAAGAGACCCCCGGCCCGATCATCGACAACCCGGTTGACCCGGGGACCATCATTCCCGGGACTACGGACCCCATCGACCTCGGCGGGACAACCGAGCCCGGCACCGGTGACCCCGCAACGACCGACCCTGGCACGACCGATCCCGCGCCTTCCGGTTCCGAAACGAGCGGTCCGGTGACCAACCTTCCCGGAACCATACTTCCCGACGGAGAAAGCGGAGGAACCGTTACGAATCCGGTGGAGCCCGCGCCGAACCCGGTTCCCCAGACCCCGGCCGCACCCGCGCCCGCCCCTTTCATCGTGGAGCAGCCAGCCGTCCAGCCGCTCCAGGATCCGGGCGCCGGGCAGATCGTTCCCCAGCCGGAGACCCCGGCTGCCACCACCAGCACCACCCCCGCTCCGAAACCTGCCGTCCCCGCGAAGACCGCAGCCCCTGTGCCCATCCCTGAACCGGTGGCAAAGACCCTCGACTCCGTGGTTTCGGTGGCCACCGGCAGCCCGTTGCACGTACAGATCATCACGGTCCTTGCGCTGCTCGGGGCCGGGTTTGCCTACTTCCGGTTCATGGGCTCCAAGTCCCCGAGGACGCCGGTCCGGAGCCATAAGTAAGCCCAATGCAGACCGCCACACAAGCAGGCGTTGACGAACAACGCTGCGAGGATACTCCGCGCCTGACTCTCGTCACCCATTCCTATTGGCCTGAGAGCAGCCCGCCACAGCGCCGTTGGACCGCCTTCATCAAGGAGTTCGCCGCCGCAGGGTGGAACGTCGACGTCGTCGCGCCGGTCGCGCACACGCCTTACGGACGCCGTGAGCTTCCCCGCGATACTGCCGGCTGGCCTATGCGCAGCCAGGAGGGCCCCAACTCGGAACTGATCGTGCGCGTGCCGTACCTCCGGCACGGCGCCTCACACCTCGCGCGCTTCCTTGACCAGTGCTATTCCGCGGCGCTGTCCGTGCCGCTCGGCCTGCTGACCCGGCGGCCCGACGTCGTCATTGTCACGGCTCCCAGCCTCCCGACCCTGGGAGCCGGGTATGTCCTCTCGCGGTTGCGGCGGGTTCCGCTGATCGTAGAGATGCGGGACGCCTGGCCGGACCTGGCCCGCGACGCCCGCCTCGTCCAAGGCAAGGTCAAGAGCCTGGCTGAGTACGCCGTCGAATTCGTGCAGCGCCGGGCGGACCTGGTGGTCACCGTCACCGAAGGCTTCGCGTCGACCCTCAGGAGCCGCGGACTGGCCAACGTGGCCACGGTCAGCAACGGTGTCCGGTTGGAACAGATCCCCACCCTCGGGCCTCCCGCCCTGGAGCGGGACACCTTCGAAGTCCTGTACCTGGGCAACCACGGCAGGAGCCAGAAGCTCGACATCGCCATCCGGGCCAGCGCCCTGGTGGGCGATTCCATGCACCTGCACATGGTGGGCAGCGGAGTGAAACGCCGCGAACTCGAGCAGCTCGCGCTCGAACTGGACGCGCCCGTGACCTTCCATGACCCGATGCACGGCAAGGACGTCATGGAGCGCTACGCGTCGGCGGATACCTGCCTGGTCTCCCTCCGGGACGACTGGAAATCCTTCGAGACCACGGTGCCGTCGAAGACCTACGAGGTTCTCGCCGTCGGCCGGCACGTCACCGCGGTGGTCCGCGGCGAGGCCGCCCGCATCATCGAAGACGCCGGCGCCGGGGACATCGTTGAGAGCAGCCCGGAGGCACTGGCGTCCCTGTGGACCGCGCTGGCCAAGGACCGCGGCCGGCTGATCCGCAACGGAGACGGCCGGCAATGGGTCAAGGAGCACGCCGACTACCCCTTCCTCGCTGCGCGCTACATGGAGCTGATCAAGGACGTCCTCGCTACTTCCCGGAGGCGCCGCCGATGAAGGAGCTCCTCACCAACCTCCGCCTCGCGGCAGGCACCGCGCGCGAACACCTGGCCGACGACCCGGCACTGCTGGCCCTCCAGGTCTCGCGGCGGATGCCGTCCCGCCTGGTGCGCACACTGGCGAAAGCCGCGACCAAGGCCGCCGGGCCCGGTTCGTCGAATGGACCCGTGCTGCTCGCCGGACTGATGGCGGGCGAAGACCAGGACGTGGTCCGGCGGCTCGAAGCGGCCCTCACGCACGGCACTCCGTCCGCGGCGCACAGCAGGGCGATGGCCGACGTCGCGCTGGTCGCCAACCGCCCCGACCTCGCCGATTCCTTCCTCCGCCACTCCGCCGGGGCCCGCCACCACCGCGCCGCGCAGGCACGCAGGTTCTGGTACGACGGCGACGTCAGCGCCGCCGTCGGGATCCTGGACGGTGCCGCCAGCGGAGCCGAGCGCCGGCAACGCAACCGGCTCGCCGCAGAGCTGCGGCTCCTTGAGGGGTGGACGCCCACCCTCGCACCCGTGCCGTACGAACCGCGCCAGCGCAGGGTGCTGCACGTCCTCACGAATTCGCTGCCGCACACCGCCAGCGGCTATGCCCAACGCTCGCATTCGGTCCTCCTGGCCCAAAAGGACGCAGGCTGGGACACCATGGCAGTGACCAGGGTGGGCTATCCGGTGCAGGTGGGCAAGCTCGCTGCACGGCACCGCGACGTGGTGGACGGCATTGCCTACCAGAGGTTGCTGCCGGCCCGCCTGGCCCCGACCGTCGACGGACGCCTCCAACAGCAGGCCGAGGCGCTGCTGGAGCTGGCGCTCGAGTTCCGGCCGGCGGTGCTGCACACGACCACACATTACGTGAACGCCCTCGTCACCCGTGCGGTCGCCGAAGCGCTCGGCATTCCCTGGGTCTACGAGGTCCGCGGGCAACTTGCCGACACCTGGGCATCCACCCGTGGACCCGAGGCGAAGAACAGCCAACGGTACCGGCTCTTCCAGGAACGCGAAGCGGAAGCCATGCGTTCCGCGGACCTGGTGGTGACCCTTGGCGCGGCGATGAAGGAGAACATCGTCTCCGCCGGCGTGCCGGGGGAGAAGGTCCTCGTGGCGCCGAACGCCGTGGGCGGCGACTTCCTGGCCGAACCGAGGCCGGCAGCGGAGGCGCGCTCGCAGCTCGGCCTGGACCCGGGCGCCCTGTACATCGGCACGGTCAGCAGCCTGGTGGCCTACGAAGGCCTTGACGACTTGGTCTCGGCGTTCGCCCTGCTGGCGCCGCAGCACCCGCGGCTGAAGCTGCTCATAGTCGGCGACGGCGTGGCGCTGCCGGCACTGCGCGAACAGGTACGCGCCGCCGGGCTGGAGCACCGGGCAGTGTTCACCGGGCGGGTTCCGCGGCACCAGGCCCACCAGTACCATCAGGCCCTGGACGTGTTTGTCGTGCCGCGCAAGGACCTGTCGGTAGCCCGGGACGTGACACCATTGAAGCCGGTGGAGGCCATGGCCTGCGCCCGTCCGGTCGTAGCCAGCCGGCTCCCGGCGCTCGGCGAGATCGTGGAGGACGGCGTCACCGGTTTCCTGGTGTCACCCGAACATCCGCATGGCCTGGCCGCGCGGATCGCCGAACTCCTCGCGTCCAAGGAACTGCGGAAAGCGTTCGGCGAGGCCGGCCGCAAGGCGGTCCTGGAAACGAGAACCTGGCAGGCGAACGCCAGGGCCCTGGCCTCGGCCTATGCGAATTTGATGGAGGCACTACGTTGAGCACGGAAACACCCGCGAAACCCCAAGGGCCCCAGCCGACCGCGGTGGCCACCTCCGTGAACCTGCGCGACCTGCGCCGGGTCGGCGCGCGCCCGCCGCTGCTCGACTACCTGGTGTCCCTGTGGGACTACCGGCACTTCGTGTACTACGATGCCCAGGCACGCGTGCAGACCGGCAACGAGCAGGACAAGCTCGGCCGGGCCTGGCTCGTCCTGAGCCCGCTCCTCAACGGGCTGATGTTCTACCTCATCATGGGCGTGCTCCTGAAGTCCGGGCACGGCATCGAGAACTTCGTGGCCTACTTGGTGATCGGCGTGTTCCTCTTCCAGATGTCATCGCGGGCGATCTCCGTCTCCTCGCGGGCCATCGCCGGGAACAAGAACGTCATCCATGCCTTCCAGTTCCCCCGGGCGAGCCTGGTCCTTGCGGCCAACCTGAGGGAACTGTTCGCCAACATCCCGGTGCTGATCACGATGCTCGTCCTGGTGATCGTCCTGCCGCCCGCCGAGGAAATCTCCCTGCGCTGGCTCATGCTGGTTCCGGTGGTGGGCCTGCAGTTCCTCTTCAACCTCGGGCTCGGCCTGATCCTGGCGCGCCTGGTCTCCATGTTCAACGACGTGAACCAGCTGATCTCCTACGCGCTGCGGCTGTGGATGTACATGTCCTGCCTGTTCTTCTCCATCGACAAGTTCGACTCGGTTCCGTGGCTGAAGAACGTCATGGAATACAACCCGCTTTACAACGTGGTCCACCTCGCGCGTGAAAACGTGCTCTACGGAAGCTTCGGCGGCTGGCGGGCGTGGGCGATCCTCGCACTCTGGTCCCTGGCGACCCTCGCAATCGGAATGGTCTTCTTCTGGAAGGGGGAGGAGTCCTATGGCCGAGAGCTCTGATCTGAACTTCATCGAAGGCACTCCAGCCGTCGTCATCGACAAGGTCAGCATGACCTACCGGACCACCAGCCGCAGCCGGGACGGATCTTCCGCGCCGGCAGTCCGCTGGAAAGGGTTCCGCTCCGCCGTCAGCCGCACAAAGGCCGTGGAAGTGCCGGCACTCAAGGAACTTTCCCTCGTGGTCGAACACGGGGAGTCGGTCGGCGTCATCGGCCGCAACGGATCGGGCAAGAGCACGCTGCTCAAACTCGTCGGCGGCCAGGTTCCGCCCACTTCCGGCGCTGTCTACGCCACCTCGACGCCCGTGATGCTCGGCGTCAACGCGGCACTGATCCCCGGGCTCTCAGGCGACCAGAACATCGTCCTCGGTTGCCTGGCCATGGGCATGACCCACCAGCAGATCGACGCCAAGTACGACGCGATCGTGGAGCTCTCCGGCCTCGAAGAAGCCATCCGCATGCCCATGAAGTCCTACTCGGCGGGCATGAGTTCACGGCTCCGCTTCGCGATCGCGGCCAGCATCGATCCCGAGATCCTCATCATCGATGAGGCCTTGAACACCGGCGACGCCCAGTTCAAGGACCGCACGCGCAAGAAGATGCTCGAACTGCTGGGCCAGGCGGGCACGGTCTTCCTGGTGAGCCACAGCATGCCCACCATCAAGGAGCTGTGCAACAGGGCGATCTGGATCGACCAGGGCGAGCTGATCGCCGACGGCGAACCGGACCACATCATCAAGTGGTACCGCATGTTCACCCAGAAACTGGCCGAAGGCGACCGCTTCGGCGCCATGAAGCTCCGGCGCCGGATGATCAACGACCTGGAAGTCGCTGACGTCGCCGACCGCAACTCCCTGAGGCGGTCCCGCGCGTGAACGAAGGCTTGAAATCCGTTCGCAAGTTTCTCTGGCACCTGCGGACCGGCGGGCCCGCCCAAGCCAGGACATGGCTTGAGCGCGAGGCCGCCGCAGCAGGGTACCGCAAGCTTGAAACGGTCCGGGGAGCCGAAGGCGCCTGGGTGGGCCGTGGTCGCCGGAAGCGGCTCAGGTTCCGGCCGGCGGAGCCCGGCCGACGGCGGGACGCACCGGAGGCCCCAGCCACCGTGGCGGTCATCCTTGACGACTTCTCCCTGCTCGCCTTCGGCGAAGAGTGGAACTGCATCCAGCTCTCGCCCCGGGACTGGGAGGACCAGCTCTCCGAAAACCCGGTTGACCTGCTGTTCGTCGAATCCGCCTGGGCAGGGAACGGCGGACGCTGGTCCGGGAAGATCGCAGGGGCCGGCGGCGACCCGGCCCTGTCCGGGCTGACCTCCTGGTGCCGGGCACACGGCATCCCCACGGTCTTCTGGAACAAGGAAGACCCGCCCCACTACGACGACTTCATTACCGCCGCGAAACTCTTCGACGTCGTCTTCACCAGCGACTCCGGCCGGCTGGACGCCTACCGGAAGGACCTCGGGCACGACAGGGTGGACGTGCTGTCCTTTGCGGCACAGCCGCGGATCCACAACCCCGTGCGGCCAAGGTACGGCTGGCACGAACGGGACGTCGCGTTCGCCGGGATGTATTTTGCCGAAAAGTACCCCGAGCGGCGCCAACAACTGGACCTCCTGCTCTCCGCCGCCGTGGCAGCCTCGCCGTCCATGGACACCGGCCTGGAGATCTTCGCCCGGCACGCCGGCACCGACCCGAAGTACCGCTTCCCGGAACCATTTGAAAACCGCGTGGTGGGCTCGCTGGATTACGCGGAAATGCTTACCGCCTACAAGGCATATAAAACGTTCCTCAACGTGAATTCGGTGGTGGATTCGCCCACCATGTGTTCACGGCGGGTATTTGAGGTATTGGCCGCCGGGGCCAACATCGTCACCACGCCCAGCAAAGCGATCGGGAATTACTTTTCCGACGACGAAATCTTCAGCGTCTCAAACGAGGCCGAAGCGGAGCAACTCCTCAAAGCGCTCGCGCGGAATCCCGAATTGGGCGACCGGCAGCTGCACCGGGCGCAGCGCCGGATCTGGCAGGAGCACACTTACCGCGCACGCAGCGACCAGGTTTTGGCGGCCGCCGCGCCGCACCTGGCCCGGCCCCCGCTGCGGCCCTCCGTGTCCGCCCTGGTGTCCACCATCCGCCCGTGGCAGCTTGAGCACGTCTTCCGGACCGTGGCGAGCCAGCGCGACGTCGACGTCGAACTCGTGCTGCTGACGCACGGCTTCGACGTCGAGCCCGGGGAACTGGACCGCTTGCGGAAAACGCACGGAGTAGAGGACGTGGTCCTGCTTGCCGCAGGCAAGGACCGGAGCCTGGGGGAGTGCCTGAACCAGTGTGTTTCCGCGGCCTCCGGGGACGTGTTCACCAAGATGGATGACGACGACTATTACGCGCCGGAATACCTGAGTGACCAATTGCACGCGCTGGGCTTTTCGGCCGCCGACGTTGTGGGAAAACAGGCCCATTACATGTACCTCGAAGCGCCGAACGCCACGCTGCTTCGCTTCCCGGAGTGGGAGCATCGTTATACTCGAACGGTCATGGGCCCAACCATCATGGCTTCGGCGGACACGTTCCGAAGCACTCCATTCGCCGCTCTCGGCAGCGGAGAGGACAGCCAATTCCTCAGAGATGTAGTGGCTGACGGGCTCATCGTCTATTCCTCAGACCGGTTCAACTACTGTCAACAGCGTGCCAGCACAGGGCACACATGGAAGGTAAGCGATTCCGAACTGCTCTCCAGTGGTTCTTTGAAATTTTTTGGAAACTACAGGGACGAAGTCTCTGTCTAAACGGGGGTGTTTGGAATGAATACAATCGAAAACGTAGCGGTCGTCGGTCTTGGTTACATTGGTTTGCCGACTGCAGCAATCCTGGCCGGAAACGATATCCACGTCATCGGCGTTGACGTCAACCAAGGCACCGTGGACGCGGTCAACCGTGGAGAGGTTCCGTTCGTAGAACCGGACCTTGCATCGTACGTGGCCGGTGCGGTCAGCCAGAAGAAGCTCAGCGCTTCACTGGAAACTCCGGCGGCACAGGCGTACATCGTGGCCGTACCCACGCCGTTCAACCCGGACCGCACCGCGGACGTCACCTACATCAAGGCCGCGGCGCGCGCCATTGCCCCGCAGCTCGTGGGCGACGAACTCGTGATCCTCGAGTCCACGTCCCCTCCCGGTACCACCCAGCTGCTGGGCGACTACCTCATCAGCCTGCGTCCCGACCTGAGCCTGGATGGCGCCGACGGCAAGCCGGCCATCCACGTGGCCCACTGCCCGGAGCGCGTGCTGCCCGGCCGCATCATGATCGAGCTCGTCACCAACGACCGCATCGTCGGCGGCCTGACGCCCAAGGCCGCCGAACTGGCACGGGCCCTGTACGCAGTCTTCTGCCAGGGCGAAATCCTGGTCACCGACGCGGCAACTGCCGAAATGGCCAAGCTCGTGGAGAACTCCTACCGCGACGTCAACATCGCCTTCGCCAATGAACTCTCCGTCATCAGCGACAAGCTCGGCATCAACGTCTGGGAACTCATCAAGCTGGCGAACCACCACCCGCGGGTCAACATCCTGCAGCCGGGCCCCGGCGTCGGCGGCCACTGCATCGCCGTCGACCCGTGGTTCATCGTGGCGGCAGCGCCCGAGGAGGCACAGCTGATCCGCCAGGCCCGGGAGACCAACGACGCCAAGCCCGAATGGGTCGTCAAGAAGGTCCTCGACGCCGTAGGCGACAAGGCTGCCCCGAAGGTCGCAGTGCTTGGCCTGGCGTTCAAGGCAAACATCGACGACCTGCGCGAGTCGCCCGCGGTGGCCATTGTGGAGAAGCTGAGCGCGAAGGTCGACGGCGCGGAGCTGCTGGTCGTGGAACCCCACGTCGAGAGCCTGCCCCGCCAGCTCGCAGGCCTGGCCAACGTCACGCTGGGCGACGCCGCGGCCTCCATCGAGGCAGCTGACGCGGTCCTCCTGCTCGTGGACCACGACGACTTCAAGGAGATCGACCGCACGGTCCTTGAAGGCAAGGCCGTGATCGACACCCGCGGAATCTGGCAGTAGGAACGGAGGGCTCGGAGACCTGTTGATGAAGCACCCTGACGAATCGGCACAGACTTCCGCTTTGCAGTTGGCGAAGCGCAGACGGTACGCGAGCGACACGGACGAACTGATCCGTGAGTACGAACGTGTCGTCAAGGAAGCCAAGAGACAAGCCAGGAAGGCCGGAGACCTCGACAAGGACCTGCGGGCCATGCGCCGCGCCAGGGACGGCTTCAAAGACAGGCTCACCCGGGCCGAGGCTGAAAACACGCAGCTCAAGACCACCCTTCGGAGGCTCCGGCAATCCCGGAGCCTCCGGCTCGGGCGGTCCCTGACGGCACCGTACGCTATGGCTAAGCGGGCCGCACGGAAGCTGAAGGCGGCTGCGTCGTCGTTCCGTCCGGCGTCGTTCTTCCCGACGGCGAAGCCCGCCCTGCCGGCGGCTCAGCCGGCAACTGCAGCGGCTCAGCCCGCGACCGCGGCTGCGAAGGCCCCGGCGGCTGCCCCGAAGGCTGCGCCGTCGAAGCCCACGGACGCGAAGCCCGCAGCTTCCAAACCCGCGCCGCGCAAGGAAGCTCCCGCCCACGAGCAGCTTCTCGCCGAGTTCCAGGCCGCTCCCTCCAAGGGGAGCCTGCTGAAGCTGGTGATGCACGAATACTTCGTCCGCGGCGACGTCGCCCTGCCGGCCTCCCGGATTTCCGAACACCGGGACCTCTTGACCGCACTCACGGCCAAGGACAAGCAGATTGTCGAAAACATCCAGGGACAGAACGCCCTCCTGGAATCCGGGATCTTCGTGTCACCGAAGCAGCCCAATCCCGGTTACCTCGTGGAACGCGGCCGGGTCATGTACTGTGCGCACAGCACCGGCCACTTCAACAGCAACGGATACTCGACCCGCACGGCCGGTCTCGTCACCGGCCTGGTGGACAACGGCGAGGACGTCGTCGTCGCGGCCCGTCCCGGCTACCCCTGGGACGCACGCACCGACGTGCCCGCACCCGGCCAGCGCAGGTTCGAACGCAAGATCGCCGGCGTCCCGCACGTCTTCAACCCGGGCCCGGACCTGTCGAAGGACCGGCTCGACCACTACCTGATGAACGCGGCGGACGTGATCGTCCGGGAAGCGCAGCGGAACCGCGTCGCCGTCATCCACGCGGCCTCCAACTACGTCACGGCGCTGCCCGCCCTCATGGCCGCCCGGCGGCTCGGACTTCCCTTCGTCTACGAAGTCCGGGGCATCTGGGAGATCACCGAGCTCTCCAACAAGCCGTGGTGGAACGAAAGCGACCGCTACAAGCTCGCCGTCAAGCTTGAAGCCCTGGTGGTCCAGGAGGCGGACCGCGTCCTGGCGATCACCAAGCAGGTCCGCGAGGAACTGATCAGCCGGGGCGCCGACCCGGCCACGATCGAGCTCCTCCCGAACTCGGTCGACACCGATGCCTTCAAACCGATGCCGCCAAAGGCCGATCTCCGGGCCAAGCTCGGCCTGCCCGAAGACGCCACCGTGATCGGCTACACCGGCAGCCTCGTTGCCTACGAAGGCCTGCCCGACCTTCTGGAAGCCACCAGGATCCTGGTGGACCAGGGCCTGGACGTGCGCTGCGTGATCGTCGGCGACGGCACGCAACTTAGTGAATTGAAGAAGACCGTCGGCGAGCTGGGACTCGGCAAGCATGTCGTCTTCACCGGACGGGTTCCGGCGAAGTCGGTCAAGGACTACGTGAGCCTGTTCGACATCATGCCTTGCCCGCGGCGCCGTTTCCCCGTCACCGAAATGGTTTCGCCCCTCAAACCTCTCGAGGCCATGGCCAGTAGCAAGGCCGTGGTCCTGTCCGACCTCGGACCGTTGCGGGATCTTGCCGGCCGTTCCCAGGACCGGGCCCTGCTCTGCAGCCCGGGGGACCCGGCGTCCCTTGCCGCCGTCCTGCGCCGCCTGGTCGAAGACCCCCAGCTGCGCTCGGAAATGGGCCGACGCGCCCGGTTGTGGACCATCGGGCACAGGACCTGGGCCCAGGCTTCCGAAACGGCAGCGGCCACGCACGCCGCGGCACGCTCCATTGCCGGCACCCCGGATGCAGCGAAGCCCCTCCGCGCCCACCGCATCGGCATCATCGCGGACCAGTTCACCACGGAAGGCCTCCTTCCCGAAGCCGAGTTCGTGGTCCTCGACCCCGCCACCTGGCGGAGCCAGCTTGAGGCCAACCCCATCGACGCCCTGTTCGTCGAATCCGCCTGGGAAGGCGTCGACGGCCTGTGGCGGCAGAAGGTCGGCTACTACGGCGACGAGCCCTTCGCGGTCCTGCGGAACCTGCTGCGGTACTGCAACGCCAACGCGGTGCCGACCGTCTTCTGGAACAAGGAAGACCCCGTGCACTTCAACCGCTTCAGGGTTACGGCCAAGTACTTCGACCACGTCTTCACGACCGACGCCGAATGCATCCCGAAGTACCTCGAAAGCGCCGGCGGCCGGCTGAAGACCGTGGCTTCCCTGCCCTTTTACGCACAGCCGAGCCTGCACAACCCCCTGCCGTCGGAGCGGCCCTATGAACACTCCGTCGCCTACGCGGGTTCCTACTACGGCGAGAAATACCCGAAGCGGTCCACCGAGCTGGCACGCCTGCTCGGCGCCGCACGCAACGCCGGCCTGGCCATCTACGACCGCCAGCATCTCAACCCGGACAGCCCCTACCGCTTCCCGGCGGAACTGGCCGGCTACGTCCGCGGCGGCCTGGCCTACGGGGACATGGTGGATGCCTACAAGGCGCACCCGGTCCACATCAACGTCAACTCGGTGGACGCCTCGCCCACCATGTTCTCCCGGCGGGTCATGGAAGTCGCAGCCTCCGGCGGCGCCGTGGTCAGCGGCACGGGCCGGGGGGTCCGTGAGGTCCTCAACGGCCTGGTGCCGGTGGTTTCCAGCAAGGACGAAGCCGAACTCATCATCGAAGAATGGATGGGCAACGAAGCGGTCAGGCTGCGCGATGCCTGGCTTGCCTACCGCTACGTCCACCGCGGACACACGGCCGGGCACCGCCTGGCCTTCGCCCTCCGCACCGCAGGCCTGGTGGTCCGCGCACCGGAGCTTCCTTCCTATGCCGTCTTCCTTCCGGAGGCCACCCCGGAACTGTTGGCTGAAACGCAGGCCCAGACGGTGCGTCCCCGTGCGGTCTTTGCCCCGTCCGGCCACGACGGCGTCAGCTACGCCGTCGACGTCGAAGACGCCCGCCGGAAGGCGGCCGAACAAAGCATCGATTTCCTCGGCAGCCTCCCTGGCGACACCGCAGACCGGACGGCCTTCGAGGACCTCCTGACGGCCACCACGTTCGGTGCCTGGGACAGGATCGGCTACAGCGAAAGCGGACTCGGAACCAAGGGCCTCGGGCTCGTCCAGCCCGGCACCGGGAACCCGGAGCTGCCCGCCATCGCAGCGACCGGCACCGGGGACGGTACCGGCATCCGGACTTCCGACGCGGCACTCACAGTGCGCAGGACCCTGCTCCGCAGCGAACGCCCGGCGGTTGTCCACGACGTGGCTCCCCGGAAGCAGACGGTCCTGGTCGCCGGCCACGACCTGAAGTTCGCCACCGGCATCGTCGAGGAACTCCAGCACCACGGACACACCGTCGTCTTCGACAAATGGCTGGACCACAACAAGCACGATCCGGAACAGAGCGAAGCGCTCCTGAAGACCGCCGACGTCGTCTTCTGCGAATGGGGGCTCGGCAACGCCCTCTGGTATTCGAAGAAGAAGCTTCCGCATCAGCGGCTGGTAATGCGGGTCCACTCCCAGGAGATCTTCCGCCCCTACCTCAAGGACGTCGCCTTCGGCGCAGTCGATTCCGTGGTCTTCGTCGGCCGGCACATCGCGGACATCGCAGTGCGGGACCACAAGGTGCCTGCCAAGAAGTCCGTGATCGTGCCGAACCCGGTGAACCCGGCCGGCGACGCGCAGGCCAAGGACGACGACCACCGCTTCCACTTGGGCCTGGTGGGAATCGTCCCGGCCCAGAAGCACCTGGACAGGGCGCTGGACGTGCTCAAGGCACTCCGGGCGAAGGACAACCGCTACCGGCTATTCGTCAAGGGCAAGCGGCCCGAGGAATTCGCCTGGATGGCCAACCGCCCCGAGGAAATGCGCTTCTACGAGGAGCAGTACGCGCGGATCGCCGAAGACCCCGACCTGGCCGGAGCCGTCACGTTCGACCCGCACGGCAACGACATGGCGGAGTGGTACGGGAAGATCGGCGTGGTCCTGTCCGTGAGCGATTTCGAATCATTCCACCTGACGCTCGCAGACGGCGCCATGAACGGCGCCGTCCCGGCCAGCCTCGCCTGGCCCGGCGCAGACCAGATCTACCCGACGTCGTGGCTGGCCGCGAGCGTCGACGAAATGGTGCAGCACATCGAGGAGAAGACCGCTTCCCCTGAAGGATGGCGCGCCAACGCGGCGGAGGCCCGGGCCTTCGTGGAGCAGCGCTTCAGCAAGGACGAGGTACTCACAGCCCTCTGCGCCCGGATCCTGGGCGCGCCGGTGCTGACGGACGGCGGTCGGTAGTTTGGTGTTGCTCCACAGTTCTGCCCGGGACCTGCTTTCGGCGTCGTTCCGTGATGCGGTGGTTGCCGCGTCCGGGCTCGACGTCGAAAGCGTGCGCCTGGACGCGTTCCCGGCCGGCGGACCCGAAGGATTCATCCTCCACGGCGATGCCGGGTCCGGAGGTCCCTGGGACCTCCGGCTCGGCATCCCCGAGGGGGCGCGGGTTGTCGCCCACGGGCACAGCGCGGCGTTCTGGGCGGAAGACGTCCAGTTCGGCGAACTGCATCTTGAGTGCACGACGCCGGCCCGGCTGTCCGTTGAGGCAAGTCCCGAAGGGCGGCAGCTCGCCCTGTCCGGCGAAGGGGGCAGCGTGCAGGTCCGCCTGCACCTTGACGGCTTCCTGCTGAAGGACCGCGGCATCGGACGCCCGGGCCTGAACTGGCTCCGGCACGACTCCGGGCGCTCGTTCAACTACCTGCTGGACCGGGCCGATCGAAGCAGCCGGGCGGACCGTTCCGACGGGGCAGGCGCGGCAGCAGCCGGAAAGCTCCTGGTGGTCTTCTCGGCCATCGGCGCCGAATACGACTTCACCTTCAACTACCGGGCATCCCTGGAGCAGAGCCGCCTGTCGAAAGCGTTCATCATGGATGACTTCGGCCGGCAAGGGTCGTATTACTGGATGGACCACGGCGACGACTCGATCTTCCAGGAGACCCAGGGCCTGCTCGCGGCGCTTGTCGAAGACCTCGGCGTCGCCCTCGAGGACGTCATGTTCGCCGGTTCCTCGAAGGGCGCCACCGCGGCGCTGCTGCACGGCGTCACCCTGGGTGTCGGGAAGGTGCTGCTGGGCGCCCCCCAGTACCGGGTGGGGGACTACCTGTTCCATGCCGCCCCGCAGATCCTGGACTTCATGACGGGCGGAGCCACGGAGGAGCACCGGCGGTTCCTCAACGACAAGGCCAGGGACATCCTCGCCAACGGACACCGCAACACCGCCATCCGCGTGGCGGTGGGTTCCGCCGACCATCACCTGGCCTCCCACGTGGAACCGCTCCTGGAGGATGCCCGCGCTGCCGGTTACGAACCGGCCAGCCTCGTGCTTCCGGGCCTGCCCCACAGCGAGATCGGCCAGGTCTTTAAGCACCTGCTGTCCGCCGAAGTTGCCGACTTCGAACAGCGCAGCGGGCAGGAGCCCCTGCCGTATGCGTTGACCCGTAGCCCGGGGTCGGTCAGGCTCCAATGCTGGCCGGGGAACGGAGAGACCCTCGCGGTCCACCTGTTCGGCAAGGCAGGCATCCTCGAACAGCGTCCGCCGAGCGCTGACACGGACTTCACCTTCGCGCTCCCCGACGAGGAAGGCCAGGTGCGCGCCCGGGTCTTCCGGCGGGCGGCGTCCGGGTCCACCGTCCGTGCCTTCACCACGCACTGGGTCTAGCTCCGTCCGGACAGGAGATTGTGGAATTGCAACGTCGAACGTTGGGACGGCGGCGCTTCGTGGCGCTCGCCGGGCTGGGCACGGTGGCGGCTCTTTCGGCCAGCGGGTGCACATCCTCTGACCCCACGGCCCCGCAGGCCGTCCCGAGCAACGCGTCCCTGCTCGATGCCTTCCTCGCACGCCGCGGCGGGCCGATCGGTACCAACGGGCAGACGGCCATCGCGTTCCGCTGCGACCACCACCTGAACAAGTTCGTCAGCAACGTGCTGCCCCTCCACCGGAAGTACTCGATCCCGGTGACGGTCGCCACCCTGTCCCGGATGGCCGCCGTCGAACGCGGACCGAACGGCAGCGATACGGTGACGTTCGCGCAGCTCCAGCAGCACGCGCTGGAGAACGGCTTTGAGATCGGAAACCACAGCGCCACCCACCGGGACGCGGACTCCGAGCCGCGCCTGCGCGAGGAGATCGCGGACGCCCGCCGCTCCCTGGCACAGTCCCTGCCGAAACTCCCCATCGAACTGTTCATCCCGCCCGGAGTCGGCGGCACGAACTACATGGGGTTCAACGGCGGCGCCACGCTGTCCGCATTCTCGGAAAGTCCCGCGGGGCGGCTCATCATGGAGCAGCACGCCCTGTCGACCGGAACCATACGCGGCTTCTGGTCCATGACGGGCGAACCGCTGGCCAACCTGGGCCGCGGCCACATCTCCTTCGAGAGCCTCGACGCGATAAGCCGCGGACGGGGTTACGTGCAGCTCGCCCGCCGCCAACGGCAGGGTGCCTGCTTCATGTACCACCCCAGCGGCCTCAACGCGGCCGAGCTTGTTGCCCTCGAAGGGTTCTTCGAATGGTGCGCATCGGAACGGGACGCCGGGCGACTCGAGATCCTCACGGTGGGTGGCCTGTTGACCGCACGGATCGACAGCGCAGTCCGGCACGACCTGCTGGCGGCTCCCGGAGTCGGCGGACCCGCCTGGGATGGCTGGAACGTGCCGGCCGAACAGTGGACCCTGCTGCAGGAGGACGGCCGGGACGTCGCGCGCAGCCGCACGCCCACCGCCGTCCTGAGCCGGGACTGTCCGCTTGGCCGCCACGCCGGTTCGCCGCGGCAATTGCGCGTCTTCCTGCGCACCCTCCGGGGTTGCCGGGTGAGGTTGCAGGTGTTCGACGCCGGATCGCCGGAGGGCCTGAACGTCACCAAGGATGTGGTGTTGCGAGGATCGCCCGGGTTCGTTCCCGTCGAGCAGTACCTCACGCTCCCGCTGACGGGAACCGAGACCCTGCGCGTCAGCATCACTGCAACCACGGGCGGAGGTGACATCGATGTCCGGCAGCCTGAACTCCTCGCAGCATGAGCGCGGCCCGGCCGCTCCCAAGAGGGTGCTCCGCAGGACGGTGCTGTCGCTTGGCATCGCACTGGGTACAGGGACGGCACTCACCCGCTCCACGGACGCACCAGGGCCGGGACGCGCGGCAGCCGACCCCAATTCCGTCGCGGACCAGCCATCAGCCGACCCCGGGTCAGTCCTTGACGCTCCAGCCCAGCGGCCAGGTCCCTCGATGCCCACGAAGTCGCTCGAGACAGCGCACGGCAAGGCTGTCGCCCTGACCACGAGGATGGCCAAGTCCTCCGCACCGCTCCGGCGCTACCGGAACGTGTTCATGGGAGATCCGGACGTCACCGCAGCGTTCTTCCGGAACGGGCAGGGCGTCCTGAAGGTCGCGGCATCCGCGGCGGGCCTGAGCGGGCAGCTCCAGATCCTCGACGCCGCCACCGGCGTCAGGGAGAAACAGATCAACCCGTTCCCCGGCAACGGCGGCGGCGTCGGAGCAATCGCGTTTGACGCCTCACGCGCCACCCTGTTCGCCTTCGGCGCCGAAAACATCGTCCAGCAGGTATCCGCCTCCGGCGCGGTCTCCGTCGGATACAGCACTGCGAAGGGCACAACCAACGCATCCTTCGCCGTCGCAACCGACTCGAAGGGGCGTATCTGGAACGGCAACTATCCCTCGGGCAACGCCACGCGCTTCGACCCCGCCCGCGGATCCACCCTCAATACCGGCCGGCTCCGCGCCGACACGCAGTACGTCCGCTCGCTGGCCATCGATTCCTCGGACACGGTGTACGCAGGGACAGGTGCCAGTAAGCCGTCCATTTTCAGCTGGGACACGGACAGCCCCGGCACAGTGCGCGAGATTCCCCTGCCCTGGAGGATTCCCACGGGTTTCGTGCGGCGCATCGAATCCCACGCCGACCTCCTCTTTGTGTACGTCGTCGGACCGGACGGCAAGACGATCTTCAGCGTGTACCGCACGTCAACGGGGAAGTGGCTGACACCTCCTTGGAAGTGGCTGCCGTCCGGAATGGTGACTGCCTCGTCGGACGACAATTCCGAGGTCTACGCCGTCTGGAGCGGCGCGGGCTCCCACCGGCTGATGCGCATTGACGCCCGGACGCTGGAAGCCGACTTCGTTGGCCTCGTTCCGGGGCCGCCGGAAGCGATGGAGTTCGAGGCGTCCGGCGGCCGGAACTACCTGAACTTGCTGTGCGGAAGCGGCAAGGGCTTCCGGGTTGCCGGGATTTCGGTCGACAGCGGCCGCACCGTCCGGGACGTGCCGGCCGAACTCGCGCCGCGCGTCTTCAAGCTGCAAAGCCTCACAGCCCCGGCCGGCAACAAGGTGTATTTTGGCGGCTACCTCGGCGACGGAATCGGCAGCCTCGACCTCATGACCCGCCGGACCTGGCGCTCCGGCCCCGCGGTAGGCATCCGCCAGATCGAAGGGATGCTGGCCTACGACGCCAGGACGATCTACCTCGGCTCCTACACGGGAGGGGTCATCTTCCGCTTCAATCCCGTCACAGGGTCGGTCAAGAAGCTCATCGAACTGCGGGACAAGTACCTGCAATCCCGGCCCATCGCGTGGACCACCGCAGGAGGCCGCGTTGTCGCCGGGACCATCCCGGACTACGGCCGCAGCGGCGGCGCCCTCGTCCTCATCAATCCCGCCGACGACTCGACCCGCGTGATCGTGGACCCGGTTCCGGGGCAGTCCATCCTGGGACTTGTCGGTGACGGCGACGTCGTCTACGGCACCACCGGAATCAAGGGCGGCCACGGAGCACCGAACGATGCCACCCCGGCACACGTCTTCGCCTGGAACGTCGCACGGGGGAGGATGCTGTGGAAGCAGGCGCTCCCGGGGGAAGTGGAGATCAACAGCCCCCTCCTGGTGCGCGGCGGGCTCTACGTGAGCACCAGCAACGGGGTAGTCCAGCTGGGCAAGGACGACGGCACTCCGCTGGCCACGTATCGGCTCCTTGAGCGTTGGGCCGCGGCGAAATACCGCACGAGCACCATCGAGGCCCTTCCGGGGAGCAACCGGATTGTGCACCTTTGCGGCGGCACCGTGACCCTGCTGGATCTTGGCCGAAAAACGCGTACTGAGATCCTGCGCGGTACTTACTCGGATTTGGCCGTCGGAAAGCAGAACAAACTGCTCCTCGTCGACGACGGCACGGACATCGTCGAGGTCACCGCGGGCGCCTAGTCCCCGTCCCGGCGAGGGCTGGAGCACTTCCCCTGGCCTCCTGGGGTAGCCCTGCCCCAGGAAGCGGGGGCACCCAGCGGAAGCCGTCCGTCCACGCGTCTTCCGGCCGCTACTCAGGACACGGCGCAGGACCGAGTAGTCGGCCTCCTCCGGACATTCCGAATTGAGTACTATTCACCCCATTTCCCGCACGAGGGACCGTACAAAGTGGAGTACACACTACTCGTGACGGGCCTTCGCCGCGGCGGCTCAAATGGAGCATGGCCGGTCCCCAAGACCGGCTTCTGGTCCCTGGGGGTCTCGGTATGTGCGGTCTCTTCAATCCTGCTGTGCCCGTTCCGCGCCACGCGTCGACGGAGCTGCTGCCATGAGCGCCGGGAAGCTGATCCGGCGGAGGTCCGTACTGTCACTCGCCGTGGTGCTGGGAGCCAGCGCCGGGATCGGGCTACCGCTCGCTGGAACGGTTCCGGCCGCGGCGCAGTCCCTCGCGACCAGCTTCGGGCAACGGGTTCCGCTCACCGCCGTCGGCACGGAACAGTCCCGCCTGCTGCGCAGGTACCGGAACGTCTTCCTGGGCGTCCCGCAGGTGACCGCCAGGTTTTTCCGCACGGGCGCCGGCGTACTCAAGATCGCCGGAGGAAGCCCGGGCCTGGCGGACCAGCTCCAAATCCTCGACGCCGCCTCGGGAGTCCGGGAGGCATCCCTGGTGCCGTTTCCGGGGAACGGGGGCGGCGTAGGGAATTCCGCGATCGATGCCGGAACCGGGGACCTGCTGGCCTTCGGCGCGGACAACACGGTCAAACGGGTCACTGCCTCCGGAACCATTTCGGACGCCTATGACACGGCGCCCCTCTCTACCTACTCGTCGTTCGCCGTCGCCGTCGACTCCAAAGGCGGAGTCTGGAACGGCAACTATCCCACGGGAAACACCACACGCTTCGATCCGCTGACCCGCACGACTGAAGAGACCCCGCGTGTCCGCCCCGACACCCAGTACGTCCGGGCGCTAGCGATCGACGGTTCCGACAACGTCTTTGCCGGAACCGGCTCCCAGAACCCGAGCCTGTTCACCTGGCATGCGGACACACCGGAACGGATCCGGGAGATCCCCCTGCCCGATGCCAAGGCGTCAGGGTTCGTGGAACGCCTCGATGCCCATGCCGATGTGCTCTTTGCCTATTACGACGGCGCCGACGGAAACCAGAAGTTCAAGGCCTACCGGATCTCCACAGGCACGTGGCTCACACTGCCGTGGACCTGGATCCCTTCGGCGCGCACCTCGGCTTCGGCGCCCGGCTCCTTCGAGGCCTACGCCGTTTGGAACACCGCGGGGGCCCACAAGCTCATGCAGATCGACACCAGGACCATGGAAGCGACCTACGTGTGCCTTGTCCCGGACACCGCGCGGGCCATGGACGTCGAGGTATCCGGAACTGACACCTTCGTGAACATCCTCTGCGGCAGCGACGGGGAGTACCGCTCCGTACGGGTCTCCGTCACCGCGCAAGCAGTCCTTTCGGATGTGGCGGCCGACTTCGCCGCCCAGACCTTCAAAGTGCAAGGGCTCCTGGCCTCCGCGAGCGAAAACAAGGTCTACTTCGGCGGCTACCGTGGCGACGGCGTCGGGAGCGTCGACCTCTCCACCTGGGCCACCTGGAGGTCGCCGCTGGGGAGCGGGATCGGACAGATCGAAGGGATCCTCGAATACGACGCTTCCACGATCTACATCGGCTCCTACACCGGCGGCGTGTTGTTCCGCTTCAACCCCGTCACGACGACGATCAAGCAGCTGGCCGAGCTTCGGAAAGCCTATTTCCAGTCGAGGCCGATCTGCTGGGCCCAGGCCGGCGGCAGGGTGGTGGCCGGGACCATCCCGGATTACGGGCGGAACGGCGGGGCGCTCGCCATCCTGAACCCGGCCGACGACGCCGACATCAAAGTGGTGCCGGCACCGGTGGCCGGACAGTCGGTGCTGGGCCTGGTCGGCGAGGGCGACATCGTGTACGGAACCACCGGGATCATGGGCGGACAGGGCGCGAGCAACGACACCAAACCCGCCCATGTCTTCGCCTGGGACGTGGTTCAGGGCCGGCTCCTGTGGGCCCGTCCTTTCACCGGCGAGGTGGAGATCAACAGCCCGATCCTGGTCAACGGGATCCTGTACGTGAGCACGAACAACGGGGTGATCCGGCTCAACAAGGCCAGCGGTTCGCCGGTGGCGACCTACCAGCTCCTCAACCGTTCCGTCGGCCCAGGGTACAAGACCAGCACCATCAAGTACCTTCCCAAGGCTAGCGGCATCCTCCACATGAGCGGTGGCACCGTGACGCTGCTGGACCCCTACTGGCAAACCCGGAAGGAAATACTGAGGGGCGCCTACAGCGAGATGACGGTCAGCAAGGACGGCCGGCTGTTCGTCGTCGAGGACGGCACCAACATCGCCGAAGTCGACACCGTGCAACGGCCGACCATCCGCTCGGCCGCAGACCTGGTCTCGGTGGGGCCCACCGGCGGGTTGAGTGTCTGCCGTTCCCTCGGCAACGGAAAATTCGGCGACCCGATTCGTGCGGACTCCGGGTTCGGCGGCTATGTGCGGTCCGCGCACGTGGTGGACTGGAACCGCGACGGCATCTTCGACGTCCTGACAAGCCACAGCGACGGGTCCCTCCAATTGCACCGCGGCCTGCCGCGCGGCGGCTTCATGCCGCCGACGGTCCTGGCGAAAACAGGCTGGGGGACCGTCACCCTTACCGTGGGAGTCTGGGGCGCCACCCTGTCCGTCCTCGCGATGGATCCGGCCAGCGGCATCCTGCGCGCCTGGCCGGTCCTCAGCACGGGCGCCCTGGGAGCGCCGTACACCATCGGCACCGGGTGGAAAGGCCGGAAGTTCGTCCTCATGGTCCCCTCGCGGTCCACCAGTTCGTGCCTCATCGTCAACCAGGGCGGCTCGCTCTACCGGTACTCCCGCGTGTACGGCGGCAAGGTCACCACGGCCCCTGTCCGGCTCAGCGTCGGCGGATTCCTGGCCATGACTGCTTTCTCGCCTCTGAGCGGACACCGCCCGGACCTCAACGGAATCGGTTGGATCGACGCCAACGGCGCCGTTAAGTACACGGACGTCGCGCCCGGCTCGGTCGGCGCCAACATCAGCTACCCGTTCCTCCTGAAAGGCAACAAACTGGCAAGCAGCTGACGCCCCGGTTGCCCTCCGCCGGACCAGGGTCCCCCCTGTTGCCTCACCGAAACGAGGGCTAGCCTATAACCAAACGCTCAACGGACGTCAAGCATGCTGGGTGCAGTGTCAGGGGAGCTCATGCACGGTGGTCTCATACCCTTCAGCCGTCGGCGGGCAATGCAGGTTCTTGCGGGCCAGCTTGCGGCTACCCCTGTGCTCTTGACGGGACCCGGTTCCGCGCACGCGGCCGAGTCACCGGCACCGTTCCCCTTCGTGTACAACCAAACGCTCCTCGAGGCGTTCATTGCGCGCCGCGGCGGAGCAATCGGGACGGCGGGGCGCGCTGCAGTTGCCTTCCGCTGCGACCATCACCTGAACCGGTTCAAGGCCGAGCTCCTGCCCCTGCACCGGAAGTACGCGATTCCGGTGACCATTGCCGCGATGTCGCAGATGACGGCTGTCGAAAAAGGCCCCGGCGGAAGTGAACTGATGCCCTTCCCGCTTCTGCAGAAGAGCGCGCTCGAGAACGGCTTCGAGATAGCGAACCACAGCGCCACGCATCGCGACGCCGCCTCGGACCTGCGCCTCACGGAGGAAATCGTGGAGTCCCATTGGTCCCTGGCGCGCTCGCTGCCCAAGCTGCCGATCGAACTGTTCGTCCCCCCGGGGGTCGGCGGCACGAACTACCGGGGGTTCGACGGCGGCGCAAGCTGGTCGTCCTTCCAGAAGCACCTGGCCGGCCGCCTCATCACCCAGCAGCATGCGCTGTCCACCGGGTACATGCCCGGGTACTGGTCCATGACGGGACAGCCGCTGCTCAACATGGGCCGCAGCCACATCCGGATCGATGACGCGGCCGTTGCCTGGCGCGGAAAGGACTTCGTCAAAGCCGCACGCAGGCAGCATAAGGGCGTCTGCTTCATGTACCACCCCAGCGCCCTCGACGCCGCCGGGCTTGCCGCCGTCGAAAACCTCTTCGCCTGGTGCGCGGCCGAAAGGGACGCCGGCCGGCTGGACATCCTCACCGTGGGAGGCCTCATGCTCGCGCGGATCGACAGCCCGTCCCGGCATGATCTCCTGGGCGGGGACGAAGGGTTCAGGAACGGTTGGAACGGCTGGAACGGTTCGTCCGCGAAATGGTCCCTCCGTGCGGAGCAGGGCGGGTACTACGCGCGAAGGGGAGCGGCCTCGACCGCGCTTTCCAAGGACTGCCCGCTTGGCGCGTACGCAGGTTCCACCCGGCAGCTGCGGATGTCCGTGCGATCCGGCACCGGGGTGCGGCTCAAGCTCGAGGTATTCGACGTCGAATCGCCGGCGCGGTTCAGCACTGCCAGGACTTTCACCGTGCGGGGCTCGGCGGCCTTCAGCCCGCTGCATCAGTACGTCACCCTGCCCATGACAGGGACGCAGGCCGTCCGGGTCCGGCTCACCCCCGTTTCCGGCGGCGAACTACTGGTCCAGGCACCGCAACTGCTGGCGGCCTAAGACAGGAGACGGCGAGGTAGGGAAGACATGAACGACGACGAAGTCCACGGCACCAATCCCCCGCACATCCGCAGACGGTCCGTCCTGTCCCTTGCCGTCGTCCTGGGAGCAGGTGCAGGGCTCGGGAGACTCGCAACGAGTGCAGCCCCGGCGTCGGCTCAGTCCCTCGACACCGCGTTCGGCGCCAGCGTCGGGCTGACCACCGTCGGAACGGAACCCTCAGCCGTGCTGAGACGGTACCGCAACGTCTTCTCCAGCATTCCGCAGGTCAATGCCACCTTCTTCCGGACAAACACCGGCATCCTGAAAATTGCCGCCGGTAGCGCCGGGCTGACTGACCAACTGCAGATCATCGATGCCGCCTCTGGCGTCCGGGAACTGTCGCTCGTGCCCTTCCCCGGCAGCGGCGGGGGCGTGGGGAAGACGGCGGTTGAAGCCGGGACGGGAGCCCTGCTGGCCTTCGGGGCGGACGACATCGTCAAGCGGGTCACCGTCTCCGGGACCGTCTCCGACGCCTATCAGACGGCACCGCTGTCGAGCAATGCGGCCTTCGCGGTCGCTGTCGACTCGCGGGACCGGGTGTGGAACGGAAACTATCCCACGGGGAACACCACCCGCTACGACCCCCGGACCGGCACAACGTTCCATACCGACAGGGTCCGCCCTGACACCCAGTATGTGCGGTCCCTCGCCATCGATGACTCGGGCCGGGTCTATGCGGGAACCGGTTCGCAGAACCCCACCGTGTTCACCTGGCACACGGACAGCCCTGAGCAGGCCAGGGAAATCCCGCTCCCGGACGCCCGGTCCAGCGGATTCGTCCACCGCATCGATGCCCATGGTGACGTCCTGTTCGTCTATTTCGACGGCGCCGACGGAATGCTCCGGTTTGAGGCCTACCGGACCTCCAGCGGCACCTGGCTGACCCGCCCCTGGGACTGGATGCCCTCCGCGATGACCAGCGGTTCGGCGCCCGGTACCCTTGAGGCCTACGCCGTGTGGAACACCGTGGGTGTCCACAAGCTGATGCGGATCGACACCAGGACTTTGGAAGCCTCGTATGTCTGCCTTGTCCCGGATACTGCCCGGGCGATCGACGTCGAAGTCTCGGACACGGACACCTTTGTCAACGTCCTGTGCGGGAGTGACGGGCAGTACCGCTGCGTCCGGGTTTCCGTCGGCAGCCAGTCGGTCATCCGGGACGTCGTGCCCGACTTCGCCGCCCAGACCTTCAAACTGCAGGCGCTCATGGCGTCCCAGTCCGAAGACAAGATCTATTTCGGCGGCTACACGGGCGACGGCATCGGAAGCGTCGGGATCACCTCGCGAACCGTCTGGCGGTCGCCGCTGGGTAGCGGGATCGCGCAGATCGAAGGCATGTTTGAGTACGACGCGTCCACGATCTACGTCGGTTCCTACACAGGCGGTGTGTTGCTGCGCTTCAATCCGGTGACCCAGACAGACACGAAGCTCATCGAGCTGCGCTACCCCTACTACCAGTCGCGGCCGATCTGCTGGGCTGCCGCCGGCGGGAGGGTGGTCGCCGGAACGATCCCGGATTACGGGCGAAACGGCGGGGCACTCGCCATCCTCAACCCGGCCAACGACGCCGACATCAAGGTGGTGTCCGGACCGGTGGCCGGGCAGTCGGTGCTCGGCCTGGTCGGTGAGGGCGACATCGTCTACGGAACAACGGGAATCATGGGCGGACTGGGTTCGAACAACGACACCAAGCCCGCCCATGTCTTTGCCTGGAACGTTGCGCAAGGGCGCCTGCTCTGGGCACGACCCTTCACCGGCGAGGTGGAAATCAACAGCCCGATCATGGTCAACGGGATCCTCTATGTGAGCACGAACAACGGAGTGATCAGGATCAACAAGACCAGCGGCTCGCCGGTGGCGACGTACCAGCTTCTCTACCGCACCGCCGCGCCCGGATTCAGGACCAGCACCATCAAATACCTTCCCAAGGCCAGCAGCATCGTCCACATGAGCGGGGGAACGGTGACCGTCCTGGACCCCTTCCGCCAAACCCGGAAGGAAGTCCTCCGCGGCGCGTACACGGAAATGGTGGTCAACAAACAGGGCCGCATGTTCTTCGTTGAAGACACCACGAACATCGTCGAAGTCGACGCGGTGCAGCGGCCCACGATCCGCACCACCGCGGACTTGGTGTCCGTGGGGCCCAACGGCTGGCTGAATGTGTGCAGGTCCCTGGGAGACGGTAGGTTCGGCAATCCGATCCGCGCGGATTCCGCGTACGGCGGCTACGTGCGGTCCTCCCACGTGGTGGACTGGAACGGCGACGGCACCCTCGACGTCCTGACGAACCACAGCGACGGGACATTGCAGCTCCACCGGGGCCTCCCGAACGGCGGATTCATGCCGCCGACGGTCGTGGGGCAATCAGGCTGGGCCGCCGTCGACCTTACCGTGGGAATCTGGGGCACGTCCCTGTCGGTCCTCGCGCTGGACGCCAGCGGGACCCTGCGGGCCTGGCCGGTCCTCAGTTCCGGCGCCCTGGGGACACCGGCAACGATCGGCACAGGCTGGCAGGGCAGGAACTTCGTCCTCATGGTTCCCTCAAGGTCCACGGGCACGTCCCTCATCGTCAACCAGGGCGGTTCGCTCTACCGCTACTCGCGCGTGTACGGCGGCAAGGTCACCACCACGCCGGTCCGGCTGAGCACCGGCGGGTTCTCGGCCATGACGGCATTTTCACCCGTCTACGGCCACCGGCCGGACCTCAACGGAATCGTCTGGATCGACGCCAACGGAGCCGTCAAATACACCGACATTGCGCCAAGCTCGGTTGGCAGCACCCTCAGCTACCCGTTCATCCTCAAGAGCCACAAGTTCGCGAGCACCTGAGCCTAGGCGGACACCGCAGGCCCCGCCGGGGCCACCGCAGGCAACGGACCCCCGGCAAGGGGACCGCCCCATCCGGCGAGGACCATGTCGACGAACGGATTCAGCACCGTCCGGTAGGGCATGTTGTGCCCCTCGGCGAAGCGTTCGACGACGATCCTCACCGTGCCGTCCGCCGAAACCCCCGAGCGGGGCTCCATGCCGAGGGCGGCCGCGAAGGGGCCCAGGTGGTTTTCGAGGTGGTGCGGGTCGTCGTCGTTCTGGACGTACAGGACCTGGTGTTCAAGCTGCGGCGCCGCCGCGTACGCGGCAGCCAGGTCGCACCGCGCCCCGAGGCCCGTGAGCTGCTTCTCGGACGCGAACTCGGGGTAAAGCCGTTTGGTGTAGTTCCGCACCGACTTGAGCCAGTACTTCCGGACGTTTGTCTGCGGGTTGAAGACCAGGGCGCGGCTTCCCGGGGTCCTGGCCGCCAGGGCGAGGGAGGCGAACCCGCCGCCCGAGCCGCCCATGAAGACGATCTTCCTGGCCCCGAGCTGCCGGGCGGCCCGTTTCACCAGTTCGGCGTACCGTTCGGTGAGGTCGTCCGCGGCGCTCCCGGTGAACCAAGCGAGTTCGAGGTCGTCGTGTGGCTCGAGTGCGGTGTCGGCCAGGAACATCAGGTTCTCGGGCCGGCCTTCCAGCGTGGCAAGCCATTCGAACCGGGGGAGGCTGTACTTTTCCCGGTTCAGTGCGCCGTGGCTGATCACCAGCAGGGTGTCCGAGCCGTTGTTCTGGATGAGGCTGCACAGGCCGTAGGACTGTCCGGCGGCCGGCGCTACACGGTGGTGGGTCCGGCCTTCCCTCGAGGCGTCGAAGTCATCGAGTCCGGCCCACACAAGGATGGGTGCCTTGTGCCGCTCGTCGTGGGCAGGAAAGGCTTGTGCAGGGACGACGGCGGCGGGAACGGCAGGGGGCTCAGTGAGCTCGCCCGGCAGGCGGCTGAGCAGTTCTTCTGCGACTTCGCGGTAGACGGCGTCGTGCAGGTTGTAGGGGGCCGGGCCCCATTGGTGGGTGCGTGAGGTCCACGTCCTGGAGTGCGTCAGCACCTGGACGCCGCGGTCGCGCAGGTAGGAGGCGTAGCGGGAGAACCTGGCGTTTGCCTCGTCCGAGGAAAGGCCGAAAGGCAGCTCCGCGTCGAGGCCGTTTTCGTCGGTGTGCGCCCACGCGAGATCCAGGACGTAGGTGCGCAGGAGGAGCGCTTTCCTCGCCAGGAAGCCGGTGAACCTTTCCGCCGCTTCGCGCCACAGCCCGAAGTGTTCGTCGGTGCCGAACGGGATGGTGCGCATCGCGCCGGAGCCGGCAGAGACGTGTTTGATCCGCTCGGGGGAACGGGTCAGGTATGTCCCGTCGCTGAGGCGGTCCACCCCGAACCGTTCGTCGAAAAGATCCCACAGCACCAGATCGATGCCCGGCAGGCGGGCCTCGACGTCGTTCCGCAGGGAAGAAGCGATGTCGGCCTGCAGGACGCGCACCGCAGCCGGGCGCGCCGCGGAGTCCGCCAACGCCATACGGCTGGGCCCGCCCATCGCGCTGATCAGCGATTGGCGGGAAACCAGGCCCGCCTGCTGAACGGCGCCGGCGGGAAAATGGTCAACTATGGCGGAGGCAGGGCCTCCGCCATAGGAGAAGACTTTCAGGGGGCGCATCAATCAGACGCGCACGGCTTCGTCGAGTTCGGAGGTGCCGAATTCTTCGATGCGGCTGCCGATGCTCAGCATTTCCGCGATCGCGGCAACCGTCCGCTCGGAGGCCTTGCCGTCACCGTAGGGGTTGACGGCGTTGGCCATCGCGTCGAAGTGGGCCTCGTCGTGCAGGAGGCGGTCCACCTCGGCAACGATCCGGTCTTCGTCGGTTCCGATCAGGGACACCGTTCCGGCGGCAACGGCCTCGGGGCGCTCGGTGTTGTCGCGCATCACGAGCACCGGCTTGCCCAGGCTCGGAGCTTCTTCCTGGACTCCGCCGGAGTCGGTCAGGACAATGTGGGCGAGGGAGAGCATGCGGGTGAATTCACCGTAGGCCAGCGGCTCGGTGACCACCACGTTGTCCTTGCCTTCGAGGGCGGGGAGCACGGCTTCACGCACCACCGGGTTCTTGTGGGCGGGCAGCACGATCACCATGTCGGGTTCGGCGTCGGCGATCCGGGCCAGGGCGCGCCCGACGCCGCGCATCGCGTCGCCCTGGTTTTCGCGGCGGTGGGTGGTGACCAGGAGGATCTTCCGGCCGCTGGCTGCGAGCTCTTCAAGCTGCGGGTCCGTGAAGGGAATCTGCTTCCCGACCGTGGTCAGGAGGGCATCGATGACGGAGTTGCCGGTGACAACGATGTCCTCGGCGGTGACGCCCTCGGCAAGAAGGTTGGCCTTGCTGACGCTCGTCGGCGCCAGGTGGAGGCTCGCGATCTGGCTGGTGATCTTGCGGTTCGCTTCTTCCGGGAAGGGCGAGAAGAGGTCGCCGCTGCGCAGGCCGGCCTCGACATGGACCACGGGGATCCCGTGGTAGAAGGCAGCGATTGCGCCGGCGGTCGACGTCGTGGTGTCACCCTGGACAACCACCGCGTCGGGCTTGTTGTCGGCGAAGAGCTTGTCCAGTCCGTCGATGGTCCGCGTCATGATCGCGGACAGGGACTGACGCTGCTGGAGGATGTTGAGGTCGTGGTCGGGGACGATCCCGAACAGTTCGTTGACCTGGTCGAGCATTTCCCGGTGCTGGCCTGTTACGGTGACCACGCAATCGAAAATGTCCGACTGCTGCAGGGCCGCAACGATGGGTGCCATCTTGATGGCTTCGGGCCTGGTGCCGAAAATGGGCATGACAGTGGGCATTGCTTCCCCCGGTTTTCGAATAAATTGACAACATCCTGAATATTACTTGACATCCCCCTGTGACAAGGAATGCGCAAGCAGACGCAGGATGAACGGCGGGCGCCGTTTTGCGGCTATCTGATGAACAGCAAGGCCAGGACCAGCGCCGGGACCGCGACCGTCGTCGCGGCGACCAAGGCCAAGGCGACGAGGCGCTTGCGGCCAAAGGTGCTGGGCCGCCGTTCCGGCTTCGCCGCGCGGTTTCCAGCCTGCGGCTGCGGGACCGGAAAGTCGACGAACAAGCTCTCCGGAATGTCCGAACGGAAGCGCCTCCGGTGCAGGTGCCGGGGTGCTGAAAGGGGCTCCGTTGCACTGTCTTTCGAGGTGTCCAGCGGCTGCTCCTTTCGCGTCCGATTCCGTAAAGGTCCGCAACGAGTCTAGCCGGGAGCGGCGCCGGATGCCCGCACGGGGGCCGTTCCGGGGTGCCCTCAGCGGCACTCCGGGCGCAGAATCGCGTCCACCAAACCGGCTTCTTCGATGACGAAACGCCGCAGCCATTGCAGTGAATCCAGGGCCGGTTCCGACGCCACCATGTGGACATCTGCAGAGGTGCATTGCCGCATCAAAGTCCCCGCCCGCAGCGCGTGGTAGGAGGACGTCACGACGGCCACCGACTGCCATCCGTTCTCCTTCGCCAGCTTCCCGACGGCGGCCGCCTCGCCGCGCGTGTCCATGCCTTCCGGCCGGAAACAGATCAGGGATTGCTGCGGGAAGGACGCCGTGTTGCAGAGCGCATCGATGGAGGCGTTTCCGGGTGTGTCGGTCCAGGAGAGGACGAGCACCGGTGCCGCACCCCGGCCAGCCTGTGCTGTTTCCAGGGCCTGCGCCGCTGGCAGCCGTTCGCCGCTGCTGCCGCCCAGGACGACGATGGCATCGACGGGCGGGGGAGCCGGGGTCGACACAAGGCAGAAAAGCTGGAGGGATACCGCAAACCACAGAACAAAGAGGCCTGCCGCGCCGGCTGAGAGATACCTCAGCGGCCTCCTGTTCTTCTGTTGCACCCTGCAAGTCTAGAAGCAGCCTGCAAGTCTGGAAGCAGCCCGCCCGGGCCTCCGCCCGCTCGTTGAATGTCGGCCCGAGCGACTAGCGTAGAAGCGTGCCGGAAAAAGAACTGACTGTCGCCGATCTCTCGGAGGGCGGGCTCCTCGCCCGGATCTTCCCGCGCCTCGAGTCGAGCAGCAGCGTCCTGCTGGGACCAGGTGACGACGCCGCCGTCGTCGCGGCCCCGGACGGACGTGCCGTCATCTCCATCGACACCCAGACCCAGGACCAGGACTTCCGACTGGCCTGGAACAACGGCTACCGCACCACCGGGTACGACGTCGGGTGGAAATCCGCCGCCCAGAACCTCAGCGACATCAACGCCATGGGAGGAACCGCCACTTCCCTCGTCGTCAGCCTGACCATGCCCGGCGAAACCCCGGTGTCCTGGGTGGAGGACTTCGCCGACGGGCTCACCGCCGGGATCGCCGGGCTTGGCGCCTCCGACTGCTCGGTGGCCGGCGGGGACCTCGGGCGGGGGCGGGAGATCGCGGTGACAGTCGCCGTCGTCGGAACGCTGCACGGCCAGGCCCCGGTGCTCCGCTCCGGAGCGCAGCCGGGGGACACCCTCGCACTCGCCGGGACCCTCGGCCGCGCGGCCGCCGGCCTGGCGCTGCTGGAAAGCACGGTGCCGCTCGGATCCCTCACGCCGGAGCAGCGGGAACTCGTGGACCGCCAATGCCGCCCGCTGCCGCCGCTGGCCGCCGGTCCGCGGGCAGCGGCAGCCGGGGCCACCGCCATGATGGACGTTTCGGACGGATTGATGCGCGACGGCGGCCGCCTCGCCGCAGCCAGCGGCGTCATCCTGGACCTTGATCCGATCGCCCTCAAATCCCAGGCCCATGCCCTCGAACCCGCGGCTTCGCTGCTGGACACCGACCCCATGGACTGGGTGCTTGGCGGGGGAGAGGACCACGGCCTCCTGGCGGCATTTCCGGCCGGAGTTAAGCTCCCGGAGCCCTTCACTGCGGTAGGCTCAGTCAGGGCCGCTGCCGGGGGAGAACGCGTTGGCGTCCGGATAGCCGGGGAGTCCGCCGATACCGTGGGATGGGATCACTTTGCAGACTAAGATCGCCGCCAATGTGCATGCAATGAAGCGCTGGCTGGGCAAGGCGGAGACTACTCTCGGCAACCACAGCGACCGCATCAACGCCATCAACATCTTCCCGGTGGCCGACGGCGACACCGGCACCAACCTGTACCTCACCGTGCGGGCCGCCACCGCGGCCCTGAGCGGTGTGGAAGCGAAGGAACCCCGGAGCTCCGAAGGCGGCCAGGCCAAGCCGGAACCGGCCAAGCCGGAACAGGCCAACGACGTCGGCGCGGTGCTGGCAGCGGCCGGACGCGCGGCGATGGAGCAGGCCCGGGGCAATTCGGGCACCCTTTTCGCTGTCTTCCTGTGCGCGATGGCCGAGCCTTTGGCCGGGCACAGCAGGCTCAGCGCCCCGTTGCTCGCCGCAGCCCTGCACCGCGCACAGATCCGCTCCTGGTCGGCCCTGAGCGAACCCGTGTCCGGAACCATGCTGTCCGTGCTCGAAGCCGCCGCGCAGGCGGCCGGTGAGGTGGACGCCGCCCAGAACGGGGACGACAGCAACCAGGCCCTCGGCCTTGCCCTTGACGCTGCCGTGGACGCCGCGGTCCGGGCCGTCGTGCGCACCGAGGAGCAGTTGGCGCCCCTGCACGAAGCGCACGTCGTGGATGCCGGCGGTGTCGGCATGCTCCTGGTGCTGGACTGCCTGCGCTCTGCCGTGCTGGGCGAGGAACTGCAGGACGAACTGCTGGACGGGCTGCACGGCTACGACGTCCAGGACCCGCACATCCACACCGGACTCCCCGACGACGAGGGCGTGGAAGTCATGTGCACCATCGAACTGTCACCGCTCGCCGCCGCCACGCTCCGGCAGAAACTCGACGAACTGGGCGACTCCGTCATCATGAGCCAGGTGGGCAGCGTTGCCGGGCCCGGCAGCCACGACGGCGACGAGCATGATGACGACGACGCCGACGGCATCGAGGCAAGCTACCGTTGGCGGGTCCACGTTCACGTCCCCGAAGCCGGCCCCGCAGTGGAGGCCATCCGCGCCCTGGGGGAGCCGAGCGACATTTCCGTCAGCCAGCTGGCCCTGCCCCGTGACTCCGACGCCGGCCCGGACGCGGCCTCCGCCGCCCTGGAAAGCTTCCACCCGCATGAGTCCTGAGCTGGCACCCCCCGAACTGGGCCTGCCGCTGGACCGGAGGATCGGCAAGCGTTCGGCCTCTGTGATCACCAAGCACCTCGGCCTGGAAACCGTTGGCGAACTGCTGAATTACTTCCCCCGCCGCTACCTCACCCGCGGCGAGCTCACGCCCATCGCGCAGCTCCCCCTCGACGAGGAAGCCACCCTGGTGGCCCGGGTCATCTCGAACAACACCCGGCAGATGCGCGCCCGCCGCGGCTCGCTCACCGATGTGGTGGTGACCGACGACGCCGGCGGGAACCGCACCGGAGTAGCCGTCGCGGCGTCCGCGGGGCCCGGAACCCTGAAGATCAGTTTCTTCAACGGTTTCCGCGCGCGCAGCGAACTGCAGCCCGGACGCCGGGCCATGTTCTCCGGGAAGGTCACCCGCTACGGCGGCGCCCTGGGCATGACCAACCCTGACTTCATGCTGCTGGACGAAGACCCGGAGGCTGCCGGGAGCCTGGATCCGGAGAAGCTCGCGGCAATGCCCATCCCGGTCTATCCGGCCACGGCCAAACTCACCAGCTGGTCGATCCACAAGGTCATCACCACACTGCTGGACACCCTCGACCTCGACCGGATCGAAGACCCGCTGCCGGCCGCCATCGTGGACCGGGAAGGTTTTGCCGACATCGGCCGGGCCTACCAGCTGATCCATTCCCCCGAAACGGCCATGGACTGGAAGCACGCCCGGGGGCGCTTCCGCTACCAGGAAGCGCTGGTGCTGCAGACGGCCCTCGCCCGGCGCCGCGCACAGCTGGCGGCCGAAGAGGCCACGGCGCGCCGTCCGGTGACGGACGGGCTGCTTGCCGCGTTCGATCGCCAGCTGCCGTTCACCCTGACGGCCGGCCAGGCCGCCGTCGGGAAGACGCTGTCACAGGAACTGGCCCAGAACTCGCCGATGAACCGCCTGCTCCAGGGCGAGGTGGGCTCCGGCAAGACGATCGTGGCCCTGCGCGCCATGCTGCAGGTGGTCGACGCCGGCGGGCAGGCCGCGCTGCTGGCTCCCACAGAGGTCCTCGCCGCCCAGCATTACGAATCGATCCGCCGCACCCTGGGGCCGCTGGCCCGGGACGGGATGTTCGGCGGCGCCGGGATGCTCGGCCAGGAGCCCGGTGCGGCTTCGGTCCAAGTGACGCTGCTGACCGGCTCCATGCCCACCGCCGCGCGCAAGCAGGCCATGCTGGACGCCGCGTCCGGGAACGCCGGCATCGTGATCGGCACCCACGCGCTGCTCAGCGACAAAACCAGCTTCCAGGACCTCGGCCTGATCGTGGTGGACGAACAACACCGCTTCGGCGTCGAACAGCGCGACGCCCTCCGTGCCAAGGCAAGCCGCCCGCCGCATCTGCTGGTCATGACCGCCACCCCCATCCCGCGCACGGTGGCGATGACCGTGTTCGGCGACCTCGAAACCTCCGTCCTCGACGAGCTGCCCGCTGGCCGGGCCCCGATCAGCACCCACTTGGTGGGCCTGGCCGAGAATCCCGGCTGGGCCACGCGGATCTGGGCCCGCTCCCGCGAGGAGATCGACGCCGGGCACCAGGTGTACGTGGTGTGTCCCAAGATCGGCACCGACGACGACGGCGACTTCACCCCGGGCGAAGACGAACCCGTCTACCTGCCCGACGGCAGCCCGGACCCGCTGGCAGAGGACGGTGCCGCGCGCGAGCTGGCCTCCGTGACCGCCGTCGTCGAAGGGCTGCGGCAGGAGGATGCCCTGCGGGGTGTCCGGATCGAACCGCTGCACGGCCGCCAGGACCCGGTGCTCAAATCGGAAACCATGGCCTCGTTCGTGGCGAACGAGACCCAGGTGCTGGTCTCCACCACGGTGATCGAGGTGGGCGTGGACGTGCACAACGCCACGCTGATGGTGATCCTCGACGCCGACCGCTTCGGCATTTCCCAGCTGCACCAGCTGCGCGGCAGGGTGGGCCGTGGCGGGCTGCCCGGAACGTGCCTGCTGGTCACCACCCTGGAGCCCGGGCATCCGAGCCGGCGCCGCCTGGACGCCGTCGCCGCCACGACGGACGGCTTCGAGCTGTCCCAGGAAGACCTCAAGCTGCGACGCGAAGGCGACATCCTCGGCGCCTCGCAATCCGGCGGCCGGTCCACGCTCAAACTGCTCAGGGTCCTGGAACACGGGGACGTGATCGAGCGTGCACGCACCGATGCCCAGCGGCTGGTGGTCGACGACCCGGAACTGCGCCGGCACGAGCCCCTTGCAGCCGCGATCGACGCATACCTCAACCCCGAGAAGGAGGCGTTCCTTGAACGCGGATAGCCTGCACGCGGATAGCTTGAACCCCGTTCGCGCGATGCCCGTGGAGGGGCGCCGTTGAGCCGGATCATCGCCGGTGCCGCCGGCGGCAACCCGTTGCAGAGCGTGCCCGGAAGCGCCACCCGGCCCACCACGGACCGCGTCAAGGAAGCCCTGTTTTCGCGCCTTGAAGCCTTGGGCGTGATCGACGACGCCCGTGCGCTGGATCTCTATGCGGGCTCGGGGGCGCTCGGACTCGAGGCAGCCAGCAGGGGCGCCGCCTCGGCGGAGCTCGTGGAATTCGATGCCCGCGCCTCGGCCGTGTGCCAGCGCAACGCCGACATCGTCAACCAGGCGCTGGCGCGCAAGACCGTCTCCGTCCACCGGTCCAAGGTGGAGTCCTTCCTGGAAAGGGCCGCGGAGGACACCCTTTGGGACCTGGTGTTCCTGGACCCGCCCTACCCGCTGGACGAACCGTCGCTGCAGGCTGTCCTGGCGAAGCTCGCCGGGCACCTCGACGACGGCGCCGTGGTCGTCGTCGAGCGTTCCTCCCGCTCGCCCGAACCTGACTGGCCGGACACCCTCGAGCGCTTCGCCGGGAAGAAGTACGGCGAAACGATGCTCTGGTTCGCAGAGCCTGCCTGAGCCACCCAACTAGCTCGCAGTTGTTGTCGTTTTCAGGCGTCGAAACGACAACAACTGCCAGTTAGACAATATGAATCGGGGCGGCTCGTCCGGGGTTGTTCATTGTCGCCGGACCGGTCCCGCCGCGCCGGCT
>NZ_QYLP01000017.1 GCF_003614925.1 Arthrobacter celericrescens
CGGTCACCTTCCCGCGAAGGTGACCGGCCGCCGTCGTCGTTTTCGATCGACTGCTCCGTAGGTGTCGTTATGGGCGTCCAAAACGACACTTCTGGAGCAATCGATGAGTCCCTACTCCAGGCCTCGGCGCTTTAGGAGGGGCGTGATATCTGCGTCCCGGCCTCGGAAGGCGCGGAAGGAGTCCAGGGGGTCCCGGCTGTTTCCCCGGGAGAGGAGTTCCGTGCGGAAGGTGTCGCCGTTGGCTCGGGTGAGGCCGCCGTTTTCCTTGAACCATTCCACGGTGTCGGCGTCCAGGACTTCGCTCCAGATGTAGGAGTAGTACCCGGCCGAATAGCCGTCGCCGGCGAAGATGTGCTGGAAATAGCCCGTGCGGTAGCGCGGCGGGATCAGCGCGTGGGCCACGCCGGCAGCGGCGAGGGCCTTGGCTTCGAAGGCGAGGACGTCCTCCGGGATGCCGGACCCGTCCAGCACGTGCCAGGCCAGGTCCAGCAGCGCCGCTCCGAGGTATTCGGTGGTGGCGAAGCCTTCGCCCCACAGCCGGGACTCCTCCAGCCGGGCGACCGTTTCGTGGGGGAGCGGCTCACCGGTGCGGTAGTGGCGGGCATAGTTGGCCAGCACCTCCGGCCACATGATCCACATTTCATTGACCTGCGACGGGTACTCCACGAAGTCCCGCGGCACTTCCGGCCCGGAGAACCGCGGGTACGTGACGGCGGACAGCAGCCCGTGCAGGGCATGGCCGAACTCGTGGAACACGGTGCGGACTTCGTCGAGGGTCAGCAGCGTTGCTTCCCCGGCCGGCGGCTTGGAGATGTTCAGCGTGTTGATCACCACGGGCTTGGCGTCGAGCAGGGCGGACTGTTCCACCAACGAATTCATCCACGCCCCGCCACGCTTGGTGTCCCGGGTGTAGTAGTCGCCCAGGAACAGGCCCAGGCCGGTACCGTCGGCGTCGAAGACTTCCCAGACACGCACATCCGGGTGGTAGCCCTTGAGGTCGTCGCGTTCCCGGAAGGCGAGGCCGTACAAGCGGTTCGCCGCGAAAAAGACACCGTCCGTAAGCACCCGGTCCAACTCGAAATACGGCCGCAGCGCCTGTTCGTCCACCTCGTACCGTTCACGCCGCACCTTGGCGGAGTAGAAGGCCCAGTCCCACGCTTCCAGCGGGTGCCCTGCGTTCTCCGCCAACGCGGCGGCCTCGGCGTCGGCGTTGCGGACAGCCGCTGGTGCCAGGCGGTTCAGCATGGTCTCGACGGCGGCGAAGTCCGGTGCCGTCTGCCGTTCGACCACCAGCTCGGCATAGTTCGCGAAACCCAGCAGGGCCGCCTTCTCGGCGCGCAGCCGGACCAGGGACACAACCAGTTCACGCACGTCCAGCGGTCCGCCGTCGGTGCCCCGGGCGATGGACGCCTCGTACAGGCGGCGCCGCAGCTCGCGGTTTTCGAGCGAAGCCATCGCCGCCTGGTTGCTGGGCTGGATCAGCGTCAGCAGGTACTTCCCGTCCTGGCCGGCCGCACGCGCGGCCTCGGCGGCGCTGGCGATATCGTCTTCCGGAAGTCCGGCCAGGTCCGCGGCGTCCTCCACCAGGACTGCGGCAGCCTTCATCGCTTCCTTGGTACGCTGGCCGAACTCCGTGCCGAGGCGGGAGAGCTCCGCGTTCAGTTCCCGGAGGCGGTCCTGGCCTGCCGCGTCCAGCTGGATTCCTGACTGCCGGAACTCGCGCAGATACTCCTCAACCAGTCGCCGGGACTCGGCGTCCAGGCCGGAAGTATCGATCGCGGCGAAGCGTTCGTACAGCGCCTTGTTGAGGTAGATCGCGTCGCGGTGCGCCGTCAGTTTGGGCATGAGGGCTGTCTCCAGCTCCCGGATGGCCTCGCTCGCGTCGGCCGACACCAGGGTGAAGAAGGAATTGACGGCACGGCCAAGCAATTGGCCCGAGCGTTCCATGGCGGCGGCGGTGTTCGCGAAGTCGCCCGCTTCGGGGTTGGCAAGGATTGCCTCGATTTCGGCAAGCTGGCCGGCCAGCCCGGCCTCGATGGCTTCCGCGTAATGGCCGTCCTCGATCGTTGCGAACGGCGGCAACTGGTACGGAAGGTCGCTGGGCGTGAGCAGGGGATTGCTGCTGGAAATCGTCATGAAGGAACACTTTCATGAGTGCGGTCCAGCTCACAAGGCAGATTCCGCAAGGTGCAACAATTGGCCCTATGGCGGACAATTCCACGGAACGCGGGGCACTGAGGATCGCGGTGATCGGCGGCGGAATCGCCGGACTCGCAGCGGCGGCCGGCCTGGCAAACGCGGGGGCCGCCGTCGAGGTCTTTGAGCGCTCCTCGCGGGACTCGGTTCCCGGTGCCGGGATTTCGCTGTTCCCGAACTCCCGCGCGGCGATGCGCACATTGGGCCTGTCGGACGGCTACGAGCGGCTGTCGCACGGGCCCGGCGCCGGCGTGCGGACCGTCATGCGCCGGCCCAACGGAAAGGTGGTGTTGCCCTTCCCGGCCTGGGCCCGGCCAAAAGTGCGCATGTTCCACCGCAGCGCGCTGCGGGAGTTCCTACTGGAGTCCTGCCGCGGGGTCCCCATCCATTGGGACACCGCAGTGACAGTGGACGACGACGGCGGCCCGCACCGCCGCGCCATGCTGACCGCGGCGGACGGGCAGCAGAGTTCCTGGGACCTTGTGGTGGCGGCCGACGGCCTGCGCAGCGCGACCCGGCGTTTCCTGTCACTGGACCCGGGCCTGCGGTATGCCGGCTACACGGCCTGGCGCGGCGTGACCCGAGGCCGGGCGGACACCGGAGGGATGGCCGGCGAGGACTGGGGCAGCCGCCAGCGCTTCGGCACCGTGCCGCTGGCGGACGGACGGGTTTACTGGTTCGCCGTTGCTACGAAGGCCGAAGGCAGGACGGCGGCCGCCGAGGGGCTGGCCTCGGAAAAGGAGGCCGCGGCCCTGGAATTCGCCGACTGGTATCCGGGAGTGGGGGCGCTGATCGCCGGTACGGACGAAGCAGACGTCCTGCGGCACGACCTCTACGACCTCGCCAGGCCGCTGTCCGTGTTCCACCGCGGCCGCGTGGCCCTCGCAGGCGACGCGGCACACGCCATGACGCCCGACCTCGGGCAGGGCGCCGGCGCCGGACTGGAAGATGCCGCCGCGCTGACGGCATTGGTGCGGACCGCCCTGGCGGGCGGAGCCGCGGAGCCGGGCGCCGACGTCGTCGGGCTGCTCGAGCGGTACTCCCGCCTCCGCGCGCCCAAGGCCGCACGGCTGCTCCGCGCCTCCAGGCTCATGGGCCGTGTGGCCCAGCGCGAACGGAAAGCCTGGAGGCCTGGAGCTTAGCCCTGCTTGAACACTCAGCCCTGCTTGAAAACGAGGGACATGGGGGTCGCCTGGGCGCCCTGGCCCTGCGGGTTGTCCTTGAAGATCGCCTGAATGGTGTCCTTGGGCAGGTCGGTGTCGTGGCCCATCGCCACCACGCCGAGGTCGTTGGCGTCCATGATCGAGGTGCCTGCGAAGTTCGCGGCGTACTCAGCGGGGACCCGTTCCCGGACCAGGGCGCTGATCCGGCGCGCAACCGCCTCGGGGTCCTTCGGGGCCAGCTTCACCGAGTTGGCGGACGAGCCGAGGCTGTACGGCGTGGCACCGTCGATCGCGTTGATGTTGTGGCCGACCACGTCGTAGAACACGCCGCTCTTGCCCTGGAGCTTGCCCACCACGCTTGCGGCGGCGGCCTTCACGATCAGCGGCAGGCCCACCTCGTTGATGGCGATCTGCATGGACCATGGGCTGCCCAGGCCGATGCCGGCAGGGGTCCGCTTGACGAATTTGCTCAGCACGCGCGCCGCCGGGGAGACCTTGATTTCCCACACCGGGAAGGAGCGGCCCTGGGTGATGGCCACGATCTTCTCGCTCACCAGCAAGTACCACGGAGCCGACGCGACGGCCTTGCGGGTTGCCTCGTCGGCGGCGTCCAGGCCGTCGAAGAAGCGGTTCACGTAGGACAGGACCTCCGGGTCGAGGTCAGTTTCGCGCTTGAACACGCCGGTCTGCAGCGGGTAGCGGCGGAACGTCTCGCCGCCCGCGGCTTCGGGAACGGTAATGTCCAGGTCCTTGCCCGGGTTTGCCTCGTAGTCGCTCTTGTTCTCCTTCACGTCCGCCGGAGTGTCGTTCGTGTCGATGAACTCACGGAACCACAGCTCGACGTTCAGCAGGCGCCAGAAGATCATGGTGTCGGCGTCGTTCTTGTCGTTGAGGTACTCCTCGAACGCCGTCAGGACGGCCTCGCGGTTCCAGTACGGGCGCTCGGCGAAGGAGTTGGACATGAAGATCTTGTACAGCCGCTCCTTCATCAGCTTGAACCACTCGGCCTCGGGAGTGGTGAAGCCGATCTTGTTCCGGCGGTTGCTGATCTTCTCCGGCAGCAGGCCGCGGGTGGCGTCGCGCAGGATCCGCTTGTTCCAGCCGCCCTTGATGATGGCCTCATCGGACAGGCTGAAGAGGAACTTGACCACTTCCTTGTCCAGGAACGGCACGCGGCCTTCCAGGGAGAAGCGCATGGTGTTCTTGTCCTCATAGCGCAGCAGCGAGGGCAGCGACTTATGGAAGAGGTCGTCGATCAGGCGCAGCTTCATGTTGTCCGGGATGTTGCTGAAGCTTTCGCCCTTGTACTTGCCCGTGAAGGACTTGTTCAGCAGGGAGGACATGGCCACGGTCTTCTTCGCCGTCAGTTTGCTTTGCAGCCGGAACCGGCCGAGGCGGTAGAAGATATCCAGGGAGGACGTGGCTTCCTTCAGGAGGGTCCTGTAGTCACCCTTGGCCTTCAGCTGGCGCAGGTAGGCGAAGTAGTAGGGGATGTAGCCGGCCATCATCTCGTCCGCGCCCTGGCCGTCCAGCAGAACGGTCACGTGCTTGGACGCTTCCTTCATCACGCAATACTGGGCGTACGGGCCCGAGGAGATGATGGGTTCCTCCATGGTGCGCACGAAGTCGTCCAGGTCCGCGGCGAAACCATCCGGCGTCGGCAGGATCTTGTGCGCCTGGATGTTGCCGCTGCACTTGGCAATCGCGGCGTCGGCGTAGTGCTCTTCGTCGTTGATGGAGTTCGGGAAGACGGCGCTGAACGTGTTCTGCTTGGCGCCCAGGGAGTCCGTGGCTTCGGCCTTCTCCTGCATGAGCTTGTTGATCGTCACCACGACCGCGGAGGAATCCAGTCCGCCGGAAAGGGCCGAGCCGAGCGGAACCTCGGACTTCAGGCGCATGCGGATGGCCTCCGTGAAGCGGATCCGGTACTCCTCGGTGACCTCCGGGGTGTACGGCCGGTTGACCTTGGACAGCTCTTCGAGTTCTTCGCGCAGGCGGGTGAACCAGCTGATGGAGTACGTGCCGGTGGCGTTGTCGATGGTCATCATCTCGCCGGGCTGCAGCTTGGACACGCCGTCGAAGAAGGTTTCGGCGGAGTCGTCGTGGATGCGGTACTGGAGGTAGCGGTACAGGATGCGCTCGTTGGGCTTCCGTTCGATCTTGCCGCTCTGCAGCAGGGGCTTGATCTCGGAGGCGAAAATGATCTTCGGTGCTTCCTCCGTGCCGGCGTTGGCCCAGTACACCGGCTTGATGCCGAAATGGTCGCGGGCCAGGACCGTGACGTTCTTCTTCTTGTCCAGGATGGCCAGGCCGAACATGCCGTTGAAGCGGTCGAACGCCTCGGTGCCCCACTGCTCGTAGGACTGCAGCACCACTTCGGTGTCCGACTGGGTGCGGAAAACACGGCCCAGGCCTTCGAGCTCGGCGCGGAGCTCCAGGTAGTTGTAGACCTCGCCGTTGTAGACCAGCACGGTGGCGCCGTCGGCGCTGATCATCGGCTCCTGGCCGTGCGCGACGTCGATGATGGACAGCCGGCGGTGGGCGAGTCCCACGTTTCCTTCGGTGAAGTAGCCCTCGCCGTCGGGGCCGCGATGCTCGATGCAGTCATTCATGACCTTCAGCAGAGCTTCGTCTTCCCCAAAACCGTGGTAACCGGCGATTCCGCACATAGTGCCTACCTCTTCAATCGTCCTCTGAATCCTTGTCCATGCTACTTGCTGACCGTCGGCGGGCTTCCCGGCGGACGGCCCGCGCGCCCTCCACCCCTAGAATGTTCTGGTGAACAATCCGCAGATTTCCTCCCCGCTGGTCGGTGTGCTCGCGCTGCAGGGCGACGTGCGCGAACACCTGCATGCCCTCGAAGCAGTGGGCGCACGCGCCGTCGGCATCCGCCGCCCCTCTGAACTGGCCGCCGTCGACGGCCTGGTGATTCCCGGCGGCGAGTCGACCACCATCGACAAGCTGTCCCGCATCTTCGAACTCGCCGAGCCCATCAAGGAACGGATCGCCGCCGGCATGCCGGTCTACGGCTCCTGCGCCGGCATGATTCTGCTGGCCAACGAGATCGCGGACCCGGCCAAGGACCTCGAGGGCCGGCCGCAGCAAAGCTTCGGCGGCCTGGACATCACGGTGCGCCGCAATGCCTTCGGCCGGCAGCGCGAATCCTTTGAAACGGACCTGGATTTCAAGGGCCTGGACTTCAGTGCAGGCGAGGCTGGCGTGGACCCCGTGCACGCCGTGTTCATCCGGGGCCCGTGGGTGGAACGGGTGGGCCCGGAGGTCGAAATCCTGGCCCAGGTGGACCCGGACCATGCACGCCACACGGACACTTTGCACGGGTTGGCTAGAATTGTTGCCGTGCGCTCCGGCAAACTGCTGGCCACCTCCTTCCATCCGGAAGTGACGGGCGAGAAGCGCATCCACGAACTTTTCATTCGAATGATCAGAGGAGAAGCGTAAGAGTATGTCAGGCCACTCCAAATGGGCGACCACCAAGCACAAGAAGGCCGTCATTGACGCGAAGCGTGCAAAGTCGTTCGCCAAGCTGATCAAGAACATCGAAGTCGCTGCCCGCATGGGCGGCCCGGACCTGGCCGGAAACCCGGGCCTGGAACTGGCTGTCACCAAGGCCAAGAAGACCTCGGTGCCCAACGACAACATCGACCGCGCCATCAAGCGCGGCGCCGGCCTTACCGGCGAGGTCGTCGACTACACCGAAATCATGTACGAAGCCCGCGGCCCGCAGGGTTCGGCGCTGCTCATTGAATGTCTGACGGACAACAAGAACCGTGCGGCTTCCGAGGTGCGCCTGGCGATCTCCCGCAATGGCGGCACCATCGCCGACCCGGGTTCCGTGAGCTACCTCTTCACCCGCAAGGGCGTCGTCAGCCTGCCGAAGAACGATCTGGGCGAAGACGACATCCTCATGGCGGTCCTGGACGCCGGTGCCGAGGAAGTCAAGGACAGCGGAGACAACTGGGAAATCCACTCCGAGCCCGGCGACCTGCAGGCCATCCGCGACGCCCTCACCGAGGCCGGCATCGAGTACGAAAGCGACGAAGCCGAATTCGTACCGTCCATGGAGGTCCAGCTCGACCTCGACGGCGCCAAGAAGTTCCTGAAACTCGTCGACGCGCTCGAAGAGCTCGACGACGTCCAGAACGTCTACACGAACGCCGACATGACCGATGAGGTCCAGGCGGCCCTCGACGCCGAATAACCCGACGCCGAATAAGCTGGAGCTCCAGCACGCAACAACAGGAAGGCCCGGAATTGACTCTTCGCGTATTGGGAGTCGATCCGGGCCTTACCCGTTGCGGCATCGGAGTGGTCGACGTCGAACGGAACCGGCGGGCGACCATGGTCGCCGTCGGCGTCGTGGGGACTTCGCCTGATGAAACACTGGACCGTCGCCTGCTGGTGATCGCCGAGGCGATCGACGAATGGCTCGACCTGCACAAACCGGACGTCATGGCCGTGGAGCGCGTCTTCTCGCAGCTCAACGTCAGCACGGTGATGGGCGTGGCCCAGGCCTCCGGCGTCGTCATCGCTGCCGCCGCGCGCCGCGGCATCCCGGTGGCGCTGCACACGCCGTCGGAAGTCAAGGCCGCCGTGACCGGCAGCGGCGGTGCCAACAAGGACGCCGTCACCAAGCTCATCACCAAGATCCTGCGCCTCGACGCCCCGCCGCGCCCGGCCGACGCGGCTGACGCCCTCGCGCTGGCGGTGACGCACGCCTGGCGGGCAGGGAGCGGAGCCGCCGTCGCCACCACCGGACCGGGCCGCAGCGCCCTGACTCCGGCACAACGGGCCTGGGCCGAAGCCGAGGCGAAAGCGCGCCGCGGCCGCTGAATGTCGCCTGCCCTTGCTAGGGTATTCGTAGATATGTTCGGATAGTCAGTTCGACGTCGGTCGACGTAGTTCAGTGACGCAGTTCAGTTCAGGAGCCGGCTTTGATCAGTTTTCTTCGCGGAACGGTGGCGCACGTGGGTCTCTCCACGGCAGTCATCGACCTCAACGGCGCCGGAATGGCCGTGTTCGCCACGCCGCAGACCCTCAGCCGCCTGCACGTCGGCGAGGAAGCGAAGCTGTTCACCTCCCTGATCGTCCGGGAAGACTCCCTGACGCTGTTCGCCTTCGCCGACGACGACGAACGCGAGGTTTTCGAGGTCCTGCTCAGTGTCAGCGGGGTCGGGCCGCGGCTGGCCCTGGCGGTCCTGGCCGTCCACGATCCCGAAACGATCCGGGTGGCCGCGCACAGTGGGGACGGCAAGGCGTTCACCAAGGTCCCCGGCATCGGACCGAAGGTGGCCGGGCGGATCGTCCTGGAATTGTCCGGCAAGCTGGTGCCGCACGGCACGGGCCCGGCCCCCGTCCAGGCTGCCGTTTCCGCGGCGGACTGGAAGCCGCAGGTGGTGGCGGCGATGACCAGCCTCGGCTGGTCCGAGAAGGACGCCGGCGGCAGCATCGACAAGGCCATGGCCGACTCCCCGGACCTCGCCCAGGCCGGCGACGTCGCCCAGATCCTCCGCGCCACGCTGCGCTGGCTCGGCCAGGACGGTGCGCGGGCGGGCAACAGGGTAGGCAGCCGTGGCTGAGCCTTCCCTCGTCTCCGGCGGCGAGGAGCCGGAAGAGCGCATCATCGAGGCGGCCCTCCGCCCGAAGAACCTGCACGACTTCGTCGGGCAGCACCGCGTGCGCAAGCAGCTCGCCCTGGTCCTTGAAGCCTCACGCATCCGCGGCCGAAGCGCAGACCATGTGTTGCTTTCCGGCCCGCCCGGCCTCGGCAAGACTACTCTCTCGATGATCATTGCCGCCGAGATGAACGTGCCCCTGCGGATCAGCAGCGGCCCGGCCATCCAGCACGCAGGTGACCTCGCCGCGATCCTGTCTTCCCTGTCCGAGGGCGAGGTCCTGTTCCTCGACGAAATCCACCGCATGTCCCGGCCGGCAGAGGAAATGCTGTACATGGCCATGGAGGACTTCCGGGTGGACATCGTGGTGGGCAAGGGTGCCGGTGCCACGGCCATCCCGCTGGAACTGCCGCCCTTCACACTGGTGGGTGCCACCACCCGCGCGGGCCTGCTCCCGGGGCCGCTGCGTGACCGCTTCGGTTTCACCGGGCACCTGGAGTTCTACTCGGTGGAGGAGCTCGAGCTGGTCCTCCGGCGCTCCGCGGGCCTACTCGATCTAAAGGTGAATTCGGCGGGCTTCCGCGAAATCGCCGGACGTTCCCGTGGAACGCCCCGTATCGCCAACCGGCTGCTCCGCCGCGTCCGCGACTGGGCGCTGGTGCACGGCGTCGAGCAGATCGACGCCCGCTCGGCGTCGGCCGCCCTGGACATGTATGAGGTGGACCAGCGCGGGCTGGACCGCCTGGACCGCTCGGTCCTGGACGCGCTCATCACCAAGTTCAACGGCGGTCCGGTGGGGCTCTCCACCCTCGCGATCGCCGTCGGCGAAGAACCCGAAACCGTCGAGACCGTCGCCGAACCCTTCCTGGTGCGCGAGGGCCTGCTGGGGCGCACCCCGCGCGGGAGGATCGCGCTGGCCCCGGCCTGGACCCACCTTGGCTACGCCGTTCCGGCCGGCGTGTTCGGCCAGGACCCGCTGGAACTCTTCGGTGCGGACGACAACACGGATCAGCCCATCGAATCCGGTTTGTAACCCTGCTCCCAGCTTTTCCCCCTAGACTGGTATGACGCTCGGCACGTTCGAGCCCATGGAGTCATGCCCGCCGTGCGGCGGCGCACGGCCCGGCCTGTCGGGGGATTTCCCTGCTTCCGGATCCGCCAGGGGAGCGATGCCGTGAACCTCAACGTATGCAAAGAAATGGAACTTCCTCGTGGATGTAATGAACATTCTGCTGTTTGTCCTTCTTGGCGTCTTCATCTTCATGATGTTCCGCCGCAACAAGAAGGCCCGGGAGCAGCAGACCAAGCTGCAGTCCCAGTTCGCCCCGGGCGTGGACGTGATGACCAGCTTCGGGCTGTTCGGCCGCATCGTGTCGATGGATGACGCCGAGAACAAGGTGGTCCTCGAGCTGTCCCCCGGAAACCTCGCCACCGTGCACCGCCAGGCCGTGACCAAGGTCATCGAAGCCCCCGAGGCCGCCGCCGTCGAGGTCCCAGACGACGCTTCCTCCCTCGGAGAGCAGGCCCAGGCCGGCCCCGTGGTGGATTCCGCGGAGACCCCGGAAGAGTCCATCAAGCGCCTCAACGGTGAGGACAAGAAGGACAACTAGTCCTGCGCCTCTTCAGGGCGGACACGTTCCAAGGCAATGACCTGCCGTCGGCCGGCGCTTACAAGTGACGGCCGGCGGTAGATCCGTCACAACAGGAAGATCGAACATGGCACGAACCGGCCGCAAGAACCCAGCCCGCAGGGTGCTGATCTGGCTTGTCGCAATTTTCGCTGCACTGACCGCCGTCCTTGGCGGCGGTGTCATCGCCGGCCAGGCGAGCTGGGCTCCGAAGCTCGCGCTGGACCTCGAGGGCGGTACCCAGATGATCCTGGCGCCCAAGGTCGAGGGCTCCTCGGAAATCAACGAGGACCAACTGAACCAGGCCGTGGCGATCATCCGCCAGCGCGTGGACGGCTCCGGCGTCGCCGAAGCCGAAATCAGCACCCAGTCCGGGCGCAACGTGGTGGTCAGCCTTCCGGGGACGCCGTCCAAGGAAACCCGTGCCTTGATCCAGGCCTCCGCCGACATGAACTTCCGCCCGGTCATCGCGGCCGGGGACGGTGCTGCCGTGCCCGTTGCCTCGCGGGCCAAGGAGGCGGACCTGCCCAAGCCGACGGCGGCGCCCACCAACGCCAGCGACAACAACTGGGTCACGGCCGACGTCTACAAGGCCTTCGAAGCCCTGGACTGCGTCAACCCGTCCCAGGACAAGCAGGAGCGCTCCGACCCGGCCAAGCCACTGGTCACCTGTGAACCGGCCACGGCCCAGACCCCGGCCGTCAAGTACATCCTCGGCCCGGTGGAGGTGAAGGGCCAGGACATCACGTCCTCCACCTTCGGCCCGGTCCAGGGCGCCCAGGGTTCCGTGACGAACGACTGGGGCGTGAACATCACCTTCAACGATTCCGCCACCAAGACCTTCAAGGCGGTCACCGAGCGCCTCAACCAGTACTACGTCGCATCCCAGGCGCAGGGCGGCAACGACCCCAAGGCCCAGTTCGCCATCGTCCTGGACGACCAGGTCATCTCCGCGCCCCGTTCGCTCGCCGTCATCACTGACGGCCGTCCGCAGATCACCGGCAGCTTCACCGAACAGACCGCCAAGGCCCTGTCCGACCAGCTGCGCTACGGTGCCCTCCCCATCAGCTTCGACATCCAGTCCGAAGAACAGATCTCCGCGACCCTCGGCGGCGAGCAGCTGCGGCTGGGCCTCCTGGCCGGCATCATCGGCCTGCTGCTCGTGGTGGTGTACTCCCTGTTCCAGTACCGCGCGCTCGGCCTCGTCACCATCGCCTCGCTCGTCGTGGCAGGCGGCCTGACCTACCTCGCCATCGCCATCCTTGGCTGGACCGAGAACTACCGGCTGTCCCTCGCCGGCGTCGCGGGCCTCATCGTCGCCATCGGCCAGACGGCGGACTCGTTCATCGTTTACTTCGAGCGCATCCGCGACGAACTGCGCGAAGGCAAGGGACTGGTCTCTGCCGTCGAGAACGGCTGGAAGCGCGCCAAGCGCACGGTCCTGGCCTCCAAGGCCGTCAACCTCCTCGCCGCCCTGGTGCTGTACTTCGTGGCTGTCGGCAACGTCCGCGGCTTCGCGTTCACCCTCGGCCTGACAGCCTTGGCCGACCTGCTCGTGGTCTTCATGTTCACGCACCCCACCCTGCAGGTCCTGGCCCGAACGAAGTTCTTCGGCGAAGGCCACCGGTTCTCCGGGCTGGACCCGGCACGGCTCGGCGCGGTCCCGCTGTACCGCGGCGCAGGGCGGCTCCGCACGCCCACGGAGAAGCCCGCCGTCGTGCGCGCGCGTAACACCGGTGCCGCCGCCGAGGCCGAACGCCGCATGACCATCGCCGAACGCCGCCTCGCCGAGAAGCAGGGCGAACTGTCCGGATCTTCGAAGGGCAGCCGCTCGACCGGCGGAACCAAGGAAGGCAAGTAATGACCAGCAGCTTTGCACGCTTCGGCAATGAGCTTTACACCGGGAAGCGTTCGTACGACTTCGTCGGCACCAAGAAGATCTGGTTCCTGATCGCCGTCGTCGCGATGGCCGTGTCCATCTTCCTGCCGGCGGTCAAGGGCGGCTTCAACCTCGGCATCGAGTTCCGCGGCGGTTCCGAATTCACCGTGTCGAACGTCAAGACCACCGACTCGACCTTGGGCGAGAAGGCCGTGCACGACGTCGTCGCCGGCGCCGTGCCGCGCGTCGCGAACGTCGCCGGCAACACGATGCGGATCCAGACCGACAAGCTCAGCGACGACGAGACCCTGCGGATCAAGGAGGGGCTCACCTCCGCCTACGGCGTCACCGAGAACGAGGTCACCTCGACCTTCATCGGCCCCACCTGGGGCCAGGACGTCACCAAGCAGGCGCTGATCGGCCTCGCCGTGTTCGTCGGACTGGCCGCCGTCCTGATGGCCCTGTACTTCCGCACCTGGAAGATGTCCGTGTCCGCCCTCGCAGGCATGGTGGTCACCATGGTCATCACCGCCGGCGTGTACTCCGCCAGCGACTTCGAAGTGACGCCGTCGGCGATCATCGGCTTCCTGACGGTGCTGAGCTACTCGCTGTACGACACCGTGGTGGTTTTCGACAAGATCCGCGAAAACACTTCGGACATCGGCACCTCCACCCGCCGGACGTTTGCCGGTGAGGTGAACCTCGCCGTGAACCAGACCCTGGTCCGTTCCATCAACACCATGATGGTCGCCGTCCTGCCGGTTGCGGCGATCCTCTTCATCGGCGCCGGACTGCTCGGCGCGGGCACCCTGCGGGACCTGTCCCTGGCACTTTTCGTGGGCATCCTGATCGGTACGGCGGCCACGATCTTCATCGCCGCTCCGCTGTACGCCTGGCTGCGGCAGGGCGAGCCGGAGCTGGTCAAGCAGGCCAAGAAGGTCGCGTCCCGCCGGTCGGCCGGAACCGCCCAGACGGACGAGCCCGCCACCGCCTGAGCCACCCCTTCGATGAAGGCCGGCCACCGCATGCCGCGGTGGCCG
>NZ_QYLP01000020.1 GCF_003614925.1 Arthrobacter celericrescens
CGTCGTAGCCCCAGCCTGAGGCCAGCTTGGCGACGTCTTCGAGGGGCAGGTCGGCCCATTGGCCGGTGAAGAGGGTGTAGGGGCGGGCCATGGTCAGGCTCCTTCGCTGGCGGGGGCGGTGTTGACGACGGTGAGGGTGCTTTTGTTGTTGGCGGATTCTTCGACGGCGGCCAGGACCTTTTGCACGGCCAGGCCTTCTTCGAAGGAGGGTGAGGGGGCCTCGCCGGATTGAACCGCGTGCAGGAAGTCGCGGATTTGGTGGGTGAAGGTGTGTTCCCAGCCGATCACATGGCCTTGGGGCCACCAGGCGTTCATGTAGGGGTGGTCGGTTTCGTTGACGAGGATGCGGCGGAAGCCTTGTTCGCGGGCGGGGGCGGTGGCGTCCAGGAAGCCGAGTTCGTTGAGGTTTTCCAGGTCGAACAGGATGGTGCCTTTGTCGCCGTAGATTTCGAGTGTGAGGCTGTTCTTCTGGCCGGTGGCGACGCGGGAGGCTTCCACGGAGGCGATGGCTCCGGAGGCCAGGGTCAGGGTGGCCCAGGCGGCGTCGTCGACCGTGACCTCTTCCAGCCCGCTTGCCGGACCATCGGGGCCGGGGCGGGTGGTGACGAAGGTGTGGAGGCGGCCGGACACCTCGGTGACGGTGTCGCCGAGGAGGTAGAGGACCTGGTCGATGGCGTGGGAGGCGATGTCGCCCAGGGCCCCGGACCCTGCGGTGTCCTTGCGCAGCCGCCAGGTCATCGGGGATTGGGCGTCGGAGAGCCAGTCCTGCAGGTAGGCGGCGCGGACGTGCCGGACGGTGCCGAGCCGGCCCTCGTCGATGAGTTCGCGGGCGAGGGCCAGGGCCGGGACCCGGCGGTAGTTGAAGCCGATCATGGACTGCACCCCGCGGGCCCGGGCAGCAACAGCGGCGGCAACCATCGCTTCGGCTTCGGCCAGGGTGTTCGCCAGCGGCTTCTCCACGAGGACGTGCTTGCCCGCGGCGAGGGCGGCGACCGCGATCTCGGCGTGCATCCACCCCGGGGCGCAGATATCGACGATGTCGATGTCGTCGCGTTCAATGACCGAACGCCAGTCCGTGGCGGACTCGGCCCACCCGTACTTCGCTGCGGCCTCGGCCACCAGTTCCGCGTCCCGGCCCACGAGCACCTTCCGCTCAAAGGCCGGGACCCCGAAGAAAGCGCCCACGTTCCGCCACGCATTCGAATGCGCCTTCCCCATGAAGGCATAACCAATCACAGCCACCCCCAACGGGCGCTGCCGGGCGGACGGGTCCAGAGTAGTCATGCGGGAATCCCCTCGATGGATGGCGTTTCACTCGAAACTACGGTCACTTTTGCCTCGAGTCAATCAAAAGTTCAGCTTTCGAGCGCCTGAAGCGGCCCGTTACCCCGCCCGTTGTGCTATTCCTTAACCATGGTGACCAGTACCCAGCGCCCGGAGAGGCCTGCGGCCGAGGCCGGTGTGCTCGCCCGTGCGGGCGATCTATTTCAGCTGCTCCGGGACGGCAAAGCCCGGACCCGCGCCGAACTTGCCGAACAGACAGGCCTGGCGCGCACTACCGTCGCCGCACGGATCGACGCCCTGACGGGTCTCGGGCTGGTGGGTCCGGCCGGCGAGGCGGCCTCGTCAGGCGGCAGGCCGCCGTCGAAATTTGCCTTCAATGCCGGCGTGCGGCTGGTACTTGCCGCCGACGTCGGAGCGAGCCATGCCGCGGTGGCCGTCACCGACCTGAACGGCGAGATTCTTGCCCGGCATTCCGAAGCGCTCGACGTCGCCGAAGGACCGGAAAAGGTCCTTGGCTGGATCCTCGAGAACGGCCGCAAGCTGCTTGAGGGCATCGGCCGCAAGGCGGAGGACATCGCAGGCGTGGGCATCGGCGTTCCAGGCCCGGTGGAGCACGGCAGCGGCATGCCGGTGAAGCCGCCCATCATGCCCGGCTGGGACGGCTTCGACGTGGTGGGCTACATCCGTCAGGGAATCGACGCCGAAGTGCTGGTGGACAACGACGTCAACATCATGGCGCTGGGCGAGCGGTACGCGCACTGGAGTGCCTATGACGACCTGCTCTTCATCAAGCTGGCCACCGGCGTCGGGGCCGGGATCATCAGCAGCGGCCAGCTCCAGCGCGGCGCCGACGGCACCTCGGGCGACCTTGGCCACGTGCGTGTCCCCGGCGGCGAAGGGGTCCTGTGCCGCTGCGGCAACACGGGCTGCCTTGAAGCCCTCGCGGCGGGGCCAGCGCTGGTGGCAAAGCTGGCTGCGCAGGGCGTGCAGGCCTCCTCCGGCTCGGACATTGTGGACCTGGCCGCGCAAGGAAACGTGCAGGCCATCCATGCTTTGCGGCAGGCCGGGCGCGAGGTGGGGGAGGTCCTGGCAATCTGCGTCAACATGCTCAACCCTTCGGTGATTGTGGTGGGCGGCAGCCTCTCGCGCGCCGGAGATCAGCTCCTGGCCGGGATCCGCGAGACGGTCTACGGCCGCTCCCTGCCCCTGGCGACGTCCCACTTGCGGATCGAACAGTCGAAGGCTGGCACTGAGGCGGCCATTCTCGGCGCGAGCCGGATGGTCATCGACCACGTGCTGTCCCCTGCGGTGGTGGAGTCTGCGGTGGCGGCGGCCCAGCGCAACTGACCTCTTCCTCTTTTTCCGGGATCTGCAGAATGACGCCCGCGGCACCGGCCGCGGGCGTCATTTGTGTCTGCGGGCAAGTTTTGTGGATCAAAGCGCTTAGCTGATTGACACNTCAAAGCGCTTAGCTGATTGACACCCCTTTGCGGTCCGTGAAAACTTACTTATATCGATCTGACTGCAGACTTTTGCATGATGAAAAACAGAAGTAGCCGGCGGCGCTGGACAAGCTCCGACGCCCACTCGCGCTCTGAAGCACCGAACACCTCCACGACGAACCCAGGAAAGAACAGGAAACCGTGAGCATTGAGCACGCTACGTCCACGACCCTCAAGGTAGGCGTCGTCGGCATCGGTTGGGCCGGCCAGCAGCACCTCGAGGCCTACAGCAAGATCGACGGCGTCGAGATCGTGGCCGCCGCGGGCATGGAGGAAGAGCTCCTGGCCGCAATGAAGGAGCAGTACTCCATCCCGCACGCGTTCGCCCGCTGGGAAGACATGATCGAGCTGGCCGGACTGGACGCCATCAGCGTCGCGGTCCCCACCTTCCTGCACGCCCCGATCGCCATCGCCGCCCTGGAGAAGGGTATCCACGTCCTGAGCGAGAAGCCGATCGCACGCAACGGGGTCGAAGGCCAGGCCATGGTGGACGCGGCCCGCAAATCCGGCCGCGTGCTGGACGTGGCCTTCAACCACCGCCGCCGGGGCGACATCCAGGCACTCAAGTCCGTCATCGACCAGGGCGAACTCGGCCGTCCGTACTACGCCAAAGCCGCGTGGCTGCGCCGCCAGGGCATCCCTACGCTCGGCAGCTGGTTCACCAACCCGGAACTTGCCGGCGGCGGGCCGCTGGCCGACATCGGTGTCCACGTCCTCGACTACGCCCTGCACCTGCTGGGCGAGCCGAAGGTGCTTGCGGTCTCCGCCAGCACCCACGCAGAGCTTGGCCCGCGCGGCCTGGGCGGCAACGCCAACTACAAGGCCACCACCAATTCCAACAAGTTCGAGGTGGAGGACTTCTCCTCCGCGTTCCTGCGGCTCGAAGGCGGCGCCACCCTGGTCATCGAAGCGGGCTGGGCCAGCTACCGGCACCCGGACGACGAGATCAACTTCCTCGTCTACGGCACCGACGGCGGCGCCGAACTCAAGGTGGCCGGCTACGCGGAACCGGAGAAGAACCAGCTCCACGTCTTCAAGGACAACGGCGTGGAGAACGCCGACTACGTGCCGAAAGTCGGCCGCGACGGCATGCATCAGCAGGTGGTGGAGGACTTCGTGGCCGCGGTCCGCGGCGGGGAAGCAGAGTGGGGCCGGCACGACGGCTCGCTGGCCCTGAACCGTGCGCTGATCATCGACGCCTGCTACCAGTCCGCACTCGAAGGCCGGGAGGTACGTCTCTGATGGCCGACCGCAAACTGAACATCGTCGTCTGGAACGAAGGCGTCCACGAGGCCAACAACCACCCGGCCACCATGGCCGAAATGTACCCGGAGGGCATGCACGGGGCCATCGCGGGCGGCCTGCGGACCTTCTACCCGGACGCTGACATCACGACGGCGACCCTCGCCGATCCGGAGCACGGACTGTCCGAGGATGTGCTCGCCCGCACCGACGTGCTCCTGTGGTGGGGCCACATCGCCCACGGCGACGTCAGCGACGAGGTGGTGGAGCGGGTGCAGCGCCACGTGCTTGGCGGCATGGGCCTGGTGGTGCTGCATTCCGGGCACTTCGCGAAGATCTTCACCAGGCTGCTTGGCACCACCTGCTCCCTGAAATGGCGCAACGACGGCGAGCGCGAACTCGTGTGGACGGTCAAGCCATCCCACCCGATCGCGGCGGGCATCGAAAGCCCCATCGTCATCCCCAAGCAGGAGATGTACGGCGAACTCTTCGACATCCCGGAGCCCGATGACCTGATCTTCATCAGCTCCTTTGAAGGCGGCGAGGTGTTCCGCTCCGGCGTGACCTTCTCCCGCGGCAAGGGCCGGATCTTCTACTTCAGCCCGGGCGACCAGGACTACCCGGTCTACCACCAGCCGCAGATCCAGAAGGTGATCGCCAACGGCGTGGGCTGGGTGGCGCAGCCAGAACATTTCCGGGAGGCTCCGGAGGTGTCCAACCCGCAGCGCGGCTGGTACCTCGGCCCGGACAACTAAGTCATCCGCGTCGTCTTGGACAGCGTGATTTTCGACAACGGCGCCCCGGTTTTCGCAACCGGGGCGCCGTTGCCGTGATAGCAAGAAGAGTGATCGAAAAATGACCGGCTTGTTCTCACGCGTCCCGCGCAGCTGGGTGGTCCTGGCCTGCATCGCCCTGATTTCGCTGTGCATGCGCGGCCCGATCGTCTCCGTGGCGCCGGTGCTGGACACCATGCAGGCCGAACTCGGCTTCCCGCCTGTGGTCCTGGGCCTGCTGACCAGCATCCCCGTCCTTTGCTTCTCCCTCGCTTCGCCGGCCGCCGCCGTGGCCGGGCGGAAGTTCGGTGCAGAGTTCGCCGTCACCCTCACCCTGCTGGGCGTCCTGGCAGGCGTGGTGCTGCGCTCGGCCGGGGCACCCGCCGTCGTACTCCTGGGAACCGTGCTGATCGGCCTGGCGATCACCGTGGGGAACATCTGCATTCCGCTGATCATCCGGCGCGACGTCTCGCCGAAGCGGCAAGGCACCGCGATGGGTCTGTACTCGGCGTTCCTGAACGTGGGCGCCTTCCTGACCTCGGTGGTCACAGCACCCATCGCGGAAGTGGTGGGCTGGCGGACGGCGCTGGCCGCCGTCGGGATTTTCGCGTTGGTGGCGACGGCGGCGTGGGCCATGGCGTTCGGGCCGCGGCGCGCGTTCGTTCCCGTTCCGCTGCCGCCGATGCGGGCGGCCGGCGCCGTGCCGGTGGCCGGCGTCTTCTGGATCACCGCCGGGCTGACCGTCGGCTTCGCCGGCCAGGCCTTCTCCTATTACGGCGTCACCACCTGGCTGCCGAGCTTCCTGGGCGACACCCTCGGGATGACGGCCACCCAGGCCGGCGCCGGCGCCTCGATCTTCCAGGTCCTGGCGATCGTGGGATCGCTCGGGGTTCCGCTGCTGGCCAAGTACTGGAGCCCGACGGCGGTGGCCCTCACCGTGAGTGCGCTGTGGGCGACCATCCCCGTGGGCCTGCTGCTGGCGCCGTCGCTGTGGTGGCTGTGGTGCATCGGTGCCGGGATCGCGCAGGGCGGCGGCTTCACCATCATCTTTTCTGCCCTGATCAAAGTGGCTCCCGACATGGCAACGGCCGGCCGGATGTCGGCCTTGGTGCAGGGCGTGGGCTACTTTTTCGCGGCCATCGCCCCGAGCGCCGTGGGCTTCGTACACGAGCAGGCCGGCAACTGGACGCCGCCGCTGCTGGTGATCCTGGGCTCCGTGCTGGCCTTCGCCATCTGCACCACCCTCTCGGTGCGGAGCGCAGGCAAGCGCCGCCCCTCTTAAACCCAAGCGCGAACTGGCAGCAGATGCCCTCTGAATTGGGTCTTAGGGGCATCTGCTGCCAGTTCGCGCTGTATGAAAAGGGTGGTTCCGCCGCCGGGCTGCCTCCCCGGCCTTCGGGGTCACTTGTTGCGAAGAGTGCAGGCAGCCCGGCTGACGGAAATTTCTAGGCGGCGATCAGTTCTTCCTCGCTGGCTTTTTCCTTGGCTTCGGTGAGGAAGCGGGCGTAGGCCGGGATGGTCAGGAAGGTGGGGAAGTCCTCGGCGAGGGTGACTTCTTCGAAGATGCTGCGGGCATCGGTGAAGCGGTCGTCGTCGAAGCGTTCCAGCCGGGCGAACTCCTCATCCAGCAGTTCCTCCACCCATTCGCGGGTGATGATGTCGCCGTGTTCGGTGATCGCGTGGGAGTGGATCCACTGCCACAGCTGGGAGCGGGAGATCTCCGCGGTGGCGGCGTCCTCCATCAGGTTGTGGATGGCCACGGCGCCGTTGCCGCGCAGCCACGATTCGATGTACCGGATCCCCACCTCGATGTTGATGCGGATGCCCTGCTCGGTGATGTTTCCCTCGGTGGTGGAAATGTCGATCAGCGCGCGGTCGTCGGGTGTGACGTCCTCCCGCGAGCGGTCCAGCTGGTTCTGTTTTCCTCCGTTGTCCGGGTTGCCCAGGACGGCGTCGAACACTTCACGGCACACCGGCACCAGGTCCGGGTGGGCAACCCAGGAGCCGTCGAAACCGTCGGTGGCCTCGCGGGTCTTGTCCGCGCGGACCTTCTCGAAGGACGCCGTGTTGGCGGCCTCGTCCTTGCGGTTGGGGACAGCGGCAGCCATGCCGCCGATCGCCATGGCGCCGCGGCGGTGGCAGGCGCGCACCAGCTGCTCGGTGTAGGAGCGCATGAACGGCTGGGTCATGCTGACCTGTCCGCGGTCCGGCAGGACGAAGCGCGGCCCGCGGGTCCGGAAGTTCTTGATCAGGGAGAAGATGTAGTCCCAGCGGCCGGCGTTCAGGCCTGCGGCGTGGTCGCGCAGTTCGTACAGGATTTCCTCCATCTCGAACGCGGCCGTGATGGTCTCGATCAGCACGGTGGCGCGGATGGTGCCCTGCGGGATGCCGAGCAGGTCCTGGGCCAGCACGAAGATGTCGTTCCACAGCCGGGCCTCGAGGTGGTTCTCGATCTTCGGCAAGTAGAAGTACGGTCCGCGGCCCTGGGCCAGCAGGCGCCGGGCGTTGTGGAAGAAGAACAGGCCGAAGTCCACGATGCCGCCGGCGATCGGCTTGCCGTCGATCAGCATGTGCTTCTCCGGCAGGTGCCAGCCCCGCGGCCGGACCACGATGGTGGGCAGCTCCTGGTCATCGCGCAGCCGGTACTCCTTGCCCTCCGGGGAAGTGAAGTCGATGCGGCGTTCCAGCGCGTCGGTCAGGTTGAGCTGGCCCTGGATCACGTTGCGCCACGTGGGGGTGGAGGAGTCCTCCATGTCCGCCAGCCACACCTTGGCGCCCGAGTTCAGCGCGTTGATGGTCATCTTGCGGTCCACGGGGCCGGTGATTTCCACCCGGCGGTCCTCCAGGCCCGGCGCCGGGGGAGCGACGCGCCAGTTCGGGTCGTTGCGGATGCCCTCGGTCTCGGGCAGGAACCGCGGATCCTGGCCCGAAGAAATCTGTGCCCGGCGCGCGTGCCGGGCCTGCATCAGCTCCTGGCGCCGTTCCGCCGTTGCCCGGTGCAGCTTCGCGACGAAATCCAGGGCGTCCGGAGTAAGCACCTCGCCCTGCCGGCAGATCGGCTGCGCAGTCAGGGTGATGCCATTGATGGTGAAGCTGTCGGTGAAGCTGTTCATGTCGATCTCTCCTCTGAGAAGCAAATGTTCGACGGCGGCTCGGTTGGCTTGGGTGCCGGGCAAGAGCGATCCTCCGCGTGCTATTCCCCATCCCCGTCCTGGGGCCTCGCAAGGCTCGGCCGAGGACGGGGACAGGGCCCCTTTTACGCACGCTTCCGGATCACTTTTGCCCGGCCGCCGGAAAGGCGCCTTACGCACGAGGCCGGAGAGGCCGGTATTGCGGCAGCCTGCGTAAAAGGGGCCCTGCGTCCCGGTCCGTCCTCGCTCAGCGAGGTCGAAAACCGGGACGTGGGGAATAGCAGGCAGAGCAGTGCCGGTCCGCAGGCCGGACGCGAGGCGGGAACCCAACCAGCCGTCGTCGGGAATTGGGCCCACAGCCGCCGGGTTCCCTCGCGAGCTTGCGAGCGGAGGGAGCGGCTGGGGGTTAGTGGAACTGGCCTTCTTCGGTGGATCCCACCAGGGCCAGGGTGCTTGCGTTCGGGTTGAGCGCAGTGGCGATGTCGTCGAAGTAGCCGGTGCCGACTTCGCGCTGGTGCTTGGTTGCGGTGTAGCCGCGGGATTCGGAGGCGAATTCCTTTTCCTGGAGTTCGACGTAGGCGCTCATGCCTTCGCGGGCGTAGCCGTGGGCGAGGTCGAACATCGAATAGTTCAGGGCGTGGAATCCGGCCAGGGTGATGAACTGGAAGGTGAAGCCCATGGCGCCGAGCTCGCGCTGGAACTTGGCGATGGTGGCGTCGTCCAGGTGCTTGCGCCAGTTGAACGACGGCGAGCAGTTGTAGGAGAGCATCTGGTCGGGGAACTCTGCCTTGACGGCCTCGGCGAACTTCTTGGCCAGCTCGAGGTCGGGGGTGCCGGTCTCCATCCAGATGAGGTCGGAGTACGGGGCGTAGGCCTTGGCGCGGGCGATGCAGGGTTCGATGCCGTTGCGGACCTTGTAGAAGCCTTCGGCCGTGCGCTCGCCGGTGATGAACTCGCGGTCGCGTTCGTCGACGTCGGAGGTGATCAGGGTTGCGGCCTCGGCGTCGGTGCGGGCGATGACGACGGTGGGGGTGCCGGCGACGTCGGCAGCCAGGCGGGCCGCGTTCAGCGTCCGGATGTGCTGCTGGGTGGGGATGAGGACCTTGCCGCCCAGGTGGCCGCACTTCTTCTCGGAGGCCAGCTGGTCCTCCCAGTGAACGCCCGAGGCGCCGGCGGCGATCATGGACTTCATGAGTTCGTAGGCGTTCAGCGGGCCGCCGAAGCCGGCCTCGGCGTCGGCGACGATCGGAACCAGCCAGTCCTCCACGGTCTGGATGCCTTCGGCGAATTCGATCTGGTCGGCGCGCAGCAGGGCGTTGTTGATGCGCCGGACAACCTGGGGAACCGAGTTCGCCGGGTACAGCGACTGGTCCGGGTAGGTGTGGCCGGAAAGGTTCGCGTCCGCGGCGACCTGCCAGCCGGAGAGGTAGATGGCGCGCAGGCCGGCCTTGACCTGCTGCACGGCCTGGTTGCCGGTGAGGGCACCGAGGGCGTTGGTGTAACCGCCCGCGGGAGCCTCTTCAGTGAGCTGCTTCCACAGCTTTTCGGAGCCGCGGCGGGCCAAGGTGTGCTCTTCGGAGACGCGGCCGCGGAGGCGGACGACGTCGGAGGCCGAGTAATCACGGGTGACGCCTTCCCACCGCGGGTTGGCAGCCCATTCGAGTTCCAGCGCTGCGGCCTGCTGCTCAATGTCTTCCTTGGAGGAGGTGAGCGGGGTGGTCTGCTCTGGTTCAAATGCTGCGGTCATGGTCTGTCTCCTTTGACGCTGACTGGGTTTCTTGCCGTGGAACTTTTCCGTGACAACTACTTTTCTGGACTTTCCAAGGGGTTTCCAGAGGAAAATGATGGAAAGAAACGCAGTTCTTCGCGTATCCTCAAAAAATGTCGCCTGCAAGCTGGAACCGCGAAGTTGCCGTCCCGCCGTCGTCCGCTGCCACTACGGAAGTGGACGTCATCAGCCTGGGCCGCCGCGTGCGGCATCTGCGCAAACAGGCCGGGCTCACGCTGGACGAACTGGGCGCCGCCGTCGGGACCGCCGCCAGCCAGTTGAGCCTCATTGAGAACGGCAAGCGGGAACCCAAACTCGGCCTGCTGCAGGGCCTGGCCGGAGCGCTGAATGTGAGCATTGAACAGCTGCTCGGGGCCGAGCCGCCCAGCCGCCGCGCGGCCCTGGAAATCGAGTTGGAACGCTACCAGCGCGGGCCGCTGTACGAGTCCCTCAACCTGCCGAAAATCCGCGTCAGCTCGCGGCTTCCCCTCGATGTGTTGGAGGCGCAGGTGGGGCTGCTGCATGAGCTCGAACGGAAGATGAACGAGCAGGTGGCGACGCCGGAAGAAGCCCGCCGCGCGAACGGCGAGTTGCGTGCCATGATGCGTGAGCGCGGGAACTACTTCCCCGAGTACGAGGCCGAGGCGCAGAAGGTCCTCACGCAGGTGGGGTACAGCGGCGGGCCGCTGAGCCAGCACGTCATCGCGGACATCGCCGAGAAGCTTGGATTCACCCTGCACCATGTGGGTGACCTGCCGCATTCCACCCGCTCCGTGACGGACTTGAAGAACCGCAGAATTTACCTCACGCAGAACCAGCGCCAGGACCACGATCCGCGCTCGGTGCTGCTGCAGGCCCTGGGGCACTACGTCCTGGGGCACGAGACGCCCCGCAACTACGGAGATTTCCTGGCCCAGCGGGTGGCCACCAACTACTTTGCCGCCGCCCTGCTTCTGCCTGAACAAACCACCGTGGAATTTCTGCAGCGCGCGAAAGCTGCGAAGGAGATCGCCGTCGAGGACATCCGGGACGCCTTCGCGGTGTCCTATGAGACGGCCGCGCACCGCTTCACCAACCTGGCCACCAAGCACCTGGGCATCACCACGCATTTCCAGAAGACGCACCAGAGCGGCATCATCTACAAGGCCTACGAGAACGACGGCGTGAACTTCCCGCAGGACCACACCGGGGCGATCGAGGGCCAGCCGTCGTGCAAGGCCTGGACCTCGCGAGCGGTGTTCGACGTGCCGGACAAGTTCAGCGCCTACTCCCAGTACACGGACACGCCCTCCGGCACTTACTGGTGCACCGCACGGACCGAGCGCTCGGCGTCGGGCCAGTTCTCGCTGTCCATCGGCGTGCCGTACCAGCACGTCAAGTGGTTCCGGGGGAGGGAGACGACGGCGCGCGCCACCTCGACCTGCCCGGACCCGGCCTGCTGCAAGCGGCCGCCGGCGGCGCTCGCGTCCGAGTGGGCCGGCAACGCCTGGCCGTCGGCCCGGGCGCACTCGCACCTGCTCGCGGCCATGCCGCCCGGTGCCTTCCCCGGCGTGGACGAGACCGAGGTGTACGCGTTCCTGCAGGCCCATTCGGGGTAGCTCGTCTTCGGACGGCGATTCGCGCGAACTGGCAGTTGTTGCCCTTAAATCCGCGAAAACAGGGCATTATCTGCCAGTTCGCGCGGGGGATGCAAAGGGAAGCTCCCGTTTGTACGGCGGGTGCTTCTTTCACATAGGATGCCGTGTGCCCTCCGGGCGCTGCACTCCCCAAAGAAAGAAGTACCCATGTCAGCCGACACCTCCGGCGCAAAAAGCCACGGACCCAAGAAGCTCCGTTCCAGACACGTCACCATGATCACCCTCGGTGGCATCATCGGTTCCAGCCTCTTCGTCGGCTCCGCCAACGTGATTCACGCGGTGGGTCCCGCCGCCGTGATCTCGTACCTGATCGGCGGCCTGCTGGTCTTCCTTGCCATGCGCATGCTGGGCGAAATGGCGGCGGCCCGTCCCGCCGTCGGCTCCTTCATGGAGTACGCCCGCGTCGGCCTCGGCGACTGGGCCGGCTACTTCGTGGGCTGGCTGTACTGGTATTTCTGGGTGGGCGTGATCGCCTACGAGGCCGTGGTGGGCGGCTCCATCCTGCACGGCTGGGTCCCCTCGATTCCGCAGTGGATCTTCTCGGTCCTCCTGCTCCTGGTCTTCACCGGCGCCAACCTGGTGTCCCTGCGCTCCTTCGGCGAAACCGAATTCTGGCTGGCCAGCATCAAGGTGGCAGCGATCGTGGTCTTCCTGGTGGTGGGCACGCTCTTCGCCCTCGGCCTATGGCCCAATGCCCAGTTCGCCGTCCCTAACCTCTGGGAGCACGGCGGCTTCATGCCCGAAGGCTTCGGCGCCGTGATCGGCGGCGTGGCGATCGTGATCTTCTCCTACTTCGGCACGGAAATCGCCGTCATGGCCGCCTCCGAATCCGAGGACCCGGCTAAGGGCGTCCGGCAGGCCACCAGCACGGTGATCTGGCGGATCCTGATCTTCTTCGTCGGCGCTGTGCTCCTGATCGTCACCATCGTGCCGTGGAACCAGCTGCCCGACCCCAAGGAAAAGGCACCGTTCGCCCACCTCTTCAGCCTCTACGGCCTGCCCGGCGCCGACGTCGTGATGAGCGCCGTCATCCTCACCGCCGTGTGTTCCGTGCTGAACTCCGGCCTGTACTCGGCGGCCCGCATGTTCTCCTCCATCGCCCAGCAGGGCTACGCTCCGAAGATCATCGCCCGCAAGTCCGCCGGCGGCATCCCGGTGGCCGCCGTGATCGCCTCCACGCTGGGCGGGTACGCCGCCGTCCTCATCAACTTCACGGCACCGGATTCGGGAATCTTCGACTTCATCATGAACTCGGCCGGCCTGGTGGCACTGTTCGTTTACGCCTTCATTGCCCTGACCCAGCTCCGCACCCGGGCCCGGATGACCCCTGAGGAAACCGCGGCCCTGAAGCTGCGCATGTGGCTGCACCCCTGGCTGGGCATCCTGGTGATCGCCGCCGTCGTCGGCATTGTGGTGGTCATGCTCTTCTCCGGCGATTCCGGACGCACGCAGGTGTGGACCTCCCTGGTGTCCGTGGCCGTGCTGGCCATCTTCTGGCCGCTGGTGAACAAGAAGCTCAAGGCCCGCCGCGCCGCGGCTGAAAAGGACGAGGCGGCCGAAAAGGACGAGGACCCGGTGGGCGCCTCGAAGTAACGATGGCGGGCCGGGGTATGCGGAATTGCAAGCGAAGCGAGCCGCAAACGTGACCGGCTTTCCATGGCCTCGCCGGGTGGTGGCTGCTTGACTGAAAGCAGCCACCACCCGCGGGAGGTCCACCATGAAAACCAAGCCCTTTGCCACGCTGCTCGCCTTGGGAACCGCAGGGTTGCTTACCGCAGCGTTGCTGACCTCCTGCGCTCCGCCGTCGGCCCCGGCGCTGCAGAAGGCCGACGTCGGGAGGGCCGCCGTCAGCAGTTCCGCGTACCCCGGGGAACTGGCCGCCCACCGCGCTTCCTCGCTGAAACTCGGCACCACGCTGATCGCCGACGGCGGCGAGGAACGCAACGGCAACGTCGTCTCCTCGCCCGGCAGCCTGCTGATCGCCCTGTCCATGCTCCGCGCCGGAGCGTCAGGGGCCACCGCCGCTGAGATGGACACGGTGCTCGGGCTGCCCGCCGCCGCCCGCGACGAGTCCATGAATGCGCTGCTCGCCTCCCTGGAAAAGTACGACGGCGATCCGGCCTCAGTGGACGAGGACAACCCGCCGCGCAAACCGGTCATGCATGTGGCCAACGGCTTGTTCATCCATAAGGACACCCCGACGGGCCAGGCGTACCTGGACACTTTGGCCCGGCACTACGGCACCGGCGTGTATCCCGTGGACTTCCGGAACGCCGCGGTGACCGAGCCGGCGATCGATGCCTGGGTGGACAAGAACACCGGCGGACGCATCAAGAAGGCCCCGGTGAAGTTCGACCCGGAGGACACCTTCAGCCTCCTGAATGCCGCCTATTTCGCCGCGGCCTGGAACATGCCGTTCGACCCCGAGAACACCCGTGACCGCCCCTTCACCAAGGCCGGCGGCGAAATGATCAACGTGCCCACCATGGAAGGAACCGTGAACGTGGCGTACGCGAAGGACACGGGCTGGCAGGCCGTCGACCTGCCCTACGCCGAGGGCTTCGCGATGCGGCTCGTGCTGCCGGATGCCGGCACGCCCGGGCGAACAGCGCTACCTTCAGCCACCCTCGACGCCGGGACGCTCGCCGAGGTAGCGGCGGCACTGGAGCACGCATCGCCGTCGCCGGTTGAGGTCAAGCTGCCCAAATGGGACCACAAGAGCAAGTTCGACCTGAAGAAGATGCTCATCCGGATGGGGCTGAAGGAAACCTTCAGCACCGACACCGGCTTCAACGCGATCCAGCCGGGAATGTTCCTCACGGCGGCGGCGCAGGCGGCCAACATCACGGTGGCCGAGAAGGGCACGGTTGCCGCGGCCGTCACGCAGATCAACGCCCGGGACTCCGCCGCCGTGATGCCGCCGCGCAGCATCAGCTTCGACCGGCCGTTCCACTACCAGATCGTGCACCTCGAAACGGGCCTGCCCCTGTTCATGGGTCAGGTGGCGGACCCGCGGTAGCCCGCGTGCCGCTAGCTGTACTCGGCCATTAGGTTGGTGACACTCGTGTGATCGGGGTGTCCTTGATGGCGGCGTGGATGCGTTCAGTGTTGTAGTA
>NZ_QYLP01000032.1 GCF_003614925.1 Arthrobacter celericrescens
ACGACAAACTCGCCCAAACCTACCGGGCCGGCGTCGCACTCTACGCAGTCCTGATCTGGCTACGCCAATAAAGAGACACGCCCTAGTACCGGGACAGCTCGACGGCGGGCTCGCCGGATTCGAAGGTCACCTTGCCGTAGATACGGAAGGACATGGTGTCCGTCTCCGCTTTCCAGTCGGGATCGCTGCTGTAGAACGAGGCGTTCCGCTCATACTTGGCCGTAGCGCTCCCCTCGGATTCCGTGTTGATCCGCCACGTGCCGTCATAACTCGGGCTCAGGGAGACTTTCGGGTTCGCCGTAACACTCCATTTCACCTTCCGAACGTCGCCGAACTCGTAGCTGTAGAACGGGCAGCCTTCGACCTGGAGTTTCGCCGATGACGCGCACTTGCTTGTCAGGGCTGCCACTTCGCGGTTGACCTGCGCCAGGAGTTCCTCGCCCGCCCTCACCTTGAGCCTGGTATCTCCGGAAGCCCGGAGGCTCGTGCCGATGGCCACCGTGACGCGTTCCTCGTCGGCGGTGAGGTACTTCTCGCTCGACGGGACCGCGAGGGTGTATTCGCCCGGGAACGCCGGAAGCTCGACGGCCGTGCCGTAGCCGCCGTACGCGGCGCCGGTCGCGACGCTGACCCCGTTCACGGAGAAGGTCTCCAGGTCCAGGTCTGATGAAAACCGGACAATGTTGGTGCCGTTCGACTTCAACTTCCAGTGGTCGTCGAGCAGTTCGGGACGAACTTTGTTGAGGGCGAAAGGCACTTCCGAGCGGCGACCGTCCTGGCGCACTTCCACCAGCACGGTGGCTGTGTCCCCGGAAGTTTCGGTGGAAAGGACCGTGTAGCCGTCAATCCGCTTGGTGGCTGCGCCGTAGACAGCGTTGCTCAGCAGGGCGCGCTGATCGTTCGCGACACCCACGTCGGAGATCCGGAGCGCCTTCTCGGCGTCCCCGTCCATGAGGGCCTGGAGGTACTCCCCCACCAGTTTGTCCGGGCCGTTGGTGCCCTTGATGACGTTTGTGGTCACCAGGCTCCCCGCGACCAGCACAGCCAGGACACCCACGACCGAGGCGGCCAGGAGTGCTTTCTTCCTTCCTGCCGGGGACAGGCGTTTCCCTGCGGGCATGGCCTGCGGCCCGGTTGCCGGGCCTTCCACAGGGCCTGCGACAGGGCCGTCAGCAGAACGGGGCATGGCAGGCGCCGCGGGCTGGGTTTCCGGCTGGGGTTCCGCGACGCCGGATCCTTGGACGGGCCGCCGCTCCGCGATGCCTGCTCTGACCAACTTCTTGAGCCTGTCCGGAATGAACGGAAGGAGGTAGGGCGCTGCATAACGGGCGATGACTTCAGCCAGGATGCCCCAGAGCAGGAACACCACGGGTGACCACCAGGCCGGGAACAGGCTGTAACTCCCCTGGCCTAGCCCTGCCAAGCTGAAACCCGCCGTCATTCCGACCAGCGGGAAGAGCCCCAGGCCAAGCAGGAAGTACGCAAGCGGAACCGCGCACCACGAAGAGATGCGGCTGTTGTCGGTGTATCCGCGGCGAAGGAGTACCAGCACACCGACCGCGACGGTGCAGAGGACCGCCAAAAGGACAGCCACCAGCATGACGGCGAGGTTGGCACCCGCGGCATTGCCGGCGTCGAACCCGTAGGACAGCCGGTCCATGTTTCCTGCCGTGGAAGCGCCGGGCAAACTCGTCCCTGCGTGAAACCACAACCCGCCGAAGTGGCCCACGACGAACAGGAGGCCGGCCGCGTTGAGTGCCACAAGCGGCGCCGAGAAGGTTCCCGCCCAGCCGTTGCTCACGCCGGTGATGACCCAAAACACCGGCGTGGCGATGCACAGGAAGGCCAGGAAATGGCTCGACACCGCCACCAGGGGCAGTCCTGCAGACCTGGACCACGCCGCGGAGAAACCCAGCCGCGGGGTGGTCGGGGAGGTACGGCTCCTGGCGACTACCGAAACGGCCACACCGAGGAACAGCGCGAAGACCGTGGACCAGAAGCCCGCCGCGGTGATCGGCCGGGCCGTAAAGCCAACGCCCTCCGGAAGGCGCACGGCAGCCAGGGCTGCCACGGCGTTGACCAGGAGGGTGAAGACGACCCCCGACACCAGGGACTGTGCAAGAAGCTGCCCGCGCGAGGCTGAGGGAAGCTTCCGTTCGGCGATCCGGCTGGCGGAATAGAGGCTGAGGATGCTGACGGCAAGAACGCCGATCGGCACGAAATAGCCGTTGAAATCTCCCCGGATGGCTCCGAGGAAGGGAATGACGCCCTCAATGCTCGTTGACAGTGCACCAAGATGCGCCATCGCCACAAGTTGGGCTGCGAGCTGCCCGACAACCTCGGCAAGGTTCAGGGAACCGGGATCCGGGAGCCCGGGCGTCGTGACAGGCGCCGGCGTCAGGCGGCCGTTCGACATCCCGACGCCCACAAGGGCAACGACCAGCAGGACCGCTGACATGAGGAAGACGGCCGCGTAGCTCGCGGCCGCTGCCGCGGCCCCGGTCCACAGCGCCTTCGGCTCGATCAGGGCGGACCATTGCGGTGACCGCGGCCCGGCCTGTTGAGGATGGGCGGGCTGGGCCGGAACAAGAGGTGGTTCGGGCGCGTCGGACCTGGGCGTAGAAGGCAGCTGTGACATTTCCCCAATTTTTCTGTCGAGTGGCTACGTACGCGATGAATCTATGCGACGCCTATGTGGCTTTCCAGTGGTGCGCCGTCGGTTGTGGATAAGTGCCGCCGGGGCCTGGCTGGTGTGGCAATCGCGCACCGCGTTAAACAAAGAACACCCCGGTCCGAAGACCGGGGTGTTCCGTTGTGCGCGGAGGGGGACTTGAACCCCCACCCCCTTTCGAGGACTAGCACCTCAAGCTAGCGCGTCTGCCATTCCGCCACCCGCGCAGGTGAACCGGAGAAGCGTTTTTCTCCGAAGCAGCAGCAATGACCGTAGCACGGNAACCGGAGAAGCGTTTTTCTCCGAAGCAGCAGCAATGACCGTAGCACGGGAACCCCGCCGCCGCCGATTCGGACGCGCGCCGGGTGACACGTTTTCGTCCGAGGGCCTCGGTAGGGTGGCCCCATGGATGCTTCCCTGCTGAGCGCGATCATCGTTCCCGAAGCCAAGGACGAGCACGTTGCCGGCGCCTAGCAGGCGTCCCCCCACCCGACGCGCCCGGCGGAAGCGGCTCCGCCTCGCCGCCATGTTCGCCGCCGGCGCCGCGGCCGCGGTGGCCACCGGCACCTCCGGGAACTGGCTGGCCGCCCCGGTGGTGGGCTGGGTGGTCGCGTCCTTCACCTACGTGCTGTGGGTGTGGCTCGTCGTCGGACGGCTCGACCCGGACGCCACCCGCCGGCACGCAACGGAAGAGGACCCTTCACGCGGGGCGAGCGAACTGCTCATCCTCGGCGCGAACGTGGCGAGCCTGGCGGCGGTGGCCGCCGTCGTCGTCGGATCGCACCAGAACGACGGCGGCGGGCTGGCCGGGCGGCTCGCTGCGGGAGCGCTGGCGCTGCTGAGCGTCGCGCTGTCCTGGACGCTGGTCCAGACCCTGTTCACCCTCCGCTATGCCGAGCTGTACTACGGGACCGGCGAGGACACCGGCGGCGAGGTGGGCGGCATCAGCTTCAACCAGGACAGGCCGCCGCAGTACACGGACTTCGCCTACCTGGCCACGAGCCTGGGCATGACCTACCAGGTGTCGGACACCAGCCTCGAAAACCACCGGATCCGGGCCGAAGCCCTCAAGCACAGCCTGCTCTCCTACCTGTTCGGCACCGTGATCCTGGCGGCGACCATCAACCTGGTGATCGGCCTGGCCGGGTAACTACTGCAGCGTGAGCACCAGCTTGGGGGCCAGTGTGCTGCCCGCCTCCTTCGAGTTGAGGTCCACGGCGTCGGTGCTGCCGGAGTTCACAGCCAGCGAGAGCTGTTGGCCGAGTTCACCGGTCAGGCCGCTGACCGTCAGGGGGATGCTGTAGCCGGTGTTGATCGTTGTGGGGCCGAGCGTGCCGATGACGGTCCCCGGCGCCGGACGGTTGTTGTACGTGATCCCGGATTCAGTCCAACTGTCATCAGCGACCGGCCTGACGTTCTGCTTGCCCGTAGACGCATTCGCGGCGACGCTCAGGTACAAGGTCGCACTCTCCAGCGTCCTGCCCGCATATGGGGACAGGTCGAACTTCAGGTACGTGACTTCCACCGGACTGTTGTCGACACCAAGAACGGCGCTCGTGCCATAGTTCGTTCCCGCCTTCGTGTTCGCCACGTAGCTGTCAGCGGTGGGCGCGAGCGTCACGGTCTCCGGTGGCCCTCCGCCGGCGGAAGCCGTGGTGAAGGTCCAGGTCTTGTCCGTCGCCAGCGCGTTACCGGCAACATCTTCGACCCCACCGGGCCCGCCCCTGATCGTCGCCTCGTAGGTCGTGCCCGCAGCCAGGTCCGCACCCGGCGTCAACGTCGCAACGGTCCCGTTGTACGTCACGGCGGCCGGCACTGTCGTGGTTCCCGCGGTCAGGGTGAACGTGTTCGTGGTGACCGTCGAGGCATCCATCGCCTCCGAGAACGACCCCGTCACACCCGCCGTCACCGCTATACCGGTGGCACCGTCAGCCGGAGACGTACCCGTCACTGTCGGAGCCGTCGTATCACCACCGCCACCGCCACCGCTGGGGTCGTAATAGTGCCAGTACCGGCTTGTGGCGTTCACATCGGCGAGCACCAGCAGCCCGCTGTTGGCCGTGCCCCGCGCCGCGCTGTTGAGGTTCTGCTTCGTTGACGTGACGTTGTGGACATACTGGTCGGCGTCGACGATACGGGCCGTTTTCTCGGTGGTGAAGGCGATGTTGTCCAGCGGCGAGGACTTCTCGTAGATCGCACCTCCCGAGGCGGTGCAGTTGCCGGCGTTCGTCGTCCCGCCCGGCTTCGGATAGGTAGCGAAGGTACGCAGCATCTGCGTGCTCTCATCAATCAGCACCATGACCCGGTTGGGGCACTCCGACACAGTCGCGATCGTATGTGCCGACCACGTAGTGCCACTCAATGCCAACAGCTGGATCAACGGTTGAGAGTCGGAATTGAATGACGTCTTGGTAGCTGCGAAAACCCTGCCACCCGAGGAGTCCAGCCACTTCAGGTTCATGTGGTCATCACTGCTTTCCCGTCCCGACACCGCCGCGACAGGCGTGCTCCAGTCGGTGTTCGACGCTCCATCGACGTGGTAGCTCCAGTACATGCCGTCCGTGGAGTCAGTGGCCTCGCGGCTCCACATCAGACCCATCTTGCCGGGTCCAAATGCGATCACGGCCGACGTGTCGTCTACGGTCACGTTGCTCAGGGCCGAGGGATGCTGGAACGGGGCTCCCCACGTCTGGCCATCCTCGGCGGTGACGTTCAGGTAGATCTTGTTCCCCTGCTGCCATGTGGCCCACACCCGGCCCTTCGAGTCCTTATCGATGGTCAGGGTCTCGACTTTGTAGTTATTGATGTCTGTGGCACTCAGGAACGAGTACGTCTTGGCGATCGGGTCGTAACTGTAACGCCGCATCGTCGACGGGAAGTTCGGCTCGGCAGGGAGGGTATCGGCGACGAAGCGATAGCTCGCCACATACAACGTTGTCCCGTCCCACAAAACATCATGATGGGTGCTTGGCCGCGGCTCCGTCGCCACGCCCGTGTCCGTCCAGGAGCTCGTTGCGGCATTGAACCGGAAGATATGGAAGTCCGCGCTGGCCGTGTCCCAGAGGTTCCCCCACCAGAAGCCGTCATTGAACCACAACGAACTCGTCGCCCGCTTCGAACCCGTCGGCGTCCCCGTTCCCGAATGCGACGGACCTTCCACCCCGACATCACCTGCAGCAGCTGACGCCGGAACAGGCGCCACCAGGGCACCCAGGGCGAGCAGCAGCACTGATAGAAGTGCATTGAGCCCCGGGTTCCGCGACCGGCGTCGACGAGTAGCAGGCGGGCGGGCACGTCCCCGGCTCACGCCGGGCCGGAAAGCGCTGCGACCGCTTCTATGAGTATCTGCTTGGCTTTTCAATGTTGCTCCTCGGTGAACATGATCCCCAAGCTCTTTCAGTGTCAATGGTTGAAGCATCAATTTCAACCCCTCGTATCGACTTGTTGAACAGGCGTTTAGACAGGCACTGGACCGGCACGGCTCAACCACCGCCCGGACGCCAGTACCGCAGCCCGCCGCTGGCCGCGCCGTCGCCGGAGACGTCGATTACGGCGTAAGGAAAGGCTTGACGGTCCGACTGGTCAGGCCCGCGACCGCGGACGTCTGAACTCCACGTGCCGGTATTGATGTACCGGGTGGAGCACGCCTCGAGCGCCGACTCGAGGGCCCGGTGGGTGTGGCCGGACACGTACCAAGCCACCGCGGAACCGTGCGCCTCCAGGGTCCGTGCAAACCGGCCCGCTGCAGCAGCCTCGTGGCCGGCGACGCTGCGCCCGGCGGCCGCGAGCACCATGCGTGTTGCAGCGACCGGGATTGCCGATACCGTGCGGAACCGGGACAGGCCCGCCAACTCCCTCACGGTCATCCCGTCGAGCGCGAGCCGCAGCGACTCACTCTGCAGCAGCTGGCCGTACTCGGGTTCCCTGACGCGGCGTTCCCCCCGCTCCGACGCCAGGCAGGCCCGGGCAACAGCCCCGGCACGGCTGAGGCGGGACCTCGCCGGATGGGCGTGCCACGCGGCGAGCGGCGGCAGGTCCAGCTCGTCGGTCCCGTTGACCGCCGCGCGGAGCACCTCGGGGATCCGGTGCAGCGCGTGGTGCTGATGTCCATGCTCGGCCACGAGCACGTGGGGCACGTGCAGGAACCACGGGTGCACCCGGACCTGCGCAGGCTCGGAGGGGGACAGCAGCTCAGACAGGCGGGCCGCGACCGAGGGCCTGGCCAGCTCCACATCGTGGTTGCCGCAGACGAAGTGCAGTTGCACCCCGTGCGCCGCACACTGCTCCAGGACCCGGAACGTGCCGGAGTGGCGGGCGAGGATGGACTCGAGCCGGGCCAGGCTCTCTTCCTCGGCGGAACGGGGCAGTTCGAACGTGTCTCCGACGAAAACGACGTGCTGCTGGGGGCCCGGGGCCGGGAGCACCTCGTGCTGCAGGAACCCGGACAACACCTTGCCGGGCCCCCGGGGGTCGTCGTCCGTCACACCCAGATGGAGGTCACTGAGGAACCACCACCGCGCAGCCCGGTTCATGCGAGCAGTCCCAGCACGCGTGGAAGGAAGAGCAGGAGGTACACGATCCATATGGCGGCGACGGCGCTGCGGCTCACGGTCCGGCCGAGGAACTTCGGTCGTGTGGGCTGCGCGGTGTCTGAGCCGGCGCGCCGGACTTCGAATGCGATGAGGGTAACGAGCAGGACGGCGGCCGCGAGCAGTCCCGCGATGTCGATTATCATGCCGCCTCCTGCCGTCCGCGTGCGATGCAGGCAAGGACGGTGACGACGCCCATCGTCACGACGCACGCCTGCCACGACCACACAGCGAAGTAGAACATCGCCGTGGAAACCGCCGTGAGCGCGGCGAGACCGAGTGCCAGGACGAGCAATGCGTGAAGCGCGACGTCGTCCACGTGCAGGAGCCGGGTCATCGCCTCCCCCGGGAGGAGAACGAGAACGGATGCCGCGGCGGCCGCCTGCAGCGGTGTCGGCAGCCCGACAAGCGTTACCAACGACAGCCCGACGGCCGCGAGACCCAATGCCAGGGTGGGCCTGCTGATACGGCGGCTCATGGCGTCACCCGGTACACTCGCGCGTCAGCGTTGCTGAAGACAAGAGCCACGTTGTCCTGGGCGCTCAGCCATTCCTCCAGCTTTTCGAAGTCGCCCGGCCTGGTGGAGCCTTGGAGAAGGAGACTCGCCTCGGACGAGCGCGTGAGCAGCACGATGGCACCTGCGGGGTTGTGCCGGGCGTAGCCGTAAACGAATGGGCCGCACGCCGGCGTTGACAAGGACCCGCATAGGTCCTCGATGGTCCGGTAGCGGTGCTCAAGGTAGGCCTCGCTGCGCCACGGGGTCGGGTGCGTAGCCGAGATGATGGCAGAGCCGGGGGGTGCCAGGCGCTGCACGGCGGCGACGGCGGCGATCTCACCGTCTGTGAAGACGTCAAACCTGGCGTTCCCGAACCGCCCAGTCACGTTCAGCACGGCCAGCAGGAAACAGAGGAGGGCAATGCCCCCCGCCCTGCGGGGGCTGGGACGGGCAATGCCCCCCGCCCTGCGGGGGCTGGGACGGGTGCTGCCATCCGCCCTGCGGGGGCTGCGACGGGTGCTGCCGTCCGAGGGAAGCAGGACCGAACAAGCCAACATGGCGATGAAGGGCAGTGCGAAGAGCGAGACGCGGATGAGCATCTCCCCTCCATACGACTGCGCGGGGAAAAGCAGCAACGGAGTGACAGCGAGAAGGAGCACCCTGATGTCGAGGCGCCCTCGGCGCCAGTCGCGCAACGCCCCTGCCGCTGCCAACGCCCACAGCACGAAGGTGAGAACGATCCGGAGCTGTACTACGAGCACGTGCCCGGGGGTCCCGCTTGTGCGGTCGACGACGTTCGCCCCGATCACGCCCTCCAGTCCCCCGCCGCCCGCCAGGGGTGGGTGCCCGGTCAGGTAGGCACTAGCGGGGTAGACGAGCCATAGCGCCAGCACGACCGCAGTGATCAGGGGAAGTCGGCTGGGCCAGACCCGTCCGCTCAGAGTGAGGGCGGTAATGGCGATGAGCACCATGAACGGCGTCAGCTGATGGCTCGCGCAGATGACTGTGACCAGCAAGAGGGTCACCGCGAGGGCGCTCACCCGGCGCCCGGGGCGGAGCTCCTCGGGCGCCCGCCCCCGCCACCAGGCCGCCAGGTCGGCCGGTCTGATCCCGCGGATCTTCGGGGCCCGTGCGGCCAATGGGCCGATGACCAGCGCGAGCACGACAAGGTACAGGAAGAAGCCGAAGGCCTGGGGAGAGAGGTAGTCCTGATCCTGCCAGTTGCCGAGGCAGAAGACCCAAAGCACGAGCCAGCGCCGTCGCGGATCGCGCGTCAGGTAGCCCGTCAACACACCCAAGGCAGCAAGCCACAAACCCATGTTGAATACCGGCGCCCAGAGGGCAACAGCGATTGGATCGAGACCGGTCGCCCGGACCATCGTGGCCAGCAGGGCGAAGAAACCCGGCCAGTTGAAGTACGCGTCGATGTCCGGGTTGATCCCCTGGGTGCGCGAAAGGGCGTCAGCGATGCCGAGATGACGGAACGCGACCTCACCCCGCGGTACGTCCGTGACGAACGCCGCGGTCCCGAAGAGCACAAGAACGAGCACCACGACGAGCCACATCATGACCGCGCGGCGGGCCGGACCCGTGGCATCCCCCCGCAGCGCCACGACGAAGGCGACGTTCAAAAGCAGGACCCCCACCCAGAACGGGTATGGCAGGACGGCGACCAGCCCCAGGTCATCGTTGACGGGCACGGCCACCGTGGAGGCGGCCCCCACGGCAAGCGCCAGCGACACCGCGCCGGCCAGGGCGCAGGCCACGTCACGGGTCTTCCAGTGTCCCCGGGTGCGGTTGGTCGCTTCGAGCGTCCTGGTCATCGTGCCTCCCGCGTGACGCGCCTGAGCACGGCGATGAGCCTGAGGCCGACAGCGGCGGCCCCGATGGAGAGCACCACCAGCCACGCAACAGCCATGGCACCGGCGCCTCTTTCGGCGGCCGACAGCGCTGACGCACAGAGTGCGGTTCCCAGCACCATTCCGACCACGATCGCCTCCGCGTAGCGACCCCGGGCCCGGCACACGGCGTTGTAGGCCTGCAGCACGGCATACGCCACCAGGCCGGCCGCCAACCACCGCAAAGCGTCACTGGACGAATCGGCGTACTGCTCGCCCATCAGGCCGAGCAGCGGGCGGGCAAGGAGGATGAGGACGGCGGCAGCCAGACCTCCCACGGCGAGCGACCAGCGCAGACTCGCCCAGGTGGTCGACGCCAAGCGGTCCGGGTCGCGGACACCCTCGGAGAACTGGACGATGCCCATCAGCACCGGGGCGGTGTAGGCCGCCCAAGCCATCATCCATGCGGGATACCAGTAGGCAGCGGCCTCCGGCGACACCGTATGCGCGAGCAGGAGCGGCAGGACAAGCCCCGGGGCGCGCTCGGTGAGGGTGAGGAGCTGGTGCGGAAGGCCCATGGCCAGCAGTGGACGGCCTCGTGCCGTGCGCAGGGACGGCCGCGGCCAGTAGCCGACCAGTCTTCGCAGCTGGACCGCGCCGACGACGCACGCCACGGCGGTCCCGAGGGCCCAGCAGGCCATCAGCACGTCCGCGGAGGCGCCGTGCGCCTGCCAGGCCACGAGCGCTGCAGCCCCGAGTGAAACTCCGCCGCCCAGCGCGTACCTCAAGGTCGCGCTGGCACCGCGTCCCAACGCCACGAGGGCCTGGTCCAGCACGATGACCATGGTGCCGGTGACGGCCCCCACCAGGAACGTGAGCCAGAAGAGCACTGATGTTGAGGCCGTGTCCGGCGCCACGGCCGACTGCAGCACAAGGTAGCCGAGGGCCAGGACGGTGCCGGCGACCCCCACGATGGCGAACGCCGTATCCAGCACCCGCCGGGGCGGCTCCCCTCGCCCCACCGCGACGATCACGGCCGACCCGGTGCCCAGCACGGCGAGCTGTGTGCAGAGCATCACCGCCGAGACCGCAGCCGAGGTGAGGCCGACTTCACGCTCGGACGTGGCACGCGCGGCCACGATCCAGAAGGCAAAGCCCGCGCCCGTCTGGGCGGCCTTGGCCAGGACGAGGCCGAGGGAGCTGCGCAGGGGTGAGTGCCGGACGGCCGAGGCGCCCGGGACAGCAGCCCCCCGCACAGCCCTCACGGCGCCAGGCCCCTGACCAGGCCCACGTAGTTGTACCAGCAGAAGGCCAGGTAGTAGCGCAACCACCGGGGCTGGCCCGCAGCGAGGCTCAAGGCGCTGCCACGGACTGCCGCGGCGGCCGGCAGCAGGGCCAACCTCGCACCGTGCCAGCCGTTCTTGCGGATCATCCGTCCCAGGCCCGTTCCGTCCATGAGGAACTGGTCGAGTGCAAAACCGAAGTCGTCCGCGGCGAAGCGATGTTCGACGACGACCCGGCGTGACACCGCAGTACGCAGCCCCAACTCCCGCATCCGCCAACGCAGCTCAATGTCCTCCCCCGACCTGAACGAGTCGTCGAAACCCACGTCCAGCATCAGCTTGCGGTCGATGACCGTCGAAACGAGGCCGAACCAGTTGCGGCTTCGGCCGGTGCGATGGTGATGTGCCAGCGCCTGCCCCCAGTAGCCAGGTCCGGCGACACTTTCCAGGCCGGCCTGCAGGGCGTCATAACCGCCCTCCACAAGCTCCTCAAGCAGGTCGGCAACCCCCGTGGGCCCGAATACGACGTCGGCGTCGACGAGCAGGACCCAACGCGTCCTGCTGTTCCGCACACCGAGCGTCCGAGCCCATGGCAGGCCGCGGCCCTCGTCACTGAGGACCCGGGCTCCGGCCGCGAGGGAGAGCTCGACGGTGCGGTCGGTGGATAATCCGTCCACCACGATGATCTCGGCGACACCGGACTGGCGCAGGGCCTCGAGGCAGCGCGGCAGCAGGGCCTCCGCGTTCCGGGCCGGAACGACGGCGGTGACCTCGGCAGGGCTGTGACCCACCGCGTCCACCCCCTCAGGCGCGCTCGTCGAGGATGGACGGCAACAACTGTTCAAGGTGCCCGACGATGTCATCGGACGCCTCGTCCGCCGAATACGCAGAGGGCACCTGCAGCAGGTGGCAGGGACGTCCGTCAAGCGCTTTGCTCAGCACGACCCCCTTGGCCGCGAAGTGCTCGCGCCACGGGACGACGGACGTGGCCGCCAGGCCCGTCACGACCCGCTGCGAGAAGCCCGCCATCTCGATGTGGAAGTTGCCGATCATGCGGTCCACCATCCAATCACGCGTCCGCTCGACGAGCCGGGACTGTGTGCCCTCGAAGCGCTCGATGTAAATGGCGGCCGCGAGCGGGGCCGAGGTGGTCACTTCCCGACCCGGGAACGCGGTCCCCGGATCGACCATGCGGTGCTCCGGCGACCAGCGCCGGGAGAAGTCCGCAAGGCGCGGATAACGGATGACGTACGGATGGACCAAGGTGGTGAGACGGCCGACGCTCCCCGAGAGCCGTGAGGGGACCAGGGGCTTCCGGACACCTTCGAACAGGTGCGGGTAGATGGACCGGTGGTGCGGCTTGATGAACATCGGCTTCGCGTAGCCCAATAGCGTGGCGTCCTCGGCAAGGAAGGCCCAGTCGTCACCCATGAACGACCACCCCTCACGCCGCATGAGCTTGGCCGCGGTGCTCGTCTTACCCGTCCCGCCAGCGGCGGGAAGCGCGATCGCGTGCCCCCGGTATGCCATCGTAGCCGCGTGGATCATGCCCGCTCCCCGACTGACCATGGCAGCATCGAGGACAGGGACCACAGAGGTCAACAGTTCGCCCGGCCCGTGGATGCGCCACTGGTCTTCGTCCCTCACGATCTGGACCCGCTCGGCCTGGAAACGTACGCTGTTCCCCGTGTACGCGAGCTCGTGCTCGACCAGGCCGGCATCCGGCATCGGCTCCGGCCTGTCATCGACGACGATGGTGGCCGGCCGTTCGGTGTCGGTGGCGTAACACGCCAACATGCTCCGGAGCTGGGCTGCCGCCGGCGCCTCTGCGTCGACGCGGATCGTGACGCGCCCGTGGATGTCGAAGTGCAGTGCCTTGGTGTGCATGGTGGCCCCCTGTCCAGTGGTGTTACGCGGATGGTGTTGCTGGTGCGGACGATCTCATTGGACGTGCGTCCACGGTGCGCCTACAAGGCCAGCCTTGTCCGACGAGCGCCTCGCTGCGTACGCGATCCCGCGCCCGCGGATGTAACCCGCGGCGGAGCAGGCGAGAACCGCAACAACGGCTCCGGCGCGCCCGAGTCCTTGCGGATTGTTCCCGCGCCCCCAATCGCGTACGCCGGCGAAAACAGCCCGCGGCAAGACACTGCGCACGTATCTCCGTTCCGGGGTGAGCGTCCGGTTGTGGCCCACGAGCTCGCTGACCTGGGCCTTCGATAGACCTTCCGACCATGAACGCGACAAGATGTAGCGGACCTTCCCGCGCTCGGCCGGCACATGGTGGCGCACCAGGGCTGCCGGTTCATAGACGATCCGCCCGCCAGGGGAACCCATCCTGGACCGGATGCAGATTTCGGTCTCCTCGCACCCCAGGGGCAACGTCCCCTTGCGGCCCAAGGAAAGGTTGAAGCCGCCGACCCGCCTGAGAACGGAGCGCCGGAAGGACATGTTTGCACCAATGACATTCCGGACCTCGGAAGCGACCCTGGGCATTCCGGTGTAACTGCACCCCACGATCCAGTCGAGTTCCTCGCCGAAGTAGCCAGGGCGGGCGGCGTCCCACAATGGCTCAACGCGTCCGCCCACCGCAAGCACGTCAGGATCGTCGTAGTAGGCCAGCAGCCGTTCAAGCCAGTCCGGGGCAGCTTTGGCGTCGTCGTCCAGGAAGGCAATGACCTCCGAAGCCGCCAAATCCACCCCTGTATTGCGGGCCCCGGAAAGCCCGCGGGGGCCACGGCTCCTCACCACGGTGACATCATCGACAATTTCGACGAGCCTCCTGTACAGGTCCTCGTTGTGGTCTGTCACCACCAGGACTTCCTCGGCTGGAACCGTCTGGGTACGGACGGACTCAATGACATCCAGAAGTTGGTCCCAGCGCCTCGTGGTGTAGGTGCAGATGACCACCGAAACCGTCGGAGGGGCAACATAGCGCGGCATGCTAGGCGCTCCGGACCACGGACAGGACGGTCTGGGGGTCGGTGGGAGTGTGCGGGACCCGCACGTTCGCGTACGCATACGCCACGCGGCGGAGAGCTTCAGGCCGTGCCCCGGCGGTCGGCGCCTCCCAGAGCAGGCATTCCCGCGCGAGCGTCGTCAGGACCCGCCACCCATCATGGAAAGTCTGCAGATGCGAGGCCCCCGAGATCCGGCCCAGCTCGTTGCTGGGCACCTCTGCGATCCGCAGGCCGCCCCTGGCTGCCCGCACAATCAATTCGGTCTCGATCTCGAAACCGTCCGATTCAGGCTCGAGGATGCCCAGGCACTCCCTCCGGAATGCCAGGTAGCCGTAGCAAAGGTCGGAATAGTTGCTGTGAAGGACGGCGTTGGCCAGGCCGGTCAAGGCCCGGTTGCCGGCGCTCCGCAGATGGGTCAGGTCCTCGGACCCGCCCCCGGTGACGTAGCGGGAGCCCTTGACGAAGTCGTAGTCGTGCTGGAGCGGGGAGACGAACCAGCCTATTTCCTGGGGGTCCATGCTTCCGTCCGCATCCAGCATCACGATGATGTCACCGGAGGATGCGGCGAATCCAGCCCGCACCGCGACACCTTTACCTCTTCTCTGTTCGTCCACGACGACCACGTCGGGACGCAGTGCCCGGGCAACCTCCACGGTATTGTCCCGGGAGTGCCCGTCGACGATTACCACCTCGTCCACATACGACGGCATGCGGCGAAGGACCCACGGAAGGTTCATTGCTTCGTTCAGCGTGGGAATGATGACGCTCACTGATGCGTTCGAGGACTCCACGGCAGGCCTCGTGAACGAAATTGGGGGCTGGGTGGAAATAGACATGGGGCCTCACCACTTCACGACATTGCGGACGGAACCGCTGCGCCTAGCCGGGGAGTTGAGCGCAGCCGTATCTTCTTATCCGGTCATGTCAAGTCTCTGGCCTCCAGCTTTCAATGCCTGTGACGCTGGCCGTGACGCCTAGTTTAGGGTTGACCGTAACCGCTCGCACGAGTAGCGGGTACTCGTTTTTTGCCGTGAAGTTCCGTTCCCTTCCAAGTAAGGGGTAAGTACTTGGTTTGCCCCGAAACCGGCCGCCCTATGCGGCCGTCCGGAAGAACAGCTCCGAGACGGCGGCGAGCGAGTGCGGGTCCTCGGTGCCGCACAGCTCGCGGGCCGAGTGCATGGACAGCAGGGGGATGCCGACGTCGACCGTCCGGATGCCAAGGCGGGTCGCCGTGAGGGGGCCGATGGTTGAGCCGCAGGGGATGTCGTTGTTGGAGACGAATTCCTGGTACGGCACGCCGGCCTCGCCGCAGAGCCGCGCCCAGAACGCGGCGCCTGTGGCGTCCGTGGCGTAGCGCTGGTTGGCGTTGATCTTCAGCAGCGGCCCGCCGTTGAGGACCGGACGGTTGGCGGGGTCGTGCCGTTCCGGGTAGTTCGGGTGCACCGCGTGGCCGGCGTCCGCGGAAACACAGAACGACGCCGCGAAGGCCTGCCGCCGTTCGCTCACCGAGGCGCCCAGGCCGTCGGAGATCCGGGTCAGGATGTCCTCCAGGATCGGCCCGCATGCGCCGGAGCGCGAAGCGGAGCCGATTTCCTCGTGGTCGAAGGCGGCCAGCACCGCGATGGGGCCGCCCGCCTGGACGCCCGCGGAAGCGTGCACAATCAAAGCCGCCAGGCCTGCGTGCGTGGAGGAGAGGTTGTCCAGGCGGCCGGAGGCGAAGAATTCGCCCTTCGCGCCGAACACAGCCGGCTCCTGGGTGTCGGCGACCACGATGTCGTAGCCGCCGATCCGTGCCGGATCCACGTCCGCGTCTGCGGCGAGCAGCGCCAGCAGGTCTTCCGAACCCGGATCGCCCAGCCCGAAGACCGGGTTCATGTGCTGCTGCTTGCCCAGGGCCAGGCCGTCGTTGACGGCGCGGTCCAGGTGGATGGCCAGCTGCGGGAAGCGCAGCAGCGGGCCGGTGGCGGTGAGGTGCTCGGTGCCGTCGAGCATCACGAGGCGGCCGGCCAGGCGCAGTTCGCGGTCCAGCCAGGAGTTCAGCAGCGGGCCGCCGTAGACCTCCACGCCGGCCTGCAGCCAGCCGAACTTGCCCGTGGTGGGCTTGGGCTTGAGCTTGAAGGACGGTGAATCCGTGTGGGTGCCCAGGATGTTGAAGGGCGTGGCGGAGCCGGCGCCGCCGGGAACCACCCAGGCGATGAGGGCGCCGTCGCGGACCACGTAGAACGCACCGCCGCCCTTAAGCGGGACCGGCCAGGCCTGCGCCTCATCCAGCCGGGTGAACCCGGCGGTGTTGAGCCGGCGGGCTGCTTCGTGGACGGCGTGGAAGCTCGACGGCGACGCGGTGACGTACGCGCCGAGGTCCTGGATGTGCTCTTGTGCGGTGGCAGTTGACGGCATGGCTCCGAGTCTAGATGGTCACATTCAGTGCCGCCGTGTAGCCCGCCTTCGCCGAGCCGGTCATGGTGGCCAGCTGGTAGACGCCGCCGTCGTCGCCGAAGACGTTGTCCGATTTCAAGGTGGTGTTGGGGAAGTTCGCGGCGCTGGTTTCGTAGCCGCTGGTGGCGTAGACATCCCGGCAGGCCGCGTCCGTCAGGGCGATCTGCGAGACCGCCAGGAGCTGGCCCGCGCTGTTGGCGTTGCCCAGCGATTCGAAGACCTCGAAGTGGATGTGCGGCCAGCGGCCGTTGTACGCGCCGGGGAAGATCGTGGTGAAGCTCAGCTGGCCGTTCGCGTCCGCTTCCTGGACGCCGCGCAGGTAGTTCTCCTTCTCCAGGCCGGAATCGTACAGCGAGTACTTCCCGTCGCGGTCGCAGTGCCAGGCGTAGACGGCTGCCCCGGCGAGCGGAACACAGCCGTTCGCGTTGTCGAGGAGGGTCAGGGTGACAGTCAGCGGGACGCCGTCGACCTTGGTGCCGGAGGTGCCGAAGCTGGTGGTGATGTCCTTGCGGACCACGCCGGAGGCTTCCAGGACGTTCGGCCCGTTGGAGCCGTCGCCCGGGTAGGGCCCGGCGGTTTCCTGCGGGATCTCCACGCCGCATTCAGCGAAGGCGCGGGTCACCGTGGAGGACGCGGACGCCGACGGCGAGGCGGCCGCCGTCGTGCCGCTGCTTGCGGTGCTGCCCGCGCTGCCCGACGCCGCGGCGCTGCTGGCGCTGTCCGTTGCAGTTCCGCTGCCGGTTCCGTTAGTCGGGGTGCAGGCGGCCAAAGCCGCGGTGGCGGCACCGCCGAACAGCACGCCGAGCGTGCGCCGGCGGCTCAGGAGGGTGGAGAGGTCGAACTCGAGTCCGCGGTCGTGGTCAGGATGGGGGCCGTTGGAAGGTGTCATGGGTCCATGGAAGCCCGGCGGCCTGTGCCTTGTACATGGGGTTTCTGTGCCGCGGCTGTGAGTGGACTTGACGCCGCAGGAGTGCCCACCCCGGCTTCAGTTTGCCGCGCTGGAGGCGAATTGCTGGCCGAAACCTGACAGGAGGATGTTCATTCCTCGGTCCAGTTCCTGCTCCCCGTCGTACTCCAGGAGCTCGGGGGCCATGCGTCGAAGGTGGGGGAAATCCCGCAGCGGGAGGCGCAGGAGCCCCAGCCTGAGGAGTGCTTCGTTTTCGTCCGGATCGGCGATGAGTTCCTGCAGTTCGTTCAGGAGGTGCCCGTAGAGGAAACCGTAGAACGCGCGGTAGACGTGCAGCGCGTCCCCCGGGGTGAAACCCGCATCGATCAGGAGCCTCAAAACCTGCTCCAGGGGCTTCAGCGCTCCCGCGGGACGCAGGCCCAGCGGCGTCGACAACGGCCCGCTCACGATCACCGGCACGACGTTCGGGTGCAGCATGCACACGCGGCGCAGTTCGTGCGCCATGCGGCGCAACTGCTTCTCCCACGATGTGTCGTCGTCCGGGAAGACCTCCACTTCCTCCAGAACCAGCTCGACGACGCCGGCCAGCAGTTCCTTCCGGCCGGCCGCATGCCTGTACAGGGCCATCGGGTCGCGGCCAAGTGCCTGCCCGAGCCGCCGCATGCTTAGGGCCTCAAGACCGTCCGCATCCACCAGGTCCAGGGCCGCGCGCAGGACGATCCTGCGGTTGAGCCGGCCAGGCCGCGGGTCATTCCCGGGAGCTGCACTACTATCCATCGCCGTCTCCGCCCCTCCTTGCCTGGACACCCGGGAACATTCCCGGAAACCTGCCTTGCAAATGCTTGCTTTAAAAGAGGCGTAGATCTACAGTGTAGACAATGAGTTACGTGTACGCCTTATGCCTACAGTGTAGGCGCCGTTCGCGGTAAAAACCATGGCCGTGCCGCCATCCTCCGGCACGAAAAACACCGAAAGCACCCCGCCGTCGCACCATCCCCGCGGCGTCCCGGTGCCGCTGTCCCGGCCACCGTGGCTGGCAGCCGCAGTAACCAGACCGAAAGGCCTCCGATGGCCGTTTCACACTTTGACCGATTCCTCGCCGAGGCCACCGTTCCCGACCCTGACCCCACACGCTGCGTTGACATCGACCAACTCTTCGGCCTCTACATCAGCTGGTGCAACGTGCAGCAGCAGATCCCCGATTCGGAGCACGTTTTCCGGGCAGCCATGAAACGGCACGGCATCAACACATCGGCCCCGGGTCTGCGGAAAACCGGCCCCGCAGCGATGGACTACATCCTGGCGAGCTACCCGGCCCTGCCCTGACCCGTCCCGCGCCAAGGCATACACGAAGGCAAGGAGAACATCATGACCAGACCAGCCGACGTCTCGCCGTCCTACGGACCGGACGGCACCGCGTATCTCGTCCAGTGCGGGGCCTCGTCAAGGGGCCGCCTCTTCTACGAACTCAAGTCCGCACTGCGCTACGCCCAGAAACACAACACCAAGCACCACCGCGGCGCCGTTGCGCATGTCCGCGAACGGGGCGATCAACAGACCGAATTCGGCGAGAAGGACAATTGATCCTGCCCACCCGATGAGCAGCGTCAGCCCGCATGCGCAACCCGTCCGCGGACTCGGGTTCCTCAGTAGTCCGGGTTGTTGCTGGGGACCACCAGTCCGCTTTCGTACGCGTACACCACCACCTGGACCCTGTCCCGCAGGTGCAGCTTGGTGAGGATCCGGCGCACGTGGGTTTTCACCGTGGCTTCGGACAGGAAGAACTTATGCGCGATCTCCGCGTTGGACAGGCCCTCGGCGATGGCCTGGAGCATCTCGGTCTCGCGCGGGGTGAGCTCGTCCAGCAGCGGGTCCCGGGGCTGGGGAGCGGATTGCCCGTGCGGGCGGGCGCCCCGCACGTACGTTTCGAGCAGCCGCTGCGTGACCCGCGGCGCCACCACGGCATCCCCGCTGGCCACGAGCCGCACGGCGTGCACCAGTTCCTCCGGGGCCACGTCCTTGAGCAGGAACGCCGAGGCACCGGCCTGCAGTCCCGCGAAGGCGTACTCGTCCAGGTCGAAGGTGGTGAGGATGATGACCCGGGCGGCGGAGTCCAGGGCGCTGAGCCGGCGGGTGGCCTCGATGCCGTCCATGCCGGGCATGCGGACGTCCATCAGGATGACATCCGGGTGCAGGGCCGCGGCCTTGGTCAGGGCTTCGTTGCCGTCGGACGCCTCGCCCACCACTTCCAGGTCCGTTTCGCCCTCCAGGATGAGCCGGAAGCCCATGCGCAGCAACGGCTGGTCGTCCGCCAGCAGCACCTTGATCGTTCCGTCTCCGGTCATGACTTCCCCTTGTCGCCGTTCCAGTTCAATTCCGCGTGGACCTGCCAGCCGCCGCCAGGCCCCGGGCCGGCTTCCACGGTGCCGGCGTAGATCCGTGCCCGCTCCCGCATGCCGTTGATGCCCTGGCCGGTCCCGATTCCGGGGACGCCGGCTCCGGGTCCGCCCGCTCCGGTGCCGTCTTCGCGGGTGCTGCGGCCGTCGTCGTGCACGTCAATGGCCACCCGGTCCCCGTCCCGCTGCACGCGGACCTCCACCAGGCCCAGCGAGCGGCCGTACCGCAGCACGTTGGTGAGGGACTCCTGCACGATCCGGAACACGGTGAGCCGGAAGGCGGGGTCGTCCGGCAGTGCCGGCCCGGTGTGCGAAAAATGCAGGGGAAGGCCCGCTGTGCGGAAGCCCTCCAGCAGGGTGGCGAGGTCCGCCGAGTCCGCGGGTGCGAGCGGGGCGGGGCGGCCTGAATCGTCCCGCAGCACCCCCAGCACGCGGCGCATGTCCGCGAGTGCGGTGCGGCCGGTGCGCGACAGTTCGCCGAGGACTTCCGCGGCGCGTTCGGGATCCTTCCGGACCACGACGGCGGCCCCGTCCGAGAGGCTGACCATCACCGTGAGCGAGTGCGCGACGACGTCGTGCATCTCCCGGGCGATCCGGTTCCGTTCCGTCACGGACCCCAGGCGGGCGGTGCGGGCGGCCCAGGCGCGGATCTCGGACTCGTGTTCGCGGCGCTGCCGCACCGAGATGCCGATCCCGGTGGCGATCAGGTTGGACAGCAGGATGCTGACGGCCGCGGTGATGTTGCTGATGAGGTGGTAGTTCTCGGGCAGGTCCGGGTCCGCGGCTCCGCCCGGCCCGCCGGGGCTGGTCCACATGAACAGGTAGAGCAGGGTGAGCGGCAGGCTCGCCGCGGCGAACACTGCGAGGGCGCTGCGCCGCGGCCGCACCACGGCCACGGCGTACAGCGCGAACCATAGGCCCGCGGACACATTCGTCCCCCACGGCTGCAGCAACGTCACCGCTAGTTCCAGGAGCGCGACGACGGCCGTCACCGCCAGCGGGAAGGCCCGGCGCAGGAAGAGCGCCGCGGCGATGGCCACAAGCAGCAGCCCGGCCGGCCACTTGCCGTCGCCCACGCTGCTGATCATGGTGGACAGCGCCAGCAGCAGGTAGCAGAGCACCACCACGGCATCCATGGCGCGCGGATGTTCGTAGAAGTACCGGCGCACCCTGCCGCGGCGGCGCGCCGTGATCTCGGCGAAGGACGCGTCGGCCGCCGGAGCCGCGGCCACGGGTCCGTCCTTTGCCGGCGGAACCGCGTCCCTTGCCGGCGCTTCGTCACTCATGGAACGAGCCTAGACCGGTGCTGATGCTCCCGGCCTTCATGCCGATTTCGCGGGAGAGCTGCGGGGTCGCCGGGACGTCGTTCCAGCGACCCCGCAGCGTTCCCGCGACCCCGAAGGGCGACGGAGCGGTTACGGTGCGGATCAGACGTCGCGCTTCTTGAGGGCGAACATCGCCGGAACCAGGAAGAGGATGACGTAGCCAAGGAAAATCAGGCCGCCCTGCCACGGGTCCAGGATGCCGTCCGCGTGCCCGATCGAGAGGAAACGGCCGCCGGCTTCGCTGGGCAGGTACTGGGGAACGTACTTCCAGAAGTCGCCCGGAACGAAGGCCAGGAAACTCCCGGCGAACGGCAGGACGAACATGATCGCAACCAGGATGGTGATTCCGCCCGCGGAGTTCTTGAGCAAGGTGCCCAGGGACAAGCCGATCAGGGCGACCCCGGAAACGTAAAGCCCGCCGGTCAGCAGGCTGTAGAGGACCCCGTCCGTGCCCCAGTCCAGGTCCAGGCCCATTCCGGTGAACATCGGCGCGGCCAGCAGGAAGCTGAGCGCACCGCCGGCGATGGAGAGGACGTAGGAAACCACCACCAACACCACGGCCTTCGCGGCGAAGGTGGACAGGCGGTCCGGGGCGGCGTTGAACGTGGAGCGGATCATGCCGGTGGCGAACTCCGAGGCAATGAAGAGCACAGCCAGGGAGCCGAGGACCAGGATGCCGATGTTCAGGCCGGCGTTGGGCAGGTTGTAGAGCTCGAAGGCCTGGCCGGCCGGGATGGATTCGGCGGCCTGCTGCGGGGTCATTTTCTGTCCCCCGGGCCCTTCCGTGCTCGTCATCTGGTTGATGATGCTCCACCGGGCGAGGGCTGCCAGCATGGCGACGCCGACGATCGCCACGAAGGTGCCCAGCACCAGGATCTTGGTGCTGAGGAGGGTCCGGAACTTGATGAATTCCGAGTCGAGGACCCGGAAGAAGTTCACTCCGTGGCCGGCGGTTGCCGGAGGCGTGGATTTGGCGGAGACGGTGGCGGTGCTCATCGCTGGGATCCTTCCATGGCGGCGGCTTCGGCGTCGGACATCCGGTAGGCCCCGGTTCCGGAGCCTCCGTTCAGGGGGCCGGGCGCCTGTCCCGCGTGTGACTCGAGGTGCGAGTGGTACTCCACCTCGTCCCGGGTCAGCTGGAAGTACGCCTCTTCCAGGGATGACGTGAGCGGCGTCAGTTCATAGACGAGCACGCGGTTTTCGAGCGCCAGTTCGGCGATCCTACGCGGGTCGATGCCCGAGACTTCGAGGGTTTCCGGCTCGTTCTGGTCCACGCGGACGCCCTCGCCTGCCAGCAGCACGCCCAGGCGCGACGTGTCCGGGGTCCGGACCAGGGTGCGCTTGCGGGTCTGGCTTTCGATCAGCGCCTCCACCGTGGTGTCGGCGATGATCCGGCCGCGGCCGATAACGATCAACTGGTCCGCGGTCTGCGCCATCTCGGACATCAGGTGGCTGGAGATGAAGACCGTCTTGCCTTCGCGGGCAAGGTACCGTGCGAGGTTGCGGACCCACAGCACGCCTTCGGGGTCCAGGCCGTTGACCGGTTCGTCGAGGATCAGGGTCTGGGGATCGCCGAGGAGCGCGTTGGCGATGCCCAGCCGCTGGCCCATGCCGAGGGAGAACCCGCCGGCCTTCTTCTTCGCGACGGCGCTGAGGCCGGTCATGTCGATGACCTCGTCGATGCGCTTTTTCGGGATGCCGTGGGTGGCTGCCATGGCCCGGAGGTGGTTGTAGGCGCTGCGGCTGGTGTGCACTGCCTTGGCGTCGAGCAGGGCGCCCACCTGGTGAAGCGGTGCCTTGTGCCTGGCATACGGCAGGCCGTTCACGGTGACGCTGCCGGCGGTGGGTCGGTCCAGGCCCATGATCATGCGCATAGTGGTGGATTTGCCGGCGCCGTTGGGGCCCAGGAAGCCCGTGACCTTTCCGGGTTGGACGGTGAAGCTGACCCCGTCGACGGCGGTCTTCTCGCCGTAGACCTTTCGCAGCCCGTGTGCCTCAATCATGGAGTGCCCCGATCATGGAAGTGTCCCTTCCCTTTCGCTGAAGCTGAGTGTTGTTGACGGTATTAACAACGCTAGCCACGAAGATCCCGGGTTTCGCCTGTCCCAGGGATGATTCAGGGTCGGATCAGGGTAGTCCTCATGGATGATCCGGGCCTGCCTCGGCCGGCGAGTACACCCGGAGGTGGCCCGGCGCGACGCTGAACCCGGCGCTGCGCACCCCGGGGAGGGGTTCGCCGTCGACCGCCAGCACCAGCGGCGAGTCCAGCGCGTCTACGCTGATCCGCGACGCCTCACGCAAGTGGGTCACCTTCGAACTGCCGGCGGTTCCGGTGGCCACCGCCCAGAGCAGCCGGAGCCGGGCAAAGGGCTCGTCCGCGGTGACCATGCGGATGTCCAGGACGCCGTCGTCCATCACGGGGCGGGCCAGCGGCGCGAGGTCCCGCGGATAGTACCGGCCGCGGCCGAGGTAAAGGATCCAGATCCGGTGCCGGACGCCGTCGATCAGCAGGCTGGTGGGCGAGGACGCGCCGAAGGTGCGCAGCCCCGCGATCAGGCCGGCCAGCGGTTTGCCGAGGGCGCCTTGGAGGCGTTCGCGCCGGCGCACCAGGTTCGGATAGACGCCGATGCTGGCGGTGTTGAGCATGGCGAGCTCACGGATCTCGTCCGTCCCGTCCTGGCCGCGGCCAGCCGTCACATGCCCCAGGTCCACGCTCATCCCGCTTCCGGCCTCCGCGGCGGCTACGGCGTCCTCGAGGGTGGCGATGCCGGTGTCGCGGGCGAAGTGGTTGAGCGTCCCGCCTGGCAGCACCAGCAGCGGCAGTCCGTGTTCGACGGCGGCGGCCGCCGCGGTGCCGACCGTTCCGTCGCCGCCCCACACGCCCAGGGCCTTGGTGCCCGGCCGCGCGGCGGTTTCCTCGATGACGGCGGTGACGTCATCGTCGTCGCCGGCCTCGCGGATGTGCGCCTGGGGGAAGGCTTCCTGCAGGAGTTGGCCGGTCTCCGGCGAGTAGGAGCCGCCCTTGGCGTTGACGACGATCGCCAACCCGGCGCCGTCGGCGATCCGCGGGAGGTCTTCGTCGGTGCGGCGCTGCTCCGGCTGCTCGGCCCGCTCCGGCCACCAGCGGCGGGTGAGCAAGGCAGCGCCCACGCCGATCGCGGAACCAAACACGACGTCGGAGGGCCAATGAGCGCCGGTGTGGACGCGGGAATAGGCGACGCCGGCGGCCACCGGGGCGAGGAGCGCGCCGGCCGCCGGGTGGACGAAGGAAACGCCCAGGGTAAAGGCCACTGCCGAGGCCGAGTGGCCCGAGGGCATCGAGGAACTGGTGGGCTGCGGATGGACGAAACGGAAGACCGGGAGGTGCTCGGGCAGGGGCCGGGCGCGCGGGAGCAGGGTCTTGAAGCCGAGGTTGGTCACGGCGGACGCAACACCGAGGGCAAGGAGGCCGTGCACTGCCGCCCGGCGGGGTTTCCCCGGAACTGCGGCAAGGGCGCCGGCGACGGCGAACCACAGCTTGCCCTTGGTGGCAGAGGCCGAGAGGTTGCGGAAGAAGGCGTCGTGGTTCCCGTGCGGCCAGCGGGAAATCGTGCGGACCACGGCGCGGTCGAAATCGGCGATCCGGCCCGGGCCCTGGCGGAGGAGTGCGGGAGGCATTGCGAGCCCTCGGCGTAACCCAAGGCTCCGGCGCGGCAATGTCAGCATGGGGCCAGCGTACTCCTGCGCGCCGCGCGGGTGCCGGGGTGCGGGGCGGGCCGTCGTCGGGAGCTTGGACAGGCACCAGGTGCGGTCAGGGTTGGGCGTAGACGTAGGGCTTGAGGGCCGGTTCGGTTCCGACGTGCGGGTACGCGACGAGTTGGGCGAGGACGGTGTTCCAGAGGTCCACGTATTTGCCGGGGAACGTCAGCGGGTTGACGCCGGGCATGAGCAGTTTGGTGCAGGTGGAGGCCGGGGTCCTCGCAGGGTTTGCGGGTCCGTCGTGGCTGAGGGCGTCGACGGCGAGGGCGTAGGCGACCGGGTCGTAGGTGCCGGTGGCCAGGTGGTCGGCGGCGTTGAGCGGGCAGACATCCTGGAGGGCGACGTTGGTGATGGTGCCTGTGCCGCCGTGCAGTGACGTGGTCCCGGAGTCGTTGAGGTTGGGGGTGACGAACTGGTCGGTGTGGGAGTAGATGTCCGTGTAGGAAATCCCGGCGAAGGTTTCCTGGAAGGAATTCGTTGCCTGGGTGAAGGCGGAGTTGAACCGCTGCTGCTGCAGTGCCGGCGCGCACCCGGCGGCGCACATGCCGTCCACGGTCAGGCTGCCGTGGTTGGTGGCGCCGAGGGCCACGTAGTCATCGACCATGGCGCGGGTGTCAGGCCAGAACCGCAGCGCGAAGCGGGGAGCGAGGCCGCCTTGGCTGAACCCGAGGAGATCCACCTTCCGGCCGCTGATCGCGCGGACTTCCCGGATCGCGTTGACGATGTACTCGGCCGAGACCTGGATGTCGTTCATCGCGTCTTCGGGCAGGGCGACGGAGCAGTAGGGCCAGTTCAGCTTGTCCAGTGCCTGGAACCAGTTCCCGTCGTAATTCGATTCCGGGGTCAGTGTGGTTCCGGGAATCAGGAGCACCACGTCCCGTGTTGCGTTGCCGGCATTGGCCGTGCACTCGAGGCTGGCGTCCAGCAGATTCTGCGGCACCGAAAGCGCCGGGCCTGGCTGGTCGACCGGAGCGTACACGGGGTCGGCCGATGCGGGCGCGACCGATGAGACAGCCAGCATCGCAGCCGACATCCCGGCCACAACAATGCCCCGCATGGCCTTGCCCATGATTGATCCCTTTTCACTTCTCTTCATTCGAAATTCCTTACTCATTGCTGCCGAACACCCCTCTTACGGGTCGTTTTTCCTTGGGCTCCGCCACCGGCTGGTTCTGTGCCTCGTACTCGACCCATATTTCGAAGCCGTGGGCCGCTTCGAAGAGTGCCCTGCGATAGACCCCTTCGGGTGCGAGCCAGATAACGGAGGAGTCGGGCATGGCGTTGTCGACAAGTCCCGTTTGGACCTGTTCGCCCGAATGCCGGACCTCAACCCGTTTTCCTATCAGCTTTGTCCAATCCGATACGCGACGTTTTTTCACTGTCGAAGCCCCTGCGCTACGAGAGAGGTCATGCCTGATGAACCCCTTCTTCTAGTCTTTGAACACGAGATAGCCCTGATCCGGGTTGAAGCCATGGATCTCGCGGGTATCCAAGGCAGCCATGAAGTCCAGGGTCTGGGTGGTGATGACCTGGCCGGGGACCAGGATGGGAAATCCTGGCGGGTAGGGCGTGACGAAGCCCGCCGACACCACCTCGGTCCCGCTCCCGATCTGCGCCGAAAGCTCGTCGGGGGTGAGGTAGGCGGTTGCACCCGGACGATAGCTTTCAAAGAATGCCGACCGGATATCCCCGTCCGGCGTGGAAGCCCCTTTCCGGAACCGGGCCGCGAAATGGCTGAAGTCCGGCAACGGCGGCGTGGCTGCCTCCGGAGCGTGCGTCACCGCCGTCGGTCCGTTTCCGTTCAGCACACCGGGAGCCTCATTCTCGAATGTCTCTGCCAGTTTCACGAGAACCTCAATCAGATACGCCACGGCGCTGCGGCTGGTCCCGATGTTGGTCATGAAAAGCACGCTGTTGCGGGAGGTCTTGTTGACCTGGATGCCGTGTTTGTCCGCGAGGAACTGATGCCGGAAGGTATCGCCGTCGACGCCGGTGCGGCTGATGTCCAACGTCAGCCGGCTCGGGTCGACAACGAATTCATCGTGTTGCCAGGCGCGTTCGAAGGTTGAGTAGCCGTCCCGCAACGGCATGGGGCTGGTAGAGGCCCGGTACCGGGCCGGCACCAGGTCATGGGTTGTGAGGACCCGGAAGTATTTCTTCAGGAGGGCGTTCCGCGCCACTGCCTCAGCCAGGCTCGTGGCGAGGTCGGCCTGCCTTTGCACCAGGCCAAAACCTTCGAGCTCCACCTGGCGGCGTCCGATGTCCAGGGAGGCCAGAATCTGGTAATTCGGTGAGGTCGAGGTGTGCGTCATGTACGCTTCGCGGAACGATTCCTGATTCATCTCCCTGAAGTCCTGGTCGTGAACATGGATCATCGAGCCTTGGCGGAGCGATGTCAGGGTCTTGTGGGTGGATTGGGTGGCGTACACCCGAAGCCTGGCCTTCTTGGGATCCGGTATCAGCCGGGTGTTCAGCCAGAGCTCGTCGTCTGCATATTCGTTGGTCCCGGGATTCCGGAGAAGCGCTTCCTGTTTGGCGTGCCGGGCGCCGTAGGACGGATCACTGAAGGAGGACGCGAGCTTCCTCGCCGCTGCCATCGCGGTTCTCCGCCGGTAAACCGGATGGAATCCGGCGAAGGCGAACCATGCTTCATCCCAGAGGAAGACGAGATCCGGTTTGATGGCGAGGCATTCCTCCATGACCCGTTCGACGTCGTAGACGATGCCGTCGAACGTGCAGTTGGTCAGGGTGATCATCTTGACTTCGTCCAAACGACCTTCGCGGCGATAGTCCAGCAGCCGCTGTTTGATGCTTGCCAGCGGGACTGCCCCGTAAAAGGCATATTTATCCAGCGGGTACGCATCCAGGTAAGAAACCTGGGCACCGGCGAGGGCAAAGGCGTAGTGGTGGGACTTATGGCAGTTTCGATCGACCAGGACGATATCTCCGGGAGCAAGGATCGACTGATGCACGATCTTGTTCGCCGTCGATGTTCCGTTCGTAACGAAGTAGGTCCTCTCGGCCCCGAACGCACGTGCCGCCAAATCCTGCGCATGTTTGATGGACCCATGCGGATCCAACAGTGAGTCCAGACCGCCCGATGTTGCGGAGGTCTCGGCCAGCAGGAGGTTGAGTCCGTAGAAGTCGGCCATGTCGCGGATCCACGGGGAGCTGCCTACTGATCCTCCGCGGGAAATCGGCAAAGCATGGAACACGCTGGAGGGACGGCGGCTGTAGTTCTGGATAGCCGTAAAGAACGGTGTCTCGTAGCGTTCAGCGATGCCCGAGAGCAGCGACAAATGCAGGTCAAGGTGATCCTGCCTCCGGAAGATCCTCCTGAACCGGCGGGTGAGGGATCCGGCCAGCGTTTCAATGGAGACGCCTGCCACCAAATACACGTCAAGCTCCGGACGAAGTTCGGAGATTCGTTCGGACAGATTGAGGATGCGTTCGATCGGACGCATCCCCTCAAGCCGCTCACTGACGTGGTCCGCAAGGAAATTGCGCAGGTCCCGGCCCAGGGGCTGCTTGCTGGCGACCTGGAAGCCGGGCCTGAGGATGCAGGCCTGAATGTCGCGGTTGAGCAGCAAGGCCACAAGCGCGTCCTCATAGCTCGGGACCACCGTTACTTCATAGTGAAATGAGTCGGTCGGCCGCCGCTGGGCGTACATGTCGGACTTGAGCGCCTCCGCCTCCTGGTCCGTGATGTCATCCACAAGAAGAACCTCAAACCGGGGCCTGGAGACGCTCTCGCGTCCGTCCGCGGTTTCCGGCTCATACCCCTCCTGCGTCGCTCGGCTGTTCCTCTGGGCTTCAGCCTGGGACCCGGAAGACGGCAGGTGTTGTGCCACCGATGCCAGCAAATCCACGGCAGCCTGGAATTCACCGGACGTCACGGCCTCGTCAAGCCTCGCCACTGTAACCACCCCGGGAGCTGCCCAGTACGGTTCAACCGCCTTCAGCAGGCCCAGCGCCCTCCGAACCTGGTCCTGCAAGCTGGCTTGGGAAGGTTTGGCAGAACTTCCCATGTTCAGCTGCTTCAGGGCATACCCAAGGAATTCCCAGGCGTCGGCCCGGACGCGCCAGGCCCGGCTGGGGGTCTTCGTTTCCTTGCCGGATGTTTCGTTTGTCATATCTGTTTCCGTGTTTCTGGTTCTCGAAATGGCTGTCCGTCTCCCGGGCAGCAGGAACGGTGGGCTAATGGGCTTGTTCCCGAAGCCCGGCGGTGTCCGCGGCCAGGGCGGCCGACATGGCATCGAAAGCGCCCAAAGTTGAGAAGAGCTTCAGTGCGTCCTGGGGCAGCGGCCAGCTGGACAGCTTCGCCGCGACAACCCGCGCGGGGCGGTTGATGTAGATCATTTGGCCGTGGATGCCCAGGCACAGCAACACATCGTTGCCCGGGTAGGGGAACCAGATCTGGTTACGGTACATGCCCCCGGGCATCCGGTTGTCTCCCGGACTGTAGAGGAAGGCTTCCCTGGAGTCGGCTGCGCCGTCGAGCGTCTCTGCGATCCAGCCCGGCGACAGGATCCGCTCATTCGTCAGCGAAACGCCGTCGTTAAGGAAGACCGAACCAAACCGGAGCATGTCCCGCAGTCCCGCGTTGATCCCTCCGTCAAACATGCCGGTGCCCACGGGGTCCGTGCCTATCGTTGCGTCGAACTCGGCGCCGATCCGGCTCCAGAGGAGCCGGGACATCAGCTGGGGCATCGGCTCCCCCGCAGCCGCTTCACAAACCCAGCCAAGGACGTCGGTTTCACAGGAGCGGTATTCGAAGACTCCTCCGTGGAAGGTCTTTTGCCGCAGGGTCTGGAGATACCCGTAGAGCGTGGAAGGCAGCCCCGGGTCCATTCGTGGTGCCCAGCTAATGGCTTCCTCGAGGAGCCGGACTTCCGCAAAAGGATCGAGGTAGTTCTCCGAGAACGCAATGCCGGATCGCATATCCAACAGATTCCGGACCGTGGCACCGGCGTATCCCGACCCCGCCAAAGCCGGAACGTAGGCAGTCACCAGGGCGTCGACGTCGAGGACTCCGCCCCCTGACAAAGCACCGGCAACAGCCCCGACCAGTGTCTTACTGACCGACATCAGAAGGTGCGACGAACCAGCGGTCATGCCCCCTGAATATTCTTCCGCTACGAGGTTCCCTTCATGCAGGACCGCCCAACCGTCCGTATTGGTGGCATCCATGATTTCGCGGACTGTTGCCGGCACCCCGCCGTGCGACGGCGCCACGCGGATGCCGTCCAGGGCGGCACCCCGGGGCTGTGCCTGGAGAACCGCCACCGGCCCACTTCCACGGGATATGACAGCCGTGGGCAGGAAATCGGCCATGTGCTGGAAACTCCAATGCAAATACTGGGCTGACTGCCAGTTTTCCAGATTCATGCCTGCCGGGAATCCGGTTTCAGCTTCGTCGGCCATCCGTCCTGCTGACTCCATCGATCCTGTACCTGAAAGAGCTATCACCGGGACTTCACGCCCTGGGACGGCTTCGGCTCGGCGGCATCGGCAAGCGCAACTCCGAGGTAGCGCGAACGTATCGAGTCGATGAGGTGGCGTGCGCGGATGGTCAACGATGATTGGCCGTTGTTGTCGCGTTGCAGGCGTCCCTTCGTGACCAGAACGCCCAGGTCCGCGCCTTTCCACCGGTAGTCCCCCGGGCCGTAAATGCGCAGGAAGAAGGCCTCCGATTCGTCCTTGAGCTGGTGCCAGTCAAGTGCCGCTCGCCTGAAAACCAGCGCGCCGGTGGCGTCCAGGAAGTACTGGCCGGTGGGCGGGGTTTCCAGGAGTTGCTCCACGATCGGAGACGTTTCCTTGATGATCATTTGGCTCCACGTGTCTCCGCCGGCCAGGTCTTCCCAACGCTGGTTGATCTCATCGACGTCCAGGACGAAATCGACGTCCATGTATTCGAGCAGGTGGAAGAGGAACAGCGGGATGTCAGCATAAGCACCGGCGGTGACGTTGGTGATCGCGGAGGCACCGCTGATCCGGGGATTCAGTTCACCCAGGTAGACCTCGTCTTCGTCGGTGTCGATGAGTACGTCGACTTCAAAGAATCCGCGGTAGCCCTCTTCGCCTAGCCGGTCGCCGAGCCGCCGTACAAGCTCGGTTGCTTTGGCCCTTTGGCCGGGGGTCAGGACTGCGGAGTGCATTTCGTTCCCGCACCAACCACCCCGGTACGGGGTGAGCTCTGCATACCCGGTCAGCTCGGTCAGGAACGGTCCGACGACGGTGCCGCACCGCGTGATGACGGCCTCGACGGCGACGGGCAGGTTATTGATCCTGCGCATCACCTTCAGCTCCTGGCCGACGATGTCCTCCTTGTTCCTGTCCCAGTCCGCTTCGGAGGAGATGAAGAACGTTGTCTTTCCGGAATCCCCGTACGGTGTCTGGACCACGAGGTCCCCACCCAGGCCGGCAGCCCCGGCCGCCTCGACAAGTTCGTCCCAGCTGTCGGCGGTGGTCAGGACGTTGGGGACACTTGGCGCCCCAGCCTCGTTGCCCAGTTGTGTGGTGACGATCTTCGAGTCGAGGCGTTCCCGCAAGCTCGCAGGGGGCAGGATAAGGTCGTAGCCGAGTTCGGCGCAGATCGCTTCGGTTTCTTCGTTGAAGAACACCATCGCCACCTTGGGCCGGACGCCTGGGAGAAGGCCTCGCGCCATGTGCGCGCGGACTTCGGGGTTGTTCAAGAGCCAGTTGTTGATCGCCTCGCCGTCTTCGAATTCGTGGTACGGCTTGTATGAGGGCGAGAAGACCTTGGGGTGGGCCCCGTCCCATGCGTCGTAGTAGGTCACGTATGAGAAATTCCGCACCCAGCGGTCCAGGCCGAGCAGGTTGAAGGGCGTTGCCCCGATGAAGAACACCGGCACATCATTGGTCCGGAAGAAATGCCGGACTTCGGAGATGTTCTTCAGACCGCGCCCGGATGCCGGCCTCGGGACGGCTGCAGCAAACGCGGCATCCGTGCCGACGCTGATTGCCGGCGTTTCGTCTGCGGCGACCTGCTGGGAAATCGCCGCTGCAGGAGCGGCGGCCCTCGCAGCAATTGTCGCCGGGGTGGGAGTCTTGCTTCCTGCGCCGATGGGCGTGTGCTTCATGGTGTTACCTCTTGTGGGTTGGGAGTGGGATTTGGGACGAGGACCGGCTGTTCTTTGGGAGTCCGTTTGCTACCTGACGCTTTGCCGGTTGGCTATCACCGGGGCTTCGCCTGTGTAGCCATCCCTGGCTGCCGCAATCTCATGGATCTGCTTGCGGCACAGGTACCAGCCGAGGACCATCAGGGCGCAGGCGATAACGGTGACCACCATGGTGAGCGGGGAATCAATGAAGACGATGACGAGGATGCCCGCCAGGAAGAGCAAGGCAAGGTAGCCGGTGTACGGGGCACCGAACATCCGGAAGGCCGGACGCTGGAGCCAGCCCCTGTCCGCCCAGCGCTTGAGCTGAATCTGGCACAGGACGATGGAGGCCCACATCACGATGATTCCCACAGCCGCCACGTGGAGGACGATTTCGAAAGCTTCGTGCGGGACGAGGTAGTTCAACGGAACACCGAGCAGGGAGACTCCGGCGGTGATGGCGATGCCGCCGTACGGAACGCCGGCTTTGTTCATGCGCTGGGCGAACTTCGGCGCCGACCCAGCCATGGACATGGAACGCAGGATCCGGCCCGTGGAGTAGAGGCCCGCGTTCAGTGAAGACAGTGCCGCGGTGAGGACCACGAGGTTCATGATCACGTCCACCCCTTGGACGCCGATGGAACCGAAGAACGTCACGAACGGACTGACACCCTTTTCATACGAGGTGTACGGGAGGAGGAGCACCAGCAGCAGGACCGAACCGACGTAGAACAGGCCGATCCGGTAGACGACGGAGTTGATGGCCTTGGGCATGATCTTTTCGGGGGCCTCCGTCTCGCCCGCAGCGGTGCCCACGAGCTCGATTCCGGCGTAGGCGAACAGCACACCCTGCATGACGAGGATCATGGCGAGCAGGCCGTTGGGCAACATTCCGCCGTTGTCCGCGATGAGGCTGAAACCGACCTCCTGGCCATTGACGGGGGTACCGAAAATGACGAAGTAGGTGCCAACGAGCAGGAACGCCACAAGCGCAGCGACTTTGACCAAGGAGAACCAGAACTCAAGTTCGCCGAACACCTTCACGGAAACAAGGTTCAGGCTGAGGACCACAATCAGTGCGATGAGGGCCCACGCCCACTGCGGGACCGCGCCCATCCAAGGGACGTATTTGCCGAAGAAATTCATGTACAGCGCCGCGGCGGTGGTATCCACGATGGTGGCCATGGCCCAGTTGATCCAGTAGAACCAGCCCACGACGTAGGCGGTCTTCTCGCCGAAGAACTCCCGGGCGTAGGAGACGAAGGACCCCGACGACGGGCGGTGCAGAACGAGTTCGCCGAGAGCGCGGAGGATCAGGAAAGCGAAGAAACCGCACACTGCATACGCCACGACCAATGAAGGCCCCGCTATATGAAGGCGGCCGCCGGCGCCCAGGAACAGTCCCGTGCCGATGGCGCCGCCGATGGCGATCATCTGGATCTGGCGGGCTTTAAGGCCCTTGTGGTAGCCCGCTTCCTCAGCGTGGATAAGCGAGTCCGAGGCGTGTGCGTGACCGCCGTCGGTCACGTGACCGTCTCTCTGGTCACTTGTGTCGATGGACATGTGATTCCTTTCGTTTGTTTCAACATTTGGGCGCGGCTGAACCGCGTGAAACCACGGCAGGCGCGATCAGAACACCGACCAACCGGTGCGGTCCGTGAGGTCCGCGAGCGCCGCCATTCCGGCCAGCGAGTTGCCCTTGGAATCCAGCCTTGGACTCCAAACGCAGATGGAGCATTCTCCGGGGACGATGATCAGGATTCCGCCGCCGACCCCGCTCTTTCCCGGAAGCCCGACCCGATAGGCGAACTCGCCGGCGGCGTCGTACATGCCGCAGGTCAGCATGATGGAGCAGATACGTTTCGCTTGGTCCCTGGAGACAACAGAACCGGAGACTCCTTGTCCGCCGCGCGCCAGGAAGAGCCCGGCCTTCGCCGTTTGTTCGCAGGTCATCATCACGGAGCACTGCCTGGTGTAGGACTCGACCACCGCCTGGGCCGGGTGGCGCAAGTTGCCGAAGTCCTTCAGGAAATGCGCGAGGGCAAGATTGCGGTTGCCGTTGGCGAACTCATTTTGTGCCGCCGCTTCGTCGATATAGGGCCCGGACCCGGCAGCGGACTCCCCCACCTGTTCGGCGAGGAAACGCACGAAGTGATCCGCCCCGTCGGGGAAGCTTTCCATCAGGTGGTCCGTCACCACCAGAGCACCGGGATTGATGAAGGGGTTGCGGGGAATCCCGTGTTCGACTTCAAGCTGGACCAAGGAATTGAAAGCAGTTCCCGAAGGCTCGCGAAGGACCCGGGACCAAAGCGAGTCTTGCTCGTCGGCGCCCAGTGCCATGGCCAGGGTGAAGACCTTGGAAATGCTCTGTATCGAGAACGGGATGCCGGCATCGCCGGCGCTGAACATCTCACCCTCGGTGGTGGCGACGGCGATCCCGAACCGGTCGAACGGCGGCGCGGCCAGATGCGGAATGCTGGCTGGGACGGAGCCACGCTCAGTCCGCGGCCGGTGCGTCCGGACAATGTCGTCAAGCACGGGTCCGAGCGGAGGAGAATCGATTACTGTTGTCATTTCTTTTCCGCTTGCTCCTTGTACCTGTTCGCCCACTCCTGGACATGAAGCAGGGCGACCAAAGAATGGCGCGGATCAGTGAAGTCCAGGCCGGTAATCCGCCCGGCCTTGCTGATCCGGTAGTAGACGGTGTTCTTGTGCAGGTTCATGCGGTGCGCGCATGCAGCCACGTCCAGTGAGACGTCGAAGTACACGCGAAGCGTCTCGGCCAGATCACTGTCGTCACGAAGGAGGGTCCAGAGCGCACGGTGGCGAAAGGTGGAGGCGGTGAAGCACGCCACTGCATCGTGGAGGAGGATCTCTGCCTCGAAATCGTCTTCGGTGGCCACCAAGGAGTCCCCTTCGCGGCGCAGGCAGCCCAGTAAGGCCTCAGCCTTTGCCGTCGTCGAGTGAACCGACAACAGGTCGGTGGCAACTGGCCCGACTGCTGCAAACGGGGCGACCCCCAGGTGTTTGCTCGCATCATTGACGATGGCTTCTGCCAGGCTTCGGAGGCCGGCCTTTGCGTTCTTCGGCTGCAGTCCGGGGACAATGACAGCGGTATCTCCCTTGAATTGCCCGACGATGGCTGAGGCTTTGTAGGCTGCCGCATGGATGGAAGCCAGGTTGGCAAGTTCGCCGTGCTTCAGTGCCGCATCGTCGGCCTGGGCGGCCTCTGCGGACATTCCTATGAGGATCAGGGCCGCGGGAAGATCCGCGGGCAGCTTCTCGCTGTGGGCAGTGGCCGCGGCCTCCGCCGGGCCGGACAGGATACGGACGATCCGGTCCTCCCGCATCGGTACCGCCTGGTGGTTGCGGTACCGGATCAGTTCGGCAGCCGCCCGCGTTGCCGAGCCGGTCAGAACATACTCAACGTCCTCACCAAAGCCCTCGCCGGTTTCCTGAAGCCAGATGTAGCCCATGATGCGGTGGCCTGCGAACAATGCAATCGCAACGCGTTCCCGCAAGCCGTCCTGCGGCCTGGCAGGCACGCGAACGGTCGCGCGGGTTCGATGCAGCTCACGGTAGGCGCCGAGGTCCTTCAGCAGCAGTTCGTATTTGCGCGGACCCCGCCGCGCCAGGATCGATGCCTTGCGGAGTTCATCGATGTCATTGCACACCGTGGAGTAGGCGAGCACCTTGTTGGCGGCGTCCTCAATGACCACATGGCTGGACGTCAGGCGGGCGGTCGTTTGGGCTATCGCAAAAAGATCCTCCTCGAGCAGCGTCAGAACTTCGCTCTGGTAGCTGCGCGGCCGGATCCTGGCATTGGCAATGGAAACAAACCGGTCCCAGTCCGTCTCCGGATCAACCAGCAGGAGCCCGGCACCCGTATCCCTCAGGAGTTCTTCTGCTTCCGCCACGTCCTCGGGCCGGCCTTTGACGGCGAGGACCAACGGCGGGTTGGCAAGAAGCCTGCGAACAGCGGGCAAGACCGAGCGTCCGCGCACTCCGACCAGTAGAACCAATGCTGCCCGGACATCCCGCATCTCGTCATCCGCGTCAACGATCAGCAACCGCTCAACCCGATGGCTGGCGCAGGTCGGGTGAAGAATGAGTCTGGCGCAACCCGGCGGGAGATCCGACAGGATGTCGTCCACAGTAGCTGTCACCATGGGCTTCCTTCTGACAGTGCAGTCCGGACGGCACTGTCCGGACTCACAACGTTACTTAGAACACATTCCGTGTTTTTGTGTCCCGGATCTAAACTTTTTGGCTCATTTTCGGTCCGCGTACCAAAGCGCCCCAGACGGTCGAGGCGCGACGATGTGACGAGGACCTTGGTCCCGCACGATCACCCACAAGCCTGTCCGGCTGTCCGGCTGTCTGACAGGTTGGCATGCATTGAGAATCGCAGCCCCATTTGTGGGGGTCAAGATATTTCTGAAGATGTCTCGCCCGCGGCTCGTCACAAAGGAGAACGCCATCGCCTTGCTGCGCCAGACCGCCGTCGCGCATTGAAAGCGCCGCTTAAACGGGCGCCGCCGGCCACGAAACGGGAGTGTGGCCGGCGGCTTGTATGTCCGGTGGAGGAAGTGCGGTATCCACCGGAATTTATGGACCCGGACAAAGATCCGGGTGGGAACGGGGGTCAGGGCGATGCTGCCCCGGCGCTTAGGCGCGCCGGTCGAACACCAGGCCACCCGGAACCTGGAAGGTGGGCATGATCTCCAGCATGCCCACGTTCACGTGCCGGGGAGTGTCCACGGCGTAGTCGAGGGCATCCACGATGTCGCCGGTGGTCAGCGACTCGTAGCCTTCGTAGTACGTCTTCCACGCCTCTTCCATGGCCTCCGGGGTACCGCCCATGTTCCGGCCGAAGATCTCGGTCTCCACCCGGCCTGGGCAGATTTCCGTGACCCGGATGCGCTTGCCCACGGTGTCGTTGCGGAGCTGGCGCGAGATCTGGTGAACGGCTGCCTTGGTGGCGTGGTACACCGTGTGTCCGTAGAAGTTGTAGGTGCCGGCGATCGAGCTGATGTTGACGATGTGGCCGAGGTCCCGCTCCACCATGCCCGGAAGCACCAACCGGGTCAGTTGGAGGAGGCCGCGGAGGTTCACGTCAATCAGTTCGTCGATGTCCGACTCGGACGAATCCAGGATGTTCCCGGGGCGGGAGACACCGGCGCAGTTCACCAGGACGTCCACCTCCAGGCCTTCCAGTTCCGCAGCGACGGCGGCCGTGTCGGTCAGGTCCACTGCATGCGGGATGGCCCCGGTGCGGTCGGCCAGTTCCTTGAGCCGGTCGTCGTTGCGGGCAAAGGCGTGGACCGTCAGGCCGCGCTTGGCGAGGCGTTCGGCGATGGCCGCGCCCATGCCGGTGGACGCGCCGGTCACCACTGCGGTGGTGTAGTCAGAGAAGGACATGGTTACTCCGGATGTCTTGGAAGGCGGCGCCGGACCCTCCCCGACGGGAGGACGGCACCGGATGGATTGGACTCAGGCGTCGCGCAGCGGCTCGTGGGCGCGGTCCTTGACCGTGCTGACCGCGGCGAGGGTGCCCAGGGCGGTGATGACGGCGTAGAAGGCCGGCATGTAGATGTTGCCCGTGCTGGAAATCAGCCAGGTCATGAGCAGCGGGGCGGTGCCGCCGAAGAGCGCGGAGGAGATGTTGTAGCCCAGGCCGTACGCCGAGTAGCGGACACGGGTGGGGAACAGTTCCACGATCAGGATGTGGATGACGGCGGTGTGGCCGGCGAACACCACTGCCATGAGGGAGGCGCCGAGGATGGCCAGCCCCATGTTGCCGGTGGCGATCAGCGCGTAGGCCGGGATGCCGACGATTGCCATGGCGATTGCTGCACCGGCGATGACCTTCTTACGTCCAACGCGGTCGGACAGGGCACCCATGAACGGGATGGCGATGCAGATGACCACGAGGCTGCAGGCGGTGACGATGAGGGCCTCGCCGATGGTGAAGTTGATCTGCTTGCCCTTGAGGAACGTGGGCATGTAGGAGAACAGAACGTAGTAGCCGGAGCCGTTCATCAGTGGGATGAACAGGGCCAGCAGCATGGCGCGGCGGTGCTCGGCGGACTTGAAGGCTTCCTTCAAGGGGTTCTTGGACAGGCCGCCCTCTTCCTTCAGCTTGGTGAAGTTCGGGGTGTCGGCGATCGCCTTGCGGATGTAGAAGCCGATGATGCCCATGGGGATGGCGACCAGGAACGGAACGCGCCAGGCGAAGGAACCGAAGCCGCCGCCGTCGATGGCTGCCTGGGTGAGCCACGGCGACATGGAGTAGGCAACCAGAGTGCCGGTCAGCAGGGCAGCGAAGGAGGCGATCTGGGCGTAGGAGGTGATGACGCCGCGCTTGCCTTCGGGAGCGTGCTCGGCCAGGAAGGTCATGGCGCCGGCGGCTTCGCCGCCCACGGAGAAGCCCTGGAGCATGCGCAGCAGGACCAGCAGGATGGGTGCCGCGATGCCGATCGCCGCGTAGGGCGGCAGCAGGCCGATGCCGGCGGTGGCCACGCTGATCAGCATGATCACGAAGACCAGGAGCTTTTGCCTGCCGATCCGGTCACCCAGGTAGCCACAGACCACGGCGCCCAGCGGACGCACGAAGAAGGACACCGCGTAGCCGGCGAACACGAACAGCAGGGCGTTGTCCGGGTTGCCGGGAGCGAGGAACACCAGGGCCAGGGTCCCTGCCATGAAGGCGAAGATGCCGTTGTCGTAGAGTTCCACGAAGATGCCGACACAGCCGGCAGTGACGACCTTGCGGGTCTGCCGGCCGGTCAGGTGTCCGGGCTGCGTGGACGCAGCGTTGGTGCTTGTTGACATGTGTTTTCCCTTGTTCTTTGGAGCGTAGCAAGGCCCCGTGACGGTGGCGAGGGGTTTCAGATGGCGAGGGCCGGTGGCAGTTCACGCCAACCGGGTTCGTCTCCGACGCCGAGAAGTTTGAAAACGGTGTTGACGGTTGTTCGGAGGGATTCGAGCTGCCGCATGGAGGCCCGGTAGGCCAGGGTCGCCTCGGCGACGGTGGTCTTCCGGAAACGGACAACATCCCCGGGCCGGGCCTGGGCCAGGACATGGAGTCCAAGGCTGGTGGCGACGGCCAGGACCGGGTACCCGGCAGTGACGCCGCGCCCCCGGTGCAGGACCAGGAGTTCCTCCCTGTTGGGGACTTCCACGGCGCCCACCGGGACACCGCGGGAGAGGACCTCCGCGTTGGACAACCGTTCCGGCAGTTCGCCGCCGAGCCGGAGTCCAATATGGTTGCTGCGTCCGCTCACCGTGTAGCCGGAGGCGAACAGCAGGTCTGCCGAGTCACCGAATTCGGCCACATCCGGGCCGTCGGTGACATCCACCACGAGTTCCGAACCCATCACGGGACGCTCAAGGCCCAGGCGGAACAGCGGGATGTCGAAGTAGGGCTGACGGAGCGGTGCGACACTGCGCTGGATGCCCAGCACGGTCCCTTCGCCCAGTTTCAAGCCGAAGCCGATCACGGTGTCCGGAGCGCAGCTGCCCATGAGCAGCGGCGCGTCGACGGAACCGTGGATGGCCAGGTAGGCCCGCAGCCCGGTGTGGATGCCGCGAATGGCCACGGCCTCCCCGGCGCGGACCGAAACAGGTTCCCACTGCGGCTGTTCCCGGCCACCGACCGTGAGGGTCAGCGGGGCTCCGGTGACGGCGATCAGGAAGTCCTGGTCCGCGCGCATCCGGAAGTCCAGCGCGGTCACCTCCAGCAGCGGAGCATTGTCCTCATTGCCGGCGAGGATGTTCGCGGCGCGGGCCGAGAACTGGTCCAGGGCGCCGTTGACCGGCAGGCCGAAGCGCGGTCCGCGGAAGCGGCCGAGGTCCGTGACCACGGAGTTTCCGGGCTGCTCGACAACGATGCGGCCGTTCACAGCGCCACCTCCGGATGGAGATCAGCCGGGTTGAGGGCCTCCAGGTGGCTGCCGACGTAATCGTTGAACTCTTCGTGGCTGATCGGGCGGAAGCGCAGGGTATCTCCGGGACGGTAAGGGACCAGCGGGTCCCGGCCGAGGTCGAGGACGGTGAGCGGGGTCTGGCCGATCACGCACCAGCCGCCGGGCGCCACCGCGGGGGCGATGACGGCCTGCCGGCCGGCCACGGCGATCGCGCCGGCGGGGACGCTGAGGCGCGGGTCCTTCAGGCGCGGCACGGGAAGCGGGAAGTCGGGGCCGTCCATCATGGGCGAACCGGCGGGGGCGCCCATGCAGCGGATCGTGTAGCTCTTGGCCGAGTGCAGGGCGATGACTTCGGCCACCGTGATTCCCTGCTGTTCGGCCACCTTTTCCAGGTCCGGGCCGAAGTCGCCGCCGTAGGCGACGGGCACTTCGAACTCGAGCGGCCCGCGGGCGGAGCTCCCGGCGAGGTCCAGCTGGCGCAGGCCGAGCTGGCGCAGGCCGAGCAGAACGTAGGCGCGCAGCTGCTTCGCGGAGACCACGGCGGGGTCGAACTCGACCAGCACGGAATCGTAGGTGGGGACGGCGCCGTGGAGGCCTTCGGCGTCGCAGGTGTCCAGCCAGCCGGCCAGCCGGTGCACGGTGTCCCAGTTGCGCTCGGGGTCCGCGGAGACGGCCACGACGCGGACGGCGGAATCGCCGGACTCGTGGATCTCGACGGCGGGGGTGGCGTTGGTGCTCATGTCAGGCTGCGTTCTGCGGGTTCCGCTTGGACCGGGCGGCGAGGACCTCGGCGAGCGGGGCGATGCGGACGCCGGCGGCGGTGAGTTCCTTGCGGATGAGCCGGGCGAGGGCGACGGCGCCGGGGTTGTCGCCGTGCAGCAGCACGGTGTCCGCCTGGATGGCGACGTCGGTGCCGGCCACTGTTTCGATGACTCCTTCGCAGACCATGCGGACGGTCCGTTCGACGATGACGGCGGGATCGTGCAGCACCGCGCCGGGCTGGCTGCGGGGAACGAGGGTGCCATCCGGCTGGTAGGCGCGATCCGCGATGCCGACGATCGCTACGCCGAGGCCGCGCTGTTCGGCGGCTCGGGCCAGTTCGCCGTCCTGCGCGAGGACAATCAGGGAGGGGTCGGCGCGGAAGGCGGCGTCAGCAACGGCGTCGGCGTAGTCGGCGCGGGTGGCGACGAGGTTGCCGAGGCGGCCGTGCGGGGCGATGTGGGAAACGCGGGTGCCGTGGTAGGCGGCGAAGGCGGAGAGGGCGCCGAGCTGGTAGAGGGTGTCGGTGCGGACTTCCTCCGCGGTGAGGTCCATGGCGCGCCGGCCGAAGCCGCGCAGGTCCGGGAAGCTGGGGTGGGCACCGATGCCGACGCCGCGGCGGACGCATTCGGCCACGGTGCGGTCCATGATGTCAGGGTCCCCGGCGTGGAAGCCGCAGGCGATATTCGCGCTGGAAACGATGTCCAGGAGCTCCTGGTCCTCGCCCAGGGTATATGCGCCGAATCCTTCTCCCAGATCCGCCACGAGATCGATCACGGCAGTCACGTTGTCCTCTTTCCTCGTGAATGTTGCAGGTATCACTTCCCCACACTTCGAGGGTTCCACCGTGACCACCCTCACGACAAAGACCTATTGGGCGTCCCATCATAAGGAATCCTTATGAAAAGGCCTGTGGAAAAACGGAATGGCCGCGCCGGCGGTGAACCGGGCGCGGCCATTCTGCGGGCCAGGGATGTGCTGGGTGCTACAGGGCCTTCCGCAGGCCCATCACGCGTTCCACGATGACCACTACGGCCATGGAGAACAGGATCAGGAGCACAGAGAGTGCGGCCACTGCGGCGTCGGCGGAGTTCTCCACGTAGCGCAGCACCTGGACCGGGAGGGTGGGCAGGCCGGATTCGGCGACGAAGAGGGAAATCACGGCCTCGTCGAAGGACACGATGAACGCGATCACGCCGCCGGCGATGACGCCGGGCCGGATGAGCGGCAGGGTGATGCGCCGGAACACGGTCCAGGAATCACCGCCCAGGATCCGGGCCGCCTCCTCGCAGGAAGTGTCCGTGGTGGCCAGGCTCATGAGCGTGGTGCGGACCACGAACGGGAAGGTCACCGCGATGTGGCCGATGATGATGCCGGCATAGGTGTTGTTGAGCTTCAGGGGCCCGAACAGCAGCACCAGGCCAAGCGCCAGGACGATGCTGGGAATCATGAGCGGCGAGAGGAAGAAAGCCTGGATGGCGGCCTTCCCCTTGAAGCGGAACCTTGCCAGGGCCAGGGCAGCCGGGACGCCGAGGATCAGGACCAGCACGGTAACCGCCGAGGCGGTGATCAGGCTGATCCGCAGGCCGCTCATGAACGTCTCCTGGCCCGGCAGGGCCGCATACCAGTCCAGCGTGAAGCCTTCCGGCGGGAAGGACAGGTACTGGTTGGAGGCGAAGGAGATGACCACCACGATCAGCAGTGGCGCCAGCAGGAACAGGTACAGCAGGAAGACCAGGGCGTTGAAGACGAAGGTCCCGGTCTTGCGGCGCGGCTTGAAGACCGGTGCCGCGGTCCGGGCTGCGGCGGGAGGGTGCGCCGCCAGGGTGTTCTGGCTCATCTCAGGCTCCGATCTTCTTGGTCAGGCGCTGGTACACGCTGATGATGATGCCGAAGAGCACCAGGAGGATGACGGACAGGGCCGCCGCGAAGGGCCAGTTGAGCAGGCCCGTGGTCTGGTCGTAGATCTCCGTGGCGAGCACCTGCACGGCGCCGCCGCCAAGCAGGCGCGGGGTGATGAAGGTGCTGACGGAGAGCACGAACACCATGAGGAAGGCCGTCAGGACGCCGGGCAGGGTCAGGGGCAGCGTCACGCGGGTGAACACCTTGAACTTGCTGGCGCCGAGCGATCCGGCCGCCTCCTCGAGTTGGGGGCTGAGCCGGCCGAAGCCGGAGATCATGGCCAGGATGGCGTAGGGCATGAAGATCTCCACCAGGCCGATCGTCACGCCGGTCATGTTGTTGGTCAGCTTCAGCGGATCGGTGATGAAGCCCATGCTCTTCAGGGACGAGTTGACCAGTCCCGTGTCGCCCAGGATGACCATCCAGCCATAGGTCCGGACGACGGCGGATGTCAGCAGCGGCGCGATGGCCAGGGCCGTCAGGAGTCCTTTGAACTTGCTGGTGGAGCGGGCCAGGAACATCGCCACCGGGTAGGAGACCAGGACGCACAGGACGCCGACCACCAGGCCCATCTGGAACGTGTCCAGGGTGACCTTCCAGAAGTAGGAGTCGCCCAGCGGTTCGATGTAGTGCCGGAGGGTGAAGCCCTCCTCCACCACGCCGTCGGGACCGCCTTCGTTGAAGGACATCCTGACCATGTAGGCCAGCGGCAGGACGAAACTGGCAACCAGGCCCAGGATGGCGGGTGCCAGGAGGGCGAGGAAAGTCCGGCGGTCGCGCCGGGACTTGGCCTTCTCCAGCACCCCCGGAGCCAGGCCCGGCCCGGGTGCGCTGTTCCCGGCCGCGGTGATGATGCTCATCAGGCCACGTCCTGCGCTGCAAGGGCATCCGCGGTTGCCGGACGCTCCGTGCCGTGGGGGATGCCGGCAGTGCCCGGAATGATGAAGGCGTCGGCCGGATCCCAGGAAAGGTAGGCGGTCTGGCCGAGCCGCGGGATGCCGCTGCTGGCGGTGGGCATCTGGGAAAGGAGTTCCTTGCCCCCGGCGCGCAAACCCAGGGAGAGCGAGTCGCCGGTGTAGCTGACGCGCTCGATGACCCCTTCGATGAACGGGCCGGCCGGCTGCTGCAGGGACGTCTTGAGGCGGTGCGGGCGGACCACGATTTCATGGGTGCTGCCGGCAAGCCCGGCCGCCCCGACGGCGCCGAAACGGCCAAAGCCGTCCACGTCCACAACGTAGCTGCGCTCACCGTCGGCGGCAGCGCCGTCGTCGGCCACCACCGCGGAGGCGAAGAAGTTCGCCTGCCCGATGAAGTCGGCCACGAAATGGGTCTGCGGCCGCTCGTAGACCTCGGCGGGAGCGCCGTACTGTTCGATGATGCCGCCGTTCATGACGGCGATGCGGTCAGCCATGTCCAGGGCTTCGTCCTGGTCGTGCGTGACGAAGAGGGTGGTGGCCCCGGTGCGCTGCTGGATCGAGCGGATTTCGGTGCGCATGTTCTCGCGCAGCTTGGCATCGAGGTTGGAAAGCGGCTCGTCCAGGAGCAGCAGGGTGGGTTCCACCACCAGGGCGCGGGCAATTGCGATTCGCTGCTGCTGGCCGCCGGAGAGCTCCTTCACCTGGCGCCCGGCAAGGTGGCCGAGCTTGACCAGGTCCAGTGCCTCGACGACGCGGCGGTTCTGCTCCTTGCTCCCTACCTTCCGCATCTGCAGGCCGAAGGCCACATTCTGGGCCACGTCCATGTGGGGGAAGAGCGCGTAGGACTGGAAGACCATGCCCATGCCGCGCTTGTGCACGGGGGTCTGGGTGATGTCCTTGCCGTCCACCATGATGGAGCCGGAGGTGGGGTCCATCAGGCCGGCAACCATCCGGAGGGTGGTGGTCTTTCCGCAGCCCGACGGGCCGAGGAGGGCCACGAGGTGGCCCTCCTCGACGCTCATGCTGAGGCAGTCCACTGCCGGGTCGAGCCCGGGGGCGTATCGCTTGGTCAGGTCGACAATCGAGAGCTTCGGATTGTTCAAGGTGCTTGCTCCTGGTTCCGGCAGTGTCTGTCTTGCGGGGACTACTTGGTGATGATCTGGCGCTTCCATTCCTGGGTCCACTTGTCGCGGGCCTTGGAAAGGAAGTCGATGTCCAGTGCGGTGATGTCCGGGTTGTCGGTGGCGACCACGCGGGCCTTGACCTCGGCCGGGAGCTCCGCGTTGGTGACGGAGGGGGCGTAGAAGAGCGCCTTGGCGAAGGCCGACTGCGCCTCGGCGGAGAGCGCGTAGTTGATGAACGTCTTCGCGGCTGCCGAGTGCGGGGCGCCCTTGACCAGGTTGATGGTGTTGATCTGGTAGACGGAGCCCTCCTTGGGGACCGCCACGCCGATCTTCTTCTTGCTCTGGTCGCTGTAGTACTGGGCGCGGGCGTTCTGGCCCAGGCCGATGACGGTCTGGCCGGTGATGACGCTCTGGTACTCGTCAGGGTTCGGGGCGAAGGACTGGACCGACGGCGCCAGTTCCTTCAGCTTCGCGGTCGCCTTCTCGATGGACTGGGTGTAGTCCTCGCCTTCCATCTTGGCGGTGATGGCCGTCAGGGAGATGCCCAGGAGGGACGGCGGGGCCACGATGTTGACCTTGCCCTTGTTGGCCGGGTCCCAGAGGACCTTCCAGCTGTCCGGGGCTGTGGGGAAGGTGGCGGTGTCGTAGACCAGGCCGACGGCGTCCAGCATGGCCACGGGACCGTAGCCGTCCTTGTTGCGGAACTTCTCCGGAACGTTCGCCATGTTGGGCACCGCGGAGGTGTCCAGCTTTTCGAAGAGTCCCTGGCGGTTGCCGGTGGTGGACACCGAGTTGTCCATGATCGCGACGTCGGTTCCGGGGCTGCCCTTCTGGCCCTGCAGGGCGCTGAGCATTTCGGCCGAAGAGCGCTTGGAGACGAAGTTGATCTTGATGTCCGGGTACTTGGCCTTGAACGGCTCGATGACCGCCTTGGTGTACTGCTCTTCCCAGATGCCGGAGTAGGCGATCAGGTTGACTTCGCCGGAGGTGGGCGAGCCGGCTTCCTTGCCGGCTTCCGCCCCGCCACCGCAGGCGGAAAGCGCCAAGGCCGAGGCAGCGGTGAGTGCCAGGGCTGCGAATCCGCGGCGCGTGTAGGATTTCATCGGGTTTCCTCCTGAAGAGATGTGGGGGACGTGAAGCAGGGGGTGTCCGGAGATCCGGACCGGTGGCCAAGGCCGGCCACGCCATGCGAACGGAGTGCTTGGGGTGTCGTCCCGCACTCAAAGTAGCCAGTGAGACTCGGCTCACACAAAGACTTGTTCTGCGTCACCACATAAGCTTTTGCTATGACGCGGGGCCGTCGACGACCCTCCAGAAAGGCGCACACCATGGACACGCGGAAGCTCGAATACTTCGTGCGGATCGTGGATTCGGGAAGCATCACCAAGGCCGCGGCAAGCCTCCATGTCGCCCAGCCCGCGCTCAGCCAGCAGGTCTCCTCGCTGGAAAAGGAGCTCAAGCAGCGGCTGCTCATCCGCAGCAAGCAAGGCGTGGAGCCCACCTCTGCCGGGCACGCCCTGTACCGCCACGCGCAGACCATCCTCCGGCTCGTGGATCAGGCGAGGACCGACGTCGAGGCCTCCGGGGCAGCCCCGGCGGGCCGGGTGTCGATCGCGATCGCCCCGTACAGCATGGTCTCGAAGCTGGCGCCGGAGATCGTGCGGGCCGTGGGCGAGCGGTACCCGGACATCGTGCTCCACCTGACGGAAACTTTCGGCGGCGTGCTGAGCGAAGCGATCAAGAACGGCAAGCTGGACATGGCCCTGATCTATGAACCGGGGCCGATCCGCGGCGTCCAGTTCACCACCATGGTGGTGGAGGATCTGCACCTGGTGGCGAACGCGGGGCTGGAAATCGGCGACGGCGAGACGGTCACCTTGGCCGAGGTTTCCCGGCAGAGGCTCTTCCTGCCGGAGCGGATCCACACCCTGCGCCAGGTGGTGGACAAGGGCCTGGAGGAGCTGGGGTTGCCGCTGAACCTGGCCGGCGAAGTGGAGTCGGTCCCCGTCCTGGGCCGCTTGATCGCCTCGGACCTGGGCTCCACGATCCTGCCCCGTTCGGCCGCGGATGCCTTGTTCCATTACGAGGACTTCCAGGTGCTGCGGATCGTGGAACCGGCGCTGCAGTGCAAGATCGCGCTGTGCACGGCCGAGCACGAACCGTTGTCCGAATCCGCCTCGGCCGTGCTGATCATCATCCGCGAAATGATCCGCAGCAGGCTCATGGAAGACTACGGGCCCGGCCTCACCCCGCACCCCCACCGTCCATAGAAGCTGCTTATCGGACCACAGCTTTTAGGTCTTATCCAGCCTGTGGGGCCCGTTCCTACGATGGTTCCAACCACCGCGTCCGGCGGCCGGAAATCCGGCCGCCGCCAAGCACAGGAGAGAACCGCCGTGAAGAAGATCGGCCTCACCGCCCGGACCCGCCACGATGCCGGCCCGCTGTCCGTCAATACCGGCAGCCATTGCCCGGCCAACGGGCTCTGGCGCCCGGAGGACGGCGCGGCGGAACCCGTGTTCATCTTCGAGGGAAGCCTCATGCCGGCGTCGGGCGGTGTCAGCACTGTCTGGCACCTGGTCCGGGAGCCGCTGCGGTAGGACGCGCCGATGGGCGCTCTCGCGAACCCGCGCCCGCGGGTGAGTCCTGCAGATCCGGCGATGTCGGAGGCGTGAAACTCCCGTGATCTGCGGAATCAATGCCGCAAGCGCCACTGACCGCCCTCACGGATAGCTCCTTAGAAACACTTTCTGCAGAAACTGTTACTAAGGGCTTGGGCTATTCACACTTTCACACCGCACAGGCCGACCCGACGTTGGGTGCCGTCAACTGTCGGAGTGTCGTCGTAGTCCCTCTCCGGTCCAAGACCGGCCGTCGCGGCCAGGGCTCCGTCAGGGCATGGCAGAGATCGACGGCGGCCGGTCATGCGGGTGCGCATGCCACCACCAAGCTACACCAGCTCGCGGGAGCGCTGCGGGGTCGCTGGAACGTTCCAGCGACCCCGCAGCATTCCCGCGACCTCGGCGCGAAAGCGGCCATGCAACAGCAGGCTTATTCCTCGACCAGCAGGCCCTTGGCCTTCAGCTTGTCGGTGAGTTCGCACAGCTCGATGGTGGTTCCGCCGTCGTGGTACAGCTTGATCAGCTCGCGCTCGTGGTCGTCACGGGCCTGCGAGAGGGCGATGACCTCTTCGGCTTCTTCACGGCGGACCACCACCACGCCGTCGGCGTCACCGACCAGGATGTCGCCGGGGTAGATGATCTCGTCGCCGATCACCAGCGGGTGGTTGATCGGGCCCAGGGTTTCCTTGACGGTTCCCTTGATGCAGACGTTGCCGGAGAACACGGGCAGGCCGAGCTCGATCAGGTCGGCGGTGTCGCGCACGCCGGATTCGGTGACCATCGCGGCAATGCCCTTGGCCTTCATGGCGTTGCCCAGCACGTCGCCGAAGATGCCGGCTTCCTCGTATTCGCCGGTGCCCACCAGCACCACGTCGCCGCTCTGGGCGTAGTGGATGGCCACTTGGAGCATCAGGTTGTCCTGCGGGGCGCAGCGCACGGTGACGGCGGGGCCGCAGAAGGACATGTCGCGGTCGATCGGCTTGATCTTCGAGTTCAGCGCGCCCTTGCGGCCCTGCGCCTCGTGGATGGTGGCGGAGGAGAACTTCGAGAGGCGTTCGACGACGTCCGCCGCCGGGCGTTCGAACTTGGTCTTGACGTGGATCATGGCTGTGTCTTTCTGCTGGGTGTTCGGGGCGTGCTCAGCTGAGCGTGCTCAGCTGAGCGTGCGGACTGCTTTGTCGATGGCGACGACGGCGGACTGGATGGTGTCCAGGTCCGTGGCGAAGGAGATGCGGAAGTACGGTTCCAGGCCGTAGGCGGAGCCCTGGATCACGGCCACCGAGGCGGCGTCGAGGAGGTACAGGGTGAAGTCCTCGTCGTTTCGGATGGTGGCGCCTGCCGGCGTCGTCTTACCGATCACGCCGGAGCAGTTCACCCAGGTGTAGAACGCGCCGTCGGCGGCAGTGCAGGAGAGCCCGTCAATGGCGCTCAGGCCGGCGACGGCGGTGTCGCGGCGGCCGCGGTAGACCTCCACGCTCTCGCTGACGAAGGACTGGTCGCCGGAGAGCGCTGCGGCCGCCGCGGCCTGGCTGACCGAGGACGGGCAGGAGGACATCTGGGACTGCAGCTTGTTGATGGCGGCCACCACAGGGGCGGGGCCGGCCGCGTAGCCGATGCGCCAGCCGGTCATGGCGTAGGCCTTGGAGACGCCGTTGACCAGGAGGATACGGTCCTTCAACGCAGGGGCCACCTCCACCAGGCTGGCGATGCGTCCGCTGCCGAAGTTGATCTCGTCGTAGATCTCGTCGGTGAGGACCAGCAGTTGCGGGAATTCTTCGAGCACCCCGGCGAGGGCGGCGAGCTCGTCCCGGCTGTAGACGGCGCCGGTGGGGTTGGACGGGGTGTTGAGGATGAGCCATTTGCTCTGCGGGGTGATGGCGCCGCGGAGGGCCTCCGGGGACAGCTTGAAGCCGGTGTCTCCGCCGCAGCGGACGATCACGGGGGTGCCCTCGTTGGCGAGCACCATGTCCGGGTAGGACACCCAGTAGGGGGCCGGGATGATGACTTCGTCGCCGGCGTCGAGGGTGGCCATGAGGGCCAGGAAGATGACCTGCTTGGCGCCGCCGCCCACGGTGATTTCGTTCTTGCCGTAGCTGATGCCGGCGTGGCGTTCCAGGCGGCCGAGGATGGCGGACTGCAGGGCGGGGGTTCCGGTGACGGAGGTGTACTTGGTTTCGCCGGCCTCGATTGCGGCGACGGCGGCGGCCTTGATGTGCTCCGGGGTGTCGAAGTCCGGTTCGCCGACGGTGAGGTCGATGATCGTGCGGCCCTCGGCCTTCAGTTCGCGCACACGTGCGGCTGCCGCGACGCTGGGGGACGACTTGATGCGGCTGACGCGGGAAGCCGGTTCGTACGACGCCGATGAATAGTCGGGCATGATCTCCTCCGAAGCATTATGGGTGTAGGGCTCCTTTCGAGCGTAGGTATGCAAATGCCGCATGGATAAGACCAATAGTGAGTGGGTTGATAAGGCTTCCTTATGGCTTCCGGCGCCGCCGATATCACCTTTGCTTATGGATTCACGCTGTTTTGGTATTTCCCGGGCCGCCTCCGCCGGGGCTAGTTTTCTTGCATGGACGGACAGCTGACGCGTGGCACCTCCCTGCCCGCCGGCGGGTACCGCTACGGCGCCTCGCAGCGCGCCGCGCGCCCCCGCCGGGCCCTTTCCCGCGTTGCGGCGGCCGGCCCCGCTTCCGGCGCCGAAGGAGGAGCGGACGACGGCGACCCCTTCCGTTCCGGCCTCACGCAGCAGAGGCAGTGCCTCGCCCGGGCGGACAGCAGCTTCCGCGCGCTGATCGCCCGCCGCAACGAACTCATCGCCCAGTGCGTGCAGGACCGCGTGCCCGTCACGAAGATCGCCGCCGCACTGGGCGTCTCCGCCTGGGTGGTGCGGACCGCAGCCGGCGACGCAGCCGGCCTGCCGCCGTCGGGCATCAGCGGGCAGAGCCGGTTCGCGCAGCTGGAGGACGCCGCCCGGGAACTCGCGGAGGCGGACACCGAGCGGCTCGGATACGAAGCGGACCGGCAGGCACTAGTGGCCGAGGCACACCGCACCGGCGCGCTGGACGTCTTCGAACTAGCCTCGCTCACCGGGCTTACCCCGGAGCACATCCGCAAGATGACCCGGGGATCAGGAAGGCCTCCTAGGATGGGCTGATGGGGAGCCTCCAGCCACGCAGACTCAGCCCGGGCGGAACCGTCGCCGCGGCCACCGTCCTGCTCACTATTGCCGCGGTGTTTGGAGGCACGCTCCTCGCCGACCCGCTCCGGCCGCCTTTCCAGGCCGCAGACAGCGCCTGGCACGACTCCATGCTGGGCATGCGCAACCCGTTCTGGGACTTCGTGAACCTGGTGCTCAACTGGGCAGGCTACACGGGGATGTTCGTGTTCCACGCCCTGCTCGCGGCGGCACTGATTGCGCGGCGGCGCCCGCGGATGGCCCTTTTCACTGTGGTGTCCGGGCTGGTGGTCACGCTCCTGGTCCAGCTCCTCAAATGGCTCATCCAGCGGCCGCGGCCCGGCGACGCCGGCGTGTTCACGGAGACCTTTTCATACCCCTCGGGGCATGCTTCCAGCACGGCGGCCTTTGTAGTGGCCGCCGCGCTGCTCATCGGCCGGGCCTGGGCCTGGGTGCTGGCAGCACTCGGGACCGTGTCCATGATGATCAGCCGCACCTACCTGGCGGCCCACTGGCTGACCGACGTGGTGGGCGGAGCCTGCCTGGCTGCCGCGGTTGTGCTGCTGCTCTGGCTCCCGGCCCAGAAAATATACCTTGAGGAGAATACTGGAGCGCGCAGGATCCTTACTTGGACCGCAAGGGTTTCGCGGCGCCGGCGAGAAGCAGGGCAAGAAGGATCGGAGCCCCGATAGCCAGCAACGCCAGGCGGATGCCGGTGTGGTCGCCGAGGTATCCCAGCAGCGGCGGGCCGGCGAGGAACGCAATGTAGCCAATCGTGGACACCACGGAAACGCGCGCGGCAGCATGCTTCGGATCGTCAGCCGCGGCGGACATGCCCATCGGGAACGCGAGGGCAGCACCGATGCCCCACAGGCCCGCGCCAATCGCGGCCAGGACGATGTTTCCGGAGAACACGAACAGGGCCAGGCCCAGGGCGGCGGCTCCCATGCTGGCGCGCAGGACGGGCACCCGGCCGAAGCGGTCGATCGCGCGCCCGCCAAGGAAACGCATCAGGGTCATCGCCGCCACGAACAGAGCGAAAAGCAGGGCACCGGTGGACTCGCTGGCATGCAGGCCGTCCACTGCTGCCTTCGCGATCCAGTCGTTGCCGGCACCTTCGGTCAGGGTTGCGCCGAGCACGACGACGCCGATCAGCAGCGTGCGTCCATCCCGCCAGGCGGAAGCACCCTTGGGGGCGGCAGCACCGCCGTCGGGCTCTGCATGGGCGGCGGCGTGCGGGATGAAGTAGCGCGGCGCCGTCAGGGCCAGGGCGACGGCGACGGCCGCGATGACCAGCAGGTGCTCGGGCAGGCCGACGCCGAGCTGCGAGAGCCCGGCCCCGATGAGCGCACCGACGAAGGCGCCGCCGCTGAAGGCGGCGTGGAACTGCGGCATGATGGTCCGGCCGAGGCGGTGTTCGACGTCGGCGCCCTCGATGTTCTGTGCCACGTCCCAGACGCCGATGCCGATGCCGAGGAAGAAGAGGCAGATCGCTGTCGGGACTACGGCGGCCGCCATCAGCGAGAGGGCCACACCGGCACCGGCGGCCCCGAGCAGCAGGCCGGCGAAGCGGACGGCATTCGCCGTGCCGATCCGGCTGATCAGCCAGCCGCTGGACGGCAGCGCCACGAGGGAGCCGACGGCGATGCAGAGCAGCAGCGTGCCGATCTGTCCGGAGCCGAGGTTCAGGAGTTCCGCCACGGCGGGAATGCGCGCGGCCCAGCTGGCGAAGACCAGGCCGTTCATGCCGAAGACCAGGAAGGTGGCTGTGGCGGCGGCCCGGACGTTGGTGCTGGTGGTGAGGGTCATTCGTGCGCGGCTTTCCTGGTGGTGTCGGGTGTGGTGCTGTCTAGTGCTGGAGTCGTGATGCGGGCGACCGCTTCGGCGGTGCGGGCCCGGCTGTGCGGTTCGGAGTCGCTTGGTTCAGAATCGCTGTGCGGTTCGGTGTTGCCTGGTTCTGCGTCCAGGGCGGCGTGGATGGAGAGGCCTTCGATCAGGGCATCGAGCATCCGGCAGGTGACGGGGTCGAAATGCAGGCCCAGGGCCCGCCGGCTCCGGGCCATCCAGTCCCGGGTGATGGCGCGGAATTCCGGTTTCCGTGCCGCCAGCGTGTAGAGCTCGTGGGTCAGGACCAGTTCCCGCTGCGAGTCCAGGAGGTCCTCGTGGATCAAGTCCACCACGGCCTGCCGGGCGGCGTCGATCCCAACGGCGCGGCCCAGCCGCTCGTCGAAACGGTCCGAGATGGAGGTGCCGAACCGGGTAAACGCCTCGGCGAGCAGCTCGTCCATGCCGCTGAAGTGATAGCTCATGGAGCCCAGTGGCACCCCGGCGTGTGCGGCGATCTTGCGGTGCGAGGCCCCGGCGACACCTTCCGCGGCGATCACGTCCAGGGCGGCGTCGATGATCCGTTCCCGGCGGTCCGGGTCAAAACGGCGGGTGGCCACGCCTAGATCTCGCGGATGACGCGGGCCGGGTTGCCCACTGCGACGCGGTTGGCCGGGACGTCCTTGGTGACCACGGCGCCGGCACCGATGACCGAGTTGTCCCCGATGGTGACGCCGGCCAGCACGATCGCGCCGCCGCCCAGCCAGACGTTGTCCCCGATGGTGATGGGCTTGGCCGCTTCCAGGCGGTCGCGGCGGGGCTGCGGTTCCACCGGGTGGGTGGGGGTGAGAAGCTGCACGTTCGGGCCGATCTGGCAGTCTTCGCCGATCGTGATGGGGGCGACGTCCAGTGCGGTCAGGTTGTAGTTGATGAACGTGCGCGCACCCACCGAAATATATGTGCCGTAATCGACATATATCGGCGCCTTGATGTGCACCTCGTCGCCCACATTGCCCAGGAACTCCGCCAGGATGGCCTGCGAACCGAGCGGATCACCTGGGTAGGCCGCGGCGAAATTCGCCTGCAGGGCCATGGCCCGCTGGGCCTCCTTCTCGCTTTCGGGGTCGTCGGCGATGTAGAGGTCCCCGGCGAGCATGCGTTCGCGGTTGGTGCGCGGGTCCCCGGCGAAGTAGTCAGTCATGTGTACGATCGTACACATAGGACTGCGTGCGGCGGAAGCCCCGGTGGCTTTCACCCCGCGGCGCTGCGCCGGTACGCCAGGGGAGTGCAGCCGTATTCCTCGCGGAACTGGCGGTTGAAGTTGGACAGGTTCCGGTACCCGGAGGCCTGGGCCACGGACGCCACGCTCAGCTCCGTGGTGTCCAGCAGGGTGCAGGCGTGGGCCAGCCGGAGCCGCCGCACCATGTCGCTGAAGGTCTGGCCGCTGGCGGTCTTGAAGTAGCGGGAGAAGGCGGAGTCGGACATGCCGGCAGTGCGCGCGGCCACGGAGAGCCGCACCTCGCCCAAGAGGTTCGCGAAGATGTAGTCCAGCGCGCCGCCCACCACCTCCTGCGCCCGCGCATCGCGGGTTGACGGATTCCACGGCGCGGACAGGCTCCGGCACTCGGCTGCCGGGGCGTCGGCCAGCAGGTGCAGCAGTTCGAAGACCTTCGCCACCCGCCCGGCGCCGTCGGCCGTTCCGACATCGGTGAGCAAACGGGCACCCTCGACGGCGGTGTCCCCCAGGAACTCGATCCCGCGCACCGAGGCGGCCAGGAGCGGATCCAGGGAACGCAGTTCGGGCAGCAGGCCCTGGCAGGCGCGGATCCAGCGGTCGTGGAACTGCAGGACGACGTCGCGCCCGGCGGCCACCGTTCCGGCGTCGAAGTCGCTGATCCAGTCGTGTGGCACCTCGGGACCCACCAGCACCAGCTGCCCGGGGGCGAAGCGGCCCACGGAATCGCCCACGATGTAGCGGCCGGAGGTGCTGGTGATCAGGTGCAGTTCGTATTCGGGGTGGAAGTTCCAGCGCGCCAGCGGGCTGGGGTAATCATGCCGGTGCCAGCGCGTGGAGTAACGGGGGTCCTGGGGGACCACCTCCAGCACTGCCGCCTCCCTGCGAGGCGGCGACATGGTGCTGCTCATGGACCCTCCTTCACGCTGTGGCGCCAACCGCTTTTCGGAAAAATAGTATCGGAATCGTCCCTTCAGGGCGCTAGTCGGCGCCATTGCGGCAGCCATACCGTGGATACCACTCCCCTTGAGTGCTCACTTGTGGTGCTTATTTCCGCGAAATGCCCGCCATAAGTGAGCGCTCAACCCACGCCCTGAAAGGAAATCCCATGGAAAACCCCTCAGCCGTGCTGCACGCCGCCGGTGAGCTGCGCATCGAGGAACGGCCCGTACCCGTTGCCGGCCCCGGCCAGGTGCTGGTGCGCGTCGAGGCCACCGGCATCTGCGGCTCCGACGTCCACTACTACGAGCACGGCCGGATCGGCGACTTCGTGGTGGACACCCCGATGGTGGTGGGCCACGAATCGGCAGGCACCGTGGTGGCGGTCGGTGACGGCGTGGATCCCGCCCGGATCGGCCAGCCCGTGGCGCTGGAACCGGGAGTTCCCTGCCGCCGCTGCCACGAATGCCGGCACGGCCGCTACAACCTCTGCCCCGACGTGCAGTTCTTCGCCACCCCTCCGGTGGACGGTTCGATCGCCGCCTTCGTGGCCATCGACGCCGACTTCGCCCACCCCGTGCCCGACGGCCTGGAACTGGAGCAGGCCGCCATGGCCGAGCCCGTGTCCGTGGGCGTGTGGGCAGCGCGGAAGGCCGGCATCAGCGCGGGGGATCGGGTGCTGGTGACCGGGGCCGGCCCTGTGGGTCTCTTCGCGGCGCAGGTGGCGCGGGCATTCGGTGCCGCCCCGGTGGCCCTGACCGACATGAATGCCTTCCGCCTGACCGCCGCGCGGGATCTGGGCTTCGCCGCGCGCCGTGCCGATGAGCCGCTGGGCGGCGAGTTCGATGTGCTGATCGAGTGCTCCGGCGCCCAGGGCGCACTGACCGCCGGCATGCGGGCGCTGGCTCCCGCCGCGCGGGTGGTGCTGGTGGGCATGGGCGCGGACACCGTGCAGATCAACGTGCCCCTCATGCAAGGCAGGGAACTGAGCATCAGCGGGATTTTCCGCTACGCCAACACTTACCCCACGGCGCTGGCGCTGCTCGCCTCCGGCCAGGTGCGCACGGAGCCGGTGATCACGCACCGCTTCGCGCTTGAGGACACGGAACAAGCCCTGACGTTGGCCCGCCGCGATCCCGAATCGCTCAAGGCCGTGGTGGGCCCGGCTGCTGCTTCCGTTTCCGCCTGAGCGTGGTCGGCGGCCCTCGCCAGGGAGCACAGTTCCCGGCCACGCAGCCCTGATTTCATCAGGCCTGCACCCGCTTTCGGCGCGGCTGGCCAAGCTGAAAGGGTTGCCGTTTGGAGCCGGCCCGCCGGCGACCGTAAGGTCCTCGAAGATCTTCTGCAAAGTAGCCACCGGTACCCCTCACCACGCATTAAACGTGAGGAGGCCGAGCGGCGGTACCCCCTACCGCGCGCGCTCCACCCGGCTTTCGTCCCACACCGGCTCGGCGGATTCGTAGACCTTGCCGTCCGAGCCGAACACGAGGAAGCGGTCGAAGGACTTGGCAAACCAGCGGTCGTGGGTCACGGCCAGCACGGTTCCCTCGAAGGCGTCGATCGCGCGTTCCAGTGCCTCGCCCGAGTGCAGGTCCAGGTTGTCCGTGGGCTCGTCCAGGAGCAGCAGCGTGGCGCCCGAAAGCTGCAGCAGCAGGATCTGGAAGCGGGCCTGCTGGCCGCCGGACAGCGAGTCGTACTTCTGCTCCGCGGAACCCACTAGTCCGTAGGAGTCCAGGGCGCCGGATGCTGCTTCGCGGCCCAGGCCGGAGCGGTGCTCGTCGCCGCGGTGCAGGATGTCCAGCAGGGTGCGGCCCATCAGGTCCGGGCGCGAGTGCGTCTGTGCGAAGAAGCCCGGCCGGATGCGGGCGCCGAGCTTCACGGTCCCTTCGTGCGGCACTTCGGCGATTTCGACGTCGGATACCGGCAGGTGCTCTCGCTCCGGGTCGGTGCCGCCGGCGGCGAGCAGCCGTAGGAAGTGGCTCTTGCCGGAACCGTTGGAGCCCAGCACGCCCACGCGGTCGCCGAACCAGATTTCGGTGGAGAAAGGCTTCATCAGCCCGGTGAGCTCGAGCTTCTCGGCCACCACCGCGCGCTTGCCGGTGCGGCCGCCGCGCAGGCGCATCTGCACGTTCTGCTCCAGCGGCAGGGCCTCGGGCGGGCCGGCCTCCAGGAACTTGGCCAGGCGGGTCTGGGCGGCCTGGTACTTGTTGGCCATGTCGGACCGGAAAGCGGCCTTGGTCTTGTACATATTGACCAGTTCCTTGAGCTTCACGTGCTCCTCGTCCCAGCGCTTGCGCAGCTCCTCGAAGCGTGCGTTGCGGTCCGCCCGGGCCTCCACATAGCTGCCGAATCCGCCGCCGTGGATCCACGCACCCGCGCCGTTGATGCCCGGCTCCAAAGTCACGATCCTGCCGGCGGCGTTGTTGAGGAGTTCACGGTCGTGGCTGATGAAGAACACGGTCTTCTTGGACTCGTTGAGCTTGCCTTCCAGCCAGCGCTTGCCGGGGACGTCCAGGTAGTTGTCCGGTTCGTCGAGGAGAAGCAGATCGTCCGGGCCGGCGAAGAGCGCCTCGAGGACCAGCCGCTTCTGCTCGCCGCCGGACAGGCTCGACGCGCGGCGGTGCTGCGCCTTGTCGAAGGAGACGCCCAGGGCCGCCATGCAGACCTCGTCCCACACGGTTTCGACGTCGTAGCCGCCGGCGTCGCCCCAGTCCACGATCGCCTGGGCATACCGCATCTGGGTGGGCTCGTCGTCGTGCTCCATCATGGCGAGCTCGGCGTCCTCCACGGCCTTCGCCGCGGCGGCGAGTGCGGGCGGCGCGGCCGAGACCAGGAGGTCCCGCACGGTGGATTCGTCGCGGACCTGGCCCACGAACTGGCGCATGATGCCCATGCTGCCGGAGCGGCCCACCACGCCTTCGTCCGGAGTGATGTCGCCGGAGATGATCTTGAACAGGGTGGTCTTGCCGGTTCCGTTCGGCCCGATCAGCGCCGTCTTGCTGCCGTCCGGGACCTTGAAGGTCACGCCGTTGAGCAGCTGGGTGCCGTCGGAGAGGAAGTAGTCGATGCCGGAAACGTCAATATGGGCCACTGCCCAATCTTCCCATGGCCGGTTCGGCCGCGATTACCCCGGGCTGTTCTCGGAGCGCACGCGGCCCCATGGCTTGTAGATGGCCAGCACCAGCGCGAAACCCAGCGACAGGAAGGACACGATCGGCGGAAACAGGAGCTGGACCGGCGCAGCGCCCAGCGCGCGGCGGACGGCTGCGCCGCTGACACTGTCCGTTTCAGTCAGCTCGGCGGGCAGCGAGGCCACTGCCGGAAGCAATGCCACAAACACCAGGGCGGTCAGCACGATTCCCACCAGCAGCTTCACCACCACCCACCAGTACTGAAACAATCCCCATTTGGTCCAGAGGCCCTGGACCACGCCCGTGACCAGCATCAACAGGCTGAGGGAAATGACCGCGGGCGGAACAAATATTCCGAGTGCGGTATAGACGGCGACGGCGGTCCGGCCGTTGTCCGTCAGCAGGCCGGTAAACACGAGGAACAGCAGCCCGACGTCCAGGCCCATCCACCCGACGCCGCCGGTGATGTGCAGGACCAGGACCAGCTTCCGCCAGCCCCACGGCAGCAGCCGCCGTTCAGCCGCCATGGTGCGGCTCCTGTACGGCGTCCGGCTTGCGCCGGGCGAAACCGGGTGCGTGTTCCGGCCGCGGGCCGAAGGCAATCATCCGTGCGGGCAGCTTGCGGAACGCCGGGACGTTCCGTGCCACGAAGAGCAACGGCTTCGGCGGATTGGGCTGCTTCCCGGCCATGACCTGCGCGAAAACCACCTGGTGCAGCAGCCGCTGGAACGTCTGCACGATCACCGTGGGCAGCCAGCGGCGCTTCTGCACGGCGGCGAGGTGGCCGCCGTCGAGCGTTCTGCTGAGCAGCGGCGAGGCGATCACCCGGGCAGCGGCCACGGCGTCCTGGATGGCCAGGTTGATGCCGACGCCGCCGGCCGGGGACATGGCGTGCGCGGCGTCGCCGAGCAGCAGCAGGCCCGGCCGGTGCCACGTGGGCAGGCGGTTGAGCTTCACATCCAGCAGGTGGAGGTCGTCCATGGAGCGGATGTGGTCCACGCGGTCGGCGAGGTCCGGGCGGAGCCGCGCCACCCGGGCTCGGAAGGCCTCCACTCCTTCGGCGCGCAGCATCGGGTCCAGGCCCTTGGCCGCGAGGTAGGCGATCTGGTGGTAGTCCCGGCGTGTCAGGCTCAGGAGCACCTCGGAACCGGCGAAGCGCGGCGCGATCGAGGCCACTGGCTCGGTTTCGTCGGCGTTGCGCGGCAGCCGGAACCACCAGGTATCGAACGGGACGGAGTATTCGCGCGGCACCAGGCCGGCCCGCGCGCGCAGCACCGAGCCGCGGCCGTCGCAGGCCACCGTCAGGTCCGCCCGGATCTCGCCCGAAACCCCTTCACCGCTTTCCGGATCCCGGCTCCGGTACGCCACCCCGATGACCTTGCCGGCCCCGTCCCGCAGCAAGTCCGTGGCCTCCGTGTTCATGCGCAGTGTGAATGCCTGTTCGTGCCCGGCGGCCTCCACGAGGAAGCTCAGCAGGTCCCATTGCGGCACCATGGCAACGTAGTTGTACGGCGCCTTGAGGAGCCCGAAGTCGGCCAGCATCACCGAGTCCCCGGACGGGGTGGGCAGCCGGAAGTTGCCAAGCCTGCTCTGCGGAAGCCGCCGGAATCCCTCGCCGAGGCCCAGCTCGTCCAGGAGCCGGATCGTGGAGGCGTGGACGGTGTCGCCGCGGAAATCGCGGAGGAAGTCGGCGTGCTTCTCCAGCACGGTGACCTCGACGCCGGCCCGCGCCAGCAGGAGCCCAACCATCACTCCCGCCGGACCGCCGCCGGCGATGACGCAGCTTGTGTATTCGGCCTTGTGCACGGCACCCCCAGGATTGCCAAGAATTCAGCAGGCGATGAATTCAAGTGTGCACGGCGGTGAGTGGTTGTCCAGAGTTGCCGTTGTTGCTCCCCGGAACCTCAGCCCTCGTGCCTGCCGATGACCGCTTGGTCGCGGCCGAGGCTTTTCGCCTTGTACAAGGCGGCGTCCGCGGCGGCAATAAGCTCCTCCAGGTCCGCAGTTCCCTCCCCGACCGGGATGATTCCATAGCTTGCCGTAGGCATGGGGAAGCGGGCAGCCGCACTGGCGGTTTCAAAGCGATTGCTGATATCCGCGGCAATCAGCCGCGCCCGTTCCGCACTGATACCCGGCACGAGGAGGACAAATTCCTCTCCCCCTATCCGGCCCACCAGATCACCGGACCGGACCGCTGCGCGGCACGCCCCGGCGAAGGCCTTCAGCGCGACATCTCCTGCAGCATGTCCGTAGCTGTCATTGACGGCCTTGAAATGATCGAGGTCTGCCAGGACAAGGGAGCCGTTCGTGCCATCAAGTCGTATCCTGCGCAGCTCTTCGCCTGCCTCCTGGAGGAAACCTGCACGGTTCAGGAGGCCTGTGAGTCCGTCCTGGGCTGCGGCCGTTTTGAGTACCCTGGCCCTGTTTTCGCTGCTGAGGGCAAACATGCTGAATGAAGCCACAGCCAGGAACGCCATGCCGACGAGGGTGGTCACGGCTGAGCCGAAAAACGTGTTGTACCGCTGACTGCCTGCACCATCGAGGATGAACGACATGAGGCGGCAAAAGTAGAAAGTGGCGACCGAGGCGGCGGCGACGCACATGGCCAATCGGATCCTGGAGGCTTCCGGGCCGCCGAGCCACAACTCCCGTGCGGCCAGTCCGATCATGAGGCACATGAAGACCAGGAACACCGCATCCCCGGCCCACGGGTTGCTGCCCGGCTGGTCCACGGCGGCCGCGACAGCCGTGCAGGCGGGCACGGTGACAAGCACCCAGACAGGAGGATGGAGTGCTCTTAGGGATCGGGCGCTGGCCCAGACGGCACACGCTCCGAGGACGAGCAAGGAATTTCCCACCGGGTTCGCAAACCAGCGGAATGCCGTCTCCTCAAGCAGGAACGTGGCCGATCCAATCAGGAACAAGGCGAGGGAGATGGACCACCAGCCGCTATAGGGGGACCGGGTACTTAGATAATCCGCGAAATAGAACAGAATGCCGACAGTGAACGCGACCACGGCAAACGCCACCCTCAGGCTGTACGTGTCAAGCGTCATCGCGGCCTGCCCAAAGGCGGATATCCAGCGGGACCCCGGGCCGCTCGCGTTCCGCCCGGCCTGGTCTGACGGGTTCACGCGACGGGCCAACGGGCATGTGATCCCCTCAGCTAGATCTGATGCTCTCGACTGGATGAGAGCTTACCAATCGGCAGTGCGCGTGAGTAGGTCCGTCTAAGGCCATGGCATGCAGCTCAGGGTGAAGGGCTTGGCCATCAGTCCATGACGGCATCCGATGCGATCCAGCGCTCACCGAGTTCTTCACTGCTTGGAGGGGGAGCTGAGAGGGCTTCGGCACCTTGCTTGGAGCGGAGACCGTCCATCAGGACATCCAGGTAACGGTGGCGGAGGGCTGCAGTGCGCGCCTCGTCACGAAAGCGGATGGCGGTGAGTTGTTCAAAGATCATGGGTATGTCGTTGGCGTCGGCATCTGCACGCAACGCTCCCGCCTCGAATGCCCGGTCGAAGATTTCCTGGGCGAGCGTGCCGGCACGGGCCGATAGTTCACCAAGCTCCGGAGTGGGCGTGAAGGTGCCCGCGAGCTTGACCGTAAGGGCGTGCACATCTGCGTCAACGATGCCCCGGACGAACTCCTTAAGCGCCGTGAAGGGGTCAGGTTGTGCATCCGAATGCTGCTCCGCCACTGCGATGAACGTCCTGAGTCCATCAGCACAGAGTTTCTGCAGGAGCTGCTCTTTCCCCGGATAGCGCCTGTACAGGGCGGAAATGCCCACGCCTGCCGCGGTTGCCACCGCAGCAACGGATGCGTGCGGGTTCTGCAGGAAGACGGTCCGCGCCGCAGAGAGGATCGCATGGTCGTTGCGCGCGGCCTGGGCCCGCCGGCCGCTGAGAGGGCCGGCGTAGCCGGCTGGATCCTTGGGTTCCCGGGGTGTGCTCATCTTTCAAGAATAACATTGAACGGAATGCTTCGTTCCGCTATTATTGAAGCAGAACGGAATAAACCGTTCCGTTTGCCGCCAAAGTACTCATCGGGAGATTAGTCATGGAAACGACAGCAGCGGAAGTCAGCAGCAGCAGCATCCAGCAGTTTCGGGTAAGCGTTCCCCCAGCAGAGCTCGACGATCTTCATGAAAGGCTGGACCGAACCCTATGGGCGGACCAGCTTCCGGATTCAGGCTCGGAATACGGTGTTCCCGTGGACAGGGTCCAGCGGCTCCTGGCCCACTGGCGCCATGGCTTTGACTGGCGCGCCTTCGAGGCCAGGATAAACCGTTACCCGCAGTTCATTACCGAGATCGATGGGCAGAAGATCCACTTCCTGCACGTCCGCAGCGGCAAGGCGGACGCCACGGGGCTCGTTCTCACCCACGGCTGGCCGGGTTCCATTGTGGAATACCTCGACGTCATTGACCCCCTGGTGGCCGCCGGCTACGACGTGGTGGTTCCTTCAACCCCCGGTTTTGGCTTTTCGGGCCCCACAACCGAGCGCGGCTGGGACCAATACCGGGTGGCTAAGGCCTGGGTGGAACTGATGTCGCGGCTTGGGTACGAACGCTACGGGGCTGTCGGCAATGACGGCGGATCCATCATCTCCCCGGAGGTCGGGCGCCTGGACCCCACCCACGTCATCGGTGTCCACGTCACACAGCTGTTTTCCTTCCCCACCGGGGATCCAGCGGAATTGGCAGGGCTGACACCCGAGGAAGAAGCCGCGCTCGAGCACTTGAACTGGTTCTGGCAGAACATGGGTGCCTTCAACCAGCTGCAGTCGCAGTCTCCCCAGACTTTGGCCCATGCCCTGGCCGATTCACCTGCAGGCCTTCTTGGCTGGAACAGCCAGCTCTTCGGCGACGATCTTGACGACGACTTCATCGTGGCCAACGTCGCCGTCTACTGGTTCACCCGGACCATGGCCTCGTCCGTACGGATCTACTACGAGATGGCCAAGTCCCAGGAACGCCCGGCAGGACCAACCGTGGTGCCCATTGCCCTCGCGGCGGGCGGCAGGGACTTCCAGTCCATCCGGCGCTTCGCCCAGCGCGACCACAGCAACATCGCAGCTTGGACGGTTTATCCGGAGCACGGCCATTACGCTGCCCACGAATCGCCGGAGGCCATCGCCGCCGACATCGCCCGTTTCTATGGCAGGCTCACTGCACCCTCGCAGGACGCGGAGTTTGCTCCCGACGCTCCGGTCGGTAGCTGACCCACTTGGGCAGGTCCCCGGACAGGCTGCTGTCGAGGGGACCTGCGCTCTTGGACCAGAACCCGAAGTGCATATGTACACTATGATGCACATATGCACTTAATCCCGAGGGGGACGTGATGCTGCCGGTACTGCGGAACGCGACATACCGGCGCCTGTTCATCGCGCAGCTCGTGGCGCTTCTGGGCACCGGTCTGCTCACTGTGGCCCTGGGTCTCTTGGCCTTTGACCTGGCGGGGAAGGACGCTGGCGCTGTCCTCGGCACGGCCCTCACCATCAAGATGGCCGCCTATGTGGGTTTCGCCCCGGTGATCAACGCCGTCGCGGCGAAGCTGCCGAAGAAGCCGGTGCTGATCGGCGCCGACCTCCTCCGGGCGGCAATGGCCCTGTGCCTGCCGATCATCACCGAAGCCTGGCAGGTCTATGTGGTGATTTTCCTGCTGCAATCCGCCTCGGCAACGTTCACCCCGGCCTTCCAGTCACTGATCCCTGCCGTCCTCCCCGCCGAACGGGACTACACGCGTGCCCTGTCGCTCTCCCGGCTGGCCTACGACCTTGAAGCGCTGGCCAGCCCGGCGATCGCGGCGCTGCTGCTAACGGTCCTCAGTTACAACAAGCTGTTCCTCGGGACGGTGGCGGGTTTCCTGCTTTCGGCTCTCCTGGTCGCGGTCACCGCTTTGCCCGCCCCGGCAAACGGCGCGGCAAAGGAGGCCCCGGCGTCGTTGTGGCACGGCATCACCCTTGGCGCGCGGATCTTCTGGCGGTCTCCCAAGCTGCGGTCGCTGCTGGCGCTGAACCTGGTGGTCGCCGCGCCCACGGCGCTGGTCCTAGTGAACACCGTGGTCTATGTCCGGGAGGTGCTCCACCGGCCGGAGACGGACCTTGCCCTCGCCCTGGCCTGCTTCGGGGTGGGTTCCATGACGGTGGCGCTCGGTGCGCCCCGCGTGCTGGAGCGCTTCGGGGACCGTGCCGTCATGCTCACCGGGGCGGCCGTCCTCCCCATGGTGATGTCGGGCGCCGCGGCCCTGACGTTCCTGGCGGAAGGGGCCGGAACCGATTCAGGCACCTGGGCTTGGCTGCTGGGCCTGTGGTTCCTGCTGGGCGCCGGCACCTCGACGGTCCTGACGCCGTCGGCCCGGCTGCTGCGGGAAGCTTCGGATGAGGCGACGCGGCCGTACGTGTTCACCGCCCAGTTTTCGCTGTCGCACGCCTGCTACATCCTCACCTATCCGCTGGCGGGCTGGCTCGGCGCCGCGGCGGGACTCGGCCCGGCTGCCCTCGCGCTGGCATTTGTTGCGATGATAGGCGGTACGGGTGCATTCCTCTCGTGGCCGCGCAGGTCCGAAGGAGCGCATCCGATCACGAGCCCGGACAGCCGGGGAGCCGCGGAACTCAAGCAATAGGAGCAGGCCTTTGAGCATGGCCAACGGCGCCGCCGGTGCCATCACGAAACAGCAGGACCCCGCGCCGTCGCTCGTCCACGAGGTCACGCCCGACGCCGAACTGCTGGACACCGCGGCCGGAACCTTGCGGATGCTCGCCGAGCCCACCCGGCTGCACCTGCTCTGGCAGCTGACCTCGGGGCCCAAGTCGGTCACCGAACTCACGGACGCTGCCGACGTTCCGCGCACGGTGGTCAGCCAGCACCTGGCGAAGCTGCGGCTCAGCGGCCTGGTGGACACCCGCAAGGACGGCCGGCACGTCATCTACTCCCTGCACGACGGTCACCTGGTCCGGCTCATCCGCGAAACGCTGAACCACGCCGACCACCAGCTCACCGGCGAACCGTTCCACGACTGACGCGGCCCGGTCCGCGCCTCCGTCAGTACCGGTCCGGGAGCGGCGTCCTCATGATGTTCGGCAGCTGCGAGACGAAGCTCGCAATGAGGACGATGTACGCGATGACGAACAGGAACCAGGCGATGAACAGCCCGATCCCGACCCAGCCCAGGATCCTTCCGTCCTGCGCGGGAACCCCGTAGGCCTCGGCCTTCTTGGACTGCATGAGCGCCAGCGGGCCGAAGACCACACCGATGGACACGATCCCGAGCACACCGAACACGGCGGCCAGCCTCGCATGCTTCATGCCTTCGAGGTACCAGCGCAGCTGGCCCTGGGTGACCGGTGTCTGGTCGTGTTGCGGGTATCCGGGCTGGAGATCCGGCGGTGGCGTGGACATGCGTTCCCCCTGAATGCAGTTTCGTGGCGCGGCCTTCCGGGAAGGCGGCGCGTGACAGGCTGAGGATATGTCGAAGCCTCGATGCGGCGCCAGCGACCGCCTCCGCGGAACCCGGCGCTCCGCTACGATTCGCGGAGCAGACCCGCAAAGGAAACGCCCATGATCCTCCCGAAAGTACGGGACCCCCGCTTGGTCACCGTCCGGCGCGGCGGCACCCTAAGTGACGCCCACCATCACCTCCTCGCCGAATGGGCTGCCCGCTGCGCCGAGCATGTCCTCCCTCACTTCGAAGCCGAACGCCCGGACGACCCGCGGCCCCGTGAGGCGATCACGCAGCTGCGCGCGTGGATCCGCGGCGCCATCGGCATGATGGAGTCCCGTGCGGCCGGCGGCCATGCGATGGCTGCGGCGCGCCCGCTGACCGGTGCCGCCCGGCATGCGGCTTTCGCCGCAGGCCAGGCCGGGGTGGTGGCACACGTCGCGGAACACGACCTTGGCGCGGCCGCCTACGCCATCAAGGCGGCCGTCGCCGCGGCTCCCGCCGGGGAAGCCGAGGCAGCCCGCCGCATGGAACGGGACTGGCAGCGGTCCCTGCTGCCGGAGGAGATCCGGGGAATGGTCCTCGAAGACCAGCGCCGCAGGAGCCCCATCTGCTGGAACGTCTTCGACGACTGAGGCCCTACCCCGCCGCGATCAGGAACTCCTTCAGCAGCGGCCCACTGGTGGTGGCGCCGAGGCCGCCGTCTTCCACGAACACCGCCACGGCCAGATCGCCGTGCACGGCCACGATCCAGGCGTGGGTCTTGGGCGGGTTGTCCTTGCCGAACTCGGCGGTGCCGGTCTTTGCACCCACCGGGGCACCCGGCACTTGCGCGAGGAAGCCGGCGTGACCGGAAGTCACCACGGCGCGCATCATGTCGCTGAGGGCTGCCGCTTCGGCCTTCGTCACCGGTTTCGCGATCGCCGGAGCCGTAGCGGAAGCCGACGACGAGGGCGAGGCACCCGCCGTGGGCGAGGCACCCGCCGTGGGCGAGGCACCGCCGTCGGACGCACCGCCGTCGCCGCTTTGGGTGCCGCCGTTCAGGACCAGCTGTGGCGACACGGGAGCGCCGTGGCCGACGGACGCAGCCATGACAGCCGCGGCGAGCGGCGAGAGCAGCACCTTGCCCTGGCCGATCATGGAGGCGGCATGCTCGGTGCCTTCGGCGTTGCCCGGGACGGAACCGAGGAAGGCGTCGGCGCCCAGCTTGGGCGCTTCGACGGCCACGCCGAGGGAGGTGGCGGCGGATTCGAGCTGCTGCTGGCTGACCTTGTCCCGGGCGGAGATGAAGGCCGTGTTGCAGGAGTGTGCGAAGGCGTCCCGGAGGGCCACCGAACCCAGGGAGGACGCGGGATATCCCTCGGCGTTCTTGAAGGTGCGGCCGTCAACGGTGAGGGTGGGCGTGCACTGCACCTTGGAATCGGGGGTCATGCCGTCGCGGATCATCGCCAGGGAATCAACGATTTTGAACGTGGAGCCGGGCGCGTACTGGCCCAGCATGGCGGTGTTGTAGCCGTTGCTGCCCGGGCCGGACGCGGCGGCGAGCACGGCCCCGGTGGAGGGCCGGATCGCCACGATGGCCGACGCCGGGCCGGTGTCCGCGAGGGTGGCCTCGGCGAGCTGCTGCAGCTTCACATCCAACGTGGTCTTCAGCGAGGTCCCGTCCATGGCCGGGACTTCGAACAGGGTGCGCGGTTCCGCGGCGGTTCCTTCCGCGGCGGTTCCTTCGGCAGGAGCGTCCTGTCCGGGAGCGGGCACGACCGCCACCACGAGGCCGTCCTTGCCGCGCAGCAGGGAGTCGTACTTTTCCTGCAGGCCGCCGGTGCCGACAATGTCCCCGGCTTTGAGGGCGCCCTTGGACTTTTCGATCTGTTCGGCGCTGGCCTGGCCCACTGAGCCGAGGACCGGGCGGGCAAAGGTGCGGGTGGGCGCCAGGGACAGGGTGTCCGGCAACGCGACCGCGCCCGGGATCGCCTTCAGCTTCGCCTCGGTGATGTCCGCGGTGAAGCCGCGCAGGACGATCGCTTCAACGAAGGCCTGCGGGCCCGCCGCCGCGGACTGCGTGGTGTACTCCGCCACATCCAGGCCGACCAGCCCGGCCAGGGCGCTTGCCGAGGATTCCACCTTCGCGGCGTCCACCTTGGTTTTGTCCAGGCCGACCCGGATCACCTTGCGGTCCTGCACGATCGGGGTGTCCCCGGCGCCGAGGATCCCGCCACGCTTTGCCCTGGCCGTGGTCACGTCCAGGACTTCTCCGTCCTTGAGTTCCGGTACGAGCAGTGCAGGGTTCCACTGCACGGTCCACTTGTCGCCGGACTTCGTCAGCTCGGCCTGGGAGCTGTACTTCCATTCGGCCGAGCCCAGCTTCCAGCTGTAGTCCAGGGGCACGGTGGCCTTGCTGCCGTCGAGCTTCACCTCGCCGGCCGCCACGCTTGGCTTGATGTCGCCGAGGTCCGCGAACACGGCCTTGAGCTGCTCGTTCGCCGCCGCCGTGTCCGTGCCCTCGAGGGCCACAGGTCCGAGGTCGAGCCCGGCCAGCGAGGACGCGAGCTGCTTCGCCGCTCCCTCCGCCCCGGCGCGGCCGTCATCGCACGCCGCCAGCGATCCGGCCAGCATCAGGGCCGAAAGTCCAGTTACCAGAAACTTTGTTGTTTTCCCCACCCGCGCCATTATGCCGTGTCCGTCTGACAGGAAAGGGCACGCACGACGGCGGGCGGGGCGCCGCCGGGAGAGCTCCAGGGCGGGGCGCCCCAAGGCGGCCACGCCCCCGCTAGTCGTCCAGCCGCACGCCGCGCACCAGCACGAGCGTCCCTCCGACCACCGCCGCCGAGGCCAGGAACACCCCGGCGGAGCCGAGCCCTGCCGCGACGGCGCCGATGGCGCTGGGCAACACCAGCTGGCCCACCCTGTTCCCGGCGAGCCTCAGGGCCAGTGCCTTGCCGCGTTGCCCGGGCGGGGACTGGGCGGACAGCCAGGACATGGTCAGCGGCTGCCCGATGCCAAGGCCGAGCCCCAGCAGTGCCATCACGACAAACAGGAGCCACACGGGCATCGGTATCGCCGCGACGCCCAGGGTCACGGTGGAGAGGGCAAGGCTGATGACCAGCAGCTTCATGCGCCCCAGCTTCCGGGAAATCCGTCCCAGGCCAATCCGGGATGCCATCGAGAACACCGCACGCGTGGTGAGCATCAGGCCGACGGTCGCCGCGGAGAGTCCGCGTTCGGAGCCGAGCGCCGGCAGGTAGACCACTGTCAGGTCGACGACGGCGAGCACCGTGGCACTGGTGGCCAGGGCGCGGGCAACTCCGGGGGTCCTGAGCAGCGACACGGCACTGCCCGTGCTCACCTCGCCCGCAACGGCACCCTTCCTCCTGGCGCCGGCGCTGCCTGAAATGGCGAAGGTGGTCGCCAGCATCACCACGCCCATGCAGACGGCCAGCAGGAAGATCGCCTGGGTGTCGGGACGGACGGAAGAACCGCCGACGAGCGAGATGGCGAACGGACCCAGGGCCTGGCCCAGCGAGGCGGCGAACGTCAGGTAGCCGAAGGCCGAATCCATCCGGGACGAGGTGGCATTGTTGGCCACCACTGCCTGCTGCCCCACCACGCAGGCCATTTGCCCCGCACCGAGGAGCGCCGTCCCGATGACCAGGGCCACGATCGAGGAACCCCAGAGCAGGAGGAACGACGAACAGGCGAGGACGACGGCGGAGCCGATCACCATGAGACGCCGCTCTCCCAGCCGGTCCACGAGCCCGCCCGTGGGAACAGCCAGGATCAGGGGAAACACGGCGTAGCTGGCGGCCAGGAGGCCAAGGGCGAAGCCGGGAACATCCAGTTCCAGGGCCCGGTACGTTGCGGCCGGCCGGACAAGGAAGGTGATGGCTTGGATCAGTACCGAATTGACCAGGAGGGCGATGACCGAGCGGCGCCCAAGCCCGCCGATCATTTGGCGGCGGGCGTGCTGCCCGAGCTTGCACTCGTGCCGCCCGAGATGGCGCGCAGCGCTTCGTCGCGGGCGCCGATGACGTGCTCGAACGCGATCCTTGCTGCTTCGTCCGGCTTGCCCGAGGCTACGGCTTCCACGAGGATCCGGTGGTCGGCGAGGGCCTGGTCGCGGCGTTCCTGGGTGTTGTTGGTGTAGTGGCGGTAACGCTGCATGTGGCTGGACACCTGCTCGTGGAAGCGCCGTGCCCAGGAATTACCGGCGATCCCCGCAATCGCCGCATGCAGCGCCACGCCGTACTTCATGGCTTCGTCGGCGAACGCCGCGGTGGCCGCATTGCGTTCGAGGATGCCGTGGAGGCGTTCGATGTCCGCGGCCGTGGCCTTCGCGCAGGCTTCCCGTGCCATCAGTGATTCCAGCGCCGCGCGGACGTCGTAAAGCTCGGAAACAGCCGCGTCGTCCAGCACCGGCACCACCACCCCGCCCGTGGGCTGCTGCTCCAGGAGGTTCTCCGAGATAAGCCGCCTGATGGCTTCCCGCAAAGGTGTCCGGCTGACCTGCAGCGCCGCGGCCATCGCAGGTTCGTAGATCCGCTCTCCCGGCTCCAGTTCGAGGCTGAGGATCCGCCTCTTCAGCTCCCCGTACACAAAATGCGCTCCGGTGTTCCGGGCGTGTGACTCCGCCATCGCATGACCTTCGACTCAAACAATACTTGTATACATCTATACAACCACACGGTCGGCCTTCCTCCCGGACAGCACGACTCCGAACAGCCCGACGGCGGCCGGCCACCTCCGTGGGGAAGGTGGCC
>NZ_QYLP01000030.1 GCF_003614925.1 Arthrobacter celericrescens
GCCGGAACCGCCCAAAGCGGTTCCGGCCCCTTCCGGGTTACTGCAGTTAAGCCGCGGCCGTCTTCCCGGCCAGCCGCTCGATCGCCAGGTACGCCACGAGCCCGACCACCAGGCCCACCACCGCGTCCGACAGCATCGGCGCGCCGAAGTGGACCACGACGGCGGCCACGGCACCGACCGCCCAGGCGATGAACGCCGTCGGGCGGATCTTCGACTCGGCGCGGCCGGCGAGCCGCTTGCGCAGGATGATCTGGTCGGCGATGAGCACGGCACCGAGCGGCGGAACGATCACCCCGAGGAACGCGAGCCAGTTCACGAAGAGGCTCCACACGCCCAGCAGGGCAACGGCCACGCCGATCACGCCCAGCACCAGGGTGAGCAGGCGCATCGACGAGCGGGTCAGATGGGACCAGCCCAGGGCGCCGTTGTACAGGCAGTGTGTGCACACCGAGCCGAGGTTGATCACCACGAAGACCACCACCAAGGCGTTCAGGAGCGGGTTGTTCGCGCCGGTGAGGATCGGCGTGAAGTCGCCGCCCGCGGTCTGGGCCGAGGCGATCGCCCCGGCTGCCACCAGCAGGCCGCCGCTGAGCTGCGCCACGAGGCTCGCGAACGGGAACGCGGTGGCGGTAGCAAGCACCGCTTCGCGGCCGTTCTTCGACCAGCGGGTGAAGTCCGCCGTCATGGTCCCCGAGTCGGCGAAGGTGGCCATGATCGAGGTGACGGCCACGCCGAAGGTCATCGCGCCGCCGCCCACGCCCTGGAAGTTCACGATCTGGCCCAGGTCGTGGCTCTGCGCGGCGATCGCGATGGCGATCACCACGGCCACGATGAACAGCGGAGCCGCGATGGCACCCAGCCAGGACAGCGCCTTGATGCCGAGGTAGGTCACCGCGATGAACGCGACGCCGGCGATCGCCACCACCAGGGTCTCGTTCCAACCGAAGGCCTTGTTCAGGCTCGCCCCGGTGGCGCCGGTGTTGAAGGCGAACCAGCCCACCACCACGGTGGCCAGGAAGCCCGAGGCGATCGCGTAGCCGGCGGTGCCGAAGGTTTCCGTAGCCTGCAGCGCGAAGCTCTTGCCCGTCTTTCCGGCCCGGTAGCTGAGCAGGCTGACGTAGACGAACATGATGAGGTTGGCAACGACAATCGCGGCGAGGCCCTGCCAGAAGCCGAGCAGGGCGACTACGAGGCCACCCGGGACGGCATTGGTCAGGATCATCGGGAATCCGAACCAGACGGCCGAAACCGTCAGGAGGGACTTCCGGTGGGTTTCCGGGACCGGCGTGTGCTCGAATTCGGATTCGAGCCCGGTCCCGGCGGTGGTGCTTTCAACAGTGCCTGGCGGAGTCGTCATCGCCACAACTGCTTTCTCTTAGGGGTTTCTTAAAGGGGGGCCGGCTCAGGCGAGCTTGTCTGCAAGGGCAAGGATTGCCTTCTCGAAGACGTCGACCGGTGGGTGGGTGATGCCGGCGCCGATCATGCCGATGCCGGCATCCTTGTGCGCGATGGCGGTGTTGATGACCGGGACGATGCCGGTCTCCAGGACCTTGCGGACGTCGATGCCCGTGGGGATGCCCTGGAAGCCGAGGGCCGGGATGGTGACGTTCGGGTTTTGGTCCGTGGTGATAAGGGCCATGTCCCGCGTGTACGCCATGGCGTCCTCCACGGTGCCGCCCACCAGGGCCACGATCGCCGGGGCCGCGGCCATGGCGAAACCGCCGAAGCCGTAGGTCTCCGTGATGGCCGAGTCCCCGATGTCCAGGCCGGAGTCCTCCGGCTTGTAGCCGGCGAACATTGGCCCGATGACCTTCTGGGCCGGGCCGGTGAGCCAGTGGTTGCCCGGCAGTCCGGAGACCCGGATGCCGAACTCGACGCCGTTCCGCGCCATGGTGGTGACGACGGTGGAGCCTTCGATTCCGTGGGCGGCGTCGAGGGCGGCCTTGGCGGTGGCCATCCAGGTGGGGCCCGAGAAGTAGTCCGAGCTCGCGATGAAGTCGAACACTTCCTTCTTCCGGGCTTCGCTGAAGGAGGACTGCAGCAGCCCGGGGGCCAGCGCCTGGAAGAGCAGCACCGTGCCGGCGATGTTGCGGTTGTGGGCTTCGTCGCCCATGTGCAGGGCCTGGGCCAGCATGAGGCGCAGGTCGATGGGGCCGGTGAACTCCACGGCCTCCTTGAGCATGGGGCCCAGGACGTCGCGCATCCAGACCAGGCGGTCGATGACGCTCTGGTCGTTGGCGCCCATGCGCAGGATCTTGGCGAGCTGCTCGGAGAGGTTGGTGTAGGCGTAGTTGCCGTGGGTCTCGTTGCGGACCACGTGCATGTACATGGACGGGCTGGTCACGCCGGCCATGGAACCCACGCACCGGTGCTCGTGGCATGGAGCGAAGGTGATTCCACCGGAGGCGGCCACGCGGGCGGCATCCTCCAGGTCCGTGGCCAGGCCCTCGAAGACCAACGCGCCGGTGACGGCGCCCTTCATCGGCCCGGACATGTCCTCCCAGGCCACGGGCGGGCCGGAGTGCAGGATGGTGGTGGGCGTCATCCCGGGGACCACGTCGATCGCCCGGCCGAAGCCCACGAGCATCGGCTTCGCGTTCTTGATGCGGTCCACGGCCTCCGCGTTGGCGGCCTCGATCCGCTCGGCAAGCTCGGGGCGGGCCAGGGCGTCAAGGGCCGCGATGACCTCGGGCTTGCCGCCGCCCGGCGGGGTCCAGTCAAGGGTGCGCACGGGCGCGCCCTGGCTGCGGATGTCGTCTTCGAACATGCTCAGGCCGATGTTGACCACGTTGAGCTGTCCGCCGAAAAGCTGTGATGCTGCCGTGCTCATGCGGCGGCTCCCTTCCTGGCGATGGCGCGGGCGAACTCGCCCGTGACGGTGCTGCTGCTGGTGACGGTGACCCCGGCCTCGGCCAGGGCTTTGCGCTGGGCGTCAAGGCCCGGGGTGTCGAGCTCGGTGCCCAGGACGTATGCGATGACCTCCAGGTGCCGGCCGTCCTCCTGCGCGATGCGCTGGCCTTCGCGGATGGCGGGCAGGGTCACGCCGGCGGGGTCTTCGTGGGCGCCGAAGCCCAGGACGAAGTCCATGACGAGGGCGGCGACGCTGGGGTCCCTGGCTTCCTCCACGATCCGCGCAAGGCGGTTCGAGGGGTCGATCATGGGGTGCGGGCGGCCGTTGGTGAATTCGTCGTCGCCGAAGTCCAGGAAGGTGTGCCCGCGGCTGGAGTCGGCGGCCCCGATCTGGAAGGCCGGATCCTTCTGGATGTTGCTGAAGACCTCGCGGCCGTCGTTCAGCAGGGCGTACATGGACTCGTCGCACAGGGTCCCGCCGCAGAACAGTCCGCGGACGTTCTCCTGGCCGGGGGCAAGCTTGGCAAGGACGGCGTCCACCTGCGCGGCGTCGAGGGTTTCGGGCTGCGAAGCGGCGGCGGAAGAGAGCTCCACGGCCTGGCGGGCGGCGTCGGCGCTGCTGGCGGCGAAGTGTCCCCCGGCGGCGAGGACGGCGTCCTGGGAACCGCCGATGAAGTAGACCACCACGGGCTTGCCGGCGGTGGCCACCTCGGCGAGGACCTTGGCTTCCGTCTCCGCTGCCGGCGGCTTGGAGACGAGCACGATCACCTCGGTGCCGGGGTCGGCTGCGAGGGCGCGGATGCCGTCGATCATCATGATGCCGCCCACCTCCGCGCTGAGGTCGCGGCCGCCGGTGCCGATCAGCTGCGAGACGCCGCCGCCCAGGGCGTGCACCTGGACGCTGACTTCCTGGGAACCGGTGCCGGAGGCGGCCACGATGCCCACCGTTCCGGGACGCACGGCGTTGCCGAAGCACAGGGCCACGCCGTTGAGGATGGCGGTGCCGCAGTCCGGGCCCATCATGAGCAGGCCGTTGTCGTGGGCAAGGTTCTTGAGGGCGATCTCGTCCTCCACAGCCACGTTGTCGCTGAACATCATGACGTTCAGGCCGGCGTCGAGGGCCTTGCGGGCCTCGCGCGCGGCAAAAGCACCGTTCACGGCGATGACCGCCAGGTTGATGTCGGCGTCCTCCTCCACGGCGGAGGCGACGGTGCGGTGCGAAACCTCCGCGCCGCCCGCGGCCGGAGCCTTGCGGACCAGCAGCTCCTCGACCAGGGGCACCAGTTCATCCCCGTCCGCGCCCTCGGACGGCACCACGACGATCATCAGGTCGCTCGTGGTGGCGGCCTTCAGCTCGTCGGTGAGCAGGCCGAGGTTCTGCAGGACCGCCTTGTTCATTTCGGTCGCCATCGCGACGAAGGCCTGGCCGACGCCGTCGATCCCGTTCGCCTTCGTCGAAATCGACATCAGTGACACCGAGTCGAAATAGCTGTTTTTCTTGATCACTGCTGTGACACTCACATGGACCCTCTCAGTTCTGTTTCGAGTCGAAGTCCGGCCAGGAGGCCGGACAGGATGTCCGTCCCTGAGGTGTGGCCGATGCCAAGGGCACGGTCCACCGGGGCACGAAGGTGCCGGGCGAGCCCGGCGGGGTCTTCCGCCCTATGGCGGAAAAGCTGGCTGAGCAGTTCGAGCAGGCTTTCGCGGACGCGCCCGTCCACTGCCTCCCGCAGCGTCGTCCAGCTGAGCAGGGTGGTGCGGTCCGCATGCTGCCCGACGACGGCGGACAGCGCCTCGCATGCCGCGCCGAGCCGGCTGCCCGGCTGGGCCGCGAGCAGCGCCAGGCCGCAGAGGAAGTCGTCCCCTGCCGGAGTGAGACCGGAGCCCAGACCGAGCAGCTGCAGCGCCGCTTCGCCGATGGCCCCGCTGTCGCCGGCGCGGACCGCCGTGTGGAGGGCCTCGCGGCCCGCCCGCAATCCCTGCGCGATTCCGGCGTCGAAGGCGGTGGGTCCGGGTTCCGCGGCGGTGCTTCCGGGTTCCGCGGCGGTGCGTCCGGGTTCCGTGGCGGTGCGGTCCGCGTCGGATGCCTCGAGGATGCCGCCGCGAACGCCGTGGGCCACAAGCAGCTCGTCGAGCGCCGCGGCACCCGAAGCGAGTTCCGCCGTCGTGATCTCCGCGAGCGGAATCCGCTTCGCGAACCATTCCCGCGCGCCGGGCAGCAGCACCACGGTGTCTGCGGAGTCGAAGGAGATTCCGCGCGTGCTGAAGTCCGCCGGGTCGCCGGCCTGGATGCCTGCGCGGCTCCAGTCGCGGACCTCGGCGCGGACGGTCCAGGGCGCGTTGTCCAACTGGCGGGCGGCGAGGGTGACCAGTTGGCCCCACGGCGCAAGGATGTTGATCGCCCGCTCGAAGACAGAGTGGACCTTCCCAGTACCCGGTGTTTCCCGGAGGGCGGTCACCAACGCGGAATCGATTGACACTGCTGGTATACAGTTCGATTTGAGTGAAGCTGCCATTAGGCTCCTCTAGCCGAAATCTCCGGGACGACTCTCAGTCATCACAGCCTTGCACCTCACGATGGTATACCATCTGCGGTATTCTAGAGCCAGTCCCCAGAGGAGGATTCAAATGCGACTAGTAGTTGCACTGGGCGGAAACGCCCTCGCAAAGCGCGGCGAGCCGATGACGGCCGACCGGCTGCGGGCAAATGTCAAAGAGAGCTGCCAGGCGCTTGCCAAGCTGGCACGCGAACACGAAATGGTGATTACGCACGGGAACGGACCCCAGGTGGGCCTCCTTGCCCTGCAGAACCTGGCCTACCAGGACGTGGCGGCCTACCCGCTGGACATCCTGGGCGCCGAAACCCAGGGCATGATCGGCTACGTCATCCAGCAGGAGCTCTCCAACGCCCTCGCCGGGGAGCGCGAAGTTGCGGCCATCGTCACCACCACCGTGGTGGACGAGAACGACCCCGCCTTCCACCGCCCCACGAAGCTCATCGGCCCCACGTACTCCGCGCAGGACGCCGCCGAGGCCGCGTCCGAGTACCGGTGGACCATCGCCAAGGACGGCAACGCCTTCCGCCGGGTGGTCCCCTCGCCGGAGCCAATCAGCATCGTCCAGTCCCCGCTGGTCCGCAAACTGCTCGACGGCGGCACCTTGGTGGTGTGCGTCGGTGGTGGCGGCGTGCCGGTCAAGCTCGACGGCAGGGGCCACCAGATCGGCATGCAGGCCGTGGTCGACAAGGACGCCGCCAGTGCCACGCTCGCGGCCGAACTCGAGGCCGACACCCTGATCATGCTCACCGACGGTGACTTCGTCAGCGAGAACTGGGGCACCCCGGAACAGCGCGACATCCTCACGGCCTCGCCGGAAGCAATCTCCGAACTGGCCTTCGCCGAGGGCTCCATGAAGCCGAAGGTGGACGCCGCGATCCGCGTCGCGAAGGCCGGCGGCCGCGTGCTCATCGGCCCGCTGGACCGCCTGGACGACCTGCTGGCCCGCAAGGTCGGCACCGAAATCCGCCCGGATGTCCCGGAAGGCATCGTCTTCGTCTGAGGTTCTGGCTCTGGCCAAACCGTCTGCGCAAAAAACAAGGCGTCCCGGCCCCTGGAAATCCAAGGACCGGGACGCTTTGCAGTTTCCTGCTTCCGCTATGCGACCGGCTGCGCTAGGCCACCGGCTGCGCTAGGCCACCGGCTGCGCTAGGCCACCGGCTGCGCTACGCGACCGGCTGCGCTAGGCCACCGGCTGCGCCGCCCGGTCGTTCGCGGCGATGATGCGTGCCGCGGTCTTCTTGCCCATGCGCACGGCGCCGTCCACGTGCTGGTAACCCTCGGCCGCCAGGTCGGAGGAGGACCAGTAGATCGGGCCGACGGCGGCGTGCTGGTCTTTGCCGTAGCGGGACAGCCCGCCGAGGTCGTAGCTGGACGCGTAGGCGCCGCGGGTCCACTCCTCGGAACCCCAGTCGGAAAGGTAGAAGACGGACGGGTTCTTGGCCTCGTCGCCCAGGTATTCGGCGATGGAGTCCAGGATGGCGGCCTTCCGGTCCTCTTCGCTCAGTTCGAACATGGCGTCGGCCTTTTCGTCGGAGACGAAGCCCACCAGGGTGCCACGGGTGTCGCCGTGGTTGGTGTTGTCGTAGACCTCCTGGACCAGCGAGCCGGCGCCGAAGCAGGTGCCGGAGAGGCCCTTGTCGCGCCAGAACGGGGTCTCGTAGACGGCGTGCACCTTGATGACCAGGCCCAGGGACTGGTGCTGGTGCATCTGGTGCTGGCGGCGCGGCAGCGGCGGGTTGAAGGAGACGCGGCTGTAGAGGTTCGGCGGGACGGCCATGATGACGAAGCGGGCGTTCACGGTGGCGCGGTCGGATTCGACCGAAACGCGGTGGCCGCCGTCGACCTCTTCCCAGTTGATGGTGCGCACCGGGGAGTCGAGGACGACGTCGTCCCCCAGCTCCGCGGCGATGCGCAGGGACACCTGCTGCATGCCGCCGATCACGCGCTTGTCGAGGATGAAGTCCTCGTCGGTGAGGTTGCTGAAGGAGCCGGCCGAGGCCGCCATCAGCACCGCCTGCAGGGCGGAGAACGCGTGGGCGGGCTTGGTCAGCATGCCGCCGGCGATGAACAGGCCGATGTTGTTGCAGGCCTCTTCGTCCGCGGAGTTCCGGCGCAGCCAGTGGTGGAAGGAGATGGTGTCGAGCTCGCGGGCCTTGGGGTGGGCCCAGGGCTCCTCGGCGCCGATTTCGGCGGCCAGTCCGTCCAGGATGGCCGTGAGCTTGTCCATCTCGACGGCGGTGCTTTCGCTGACAGGGAAGGAGGCGCCGGTGTAGCGGCTGTGCTTGCCGTCCGCGCCGATGTAGATGGACTCGCCTTCGCGGTAGCGGGAGTACATTTCCAGGCCGAGTTCCTCGAGGGTTTCCATGAGCACTGTCTGGTCCGGCGAGACCCACTGGCCGCCGATTTCGAGCATGGCGCCGTCGATCGTGTCCGTCCAGGTGCGTCCGCCGACCCTGTCCCGGGCCTCAAGCACGGCGACGGTGAGGCCGGCCTTCTTCAGTTCACGCGCAGCGGTCAGGCCGGACGGACCAGCGCCAACGATGACGACGTCGCGGTCAAGATTCAACATGATGTCCTTTCCGTGGCCGCGCTCCGTTGGCCGGCCTGTAATGCAGGTCTATAAATGAATGCCATTCATTTATCTCTACTGTACCGGTGACTTAGGTAACTGGGAAGCCCCCGGTGGAATAATGCTGGAAACGCCGTTTCCAGAAAGGTCATCCATGCCCGAGCCCTCCCCCTCACCGGCCGAAACCAAGCCGCGCCGGAGGGCCGGCCGGCCCGTGGGGTCGGTCCTGGACAAGGCCGGCATCACCGCGGCGGCGCTGGCCCTGGTCAGCAAGAAGGGCTACGACGGCCTCACCATGGCGGCGCTGGCCAAGTCGCTGGGCGTGGCGCCGTCAGCCCTCTACAACCACGTGGGGTCGAAGGACGACGTGCTCAGGCTCGTGGAAGAGGACCTGATGTCCCAGGTGGACTCGAGCGTCTTCGGCAGCCTGCCTTGGGAGGAAGCGGTCAAGTCGTGGGCGTACTCCTACCGCGACATCTTCTCCGCGCACACACCGTTGATTTCGGTCATCGCGGTCCTGCCGGTGACCGACGCCCCGCAGACCCTGGCCATGTACGAGGCCGTCACGGAGGGGTTCCTGCGCGCCGGCTTCCCCGAGGACCGCATCATCCCCTGCATCGTGGCTCTCGAGGCCTATATCTTCGGCGCAGCCTTCGACGCCACCGCCCCGGCGGACATCTTCGACTCCGGAAAGCTCGCCGAATCCACGCCACACTTCACGGCGGCCGTGCGCAGCCTCGGTCCGGTGAACTACCCCTCGGACCTCGCGTTCCGTATGGGCCTGGACGCGCTGGTTGCGGGCTTCGGGGCGCTGCGGGGCTGAAAAGGCGCTGCTGGACCGCGCCCGTGGCCCGCCACTGCGGGAACGGCGCGGGGCTAAAAGGCGCTGCGGCGAACGTCCCGGGTTAAACAAAAACACCCCGGTCCGAAGACCGGGGTGTTTCAAATGCGTGCGCGAGGGGGGATTTGAACCCCCACGCCCTTTCGGACACTGGCACCTGAAGCCAGCGCGTCTGCCGTTCCGCCACTCGCGCGCAACTTCTCCTGCACGGAACGATCCACAAGTTTCCTTGCTTCCTGCCCTGCAAAAGCAGCGAGATCAAGCATAACGGAACTTGGAGCAAAAACACCAATCGGGCCGCCGCAGGGCTTTCAGGCCCCGGAATGACGCGGTTTTCGCGCCCGGTCACCGAGGGTTGTGGGGCTACTGTGACGAACTTTTCCGCGTGCCCGGCCGTTGCGGATTAAGGCCATTCACAGCCATGCCCAGTAGTATCGGGAAAGGAGTGGCCTTCATAAGGCCATGCCGTCACGGACTCCAAAGGTCCATGCCTGCTGCGAGGGACGAGGCCCGCGCAGCGGTTAGTTGCCGGGTCGATGGAACGGAAGGAGGAGGACCATGGGATTGCTCGACAGGGTTGAGCGCGGCATCGAAAAAGCCGTCCGCGGTGTCTTCTCCACCGGCTCCCGCGCCCGGGTGGAACCCGTGGAAATAGCCAGCAAGCTCCGCCGCGAACTGGACAACAAGTCCCTCACCATCGCCGCCGGACGCACCTTGGCTCCGAACGTCTTCGACGTCCTCCTCAGCGTTCAGGACTTCACCCGCGCCCAGGAATGGGGAACCCCGCTGGCGGAGGAACTGTGCGACGTCGTCATCCAGCACGTGCGCAGCCAGGGGTATACGCTGCAGGGCCCCGTGCGCATCTCGTTCCGGCAGGACGAAACCCAGCGCGAGGGCCATTTCGAAATCACCTCGAGCACGGAAAAATCCGGCGGCGCCCCCGCCCCTGCACCCCGCAACAACCTCCCCGCCGCACCCGGCCGGGAACCATCCAGGCTTCAGCCCGTCCTGGACATCGGCGGCCAGCGCTACTCGCTGAACGCGCCCTCGGTGATTCTGGGCCGATCCTCCGAAGCAGACATCCTCGTGGAAGACACCGGGGTGTCACGCAAGCACCTGGAGATCCGCAGCGAAGGCGGCTTTGTCCGCGCCGTGGACCTCGGCTCCACCAACGGGAGCTATGTCAACGGGCACAAACTGGATGGCAGCACGGAACTTGTAGACGGTTCCACAATCACGATGGGACGAACCAAGATCATCTTCAGGCTTCTGAACGTGCCCCCCAACAGCTCCGACCCCGGGGGCCGCGCGTGAGCGAACTGACCATCACGGCCCTGCGTTTCGGCTTCCTGTTGCTCCTGTGGGTATTGATCTTCAGCATCGTGTCCGCAATGCGCCGGGACCTCATGATCGGACGCAAGGCAGCTACCGGTGCCCCGACGGCCCGCGAAGTACGCAAACATCCCGAACTGGCGCCCCCTACGCCGGCCCCGAAGCAGCAGGCCCGGCAGCTCGTCGTCGTCGAAGGTCCGCTCAAGGGAACCACGGTGCAGCTGGCCGCCAGCCCCATCCTGCTGGGCCGCGCCCAGGAAGCCACCCTGGTCCTCGAAGACGACTACGCCTCGGGACGGCATGCGCGACTGTTCCCGCAGGGCAGCCGCTGGTTCATCGAAGATCTCGGCTCCACCAACGGCACCTACCTGGCCGACCAGCAATTGACCCGGGCCCTGCCGGTGGAGCTTGGCGTCCCCGTGAGGATCGGCAAGACGGTCATTGAATTGAGGCCATAGCCATGGCTTCACCCCAGTCCCCCGAGGGCAAGCCCACGCCCGGAACCCGTCCGCTGATCATGCGCTATGCGGCGCGTTCCGACGTCGGCCGACTTCGCTCCAAGAACGACGATTCAGCCTATGCTGGCCGCCACCTTGCCGTGGTCGCCGACGGGATGGGCGGGCATGCGGGCGGCGACGTCGCCTCGGCGTCCACCGTCCTGGACATGATCCACCTGGACCACGACGACTACCCCGAAGGCGCGGACACCGTCCTCGCCGACGAGATCCAGACGGCCAACTCCTTGCTCTCCGAGCTGGTCCACATGGATCCGAAGCTTGCGGGCATGGGCACCACTGTCACAGCCCTCCTGCTGGAGGGCTCCCAGCTGCATTTCGCCCACATCGGCGATTCCCGTGCCTACCGGCTGCGCGGCACCACGTTCGAGCAGGTCAGCGTGGACCACACCTTCGTCCAGCGGCTCATCGACGAGGGCCGGCTCCGCCCGGAGGAAGCCGAAACCCACCCGCACAAGAACGTCCTCATGCGCGTGCTCGGCGATGTGGACGCGAGCCCGGAGCTGGACCTGGCGGTCCTCGAAGTCGAAGCCGGCGAACGCTGGCTGCTCTGCTCGGACGGCTTGAACTACGTTCCCGGACCGGTGGTGGAGCAGGTGGTCCGGGAGACCCGGAACCTTGCCGAATGCGCCGAACTGCTGATCCAGCTGACGCTGGCGAACGGCGCCCCGGACAACGTCACCGTGGTGATGCTGGAAATCGCCGAGGAAACCGGCGACGACGTCACTACGGCTTCCGTCGAGATCGTCGCCCCCGCGGAACCCGCCCCGCCTGCCGCCACGGAGAGTGCCGAAACCGTCGAAGCGTCGGAAACAGCGGCCGGGGAAAAGACACCTGCCGCAGCGGCCGGAACGGCCGCGTCCGCGGAAGGCGCCAAGCCTGCCGGCGAGCCCCCCGCCGTCACCGACCCGCACCTCGGTGAGCACCTTTCCGCGGAAGTCCTCCGCGAAGAGCTCGCTTCCCGCCCGCACGAACTGGTGGGCGCCGCGGCCACGGCGGCCGAAACCGGATCCATCCCCACCGTGGCCGGCCGCAGCGTGGCCCGCCGGGCAGCCACCATGCTCACCCACAAGGCAGAACAGGACCGCGAAGAAGTCCTCGTGCTGCCCGCCGGGCGCCGCCGCTGGCTCACGATCCTCGCAGCATCCGTCCTGGCCGTTTTCCTGGTCGCCGGGCTGTGGCTCGGCTACGCCTGGACGCAGACCCGCTTCTACGTGGGCGAATACGACAGCCGGGTGGCGATCTTCAACGGGATCTCCCAGCGCCTGGGTCCCATCCAGCTGTCCAGCCTGGAATCGGTATCGAAGCTCAAGCTGGATACGCTTCCCGAGTTCCAGCAGCAAAGGGTCCGGCAGACCATCCCAACGGACAGCCTTGAAGCCGCGCAGCGCATCGTGAAGAACCTGGAGGAGCCGGACGGTTCCGCCCCGACTCCATGCCCGTCGCCGAGCGCCAAGCCGACACCGTCCGCTAAGGCCTCGCCGTCTGCCAAGCCCTCGCCGGGTTCCACCGCCAAACCCTCGGCATCGCCCACGCCAAGCAACGCACCATGTGAGGAGGTGTCCCCGTGATCAAGGCAGATACTGCACCCAAGCCCCGGCGCAACGTTGAACTTGCGCTCCTCGTGCTGGCCCTCGCCGTCGGGATCGGCGCAAGCGCCATGGTGGACCTCAACTCCGAGACCCCCTTCGACAGCGATTTCTGGTTCCAGTCGATCCTGCTGGCCGTGGCTGCCTTTGCCTTCCACGTCGTCCTGCGCATCCGCGCTAAATATGCCGATCCGGTGATACTTCCGATCGTGGTGGCCCTGAACGGCCTGGGATTGGCCCTCATCCACCGGATGGACGGACCCGGGGACGACACCGGCAACAACCAGCTGCGCTGGACCCTGATCGCCGTCGCCGTCGCGATCACGGCGATCTGGTTCCTCAAGGACCACCGGATCCTGCGCCGCTTCACCTTCATTTCGCTGGCTGCCAGCGCCCTCCTGCTGGTCCTGCCGCTGGTTCCCGGCATCTCGGCCGGTGAAGTCCTGGGCGCCAGCGTGTGGATCCGGCTTGGCCCCATGACCTTCCAGCCCGGTGAAATCGCCAAGATCACGCTGGCCATATTCTTCGCCGGGTATCTTTCCTCCAACCGGGACCTGATCCTCCTGGCCGGCCGCAAGATCGGGCCGCTGCAGTTCCCGCGCTTCAAGGACATGGGCCCCATGATCACGGCCTGGCTCGTCAGCATCGGCGTCCTCGTCTTCCAGCGCGACCTCGGTTCCTCCGTGCTGTTCTTCGGCTTGTTCATCGTGATGATCTACGTCGCCACCAGCCGCATCAGCTGGGTGGTGATCGGCCTGGCCCTGATCCTGGGCGGCGGTTTCGTGGCGTCCAGGATCTTCTCGCACGTGGGCTTCCGGCTCGACAGCTGGTGGAACGCCTTCACCCCCGAGGTGTACGACCGTTTCCCCGGCGGCAGCCGCCAGATCGTCCAGGGCCTATTCGGAATGGCCGACGGCGGACTGGTCGGCACCGGGCTCGGCCAGGGCCGGCCGGACCTCGTCCCCTTCGCCAACAGCGACATGATCATCGCCCTGATCGGTGAAGAACTCGGCCTGATCGGGCTGTTCGCCGTCGTTCTGTTGTATCTGCTGCTGTTCACCCGCGGCTTCCGGGCAGCCCTGGGCACCAGGGACGCCTTCGGCAAGCTGTTGGCCTGCGGCCTGTCCTTCGCGATCGCCCTTCAGTGCTTCGTGGTGATCGGCGGGGTGACCCGCCTGATCCCACTGACTGGACTCACCACGCCCTTCCTCGCGGCCGGCGGCTCCTCGCTGCTGGCCAACTGGATCATCGTGGGCCTCCTGCTGATGATTTCGCACACCGCCCGCAGCCCCATCGATACGACCCCCATGACCGACGCATCCAGTGAGGCGGTGAAGCAGCCGTGAACCAGTCCATCCGCAGCGCATGGCTTGCCGCCGTCGCCATGTTCGCCCTGATCTTCGGCGCCATCAGCTACGTCCAGGTGGTTGGAGCCGATGAGCTCAACGACAACCCCTGGAACCAGCGGGCCGTCCTGGCCGATTACTGCAAGGACCGCGGCGCCATCATTGTGGCCGGAAAGCCGATCGCCGAATCCGTGGCCGGGGACGAAACCTGCAGCTTCCAGCGCAAATACACGCAGCCCGAACTGTACGCCGGCATCACCGGGTACTTCTCCCGGACGTACGGGGCCAGCGGCCTGGAGCAGGAGCTCCGCGACGAGCTCGCGGGCAGTTCGGACCAGCTGTTCCTCGACAGGATCAGCCAGGTCTTCCTGGGCCGCCAGGCCAAGGGTGCCTCCGTTGAGCTCACCCTCGACCCGGCCATCCAGAAGCTGGCCTACGACCTCATCCCGGACGGCCAGCGCGGTTCGATCGTCGTGACGAACCCGAAGACCGGTGCGATCATCGCCATGGCCTCCAAGCCGTCCTACGATCCGAACCTGATCGCCACCCACGACGTCGCCAAGGAACAGTCCAGCTTCGAGGAGCTCAACAAGGTCCGCGGCATCAACTTGAACCAGTCGGTCAGCGGACCCACGGGAGCCCTGCTGGCGCCCGGCTCGGTCTTCAAGCTGATCGACACCGCGGCCGCCCTGAACTCCGGGAAGTACAACAAGGACAGCGACCTGCCCAACCCGGCGAGCATGCCGCTGCCCGGTTCCTCGGCGTCCCTTCCGAACTACGCCGGTGGCAATTGCTACACGCGCACGACGGCGGACTTCGCCTTCGCGCTGGAGCAGTCCTGCAACACTCCCTTCGCCAGCATCGCCCTTGACCTCGGCCAGCAGGCCATCGCGGACCAGGCCAGGAAGTTCGGCTTCGGCCAGGACTTCGGCGACCAGCTCAAGCTCCAGTCCGCCGTCAGTGTCTTCCCCGATGACCTGGACGACGCCTCCCTGGCGCAGTCCGCCGTCGGGCAGCGCGACGTCAAGGCGACCCCGCTGCAGATTGCCATGATGACCGCCGCGATCGCCAACGGCGGCGTGCAGATGAAACCGAACCTGATCAAGACGGTGCGCGCCCCTGACCTCCGGGTCATCAGCGAGCCGGAGCCGGAAGTCCTCCGCAACTCGACGAGCGCCGCGATCTCCCGGCAGATCACCGAGTGGATGACCGGCGTCGTGTCCGAGGGCATCGGCCGCGGCGCCGCGATCCCGGGCGTGCAGGTGGCCGGCAAGACCGGCACCGCCCAGTTGGGGGACAGCGGTTTGAACAATTCATGGTTTACCGGGTTTGCCCCGGCCAATGACCCGCAGGTGGCCGTCACCATCGTGATCGAAGGTGTCGACGTGACCACCGGCGCACAGCTAACCAGTCCGAATGCGAAGAAGATTTTTGAGGCGGTGTTGAACAAGTGAGACCTACGTCAGGAATCACCCTCGGCGGCAGGTTCCAGCTGACCAGCCGGATTGCGATCGGCGGCATGGGAGAGGTCTGGAAAGCAAAAGACCAGGTCCTCGGCCGCATTGTCGCCATCAAGGTCCTCAAGGAGGAATACACGGGCGATCCCGGCTTCCTGCAGCGTTTCCGCGCCGAAGCGCGCCACACCGCCCTGCTGAACCACGTGGGCATCGCCAACGTCTTCGACTACGGCGAGGAGGAGGGCTCGGCCTACCTCGTCATGGAGCTGGTGCCTGGGCAGCCGCTGAGCACCATCCTTGAGCGGGAACGGGTCCTGTCCCCGGACCGGGCCATGTCGATCATTTCGCAGACCGCGCGCGCCCTGGCCGTCGCGCACGCCCAGGGCCTGGTGCACCGCGACGTGAAGCCGGGCAACCTGCTCATCACCCCGGACGGCCGGGTCAAGGTCACGGACTTCGGCATCGCCCGCCTCGCGGACCAGGTCCCGCTGACCCAGACCGGCCAGGTCATGGGAACTGCCCAGTACCTCGCCCCCGAGCAGGCCACTGGCCAGACCGCCACGGGCTCGTCGGACATATATTCCCTGGGCGTCATCGGTTATGAAAGCCTCACCGGGCACCGCCCGTTCTCCGGCGAATCGCAGATCGCCATCGCGTTGGCCCAGGTCAACGACGCGCCGCCGCCGCTGCCGGAGACCCTTCCTGTCCCGGTCCGCGCCCTGCTGATGTCCATGCTGGCCAAGGATCCCCGGAACCGCCCCGCGGATGCCATCAAGCTCGCCGAGGCCGCGGAAGCAATCCGCGCGGGGAATATCTCCGCAGCCCATGCCGCCGTTCCGGGCATGCTCCTGTTCGAGGGGGCCACCGGTCCCATCACCGCCCCGACCGGCGTCGCGACGGCGCCCACCGGCGTCGTGGCTGCCCACGGCAGGGACGGGCACACGACGGCGACTTCCGCGCTTCCGGTCCTCGGCGCAGCTGCGGGAGCTGCTGCCGCCGGGTCGCGGTCCGACGCCCTGGCCGCCGAGCGCACCCTCAACCCGGACGAATCCTCCGTGCTGTACGACGATGAAGACGAGGACAACTACGAGCCGCAGCCGGCACGCAAGAAGCGCAGTCCGTGGACGTGGCCGCTGATCGCCCTGCTGCTCCTGCTCCTCTTCGCCGGCCTGGGCCTCCTGCTGACCCAGATGGGCCTGTTCAACCCGACGTCTCCGGCGCCTTCATCCAGCACGAGCAGCCCGGCGTCGAGCAGCGCCCCGCCCACCTCCGCCTCGCCCAGCGCCACTGAAACCTCAGAGTCGCCGTCCCCGAGCGAAACCACCCCGAACACGGTCAACCTCATTCCGGAGCAGTACCTCGGCCGCCCCTACGAGACCGTCCGCAGTGAGCTGATCGACCTTGGCTTCGTGGTCAAGGGCACCGAAAAGTTCGATACGTCCACCCAGGGAACGGTGACGAACATCGAGCCTTCGGGCCCTGTCCTCAGGGGCGAGACGATCGCGGTCACGTATTCGAAGGGTCCGGAGAAGATCGCGGTTCCCAACATCGCCCAGGGCGCCACCGAGTCCCAGGTGCGGGCAGCCATCGAAGGCGCGGGCCTTCGCTGGGTACGGGGCGAAGCCGTCGAGGGTGAGGTCGGCCAGGCACCGGACACCTTCGTCAGTTCGGAACCGGACGCGGGCACGGAGGTCAACGCCGGCGCCACCGTCGTCTACCATCTGTCCATGGCCAAAGCCTCGTCCTCCGCTTCCCCGAGCAAATAGGAAAGCATGACTACCCGACGTTCAGCACCTGCACACAGAGAGGACAGCACTCCGGTGACAGACCAGCGCGTCCTCAACGGGCGGTATGAACTAGGAGAGCTGCTGGGCCGCGGCGGCATGGCGGACGTGCACCGGGGTACGGACACCCTCCTCGGCCGCACCGTTGCCGTGAAACTGCTCCGCGCGGACCTGGCCCGGGACCCCCAGTTCCAGGCCAGGTTCAAGCGCGAAGCCCACGCCGTGGCGTCGCTGAACCATCCCTCGATCGTGGCGATCTACGACACCGGGGAGTACACGGTGGACGGCGGCCACGGCGAGACGGTCCGGGTGCCGTACATCGTCATGGAGTACGTGTCCGGCCGGACCCTGCGCGAACTCATCCGCGGCAAGGAACTGGACATCGAGCAGGCCGTGGAACTCTGCCTCGGCGTCCTTTCCGCACTCGAATACAGCCACAAGGCCGGGATCGTCCACCGTGACATCAAGCCCGGCAACGTGATGGTCGGCGAGGACAACACCGTGAAGGTGATGGACTTCGGCATTGCCCGGGCCATCGCCGATTCCGCGGCCACCATGACCCAGACGCAGGCCGTGGTGGGCACCGCCCAATACCTTTCCCCGGAACAGGCCCGTGGCGAGACCGTGGACGCACGGAGCGACCTGTACTCGGCTGCCTGCCTGCTCTTTGAGATGCTGACCTCGCGTCCGCCCTTCACCGGTGACAGCCCGGTTTCGCTGGCGTACCAGCATGTACGGGAGACCCCGGCAGCCCCGAGCACCTTCAATCCCGAGGTTTCCGAGGCACTGGACAGTGTCCTGGCCAAGGGACTGCAGAAGGAGCGTGCGGACCGATTCCAGGACGCCGCCGCCTTCCGCCGCGCCCTGCGCGCCGCCCGCAACGGCATAGCCGTTCCCGCCATCGCTGCTTACGAGGCAGGTCCGGACGACGTCGGACAGGAGCCGGCGGAGGACGCCGCACCGGAGACGCTGGTCGGCTTCACCGGCATCGGCTTCCTTGACGGCCAGCCCCCGGCCGGTGGCCGTGGCGAGGAGCCGCTTCCGGCGAACTACACCGAAGACGCCGACGACGAGGCGATGCCGCTCGGCTTCCCGCGGGAACGTGAGCGGACGCGGCGGCAGAAGTCGCGCCGCCGGGCGTGGACCGCCGTCGTCATCCTCTTTACGGTCCTGGTCCTGGCGGGCGTCGGTCTGGGCCTCTACTACTTCATGAACCAGAGGCCCGAGGAACCGGTCAAGATCCCCATCCCGTCGGTCGCAAACATGAGCGAAGCGGCCGCCACCCGCGTCCTCTACGATGCCAAGCTCGTGCCGGACGCCCCCGTGCGGGTGAAGGACGACAAGGTCCCGCAGGGAACAGCCATCGGCACGGATCCGTCCGTCGGCACGCTGGTCGTTCCGGGAAGCCACGTCACGCTGAAGGTCTCTGACGGCCCCAGCGCCGTGACCGTGCCCAAGGACCTTGCGGGGCAGACCGAGGCCGCCGCGCGCGACATGCTGCGCAATGTAGGCCTGGTGGGCGGAAACAAGAACACCATCGCGAACAGTCCCACGGTTCCGGCAGGTTCAGTGATCGGGACCAACCCTGCGCCGGGGGCGGTCGTCGCGCCCGGGAGCACCGTTGAACTGGTCATCTCGAGCGGCAAGGTCAAGATGCCGCAGCTGATCAAGCTTCCCAAGAGCGAGGCCGAAAAGGCACTTGCCGACCTCGGACTCACGATGAGGATCGTCGAGCAGGAGAACAGCGTCCTGCAACCCGGCATCGTCACCGCCCAGAGCATCCCGGAAGGGGCCCTCGCTGAGCAGGGCAGCGCAATCACCGTGACGATCACCAAGGCCCCGGCTCCGAAGCCGACGCCCAGCGAGACCCCAACGCCCAAGCCGAGCGCCAGCGGCGGCAGGAAGGGCTGACGCCCCTTCGCCTGGCACGGAGTGCACGGGTCTACGCCGCGGTACCCGCGAAGGTGCCGGCGGCGGTCCCGCCGGCACCCGGCCGGGAGGCTAGCGCTGGATCAGCGGGCTCAGCGTCGCAGCCTTCGCGGCGGCCCCGGCCATGCCGAGCGATTCGAGCCAGTTGCCGAGCATCTGGTAGCCGCCTTCGGTGAGGACGGACTCGGGGTGGAACTGCACGCCGCACAGCGGAGCGGTCTTGTGCTGCAGCCCCATGATCACGCCATTCGCGGTTTCGGCCGTAATCTCCAGAACGTCCGGAATGGTTTCGCGCACGGCTGCCAGTGAGTGGTACCGGGTGGCGGTCACGGGGGACGGCAGCCCGGCGAAGACGCTCTTGCCCTCGTGCTGCACCGGCGAGGTCTTGCCGTGCATTAGTTCCGGCGCATGGGTGACGGTGCCGCCGTACGCTTCGGCAAGCGCCTGGTGGCCGAGGCAGACGCCGAACATGGGCTTGTTGTTGTCCCCGCACCATTTGATGAGCTCGATGCAGACTCCGGCTTCCGCAGGCGTGCCGGGCCCGGGGGAGACCAGGACGCCGTCGCGGGCGTCGGCGAGCTCGATCGCTTCCTGGAGGGTGACGTCGTCGTTGCGGACCACGGTGGTTTCCGCGCCCAGCTCCTGCAGGTAGCCCACCAGGGTGTAGACGAAGCTGTCGTAGTTGTCGACGACGAGGATTTTAGTTGTGCTCATGGCTGCTGTACTGAACCAATCGTTGAGTCGGTGAGGGTGGTGAACTGGGACATCCAAGGGAAGAGGAACTGCACCATCAGGACCAGTATTCCTGCGATGAGTGCCGCCGAGGCCAATATGCGCGCCCATAACGGGCCGGGCAGGTGCCGGAAGATCCATCCGTACATGCCTCAGGCCTTTCCGTGAGTCATGGCCACCAGGGCGGCGATGTCAGACGGCGGCCCGGCAGAGGCCGGCTGCCAGCTGTCCAGCAGTGAGTAGGCAACGATGCGTTCCTCGGAGCCGAAGCGCGGGTTGCAGCTGGTCATGGTGAGGTAGCTGTCCCGGGGTGGCGCGCCTGCCTTGGTGGGAACCGGGAGCAGCACGTCGGTGCGGGATGGCAGCACGATCTGGTTGTTGCGGTACACGTAGGTGTAGTACCCGGCCTTGGTCTGGACGTAGATGCGGTCGCCGGGGACGAGTTGGTGGATGCTGTCCAGCACGGCGCCGTGGGTCTGGCGGTGGCCGGCCACAGCGAAGTTCCCGGCAGCGCCGGGCATGCCGGTTCCTTCGTAGTGTCCCAGGCCGAGGGAATCCAGGACGTCAGGGCCGGTGCCCTGGACGATGGGCCGCGAGTAGTCCGCACCGAAGCGGGGGACGTACATAATGCCGATCGTCTCGCCGTAGCCGGGCGCCGCGGAGACCGCCGGCTTCCCGTGGTCGGTTTGCTCCGCCGGGGGAGTGAGGGGTCCGGTGAACTCGCTGGCAAAACCGTCGATCGCCTTGGCCTGGCTGGCGTCGGCTTCCACATGGGTCCACCAGAGTTCCCAGGCCACGAAGAGCAGCAGCACGGCGCCGGCAGTCAGGAGGAGTTCGCCGGTGACCTGCACGGTTTTCCGGGCGGCGCCCCCTGCTCCCGGGCGGTGGGGGGAGGTGGCGGGCACGGCAGCGGAAGCCTCCGGCTGCTGCTGCGTCACGGGGTCTCCTCTGTCCGGGAAACGGCCGCACGGGTCGCCCCCCGAAATCCGGCTAGACTTGGCAGCTAGAGACGAACCCGGAAGTACCGCGAACGTGCAGACCGCTGGAATTTTCCTTCCTGCAGGATACCAAGCCGGCACGCGGCCCTTCATTCAGAGGCCAAGGAGGAACCGTGCCCGAGTCCAAGCCCCGCAAGCGGCCTGCCCGCACTGTTGAGACCGCCGCCAAGGAGCAGTACAAGCCGAACCCTGTCTGGTTCAAACCGGTGATGTTCGGCCTCATGATCATCGGCCTGCTGTGGATCATCACGTTCTACATCACCAGCGGCCAGTACCCGGTGGCGGCGTGGGAATCCTGGAACATCGTGGCCGGCTTCGGAATCGCGATCGTGGGCTTCCTGATGACCACGCGCTGGCGTTCCTGAGCAGCGACCTTCGGCACGGACCTCACATTCCGTCCGCCTGCAGCGTCTACCTGACATGAGCAACAGGCACACCATCATCGAGTCCCCGCTCGGGGCCCTGACGTTGACTTCCCGGGACGGGGTGCTCAGCGGAATCTTCTACGAGGGCCACTGGCATATGCCGCCCGCGGAATTCTTCGGTTCGCGGGCGGAACCGACGGATCCGGTTTTCGCCCCGGCCGTGGCGCAGCTCCGTGAATACCTCACCGCGGACCGGACGGCATTCGAGCTCGACTACCGGGCGCGGGGCAACGAGTTCCAGGAGCGCGTCTGGGCCCGGCTTGAAGATATTCCGTACGGGGAAACGGTCAGCTATGGCGTCCTCGCCGCCGAACTCGGCGACCCCAACCTTGCCCAGGCCGTGGGGTCGGCGGTGGGCAGGAACCCGCTGAGCATCGTCATTCCGTGCCACCGCGTCGTCGGCAGCGACGGCCGCCTTACAGGCTACGCCGGCGGCCTGGCGAACAAACGCTTCCTGCTGGACCTCGAGGAGCCCACCGCGGTGAAGGAAAGCAAGCTCTTCTGATGGGCAAGCCGCCCTTTGAGAGGGTCGTCAGCGCACACGGTGCCGTGGTGTTGCGGGTCTGCCGTGCCGTGCTCGGCGCCCATGACGCCGAGGACGCCTGGTCCGAAACGTTCCTCTCCGCCCTGAAGGCCTACCCCGAACTGCCGGAGGACGCCGCGGTGCAGGCCTGGCTCGTCACCATCGCCCACCGCAAGGCCATCGACATCCTCCGCGCCCGGCAGCGGCACGCCCTGCCCATGGACGAACTGCCGCCGCGTGAGTCCCCGCTCGGCATCCCGGGCGGGGGACACCCGGAAGTGCTCGACGCCGTCGGGCAGCTCCCGCCGAAACAGCGCCAGGCGGTGGCGTACCACTACCTCGCGGGGCTGCCGTACAAGGACATCTCCGAACTGCTGGGCGTTACCCCGGAGGCCGCGCGCCGGGCGGGCGCCGACGGCGTCAAGGCGCTCCGGGCCGCCCTGGCGGAAGCGTCCGCCCCGGCTTCGAAAGGAACAAGCCGATGAATACCAAACCGATGGAAGACAGCCAGATGGACACCGAAGCCCTGCTGCCCGACGGGTTTTTCGACGGCCTTGCAGAACCAGCCCCGGGCACTCTTGAGCGCCTGCACGCCCGCCTCGCCGCGGCCGCCGCGGACCGGCAGCTTATCGATGTTTCCTACCGCACCGTGGATTCGCCGCTCGGCCGGCTCCTGCTGGCAGCCACCGAACGCGGCCTGGTGCGCGTCGCGTTCGCCCTGGAAGACCACGACGCCGTGCTGCAGGCCCTCGCCGACAAACTGGGCCCGCGGATCCTGGAGGCACCGTCACGGCTCGACACCACCGCGCGCGAGCTCGAGGAATACTTCGCCGGAACCCGCCGCAGCTTCGACGTCCCGCTGGATTTCGCGCTCAGCCGCGGCTTCCGGCTGAGCGTGCTGGAGCACCTTCCGCACATCGCCTACGGCAGCACCGAAAGCTACGCCGACGTCGCGAAAGCGGCAGGCAGCCCTAAGGCCGTCCGCGCCGTCGGCTCCGCCTGCGCCACCAACCCGCTGCCTGTCGTCGTGCCCTGCCACCGCGTGGTGCGTTCGGACGGTTCGTTCGGCGGGTATCTCGGCGGGCCTGAGGCCAAGCGGACCCTGCTGGCCCTGGAGGCGGCGTGAGCGAACCGTTGTTTCCGGCAGAAGCGTTGTTCCCGGCAGAGCTGCTTTCAATGCCCGACGCCGGGCCCCGGCGGATAGCCGACGGCGCCGTCCATTTGCCGGGCTGGCTCAGCCCGGAGCAGCAGCGCTGGATCGCCGACCGCTTCCGCGAGTGGGCGGCGGGTCCCGTGCCGCCGAGGGCTGCCGTGCTGCGAGGCGGGCATCCGATGTCGGTCAGGACGGTCTGCCTCGGCTGGCACTGGCAGCCCTACCGCTACACGCGCGAGGCGTTCGACGTCAACGGCCGACGCGTCTTGGACTTCCCGGACTGGATGGTCAGGCTAGGCCGCAAGGCCCTTGCTGCCGCCGGCTCGTTGCCGGAAACAGCGGCTGCCTACACGCCGGACACCGCGCTGGTGAACTTCTACGATGACGCCGCCAGGATGGGCATGCACCAGGACAAGGACGAGCGCTCCGCGGCACCGGTCGTGTCCTTGAGCATCGGCGACAGCTGCGTGTTCCGCTTCGGCAACACCGAAGGCCGGGGCAAACCGTACACGGATGTGGTGCTGCGGTCCGGGGACCTCTTTGTCTTCGGCGGAGCGTCGCGTTTCGCCTTCCACGGGGTGGTCAAGGTCCAGCCGGACACCGCTCCGCAGGGCTGCGGGCTGGAGCATGGCCGGATCAACATCACCATGCGCGTCACCGGAATGTCCTAGCGATGTCCGCGGAATGTCGTAGCCAGGGCGCACAATGTCCACAGCAGCTTTGAACGTCCTTTGGAGGCACCCATGACACCGGCCGGCACCATCCTCGGCGACGACGGCCTGGCCCGCCCTCCGTGGGCATCCACGGACCCGCTGCTCCGGGACTACTACGACACCGAGTGGGGCATGCCGGTGCGGGACGAGCACGGCCTGTACGAGCGCATCAGCCTCGAAGGCTTCCAGGCAGGCCTCTCCTGGGCCACCATCCTGCGCAAACGCGAGGCCTTCCGTGCCGCCTTCCTGGACTTCGATCCGGAGAAGGTGGCGCAGTTCGGCGAGGCCGACGTCGAGCGCCTCATGCTGGACTCCGGCATCGTGCGGAACCGCTTGAAGATCCGCGCGGCGATCACCAACGCCAACGCCGTCCTCGCGCTGAGGGCCGACGGCGGCTTGGTGGACTTTGTGTGGTCCTTCCAGCCGGAAAGGACGCCGTCGCCCGCCACCGTCGCCGACCTTGCCACCCGGTCACCCGAGTCCGTGGCCCTGTCCAAGGCGCTGCGGAAGAAGGGCTTCGCCTTTGTGGGGCCCACCACGATGTACGCGCTGATGGAAGCCATCGGCATGATCGACACCCATCTTGTGGACAGCCACCGCCGCGGAAGCTCCGGCGTCTGGAGCTGAACCGCCGTCCCCGGCTGTCCACAAAAGTGGGCAACTTTATCCACAGCTGTGGAAACGTGATGTGGAAAGCAATGTCAGAAGTGTAAAAAGCCCGGTTTCCCGGGGTTTTTGGAGAGCCGCTCTCGTTTCCGTGGTTTTCCCCATGTGAACAAGGCTGTGGATCGTGGCCGGGGCTTCACCAAGTGTTCATGGCGGCGGGATGGAGAACTTCACCTCGGTGGATGGGATGGACCTCGAATGTGGACGGTAAGCCGTCCCCGGCCCGCGGATGGCTCCGCCACCAGGGTTACCCACTTAACAACAGGCCGCTTCCCACAAGTTATCCACAGGTGGGGAAAAGCTGTGGTTACCTGCACGGCAAACCCGCGGATCCACGGGGAATCCGGCGTGGTTTAAGGGCAGAAACTACAACGGTGTGAGTTATTAACAATGTTGAAAAGCCTGTTGATATCACCCGGTATGCGCTGTGGATTCCATCTCTCCAGGAACTTTTCCACACTGCCGGAACTGGCGGCGGTTTTGTCCACATAACCACAAGACTGTGCAGCAAAGTTATCCACAGCTGTGGACGGATCTGGGTATTTCTTCGGCTGGAGGCCCGAAAACGGCACGGACAAGGGGCGAGACCCATGAACTACACAGATGTAAGTTACACACAGTGTGGATAACGGCTGTGGAAAAGCGAAGGCTGCTTGTGTGGGGGCTGCCCTGAGGTCGATTCGGGGAAGCGGGGTAGACGGGCACGCCAAAGAAGGCGGACCCTGGCCGCCGAATGCTTGGGGCTGGGCCTAGGCCGTGCGGAAAACGGTGGCGAGCACGAGGAGCACCGCGACGGCGGCGAGACCGCCGGCCTGGACGAGGGCGCGGCGCGGTCCGCGCGGCGCGTAGGCCACCGTTGCGGCAGCGAGGGCCCCGGTGATGAATCCGCCGAGATGTGCCTGCCAGGCGATGCCGGCCACCAGGAAGCCGATGGCCCCGTTGATGGCGATGAGGACCCAGAGCTGCCGTGTGTCCCCGCCACGGTGCCGCTGGATCACCAGCATGGCGCCGAAGAGGCCGAAGATCGCACCGGAAGCACCCACCACGCCAACACTGCTGTTCAAAGGCGTCAAGAGAAGGTAGCCGACGGAACCGCCGATGGCGGAAAGCAGGTAGATGGCCAGGAAGCGTATGCGGCCCAGCAACGGTTCCAGGGCCTGGCCGAAGATCCACAGCGTGTACATGTTGAGCACGATGTGGAGGAAGAAGCCTTGCGAATGAAGGAAGGCAGCCGTGAGCATCCGCCAAGGCTCGTCCACGAGAGCGGTCGCGAAGGCGAAGTCCTGGAAGATCGCGTCCCGGGGGACAATCCACTGCAGGACGTACACCAGGACGCAGGCGGCGATCAGCGCCAAGGTGACAACCGGTCGGCCGGTGACGGCGGTGCCGCCATAGGCGGAACGTACTGCCGGCGTCGAACGCTTCTGTTCGTTGACGCAGTCAACGCATTGGAACCCGACGGCGGCCGCCCGCTGGCATTCCGGGCACGCCGGGCGGCCGCAACGCTGGCACCGCACATACGATGGCCGGTCGGGATGCCGGGGGCAAACCGGAACGCCTGCTGACGGCTCCGCCGCCGGGTATCCAAAGCTCATGTGTTGTTCAGGCTCCGGGAATCAGAGCTGGACGACATCGATGCTGTTGATGACAACGTCTTCGACCGGGCGGTCGCCCATGCCGGTGCGGACGGCCTCGATGGAGTCGACGACCTTCCTGGACTCGTCGTCGGCCACTTCACCGAAGATGGAGTGCTTGCCGAACAGCCAGTCGGTGTTGACGGTGGTGATGAAGAACTGGGAACCGTTGGTGCCCTTGCCCATCTGGATGCCTGCGTTGGCCATTGCCAGCTTGTACGGGGCGTTGAAGTTCAGTTCCGGGTGGATCTCGTCGTCGAACTTGTAGCCCGGACCGCCGATGCCACGGCCCAGCGGGTCGCCGCCCTGGATCATGAAGTCCTTGATGATGCGGTGGAAGATCGTGCCGTCGTACAGCGGGGTACCGGTCTTGTCTTCGCCGGTTTCCGGGTGGGTCCAGGACTTTTCACCGGTGGCAAGGCCGACGAAGTTGGCCACCGTCTTGGGCGCGTGGTTGCCGAAGAGGTTCACCACGATGTCGCCGAGGCTGGTGTGGATGGTTGCTTGTGCGGTTGCAATGGTCATGGGCCCATTCTTTCATGCAGGGTCAACGCGGCAGCGGCCCGGAAGCCGGTTCCGCGCTCGGTGAAATCGCCCCGGATTACCCCGGATGAATAGCCGGTGCACGCCAGGCGACGTAGGCTAACAACAAACGAGCATGTGTATCGGGAGGTAGTTGTGAAGAAAACAGACCGGATTGCCCGCGACCTTGAGCACTCTGTGGCGGCAGGAGTTGATACCGCCAAAGACTGGGCTGCACCGCGCGTCGAAGCTGCCGTGAGCTGGGCGGTTCCCCGTATCCAGCACGGAATCGATACCGCCTCGCCGAAGATCCAGGAGGGCCTCAAGTCGGCCGCACACAACCTGGCCGACGGCGTCGCAACCGTTACCCCGAAACTCCAGGAAGGCCTGGCGAACCTCGCGCCGAAGATCCACGACGCCGTCGAGGACGCCTCGCCGAAGATCCAGGAAGCATTGAACAAGGCAACCCCGGCACTCGGTGTTGCCCGCGACAAGGTCGTGGAGGAGTACCTGCCCAAGCTGTCCGAACAGCTCGGCCAGGCGTCCACCGCCGTGCACCATGTCCTCGAGAACGCGCCTGCCCAGGTTGACGCCGTCGCCCAGAAACTGGTGGATTCCGGCGTCGTCCATAACCTCCAGGACCAGGCCCAGGCCGCCGGAGCGCAGTTCAAGGCGGTTGCCGAAGAAACCGGCAAGGCCGTCGCCGCCGGACTCGGACGCAAGGAGAAGCCCAAGAAGCGCGGCCTCCTGATCGTTACTGTGATTGCCGCGGCCGTGGCCGCGGGTGTTGCCGCGTGGAAAGCGTCCAAGCCGGTCGAGGACCCGTGGAAGACCCCCGTCCCGGTGTCCCCGGCAGACAAGGCGACCCCGGCGGATTCTGCCCCGATCCCGTTCCCGACGCCGGACGAGGTCAAGGCAGAGGGCGAAGCGGCCGGATCAGTCAAGGAAACCATCAAGGACGCCGCTGCGGACGCCGCGGACAAGGCCGCCGAGGTGGCCGAGGACGCAAAGGACACCGCCGTCAAGGTGGCAACCGATGCCAAGACCGCAGTGAAGAACATCGCCGCGAGCCTGCACAAGGATGAGGACAAGGACAGCAAAACCGAAGGCTGATCCCGGACCGGGCATTCCATTGAGGGGACTCCGCATCGCGGGGTCCCCTCAATGTTTATCCACACGTCACCGGAAGCTCCCTCTAGCGCGGGAATGCTGGTGTTAGATTTATCTGGATGTCAGCCGATAGATCGCCCGAAGAACCCGCACCTTCTGACGCACCCAGGCCGGAAGTCTCCATCGTCATCCCGGCGTACAACGAGGAAAGCGTCATCAGGCAGTGCCTCATCGCCGCCATTTACCAGTCTGTCCCCGCTGCGGAGATCATCGTCGTGGACAACATGTCCACGGACCGCACAGCCCTGATCGTGGGCCAGATGCAGCAGGAATACCCTGAAAGCCCCATCATCCTGCTGAGCCAGGACCGGGCGCAGGGCCTCATCCCCACCCGCAATTTCGGGCTCAACCACGCCACCGGCGACGTCCTGGGGCGCATCGACGCCGACTCCGTCCTGGAACCTGACTGGGTGGAACAGGTCCAGAACGCTTTCATGGACCCGGACGTCCAGGCCGCCACCGGTCCCGTGGTCTATTACGACATGCCCATGCGCCGCTTCGGCCTCAAGGCCGACGACAAGATGCGCCAGCTCATGCTGCGCCTGGCCAAGCACCAGTACCACTTCCTGTTCGGCTCCAACATGGCGTTGCGCCGCTCGGCATGGGAAACCATCCGGGACGAGGCCTGCCTAGACGAAAAGGACGAGATGCACGAGGACATTGACCTCTCGCTGCACCTGGCCGAACACGAGATGCGGGTCCAATACTGGCCGCAGATGGTCTCAGGCATGTCCGCCCGCCGGCTCGAGGATTCACCGCGGGACTACCGCTACTACGTAACCCGCTTCGACCGCACGTACAAGGCGCACAACGTCAAGAAGATGGCGTTGAAGGCTCCCATGGTCGTCTTCTTCTCGGTGTACTTCCCGGCCAAGCTGCTGCGCGCCATCCACACCGCAAGCTCCAGCCAGAGCGTCCGGCGCGGCGGCCAGTAACGGCGAGCCGCGCGGCGCTTAGTCCGTGCCGAGCCCGGCGAGCGACTGACCGCCGTCGTCCCTTTGCGCGGCCGTGTAGCTTCCGGTTCCCATCGTCTGCCGGGCACGACGCCCACCAGAGCTACGCCCACCCCGGCCGGTGATGAAGCAGGCGAAGTGCGCGGCCAGCGCGACGGCGGCAATCCCGGTCCAGAGCGCCTCGTGCCGTGTGATGTCGCGGAATCCGTGGAAACAATGCGTGCGGAAACGAAAGAGTCCCGGTCATTCCTGACCGGGACTCTTTCCTATGGTGGAGGCACGGGGACTCGAACCCCGAACCCCCTGCTTGCAAAGCAGGTGCGCTACCAATTGCGCCATGCCCCCATAAGAAGCAACCCATCCATCCTACCGCAGAACCTTCCCCGGCTTTCACCGGTTCCGTTCGGCGGCTCCTGGCTAGTCAACCGTGTCGGTTGCCTGGCTCCAGACCGTCTTCCGGGCTTCGGATTCCTGCACCTTCCGGTAGAGCAGGACGCCTGCGATCGCAGCTGCAACAATCAGCAACTTCTTCACATGCACCCCGTTCCGGTCCTTGCGGACCTTACCGTGAAACCGTGCAGGTTCCGTGGGCGTACCAGGACTTGAACCTGGGACCTCTTCGTTATCAGCGAAGCGCTCTAACCGCCTGAGCTATACGCCCCGATGCCTCATCGGGCCGAGATATGACTCTACAGCACATCCCGGCCCGATCTCAAATCGAGGCAATTCATCCCGGTTTTCCGCTGGTTTTCCGCGGATTTCCGGGGATTTTCCTAGTCGTCGGTGAGCGTGACGCCGATGCCGCCGACGAGCGTTGCGGAAATGTTATAAAGTACGGCGCTCAGCATGGACAGGGCCGTGAGCAGCACCACGTTGACCACCGAGATGATGGTGGCGAATGAGAGCACCTGGCCCAGCGACGCGACCTTCTTCAGTTCGAAGCCGCCGCCTTCGGAGCCGGCCAGGGTGCCCAGGAGGCTGTCCACCTGGTCGAAGATGCCGGTGAGGTCCAGGACCGTCCACAGCACCATGGCTGCCACCACGGTGACGATGCCCAGCGCCACGGACAGCAGGAAGGACATCTTGAGGACAGACCAGGGGTCCACCTTGCTCACCAGCAGGCGCGCACGGCGGACCTTCGCCTTCGGCGCGGGCTTCACGAGTCCGGGGGCAGCGGGGCGCTGGCCCGGGGCTGCGGGACGCGCGGCCTGCCGGGAACCCGGAGACGCAGGGCGCTGGCCCTGGGGGGCGGGACGCTGGGCGGCAGCCGGCGCCCCGGCCGGGCGCTGTGCCGATGCCGGGGCGCCCGCCGGGACCGGCGGTCGGGACCCGGCAGCCGCGCCTGCCTGCGGGGTGCTGGAAGGCTGACGAAGTCCGCCGGGGACGTCTGTGTTCGGCTTGGGATATGAGTCAGGATTACTCATTCGTTCCTCCGGTATTGTCTTCGTTCAGCTCGGTGCCGGGATCCTGGCTGCTGTCTGCTTCGGGGGTCCCGTCGTGTGATGCGGCCGCCTGGGCGGCGCCGCCATCTGCAGCCAACGTTACGTTATCCTCGGCTCCGGACTGCTGTTCTTCATCCGTCTCTTCACCCTCGAGGCCGCGTTCGCTGTTGCGCGCCACCTCGATGATGCGGTCGTTCTTGTCCGGCTTGGCAAAGATGACGCCCATCGTATCGCGACCCTTCGCAGGGACACCGGCGACGGCGGACCGGACAACCTTGCCGCCCTCCATCACCACCAGGACTTCGTCCTCGTCCTGGACGATGAGCGCACCCACCAGATCGCCGCGCTCTTCGGCCAGTTTGGCCACCTTGATGCCAAGGCCGCCGCGGCCCTGGAGCCGGTATTCCTCGACGGCGGTGCGCTTGGCGTATCCGCCTTCCGTCACCACGAAGACGTAGGAGCCGTCCTTCACGACGTCCGCGGCCAACAGCTCGTCGTCTTCACGGAACTTCATGCCGGTCACGCCGGAGGTGGCACGGCCCATCGGGCGCAGTGCCTCGTCCGTTGCAGTGAAGCGGATGGACTGGCCCTTGCGGGAGACCAGGAGGAGGTCGTCGGTTTCGGACACCAGCTGTGCCGAGACCAGTTCGTCCTCGTCGCGCAGGTTGATGGCGATGACGCCGGCGCTGCGGTTGGTGTCGTAGTCCTCCAGGCGGGTCTTCTTGACGAGCCCGCTCTTCGTGGCGAGCACCAGGTAGGGGGCCTGGGCGTAGTCGCGCAGGTCCAGGACCTGGGCAATGTGCTCGTCCGGCTGGAACGCCAGCAGGTTGGCCACGTGCTGGCCCTTGGCGTCGCGGCCCGCTTCGGCAAGCTCGTACGCCTTGGCCCGGTACACACGCCCGAGGTTGGTGAAGAAGAGCAGCCAGTGGTGCGTGGTGGTCACGAAGAAGTGCTCCACGACGTCGTCGCCGCGCAGCTGGGCGCCCTTGACCCCCTTGCCGCCGCGCTGCTGCGAGCGGTAGTTGTCACTGCGGGTGCGCTTGACGTAGCCGCCGCGGGTGATGGTGACCACCACTTCTTCTTCGGGGATCAGGTCTTCGATGGACATGTCCCCGTCGAAGCCCATGAGGATCTGGGTCCGGCGGTCGTCGCCGTGCTTGGCCACGATCTCGGCAAGCTCGGTGCTGATGATCTCGCGCTGGCGCTGTTCGGAGGCGAGGATCGCGTTGTACTCGGCGATCAGGGCCTCGAGTTCGGCGTGCCTTTCCTGGAGCTTCTGGCGTTCCAGGGCAGCAAGCTTGCGGAGCTGCATGTCCAGGATGGCGCGGGCCTGGTCCGCATCGATGTCCAGGAGTTCCATCAGGCCCTCGCGGGCGGCCTCGGTGGTGGTGGAGGCGCGGATGAGCGCGATGACCTCGTCCAGCATGTCCAAGGCCTTGAGCAGGGCACGGAGGATGTGTGCTTCTTCTTCGGCCTTGCGCAGGCGGTACCGGGTACGGCGTGCGATGACGTCCATCTGGTGCGCCACCCAGTGCCGGATGAAGGCGTCCAGCGTCAGGGTGCGCGGTACGCCGTCGACGATCGCCAGCATGTTGGCGGCGAAGTTGTCCTGCAGCTGGGTGTGCTTGTAGAGGTTGTTCAGCACCACCTTCGCCACGGCGTCGCGCTTGAGCACGATCACCAGGCGCTGGCCGGTGCGGCCGGAGGTTTCGTCGCGGAGGTCCGCGATGCCCTGGATCTTGCCGTCCTTGACCAGTTCGGCGATCTTGATGGCCAGGTTGTCCGGGTTGGCCTGGTACGGCAGTTCGGTGACCACCAGGCAGGTACGGCCCTGGATTTCCTCCACGTTCACCACGGCGCGCATGGTGATGGAGCCGCGGCCGGTGCGGTACGCCTCTTCGATGCCCTTGTGGCCGAGGATGGTCGCGCCGGTGGGGAAATCCGGTCCCTTGATGCGCAGCAGCAACGCCTCAAGCAGTTCCTCGCGGGAGGCCTGCGGGTTCTCCAGGTACCACTGGACGCCCTCGGCAACCTCGCGCAGGTTGTGCGGCGGAATGTTCGTTGCCATGCCGACGGCGATGCCGGAGGAGCCGTTGACCAGCAGGTTCGGGAAACGCGCCGGCAGGATGGTGGGTTCCTGGTTCTTGCCGTCGTAGTTGTCCTGGAAGTCGACGGTTTCCTCGTCGATGTCCCGGACCATCTCCATGGCCAGCTGGGCCATCTTGGTTTCGGTGTAACGCGGAGCTGCGGCGCCGTCGTTACCCGGGGAGCCGAAGTTGCCCTGGCCCAGCGCCAGCGGGTAGCGCATGGTCCAGTCCTGGATCAGTCGGACCAAGGCGTCGTAGATCGCCATGTCGCCGTGCGGGTGGTACGTACCCATCACGTCGCCGACCACGCGCGCGCACTTGTTGAAAGAGCGGTCGGGGCGGTAGCCGCCGTCGAACATCGCGTACAGCACCCGGCGGTGGACGGGCTTCAGGCCGTCACGGACGTCGGGGAGGGCGCGGCCGACGATGACGGCCATGGCGTAGTCCAGGTAGGACCGCTGCATCTCCGTCTGCAGGTCCACCTGTTCGATGCGGTCAACCAGCACGTCGCCTTCAAGAACGGTTTCCGGGGTGTCCTGTTCCTCGGGGACCTCGGGGGTTTCGTCACTCATAGTTTGTATTCCGTTTCAGGTATATGTCGGTTCGGGAATCCAAGGGGTCTGAAGAGCCTCTTTAGATGTCCAGGAACCTGACGTCCTTGGCGTTCTGCTGGATGAAGTTCCTGCGCGACTCGACGTCCTCGCCCATCAGCACGGAGAAGATCTCGTCCGCAGCAGCGGCGTTCTCCATGGTGACCTGGAGCAGGGTGCGGCGGTCGGGGTCCATGGTGGTGTCCCACAGTTCCGTGTAGTCCATTTCGCCGAGGCCCTTGTAGCGCTGGATGCCGTTGTCCTTGGGCAGTCGCTTGTTCATCGCCGTGCCCTTGCGGATGGTTTCATCGCGCTCACGGTCGCTGTAGACGTAGTCGTGGCTCGCGTTGGACCACTTGATCCGGTACAGCGGCGGCTGGGCCAGGTACACATAGCCGTTCTCGATAAGCGGGCGCATGTAGCGGAACAGCAGGGTCATCAGCAGTGTGGTGATGTGCTGGCCGTCCACGTCGGCATCGGCCATAAGCACGATCTTGTGGTACCGGAGCTTGGAGATGTCGAAGTCCTCGCCGATGCCGGTGCCGAAGGCGGTGATCATGGACTGGACTTCATTGTTGCCCAGGGCCTTGTCCAGGCGGGCGCGCTCCACGTTCAGGATCTTGCCGCGCAGGGGCAGGATGGCCTGGGTTTCCGGGTTGCGGCCGCGCTTGGCCGAGCCGCCTGCGGAGTCACCCTCCACGATGTACACCTCGCAGCGCGAGGGGTCCTTCGAGGAGCAGTCGGAGAGCTTGCCGGGCATGCCGAAGGATTCCAGCGGGCTCTTCCGGCGGGCGTTGTCGCGGGCCTTGCGCGCGGCCATGCGGGCCTGGGCGGCCTGGATGGCCTTGCGGATGACGTCACGGGCGGGGCCGGGGTTGCGTTCGAGCCAGTCACCCAGCTGGTCGGTGACCACGCGCTGCACGAAGCCCTTAACCTCGGAGTTGCCGAGCTTGGTCTTGGTCTGGCCTTCGAACTGCGGTTCGGACAGCTTCACTGAGATGACGGCGGTGAGGCCTTCACGGATGTCGTCGCCCGTGAGGTTGTCGTCCTTCTCCTTGATGATGGACTTTTCGCGCGCGTAGCGGTTGATCAGGGAGGTCATCGCCGCGCGGAAACCCTCTTCGTGGGTGCCGCCCTCGTGGGTGTTGATGGTGTTCGCGTAGGTGTGGACGCTTTCGGAGTAGGCGGTGGTCCACTGCATGGCAACCTCGACGGCGATGTGCCGCTCGGTGTCTTCGGTTTCGAAGGCGATGACGTCCTCGTGGACGATGTCCACCTTCTTGCTCGAGTTCAGGTGCTTGACGTAGTCCAGCAAGCCCTCGTTGTACTGGTACACCACGGTGCGGTGCTCGGCAGGTACTTCGCCTTCGGTGGAGACCGCGTCCAGGTCCAGGTCCTCGCCGTCGGCCTGCTTGACCGGGCGCTCGTCCGTCAGGGTGATCCGCAGGCCCTTGTTGAGGAAGGCCATCTGCTGGAAACGGGCACGCAGGGTTTCGAAATCGAACTCGGTGGTTTCGAAGATGCTGCCGTCGGGGTAGAACGTCTGGGAGGTGCCGGTCTGGTCCGTGGCTTCGCCCTTGACCAGTTCGCCCTGCGGCTTGCCGCCGTCGGCGAAGGACATCCGCCAGACGTGGCCCTGGCGCCGGACTTCGGTGTCGACCCGGCGCGAGAGGGCGTTCACCACGGAGATGCCCACGCCGTGCAGGCCGCCGGACACCGCGTAGCCGCCACCGCCGAACTTTCCGCCGGCGTGGAGGATGGTCATGACCACCTCCACCGTGGGCTTGCCCTCGGTGGGGTGCATGTCAACGGGGATGCCGCGGCCGTCGTCGACGACTTTGACGCCGCCGTCGGCCTGGAGCGTCACCTCGATGTGGCTGCAATAGCCGGCCAAGGCCTCATCGACAGAGTTGTCCACCACTTCATAAACCAGGTGGTGCAGGCCCCGGGGACCGGTGGATCCGATGTACATGCCGGGACGCTTGCGTACTGCCTCGAGGCCTTCAAGCACCGTGATGTCGCTGGCGCCGTATTCCCGGGCACCGGCGGACGCATCCGGAATGCTGGCAATGTCCTCGGCGGACTCAGTTGCCAAAATCTCTGCATTGTCGTTAGCCACAGGCGCTTTCGACTCCTCTGTGTTCGATGGTCGCCGGCCGTCACCGCACACAAGGGCAGTGTCCGGGAAGGACACTCACCAAGGATGCGGCGGCCGCCAACAGGGGACGCCACTGATAACGCCGACGACCCCTTGACTGGCGGATCCGCAGCTGACGTGCTTAGCTGCAGGGCCAATCAACTGTTCGCCGGCGCCCAGTTGTCTATCCCCGATTCTATCGTGCCGAGGGCTCCAAGCCCGATTTGGCCGGGGCGGTTTGGCATAAACCTGCCTCTGGCAGGCCGCTGGCCCCCTCTGGAACCGCCCCAAACGGCACCAGTCGGGGAGCTATACGGCCATGGTGCGTTCCAGGCCGCTGTGCGCGATTTTGGCGAAGCGTCCGCGGAGAGCGGAAAAACGATCAGCCGTAGGTGTCCCGCGGGCCCCGGCCGTTGACGCTGCGGCCGCCTTTCCGCCAGTTCGGAGCCGTCGGAGCGAGGACATGGATCGCCGTCACCACGCCGTCGCCGAGCTCCTTGCGGAACAGTTCCAGGAGGCTCGAATTCAGCAGCCGGAGCTGCGTGGCCCAGGCTGTGGAGTCGCAGCGGACATGCAGCGTGGTGTCGGTGAAACTCTCCGGGGTGCAGTGGGCGGAGATTTCCGGTCCCACCAGGGCAGCCCATTCCGCCATGACCGATCCCACGGCTACCGGAGACGTCCAGCCCCGCTCGGCCACCAGGCGGCCGACCACCTTGCCCAGGCCCAGGGGATCCCGGCCGCTGCCGTGGAACTGGCTGAAGCCGCGGGTGTCCCGCAGCCCCTTCCGTTTCGGCGCGGCCTTTCCTGGGGCGGCGCGCCGCACTTCGCCGCGGGCGGCAGCGGCCTCGCGCATCCGGTTCAGGGCAGCCTGGGCGGCGTCGATCTTGTCAGGGTCGCGGCCGGGCTGCAGTCCGCCGTCATCCTTCGCCATCTATGCCTCCGGGGACAACCTTCACCCGCCGTCCGGCCAGCTCTTCGGGGATGTCGGCGTCGACGGCGGCCGTCACCAGTACCTGTTCGGCACCGGCTACTATTGCCGCAAGTTTACGCCGCCTTTGCACGTCCAGCTCCGCGAAAACGTCATCCAGGATGAGGATCGGGGCCGAGCCGCCGGTCAGCGAATCATCGAGCATCACGTAGTAGGACGCGAGGCGGAGTGCCAGGCACATCGACCACGTTTCGCCGTGGGAGGCATAGCCCTTTGCCGGGGCTTCGCCGAGCAGCAGGTCGAGCTCGTCCCGGTGCGGCCCCACCAGGGATATGCCCCGCTCAAGTTCCTTGCGGCGCGCCGCCGCGAAGGCCTGGATGTACCGCTCGCTGAGCTGGTCGACACTCAACTGCCGCAGCTCCTCCACCCCGGCGCCGGGCGCGCTTGACCCGTCGGCCGGCCCGCCGTCGTCGTCCAGTACGCCTTGGAGGGTGGAGCGGTAGAGCGCGTTCGCTTCCTTCGACCCGTCCGTGAGCTGGGCGTAAGCCCGCTGGAGGTGCGGACGGAGCCGTTCCACCAGCTCAATCCGTGCGTGCAGCAGCTCGGCGCCGGCCTTCGCCATGTGCTGGTCCCAGACGTCGAGTGTCGCCTCATGCCCGGCAGTGAAGCGGCCGGCGCGGGCGGACTTCAGCAGCGCGTTGCGCTGCTTGAGCACCCGGTCGTAATCGGCGCGGGTGGCGGCATGCGCGGGGAGGAGGCTGACGAGCATCTCGTCCAGGAAGCGGCGGCGGTTGGACGGATCGCCTTTCACCAGGGCCAGGTCTTCCGGTGCGAACAGCACGGTCTGGCAGATGCCCAGGATGTCCCGGGCCCGGAGCGGATTTCCGCGGTTGATCCGGCCGCGGTTGGCCCGCCCGGCATTGATTTCGAGTTCGACGACGGTCGCCTGGCTGCCGCGCACGAGCCTGGCCCGGATCATGGCGCGTTCGCTTCCGAACCGGATCAGCGGGGCGTCCGTGCTCACCCGGTGCGACCCCAGGGTGGCCAGGTAGCCGATCGCCTCCACCAGGTTGGTCTTGCCGATCCCGTTGGAGCCGACAAGGACGGTCACTCCCGGGCCGAGCTTCAGGTCAACCTGGGCGTAGCTGCGGAAATCACTCAGCGAAAGGTGTTCGAGGTACACGCGTGCTGCCGGCCTCCGGCCGCTTAGCTGGACGGACGGGTTGCGTGCCCGCCGAACTGGTGGCGCAGGGCGGACACCATCTTCATGGCCGGGGACGATTCTTCCCGCGAGGCGAAGCGCGCGAAGAGCGCTGCGGTGATGGCGGGAGCGGGAACCGCGTTGGCGATGGCTTCCTCCACGGTCCACCGGCCCTCGCCGGAATCCTCCACGTAGTCGTCGATCGATGCCAGGCCCGGATCCTCGTCGAGCGCCTTCACCATGAGGTCCAGCAGCCAGGAGCGCACCACGGTGCCTTTCTGCCAGGCACGGAACGTGCCGGGAAGGTCGTCGATGATGTCCTTGGCGGCAAGCAGTTCGTAGCCTTCGGCGTAGGCCTGCATCAGCCCGTATTCGATGCCGTTGTGCACCATCTTGGCGTAGTGGCCCGCCCCCACGCGGCCGACGTGCACGAAACTGTCGGCCCGTTCTCCTTCCGGACGGAGGGCATCGAAGACCGGCATGGCGAGTTCGATGTCTTCAGCCGAACCACCAGCCATGAGCCCGTACCCGTTCTGCAGGCCCCACACGCCGCCGGACACACCGCAGTCAGCGAAACGGATGCCCTTGGAGGCGAGGAATTCCGCGTGTTTCTGGTCCTCCGTGAACCGTGAGTTGCCGCCGTCGATCACCATGTCGCCGGTGCTGAGCTTTTCGCCGAGTTCGGTGATCACGGCGTCGGTGATGTCGCCGGCGGGAACCATCACCCAGACGATCCGTGGGCTGGGGAGCGCGGAGATCAGTTCATCGACCGTGGCGACGTCGGTGACCTCGGGGTTGCGGTCGAAGCCGGTGACCTGGATCCCGCCGTTCCGCATGCGCTGGCGCATGTTGAAACCCATTTTTCCAAGGCCGATCAATCCGATGTGCACGGTGTGAACTCTCTTCTGCGTGGGGATGGTGGCGGATGCGGTGGCCCGACTGGGCCCACGCCGTCAGGGTTCCCGGGCCAAGCTTGCGAGGCGAGGGCGGCGGTGGGGACTAGTTGGGCAGGCGGACCGGCATCACGAGGTAGCGGTAGTCGTCCTGGTCGTCGCCGTCAGCCTCGGCCTGGGCGGTGATCATGGCCGGCTTCGGAGCACTGGTGAACGAGAAGCGCACGAACTTGCTCTCGATGACGCTCAGCCCCTCGATCAGGTAGTGCGGGTTGAACGCCACGGTGATCTCTTCGCCGGTGAGCTGCGCTTCGAGTTCTTCGGAAGCCTGCGCGTCCTCGCCAGTGCCGGCGTCGAGGTTCAGCTGGCCAGCGGTGAAGGCGAGGCGCACCGGGGTGTTGCGTTCGGCCACGAGGGAAACGCGGCGGACAGCTTCGATGAGTTCCTGGGTCTGCACGGTGGCGTGGATCGGCGTGGTTTCCGGGAACAGGGAACGGATCTTCGGGTAGTCCCCGTCCACCAACAGGGAGGTGGTGGTGCGGCCGCCGCTTTCGAAACCGATCAGCCGGCTGTCGTCGTCGGATAGGGCGAGGTTGATGTCCCCGCTGCCGCCGAGAGTCTTGGCGACCTCGTTGAGGGTCTTGGACTTCACGAGCGCGCTTGTGGAAATGCCCGGAGTGACGGGTTTCCAAGGCACCTCGCGCATGGCGAGCCGGTAGCGGTCCGTGGCCAGGAGGGTGATCAGGTCGTCTTCGATTTCCATCCTGACGCCGGTCAGGATCGGCAGGGTGTCGTCCTTGCTGGCGGCGATGATCACCTGGGAGACCGCCTGGGCGAAGGCGTCGCCGGGCAGGGTACCGCTGACGGCGGGCAGCGCCGGAAGCGGCGGGTACTCGGACTCGGGCATGGTGGCGAGGTGGAAGCTGCTTCGGCGGCAGCTCAGCGTCACCTTGCTGCCGTCGGTTTCGACGTCGACCGGTGCGGAGGGCAGGCTGCGGCAGATGTCTGCGAGCAGGCGGCCCGACACCAGGATGGTGCCTTCGGTGGTGATGTCCGCGGGAATCTCAAGCCGTGCAGAAGTTTCGTAGTCGAAGCTCGAGAGGCTGACGGTACCGGCTTCCGCCTTGAGGAGGAGGCCGGAGAGAACAGGTACCGGCGGCCGCGGAGACAAGGATCGGGCTGTCCACGTGACGGCTTCTGCCAGGACATCCCGGTCGACTCTGAACTTCACGGAAGGGTGCCGCCTTTCATTGCTGTCGCCTACGCGATCGCTACTGCCAATGCTCTTTGTGGAAGTTCCGGAGAACTGCCATGGACCCCTCGGAACCGTTGCTTGCCCGGTGCGCGCACCGCGAATGACAACAAATCCGGCCCGGAGGGACACGATGCTGACAGCTTAGCCGGAAGTCCTGGCATTAACCCATCCCTCAAATGGGCTGGCCGGTGCGCAGCACCGCCAGGATCTGCGGGGCGGGCCGGTCGGAAGGAGATTGTTGTTTGAGGGATCTGGATTTTTTGGGATTAGTAGTGTTAATAACCTTTGTGGAAACTGTGGATAACCCCGCTTTGCCGCGGGGATCCGGGGTTAAGGCTTGTTCACGGTGTGTGGGCAGCCTGGGTTTTAAACAGGGTGTGGACGTGGACAACCCCCAGGGCGGTTTTTAACGATCCACAGGCGCCTTAAGGGTTTTAAGCCCATTAACCGCGGTTCTCCCCTTAACTGTCCACAGGCTTATCCACATGTGCCTGTTAATAAGGCATGGAGTGCTCCGTAGAGGGCTCAGGAATCGCGCTGCTGCTGCTTGATGCGGTTGGTCAGTTCCGTGACCTGGTTGTAGATGACCCGGCGTTCGGCCATGAGTTCGCGGATCTTGCGGTCGGCGTGGATCACGGTGGTGTGGTCGCGGCCGCCGAGTTCCTGCCCGATCTTCGGCAGGGACATGTCCGTCAGCTCACGGCACAGGTACATCGCGATCTGCCGCGCGGTCACCAGGGTCCGGGTGCGGGACTTGCTGCAGAGCTCCTCCATGCTGAGCTTGAAGTAGTCCGCCGTCTGCTTCAGGATCTGCTCCGCGGTGATTTCCTGGGCGCCGTCGTCGGTGATCAGGTCCTTCAGGACCATCTCGGCCAGGGCCACGTCCACCGGTTGGCGGTTGAGGCTGGCGAATGCTGTGACGCGGATCAAGGCGCCTTCGAGTTCGCGGATGTTGCTCGAGATCTTGGACGCGATGTACTCCAGGGCATCGTCCGGCGCGGACAGGCCTTCGCTCTGGGCCTTCTTCCGGAGGATCGCGATACGGGTTTCGAGTTCCGGCGGCTGGATGTCCGTGAGCAGGCCCCACTCGAAACGGGACTTCATGCGGTCTTCGAAGCCGGCCAGCTGCTTCGGCGGCAGGTCGGAGGTGATGACCACCTGCTTGTTGTTGTTGTGCAGGGCGTTAAAGGTGTGGAAGAACTCTTCGAGGGTCCGGTCCTTGCCGGCCAGGAACTGGATGTCGTCGATCAGCAGGACATCGACGTTCCGGTAGGTGGTCTTGAAGCTGGCGCCTTCGTCGTCGCGGATCGAGTTGATGAAGTCGTTGGTGAACTCTTCGGAGTTGACGTACCGGACCCGGATCCCGCCGTAGAGCCGGCGGGCGTAGTGGCCGATCGCGTGCAGCAGGTGCGTTTTGCCCAGTCCCGAATCGCCGTAGATGAACAGCGGGTTGTAGGCCTTCGCGGGCGCTTCGGCGACGGCGACGGCGGCCGCGTGCGCGAAGCGGTTCGAGGAACCGATCACGAAGGTGTCGAACACGTACTTCGGGTTCAGGCGGCCGAATTCGTGCGAGGTGCTGGGCGGGGTCGGCTGGGGCCGCAGCTCCACTGCGTCATCCGCCCCGGCGGAAAGCTCGACGGCGGGAGCCGGCTCTTCGTGGACCGGCACCAGGTCGGTGTCGACATCGATGGCGCAGCGGATGTCGTCAGAGAAGACACTCCGCAGGGCGTCGTCCAGGGCGTCCTTGACCTGGGTCTGCAGGACCTCGCGGGTCAGTTCGTTGGGAACGGCCACCAGGAGGGTGGAACCGATGAGGCCCTGGGCCTGGGCAAGGATGACGAAACCACGCTGCCGGGGGCTGACCCGCTCGTCCTGTTCGAGCAGGCTGAGGACCCGGCGCCAGGAACTTCCGACAGTATTGGCGTGGTTGGTCTCGTCTACCGTCATCAAGTGGTTCCTCTGGTCCGTGTGTGCCTGAATTGCCGGCAGCCGAAAAGTCCGAACCAAGGGTGGATTCCAACCGAATCCACAGGGTTATGCACAGTCCGTGGAAAATCGGCTACTGAGACACTCTAGGGGATGGATTCCCCAGAAGATAGCTGGGGAGTTGCTTGTGGATAATTACACGGTTGTGGTTCTCGAAACGGCCTTGTGAGCCACTTCATCCACAGGCTGCCGGCCCGACTTTGCCACAGCTGGGGATAGCCTGGAGGCGGCTTCCCGGTTTGACCCGTGGCGTGTTTTTGCCCTAACGTTGTGAAGTCCTATGTGTCCACTTTCGGCCACCTGTATCTCCGGCACTGTCCGGCGTTGGGTGGGCGCGGACGCACAAAAAACTTAGCGTCGGCCAGTTCTTCCCCTTTTGATCGGGTGGGCGCACCTTTGATCCACTGGAGTAACTAACGTGAGCAAGCGGACTTTTCAGCCGAATAACCGCCGTCGGGCCAAGAAGCACGGCTTCCGCCTTCGTATGCGCACCCGTGCCGGCCGCGCCATCCTGGCTGCCCGCCGCAGCAAGGGCCGCGTCGAGCTGTCGGCGTAAATAACTGACTCGTCGGTCAACCTTCCCAAGCGAGTCAAGCGGTGCTTGCCACCCCCCATCGTCTGCGGACTTCAACCGACTTTTCAACAACAGTACGTTCCGGCGTCCGCAATGGACGCCGGAACTTAGTGTTATATACGGCACCTATCGCTGCCGATGAACCCAGCCGGTTCGGCTTCATTGTTTCCAAAGCCGTCGGGAACGCTGTCACCAGGAACCTCGTTAAGAGGAGACTGAGGGAAGCTGCTGCCCTGGCCTTGAAAACCCAGGGAACCGGACTGGCCGTAGTTGTCCGGGCCCTGCCGGCGGCAGCGTCCGCTGATTGGGAACAGCTGCTGGGCGATTTCAACGCCGCCCTGTCAGCGAACAGGAAGCGGCTTGGCGGAACGGTTCCGCCGCGGTTGCCGGACCGTATCGGCAGCACTACAACGGAAGGGACACTGCGTGCATGAGCTAGGCTCCGCCGTCGTCCGCTTCCTTGTCTCAACCTCAAGGACTATCGGTTCCGTCCTCTGGGACCTGCCCCGCAACATCCTCATCCTGCTGCTGAAGGCCTACCGGCGGATCGTTTCGCCGTTGTACGGCCAGGTGTGCCGCTTCTTTCCTTCGTGCTCCGCCTACGCGCTGGAAGCAGTGACGGTCCATGGTGCCGTCAAGGGAAGCTGGCTCGCTGCACGGCGCCTTGCGCGCTGCCACCCCTGGAACGCCGGCGGCGTGGACCACGTCCCCGCCGGCCACCGCCACTGGCCCGAGGGCCGCACCCCCATGATTGTTGTACTGAACAACCCGGACCAGTTCCTGGCTGCTCAGGCTGATGAAGACGGCCGCCGGGAAGCGGCTTGAGGAAATAGGGAAAACGTATGGACTTCTTTGAAACAATCATGTTTCCGTTCAAATGGCTGGTCTCAGTCATCATGGTCGGATTCCATGAGGGTCTGAGCTTCATTGGGCTGCCACCCGCCAACGGCTGGACGTGGACGCTGTCCATCATTGGCCTGGTGCTCGTGCTGCGGGCCGCCCTTATTCCGGTCTTCGTCAAGCAGATCAAGGCGCAGCGCGGCATGCAGCTGCTGCAGCCGGACCTGAAGAAGCTGCAGGACAAGTACAAGGGCAAGACCGACCAGCTTTCCCGCCAGGCCATGGCGCAGGAACAGATGTCGCTGTACAAGAAGCACGGCACCAACCCGTTCTCGGCCTGCCTGCCGATGCTGATCCAGATGCCGTTCTTCTTCGCGTTGTTCCAGGTGCTCTCCGGCATTACCGCCGCGAAGGACAAGGGCCAGGGCATTGGTGCCATGAGCCACGCGCAGGTGGTGCAGTTCGATCAGTCGAGCATCTTCGGGGCTCCGCTGTCCGCTTCGCTTCTCCACGGCGGCGCCCCTGGAAACGAGGTTGCGGTCTGGATCCTGTCGATCGTGATGATCCTGGCCATGACGGCCTCGCAGTTCATCACCCAGAAGCAGATCATGGCCAAGAACATGTCCGAAGAGGCCATGGCCAGCCCGTTCATGCGCCAGCAGAAGATGATGCTCTACATCCTGCCCATCGTCTTCGGTGTGGGTGGCATCAACTTCCCGATCGGTGTGCTCATCTACTGGACCACCACCAACCTGTGGACCATGGGCCAGCAGTTCTTCGTCATCCGCCGCATGCCGACGCCGGGCTCCCCCGCTGCGAAGGCCCTCGCCGAGCGCCGCGCCGCCAAGGGGCTGCCGGTCCTGCCGATCCTCGGCGGAAAGAAGGCCGAGGAGACCCCCGCTGAAGCCGAGCCCGAGAAGCCCAAGGGCCAGCGCGTCCAGCCACAACGCAAGAACAGGAAGAAGAAGTAATGTCGGTTGATAGCACTGAAGAGACGAAGGCTGAAGGCGTGAACGACGAGCTGGCCACCGAGTCCCTGTCATCCCAGGCAGAAGAGAAGCCCGCCGGCAAGGGGAGCGCAGCGAGCCGCCTCGAGGAAGAGGGCGACGTCGCTGCAGACTACCTCGAGGAACTCCTGGACATTGCCGACATCGATGGCGACATCGACATCGAGGTGCGCAACGGCCGCACCTACATCTCCATCGCCGCAGAGGAATCCTCCGAGGGCCTTGAGAGCCTGGTCGGCCGCGACGGCGAGGTCCTTGAAGCGCTCCAGGAACTGGCCCGCCTCTCGGTGCTGTCCGCCACGGACACCCGTTCCCGCCTGGTGCTGGACATCAACGGCTACCGCAAGGAACGCGCCGGCGAGCTGCAGCAGATCGCCGAGGACGCCGTCGCGAAGGTCAAGGAAAGCGGCTCCGCCGTCGCCCTTGAACCGATGAGCGCATACGAGCGCAAGATCGTCCACGACGCCGTTGCCGACCTCGGCTTCGTATCGGAATCCGAGGGCGAAGGCGCCAACCGCCACATCGTGGTTTCGGCCGACTAGGGATCATGGCGGACATTACTGCAGCGGACCTGTCGGCCGCAGAGAAAATCTTCGGCGACCGCCTGGATCTGGCCCGCCGGTATGTGGAGCACCTCGAGACGTCGGGGATCGAGCGCGGGCTTATCGGCCCGCGGGAGATCCCCCGTCTGTGGGGTCGCCATGTGCTCAACTGCGCGGTCATTGAATCGGAGATCGCCCACGGCAGCCACGTGGCCGACGTCGGATCCGGCGCCGGGCTGCCCGGGCTGTGCCTGGCGATTGCCCGCCCGGACCTTGAACTGACCCTGATTGAGCCGCTGGAACGGCGCGTGATCTGGCTGCAGGAAGTGGTGGACGACCTCGGACTCACGAACGTGACCGTGATGCGTACCCGTGCGGAACTCGCGGTGGGTCTGGTCAAGGCCGACGTTGTCACGGCCCGCGCCGTATCCGCGCTGAGCAAGCTCGCCGGCCTGACCATCCCCCTGCTGGACGGCAAGGGTGAACTCGTGGCCATCAAGGGACGTAGCGCCGAAGAGGAAATCGAAAAGGCCGCCAAGGTCATCCGGAAACTTGGCGGGGTCGAAACCAGCGTTGTTCTGTGCGGTGAGGAACTGCTTGAGGAACCCACCACAGTGGTCAAGGTCCTGGTCGACAAGACACGTAAACCCGCGTAGTTTCCCCGGCCTTCCCCGCGCTGTGTCCGGCGTGTCCTAGGCGAAGCCGTTAGGCTAGAGAACGGCAGCCAACGCCAAATGAGAGTGAGTGTGACAGTGGCCAGTAGCGAAACCTCCACGCATCGGATCCCCCCGTTCATGTCCTTGGGGTCCGCACGTGCAGTCTCTGCGCCCTCCACGCTGGGCCTCATGGGACAAATTAGCCCGAATTTGGTTGATAACTCGATAGTTTCACGTGAAACAACCGTAAGCGGTGGAGGGAATGTGATGGACTTGATCGACGACTCCAGCCCCATTGCCCGCCAGTTGGCCAACGAGACCCGCCGCAGGGAACGCCTGGTTGGCCGGGAGCTGCCGAAACCGCAGAAGACCCGCATCTTCACTGTGTCCAATCAGAAGGGCGGCGTCGGCAAGACGACCACCACGGTCAACATCGCCGCTGCCTTGGCATCGGCCGGCCTGAACGTCCTGGTGATCGACATCGACCCCCAGGGCAACGCCTCCACCGCGCTCGGCATTGAGCACCACGCCGACGTCGACAGCATCTACGATGTGCTGATCAACGACCTGCCGCTGGGTGAAGTGGTGGCGCCCTGCCCCGACGTTCCCAACCTCATTTGCGCTCCCGCCACCATCCACCTGGCCGGCGCGGAAATCGAACTGGTTTCCCTGGTGGCCCGCGAGCAGCGCCTCCGCCGGGCGATCGATGTCTACGCGAAGGAACGCGAGAAGAACGGCGAACCCCGGCTCGACTTCATCTTCATCGACTGCCCGCCGAGCCTTGGCCTGCTGACGGTCAACGCCTTCTGCGCCGCCAGTGAAGTCCTGATCCCGATCCAGTGCGAATACTACGCACTGGAGGGCCTCAGCCAGCTGCTCAAGAACATCGAGATGATCCAGAAGCACCTGAACGGTGACCTCGTGGTTTCGACGATCCTCCTGACGATGTATGACGGCCGTACCAACCTGGCCGCCCAAGTGGCCACCGAAGTGCGTGAACACTTCCCGAATCAGGTGCTCAGTGCAGTGGTTCCCCGCTCGGTCCGTATTTCCGAGGCCCCGAGCTACCAGCAGACGGTAATGACCTACGATTCCTCGTCGAGCGGAGCCCTTTCCTATATGGAAGCCGCAGCGGAAATCGCTGAACGCTAGACTTCTCTAAACACTGCAACAGCCTTGGCGGGTCTTCCCTGCCGTTCCTTTGGAGGGATACACACATGAGCGAAAAGCGACGGGGTTTGGGCAGGGGTCTTGGTGCCCTTATTCCCAGCTCGGCTTCGGCTGGTGTTGCAGGCAACGGCACCGGTGGCTCGTCCCGCCCGGTAGACCTGTTCTTCCCGGAAGCGCGGAAGGTCGCCTCACCCGCGCCTTCCGTTTCCGAGACGGAACCGACGACGGCGGATGCACTGGCAGCTCCCCCCGCCAAGTCCGCGGCGCGGACTCCCTCGCAGCCGGCTTCGGGCGCAAATGCTTCTGAGTCGGACGCTCCTGAGCCGGTCGTCACTGCCCCGGCCACCAAGGCAAAGGCCGGCGCTGCGAAGACCGGTCCTGCGAAGGCTACTCCCGCGAAGGATACGGCGAAAGCTCCGGCCACGGCCAAGTCTGCGCGGAACACTGCCGCAAAGGCCGCTCCCTCTCCTGAGGAGCCGGAGGTGGAGCTCGTTGAGGTTCCCGGCGCGCGCTTCGCTGAAATCCCGGTGCAGGACATTCATCCGAACCGGAAGCAACCCCGCAGCGTCTTCGATGAGGACGACATGGCGGAGCTCATTCACTCTGTTAAGGAAATCGGAGTCCTCCAGCCAATTGTCGTACGTACTTCAACCGAAAAGGGTGGAGAACCGTATGAATTGGTCATGGGTGAGCGCCGATGGCGTGCAGTCCAGGCCGCCGGACTCGAAACCATCCCCGCGATCGTGCGAGACACGAATGACGATGACCTTCTTCGTGACGCGCTGCTCGAGAACCTCCACCGCAGCCAGCTGAATCCTTTGGAAGAGGCGGCTGCCTACCAGCAGCTGCTCGAAGACTTTGGCACCACGCACGAGGAGCTCGCTGATCGCATCGGGCGTTCGCGTCCGCAGGTCTCGAACACCCTTCGGCTTTTGAAGTTGCCACCGCTGGTTCAGCGCCGCGTCGCCGCCAGTGTTCTTTCTGCCGGGCATGCCCGTGCACTGCTTGCGCTTCCCGATGCCGCGGCCATGGAGCGCCTGGCGCAGAAGATCGTCGCCGAAGGCATGTCTGTACGTGCCACCGAGGAAGCCGTTGCTTTGTACCAGGAGCCTGCGACGCCGGCCATGAACAACATTCCCCGCCCTAACGCCCGCCACGAGCGCTTGGATTACCTGGCTTCCTCGCTATCCGATCGCCTGGACACCAACGTGAAGATCACCTTGGGTGCGCGTAAGGGACGTGTGAGCATTGAATTTGCGAGCGTAGAAGACTTGAACCGCATCATGGACGTTCTGTCCCCTGGTGCGGAATCATAGAGCTCCGAGCACGGAAGGGCGCTTCTCCAGTTTGGAGAGGCGCCCTTTGTCTTTGGGCTTGGAGCGGTTTCGCGTGTTCCTTTCTGGAACAGCGGCTCGAGTTTCACGTGAAACGTTCCGTGTCTTGGCTCTTCTCGGCCCTTGATGGGGAGTGCTTTGCGTTGGAATCACTCCGGAAGCTCCGATTCCTGGATCAGGCTTGCGCCGGAACCCAGCTGGCGGTTGCGTCCAGCGATGCTTTCAGGCCGGATGAGGGCTTCCGTGTTCCTTCCAGTTCTTCATCGATCCGACTCCGCATCCCGTGGCCTGGCTTGTTTGCCGGTCACTTTTCCCTATCTATGCGTGGACTTTCCGGGTCGGGCACCGAGTCATCGGTTTCCGCGGCTGCATCTCGTCCCGTCGGATTGAGATCCTGGGTTTCGCAACCCATGCCATTTTGTTGTTTCCCCGGGTGTCTACAGTCCTGGTGGGAACTCTCCCGCGGATCTTGACTCCCTCCTCGCGGGGCGCAGTTCGCGCGGGGTGACCGCCTTCTCTAATCCAGATTCGCAGGATCCGCGAAACGCGGGCATTTATCGTCGAAACTGGTCTACTGGCACCAATTGCTACGCGTAGCCTCCCCTTGCGGTGTGCTCTTGCGGCAAGGCTGCCGCTGCTGTTGCTGTGGTCTCAACGGGTGCTCTTGGCGTTCAGGGGTTCGGACGGCTTCTTGGGCACCAAAGTGAGCCCAGGCCGCTGAGGAGGGATCCAAAGGCTGTTGCTGGTGTCCCAGTCCGGGTGCTCTCGAAGCCCCTGTTCCCTTCGATTGCTCTACGAGCCGGCGCCTCGTAGAGCGGCGCAGCGAGAGGTATCGCAGTTCGTGCGTTCTTCTCGGTGCAATCGGGGCGCACTGATGAGCGATTGCGTCGCCGTCGGGTATTGGATTCGACCTGCAGACAGATCGAAGTAGGTCACCTGTTCCTCTCAAACCGTTACGGCGTTTCACGTGAAACATGCCGCTTATCCCCCGCACGGACCTAAGCGCCAAGGGAATACCGATGCAGCCAAAACCATCCGATGCCCGGGCCATCAATGCTAGGTCCTTCGCCTTCCGAGCCTCCCGAGCGTCGAGAATTGGATACGGTCCCGGGAATCTCAGTTGCCAGGCACGAGAGGGGTCGGACTCGGGGTTATGCAACTGGCATCTGGAGCCGTTCGCCTGCCGGCGGTACCAGCATATCCAGTCGTAGCCATGCCGGTGTTCCTCGCGGCGTGCCAGCGTGACCATCCATGTTTCACGTGAAACAAGGGTGGGCGCGATGCCGGGTCCGGCATCCTGAGCAAGTTCTCTTCGATTCAACCTGCATGTGGGCGACTTCCTTCATGGTGCTTGTGTTTCGAATGCGAGATCGCCTCAGGCCGATCTTGTTGGCGGCGCATGAGAGGTCCTGCGCTGTGATGCCATCGTTCACACATAGAGTCCGCGCAGTAGAGTCAGAGGATCTAACGAGGAGACGGTTTCACGTGAAACAAGGCCGTCCGGACAACTAGAGGGTCCCGCTTCTCCCAGTAAGTAGGGTGGTTTTGCTAAGTAGCCCCGTTGTGGGCGGACTGGAGACCTGTACGCATACGTCTGCATCCTGATCGCTTGCGCGGATCACGAGAGGTACCGCGATTCGCTTTGACTCGCTCCCGTAGCTAGTAGCCTTGATCAACTGCGCACCAGGCTGTCAGATACAACTGCCGAGACGTACCAGTGACTGCGATGCCCACCCAGCGTCCATCAGGGGGCAGACCGCTCCCCAGGGTATCCGTTCCAGTTTCTGTTATCCAGGCTGGGCCCTTGCCGAGGACGAGCCGCAAACCAATGACGGTAACGTGGAGGCTGTGTTGCGCTGAATTGAGGCAACACTTGGGCGGGTCCCGTTCGCTACTCCGTCAGGCATCCGCCGTGTGGGAAACCCGCACACCCGTCATGTCGGCGCTCGGGCTTCGCTATCGGGCCTTGTCCAACGCTGACCTCAGGGCAAGGTTTGGACACAGCCTCGGTGGGACGACGGACGCCAACCCAGTGGAATAGGCCGCCGGAGGAGATTGCTTTGCTAAGGCGCCTGATGGTCTACAGCTACCGCAGCTTCATCCTTACTCAGCTTACTGATGATTTGGCAGCTAGGCTTCCGCTCTGAATTTCCCGAGCCGGACCCAGGTTGATTGCACGGGTCCCCTGGCATCCCGGTTGGAGTCCGCAAACTTGTTGGTGTTGTGTCGACCAATCGTTCGATTCCTCCTTCTCATCGTTCAAGTCCGTCAGCTGCTGCAGAGGGCGAGGTGAATGTGCGCGCATCAGCCGGCGGCCCATGGCTTGGAAGACGTGCACCTGGACGCTACCGAATCACGTAGTGCTCCCCCGGACTCCAAGTCGCCCCCTGAAACAAGGTCCTGGCCGGACTCCGGGTCGTTCCCTGAACCCAGGTCCTCCCCTGAACCCAGACGGATCCGGTTCAGCGCAAAGTCGTTCGGGTCCTCCAGAGACGAGCGCCAATTCCGTCGACCCTAGGCAACTCCTCTGGACCGACCGGGTCCGAGGGCGGCATCCCAGTTGTTGGGCGCTGCGGGAAGGAGCGACCGCGAGGAGGTCACCGCGTGGTCGGCGCGCGCAACTCCAGGGTGGCCCGGCGCTTTGTCGGCCGTTCGATGTTCAGCTGCGAGCTATGCGATCGAGCGGCATTGCGACTTTGGCCGCCAGATCTCCCCCGGGAACAGCGCGTCTTTCGGTTTGTCCGACCGTCACGGCCGTTATTCTGGCTTGTCCTTTTCAGGCCGGGGCGTCACATCGACGTTCTTGTTTGACTGTTTGGCCGGCCAAGTTGAGATCACCGAACAGACGTTTGGCCCAACAGAAATCCCCAGCAAGCCTGTTGAAAACGGGTCAGCGGTCCGTGGATATTGCTGTGGATAACTTTGTGGATAGACGGCAAGGTGCGAATTGCTTGAGGTCCGCGCTAGTAGTCCCACGAAGCTTCGGTCATGGCCGGTGATTTCAGGTCAGGCGGCACCTTTCATACTGTTTCACGTGAAACATCTCCGGAGTGGCCAGAATTGGCCTTAAAAGCGCGCCTGGATGGGCATTTCAGTCAATTCTTGCCCCTAACTGACCATCTCAGCACACTATATGTGCATACGGCCGAGCGTAGCGGACGAGGGCGGGCTTTGGACGCACCGCAGGGTAGTCCGAAGCTCGGTTGTGGGAATTCGGACCCATGTGGATTTCGCTGTGGATAACGTTGTGCATAACCGAGCGCCGACCGGTGGATAACTCTTTTGTGGTGTGCATCATGTTCACCGCGTTCCGATCGCGCACCGCGTCTTGATCGGATGTCTCCAGGTTCACATTCGGTACCCGGACGCTCTCCGCAGTCACCCTTCCGAGAGGGCCTGACGCAGCTGATGTCACCAGGTGGTCCTGGGTGGAGGTCGGGATGGATGACCCTGGCCGGCGTGCTTCGCACACGCACTGTAAGGCCGAAATGGTTCCTAGCGATTGCGCCGCTTGGGGAGTTGTCCTCCAGACGATAGGGAGGGTCCAGGCCGGCAGCTGCTAGTATCCCGCATTTTGTCCGGCTGCGAACATCGACGGAAGGAAGTGCGTGCATTGATCTGGCAGGTGCGGCTATGCCGCGTGGCGAACCGAGATCACCCGTGGCCCGTGGCTATCGATCGGAACCGCGGCACGTGCTTCTATGTCTACCGTCTTCAGGACAACTAGGTTCCAACGTGGCAGTGCGCCACTGAGATCAGACGGCAGCTGCGCCAGACTCAATGCCGCCAGCAGCACTCTAGGCCCGACAGCAGCGCCCCTCTTTGCGCGGCGGCGAGAGACTACTCCAGTCGGGGTGCAGGGGCAGACCGGAACAGCGTCCCCATTGCGACCTCGCTTCGTGACGGACTCCAGGTAGGCGAGGCGACGCGCAGTAGCCATGACGGGAGGCCTTCAGGAAAACTTGTTGATCGGCCCATGAGGCCTGGTCGACGTGCAGACAGGCCCCGCAAGGTTCCCGCGGGCTTGCCCTGATCTGTTCAGGTGTCGTCGGGGTCCTTCTGTTCTGCAGTCGAATTGTCCACACAGAACCGTCCCATGGAGAGCTGGAACTTAGCGATTGTTGGTCGAACAGTGAGGACGACGGCGATGCTAGCCGTCGCGTCAGGGAGCGGCGTAGGTTTCACGTGAAACATGCCGTGTTCGCCGTTGGGGTCGATGCGCGAATGCCCAACCCGGAAGCAGGCCGGGCAGTCGGGACGAAGGCTGGGAAGTGTCGATGCCGGCGAATGGGAGCCTGCAGATAGGCACGCGTCGTAGCCAGGCGGTTAGGGAAACCAGTTGTAAGCGCCCAGTCGTTGAGAGAGGGTCGTCCTACCGAGCTGCGTACCCTTCTGCAGAGACACTGTCTGCCTGGCGTCAACGACCCGATTAGGAGCAGCTCTGCATTTCGTCGAAGTGCTCCCTGCCTTTGCTCAGTGGTCACGCTGACTGGCCTGCCGATACTGGGGCCGTGAGGATCAGCCGGGTAGGACTTTCGCGGTGGGGCGGAAAGAGGATCGGGCGGAAGAGTTGCCTGCGGATCCGCTCAGCGATGCGTTGGTTAGCATTGGCGTCTGCTGTGTTGGAGCGCGGTCTGGCGTGGAAACGGTTGCTAGGGAGATTGGGAGCCGGGGTTCGCTGCGGACTACATCCGTCGATGTTTCACGTGAAACGGCACCGGGTCGCAGGCCCGGACGTGGACTGGTGCCGACGCATCGAAACCCGTCTTGCATGGAACGACCTCCCTGGTATGGGGCTGCCCGTCAACGCACTTGCCTCTTGCGTCACATCCAACTCGTTCAGCCGGCAGTCGGGATAGACGTAGTGACCGGCAAAGCTATCCCAACGCGGACTGCCTTCGATAAAAACAGGCCCGCCTGAATCAGAAGCACGCCGAAGTGCCTGTAGATTTGGGAGATCATTCAACGCAAGCGGCTTCCGGTATCGACGCCGGTGCGCTTTCCTTGGAAGCCGACGAGCGCTGGTCGTCGAGGTTGTGCCGCTGAGGTGGATGGCGCGACGTACACGGACTTCAAACTGCGATGCGCTTCCTTCCATTCGCGCACGCCGTCGCCATCAATCGCGCCCGATGGGTAGAGCCGGGTTGCATCCCGAAGCGCGTCAGTAGACAGCCACAGACTGCTTCAGGCCTTTGACCGCTCCCACCCCGACGGCGACCCTAGTGCTCACCTGGTTATGGTTGTTGACCGTCAGGAAAGGTCAAGCGCATCTCAGGTGGGGTAAGAGTCTCCGGAGGGTCTGTGGTGCGTCGGCGGACTCGCCGAGCGGATCGAGCCAGCCATGGAAGAAGTGGTAGCTTCCAAGGTCTTGGTGTGCGTGAAGGTAGTGGACGTCGACCCCAGTAGATTGGGAGTAGAAGATGACCAGCAGGGCCACCTGCTGTTGGGCTGCCCGCCGATGCGGAACCGGACCGTACGGGGTATTCGACGACGTATGGAGTAGTTGCTGCGGACCAAGGCAGACCAGGATGCCACCCATCCTGCGTGGCGGTAAGTACGTGCCGGAGGGAGGCTGGAGCGTCCCATTCGACCGCATGATTTTCCAGATTCACGAGGCTCGGAACCGAGGTTGGCAGGTCCACTGGGGCGTATCCCCGGCAGCAGGAACACAGACGTCGAGGAGGGCTGCGTTAACAGGAGTAACGCGGTCCGGAGGCTGCAGAACGATATGTCGACTGGAGGCGACTAGACGGACGCGGCCTGCTGACTTGGCTGGAACACGCAGGCAGGCTTGGTGGGGGCTGTTACCGCTTCTTGGAGACGGCTGAACCGGTCCTCGAGAAAGTATCTGAAGATAGCCACCCTGGCAGTTCTGTGGAATCAGACCGTTCTTCCGGGGTGCCATCAGGGATGGTTTGCGGCTTCGAGCGTTGCCCGCGCATCGGCCGGCCCGTGGTCGACCACTAGGCGGTGGACTCGTTGGCTATCCGTCAGAAGCCTTCACCTGGCCACCGTCCGAATTTCGGTTGTGGGGCAAGCCGGCCACGCGCGAGATGGGCAATCACGGGTTCGATCTCAGACAACTCCAGTGCCTGAGCTGGAGGGCCGGCATCTCCCGAGCTACGTCTTCTTGCACAGCGTGCGCAGTCCGTTTCTGGTAGCAAGGATACCTACGGCTTGCGCGCCCCACGGTGCCGCCCTTGGTAGCGGCGTGAGGCCTCTCTGCCACCCGCAGCCTGCCCGTTGTACGGGCTGGAGGCTTGTCCCCTGTAACGTCGAGAAGGTGTAACGTCGAGAAGGCGCTCCTGGGCGCGTGTGTTGATGCTCCTCCCACGCGGCCTTTGGCTATTCAGCGTCCATACTCACAAACGGCTTTGGCCAGCAGGAAGAAACACTCCGGATTGCCGGGGCCACTTTGGCCCCTCGAAGGACGGCGGTGAGCGTATCGCGTGCGCGGGACCCGTTTCGTTTCTGTGAGGAGCAGGTAACCGCAGGCGGGAACGTCCGACGCCGGGAGACAGTAGCCCGGTGCGCTGTGCCAGCTGGACGAGGAGAAGGCGATCGGGCTGGCGGAGGGACTACCCGCCCTGAAAGACGAAAGCGGCCCAAAACAGGAGTCCAGGTTCCTCGGCAGGCCCCGGTCCGCGCGAACGGACCGCGCGCTGCCGGACAGCCGATGGGTTCGAGGTGGTCCCGTGGGTATGAGGAAAGGGCCAATAATGGGAATCCATGTTTCACGTGAAACCGGCAACACGGGGTCGGCCAGTCGACCGGACGCAAGGCGGAGGAAGAGCGGAGTAGAGCGCCCCAATGAAAAGGACGAAGTCAGGTTTCGCAGCGTCCAGGACGCTCCCCTGGATTCTGAACCATGCATGAAACGGCAGGCGGTTTACTCGTCAACCCGGGCGGCGGAGGCATGCACGGGTGGCCCCCAAAGGGACAAAAAACCGGCGGCCGCTGCTCAGGGAGCAACGGCCGCCGGCAAGGGATGAGGCGTCCTAGGAGAGGACCGCTTCGAATTCCTTCTCGAAGAACTGCTTCGGCTTTGCACCGATGACGGTGTTCTTCACTTCTCCCCCGCTGAAGAGGTACACGGCGGGGATGGAGGTGATGCCGTACTCCGCGGCGATGGCCGGGTTGTCGTCAACGTTGACCTTGACGACGTCCACCTTGTCACCGTACTCAACCGAGATCTCGTCGAGGATCGGACCCAGCTTGCGGCAGGGGCCGCACCACTCTGCCCAGAAGTCCACGATGACCGGCTTATCGGCGTTCAGAACATCGGTGCCAAAGCTGGCGTCAGTAACGTCTTTTGCGTTGCTCATTCTTTCATTCCCTTCGTATGGACTTTGCCGGCTGCTCAGCTCAGCCGTGCAGATCTGCCAGGTAGTGTTCGACGTCGAGTGCTGCCACGCAACCGGAACCGGAAGCGGTGATGGCCTGACGGTACGTCGGATCGATGACGTCGCCGGCTGCGAACACACCCTTGATGCTGGTCTTGGAGCTGCGGCCCTGGACGGCGATGGTGCCTTCCGGGGTCAGCTCGAGCTTGTCCTTGACGAGTTCGGAGCGCGGGTCGTTGCCGATCGCTACGAAGACACCGGTGACGGGCAGCTCGGAAACAGTGCCGTCAACCAGGTTCTTCAGCTTCAGGCCCGTGACCTTGTCCCCGCCAATGACATCCTCAACAGCGGTGTTCCACACGAAATTAATCTTCTCGTGGGCCTGGGCGCGGTCGCCCATGATCTTGGAAGCCTTGAGGGTGTCGCGGCGGTGGACCACGGTGACCGACTTGGCGAACTTCGTGAGGAAGAGGGCTTCTTCCATGGCCGAGTCGCCGCCGCCGATCACGGCGATGTCCTGGTCCTTGAAGAAGAAACCGTCACAGGTTGCACACCAGCTGACACCGTGGCCGGAGAGGCGCTTTTCGTTCTCCAGGCCAAGCTCGCGGTACGCCGAACCGGTGGAAAGGATGATGGAACGGGCCCGGAAGGTCTCCCCCGTGGCGATAGTGACAGTCTTGATGTCGCCCTCGAGCTCAAGCTCGGTGACGTCCTCGAACTGGATCTCGGTGCCGAAACGGGCAGCCTGCTTCTCGAAATTCTCCATCAGATCCGGGCCCATGATGCCGTCCGGGAAGCCCGGGTAGTTTTCGACGTCAGTGGTGTTCATCAGTTCTCCACCGGCCGTGACCGAACCGGCGATGAGCAGCGGCTTCAGGTTGGCACGGGCCGTGTAGACAGCCGCCGTGTAACCGGCCGGACCGGAGCCTACGATGATGACATCACGTACCTGGGACGCGGTGTTTTCTGCGTTGCTCACTGTTGGGTGAACCTCTTCCTTAGTCGATGCACCGGTCTCGAACCCGGCCACATGGCACAACCCCGTGGCGCCGTTGAATATTCCGGTGGTTCCGGGGACCTATATCCACCATATTCAGGGTACCGTCTGCCCTTACCGCCCAAGGCAGCCGCTCCCGCCGGCCGTAACACGACTGCCGGTGTCGAAGGAAAAGCGGGCGACGGCGTCGGGCGGCTGATCACGACGACGGCCGGAAGGCGGCCGGAACCGCCGTCGTCGTTAAATGCGTCAGCGCCGGACACCGCGTGACGGTGACCGGCGCCGACGGGGCGACCGAAAGGCCGCTGCCATACTGGACTGCGCTGCCTTACTGAACCTTTATCTCCGCGAGGCGGAGGCCGAAACCGTACTGGGTCTTCGGAGCGGCAAGCTTGGGCAGGGTCTTGATGTTGATGATCACGTACTGCGCCGTGGTAGGCGAGCTGAGCGGAATGGTGAGCTCGGGTGAGGTGAAGCTGTTGGTTCCCACCAGCTTGGCGCCGTCCATGGACGGGCGGTCGTTGGTGTAGACGCTGATGCTTCCGCCGGAAGCACCCAACTGGCTGAGGGTGATCGAATTTACCTCGGCCGCTTCCTTGAGCTTCACAGCCAGCGGGACGCCGTCGGGAGCGAGTCCGCCCCAGTTGGCGGTGGCGAACTCCATGTTGGACCAGAAGCTCGCGGCGTTGCCGTCGAAGGTCTTGGCGAGGTCCTTGTCATAGGTGCCTGCGAAGTCGAAGTCGCCCTGGCGGGTGACGCCCTCGATGGCCGGCGCCGCCGCGGCGGGCGGAGCGCTGGTGTTGTTGCTGCCGGGTGTCTCCGTACCGCCGTTGCCCGCGGTGGTGGGTGCCGTGCTCTGCTGCGCCGCCGGCGGGTTGCTGTTGTTGCCGAGCAGTCCGCCGAGGGTGTTGACGGCGAGGATCAGGCCGACCACCAGGACGGCTGCGAGGATGCCGCCGACCAGCCAGCGCATGGAGCGGGGCTCCCGTGGCGGCTCTTCGTCCTCGTAGTACTCCTCTTCCTCGTAGTCGTTGGACTGCGCACGCGCCGAGGCCGGGAAGTTGCTGGCACCGCGGTCGTAACCCGCGCCGGCGCCGGCCGCAGCACCCGCCCCGGCACCGGCTGCGGCGCCTGCGCCTGCGCTGGCGTGGTCTTCGTCGGACCAAAGGGAAACCTTGGGAGCCTGGGCCGGCTCGGCTGCAGGGGCTTGCGCGGCAGGGGCCTGGGCCGGCGCCGCTGCCGGGGCGGGCGGCGCAGCCTGAGCGGCGGGAACGGCCTGGGTGGCCGGAGGCTGCGGTGCGGCACTGGCAGGTGCAGCCGGAGCCGGAGTTACCGGGGCCGAGGGCGCTGCAGGTGCTGTCGGCGTAGCAGCAGTCGGGGCAGGTTGCGTGGGCGCCTGGGCGGGGGCCGACGTCGGGCGTACCGCATCGCCGGGGCCTTCGGGAGCCGGGCTGCCGGCGTCGTCGTGGGCGGGTTCCGCACCAGGCTTGGCCGCGTTCTTCACAGCGGCCGCAGCCGCAGCGGCACCGGCTGCGGCACCGGCTGCCGCGGCTGCGATCCGCGACCCGATGCCGCCGGCGGACGCCGGCTTCGCCGCCGGCATGGGCGGAACGGCTGGCACGCCGGCTGCGGGTGCGGAACGTTCCGCGGGGGCTGCGACGTAGTTCCCGGGATCGTCGTAGTTGATGTACGCGGCGTCGTGCTCGTCTTCGTCGTACAGGCCATCATAGGTTTCGGGCTCGCGCGAACGCGCCTGGCCGAAGATCTCGCTGCCGAGGGTGTCCGTGAAGAACGGCTCCACATACGGAGGATTGGTGGCCACCACAAGGTCCAGCAGGTCCGGAGCGGTGCTGTGGTTGGCGATGAGGTAGGTGGTGCTTTCGCTGACGCCGAGGTCCAGGATCTGCACGTTGCCGGGACGCTCGCCGGTGGCCACTTCGCGGGCGCTCTGGGCGAGCTGTTCGGCGTTCCCGGGGCCGGCGACGAGGATGCTGACCGGCCGGTTGAGGACCTGGTCGACGCCGTCGAGCACCAGATCGTGGTCGTGCGAGGTCAACACGGTGGCGGTGACCTTGTAGCGGCCGCCAAGTACTGATCCGACGTCGATCGGTTGGGACACGGGCTCCTCCTAGGCTGTCCGGCAGCTGCGTTGCCCTGTCCCGGGGCTCCCGGTAAGCCGGTGGACCCGTGGCCTGCAACTACCTCTCAGCTTCTGATCCTAGCGGATTGAGCTGGACGGGCCTTGTGTTGGAAGGGCCACGTCACTCCCGGCGGCGGCGTTTGCGTTCCCGGTGGGAGGGTCCTCCGGCAGGGTCCTGGCGGGTCCGCCTGCCGGGCAGGGGAACATCCCGGCGAAGCGCGGAACCCTTGAACATGGAACGCGCGCCCGAGGGCTGTTCCTCCTCGGGAAGGTAGCTCCGGGCGGGCCGGGTCCAGCCGCTGTGCTCGTCGTGCGGTTCTTCCGGACCGCCGCCGGGGCCGAAGGAGGAAAGGTCGGGGCCGGCGCGGAAGGACGCGGCGTCGAACTCGCCCGAGATGCGCGGAATCAGGCCGGTGTCGTCAGAGACCGTGGCACGCGGCGCCGTCGGGCTTTCCGAGGAAGCGGCAGGCGCGCCGCGGCCCAGGCGGCCCAGTAGCGGGCGGAGGAGGTCGCGCAGTTCGCTGACACGGAAGAGCCGGAGCAGCAGCAGGTAGGCGATCAGCATGACCGGCCCGACGACGACGACCGTCACCAAGGCGGCCGGGCGGCTGCTCCACGCGAAACCGTCCGCCCGGTAGCTGCCGAGCAGCCACAGCGCGAGGGTGCCGGCGAGGGCCGAGCCGAGCGCCGCGTAGCCCATCCGGATGTAGGAGTTGGTGATCCGCGGTCCGTCCACATGCCCGAGGAGCCGGCGCAGGAACGCGACGCTGATCACCACGGAGAGGATGTTCCCGAGCGTGTACAGCACGGCGATCGCGAAGATGATCCGGTCCACCGGCAGGAACTGGATGACGAACGCGCCCGCCACGTTCACGCCCGCGAGGATCACCTGGATGAAGAACGGCGTGCGGGCGTCCTCGTTGGCGTAGAAGACGCGCGACATCATGAAGTTGGCGCTCATGAACGGCGTGCTCAGGGCCAGGATAGTCAGGGTCTGGGCGAGCATCACGCCGTCCTGCGGTTCGCCGCCGGAGAAGAACATGCCCAGCGGCCCGGCCAGTGCGAAGAGCGCCAGGGCGCCGAAGACCGTGGCCACGGCCATGGTCCGCAGGCCGTGCGAAAGGGCTTCGCGCAGCTCGGCCCGGTTGCCCGTCTGCGAGGCGTGGGTCATCCGGTTGAAGAGCACCGTGGCCAGGGACAGGGCAATGATCGAGTGCGGCAGCAGGTACAGCTGGCTGGCAACCTCCAGCACGGCGTTGCCGGGAAGGGTGGCCGCGGCTTCAGTTTGGCCCGCCTGCTCAAGGCGGAGCCGTTCGGCGCCGGGGATCGTGGCGATCTTCATGACGTACAGGAACGCAAGTTGCCCGACGGCGGCCGTCAGCAGCGTCCAGACGCTCAGCTTTGCGGCCTGACCCAGTCCCACGCCCCGCCAGCCGAACCGCGGCCGTAGGCCGAGGCGCAGACGCAGGACCGGAATGAAGAGGACGGCCGTCTGGGCGATGACGCCGATGGTCGAGAAGCCGGCGATGAGGAAGGTCTGGAACGGTCCCCAGTTATCCAGTGTGTGCGGGTGGTACAGGTTGGCGCCGAGGAGCCAGATGAACATGCCCAAGCCGGCGATGGCCAGCACATTGTTCACGATGGGTGCCCACATGGCGGGCCCGAAGGCGCCGTTGGCGTTGAGGATCTGGGTCAGCAGGGCGTAGAGGCCGTAGAAGAAGATCTGCGGCAGGCAGTAGAAGGCGAAGGTGACGGCCAGGGCCTTCTGCTCCGGCGAATAGCCCTGGGTGGTGAGGTCGATGACCAGGGGCGCGGCGAGCGTGACCAGCAGGGTCAGGCCCAGCAGCACGAGCACCGCGAGGGTCAGGAGCCGGCTGATGTAGTCCGCTCCCCTGTCCGGACCCCTGCTGGCCTTGATGATCTGCGGAACCAGGACGGCGTTGAAGACGCCGCCGGCCACCAGCAGGAAGATCAGGTTGGGCAGGTTGTTGGCGTTGATGAAGGTGTCGTTGACCGTGGAACCCAGGCCGAGGGCCACCGCGAGCATCCAGGTTTTCGCGAAGCCGAGGAAGCGCGAAACCAGGGTCCCAGCGGCCATGATGGCGCTCGACCGGGCTTCTCCGGACTGGACGGACTGGGAGTTCTTCGCAGCAGACATTGCCCTAATCGTCCCATGAGCCATGTGCTCAGAGGTGTTCCGGCAGGACTTCCTTGGCCAGATCGGCGATGCGGCGCTCGTTCGGGAAGGACAGTTTGCGGGCCAGTTCGTGCAGCGGAACCCAGGCGGCGTCTATGGCTTCCTGGTCGGGATCGTTCTCGATGGTCAGCTCTCCGCCAGTGGCCCGGAGCAGGAAATGGTGCACGGTCTTGTGGACCCGGTGGCCGCTGACGGTGAACCAGTAATCGATGCTGCCCAGTGGGGCCAGGACGTCGCCTTCGATGCCGGTCTCTTCGGCGATTTCGCGGACGGCGGCCTGTTCGTTGTTTTCCTTGCCCTCCGGGTGCCCCTTGGGCAGGCACCACTCAAGCCGGCCACCCCTGTTAAGGCGGGCGATGATCGCAACCCGGAGTTCGCCGTCGGACGTGTCCACCACGACGCCGCCCGCGGACACTTCCTCCACGGTGGGAAGCGAGGCCTGGGCCGGGTGCGGGGCGGGCGCGACGTGCGCACCGATTGCCGACGGCAACGGTGCGTTGGTCCTCCTGCCTGGAGCACTCGGGATCGGGTTGGCCATGAAGTCCACTCTAACGACTCTTGCCCGGACTTGATGACCGGGACATGGACTCGTGGTTGCGTGCCGGTGACGTGCCGCGGTAATCGCCGGGCCGATGCCCGGACCGGGTGTGATGGGGCGGCAAAAATCTGACAAGCTTAAGGGACTATGGCGCAGGTATTGGACAGTTCTTCAGTCAACTTCAAGCTCGACCCGGTGGTGTTGGACCTCGGGCAGCGCTTCGTTGACGCCGGATTCGAACTGTCCCTGGTGGGCGGCCCCGTTCGCGACCTCTTCCTTGGCCGGACGTCCCCGGACCTGGACTTCACCACCGACGCCACGCCCGAGCAGACCCTCGCTGTCATCAAGAAGTGGGCGGACAACTTCTGGGACATCGGCCGCGCGTTCGGCACGATCGGCATGAAGAAGGCCGGCTTCCAGATTGAGATCACCACCTACCGGGCCGAAGCTTACGACCCCGATTCCCGCAAGCCGATGGTGGCCTTCGGTTCCTCGCTTGAGGACGACCTGCTGCGCCGCGACTTCACCATCAACGCCATGGCGCTGCGCCTGCCCTCCCTGGAACTCGTGGACCCCTTCGGCGGCGTGCGCGATCTGCACGCTGCGGAGCTGGCCACCCCCGGCGCCCCGGAGGCTTCCTTCTCCGACGACCCCCTGCGCATGATGCGCGCCGCGCGCTTCGCGTCCCAACTGGGCGTTTCGGTGCACGACGACGTCCGCCTGGCCATGTCCGAAATGGCGGACCGAATCAAGATCATCTCTGCCGAACGGGTCCGCGAGGAGCTCGTGAAGATGATCAACGGAGCACACCCCCGGGTCGGCATCGACCTCCTGGTGGACACGGGCCTGGCCGAATACGTGCTGCCCGAAGTTTCGGCCCTGCGCCTGGAATCCGATGAGCACCACCGGCACAAGGACGTCTACCAGCACTCCCTGCAGGTGCTCGAGCAGGCCGCCGCCTTGGAAACCGGCCCGGATGGCCCCGTGCCGGGTCCGGACTTCGTGCTGCGCTTCGCGGCGCTGATGCACGACGTCGGGAAGCCGGCTACGCGCCGGTTCGAAGCGGGCGGCGCGGTGAGCTTCCGCCACCATGACGTGGTGGGTGCCAAGCTGACCGCCAAGCGCATGAAGGCGCTGCGTTTCGACAATGACAGCATCAAGGCCGTGGCGCGCCTGGTGGAACTGCACATGCGTTTCTACGGATACGGTGACGCCGGCTGGACCGACTCGGCCGTGCGCCGCTACGTTGCCGACGCCGGTCCCCTGCTGGAGCGCCTGCACCGCCTCACCCGTTCCGACGTCACCACGCGGAACCAGCGCAAGGCCGACCGGCTGTCCTTCGCCTACGACGACCTCGAACAGCGGATCGCGGCCCTGGCCGAGCAGGAATCACTCAACGCGATCCGTCCGGACCTGGACGGCGGGCAGATCATGGAGCTGCTGGGCTTGGCGCCGGGACCCGTGGTCGGCCGCGCCTACAAGTTCCTCCTGGACCAGCGGATGGAATACGGCCCGCTGGAGTACGACGACGCCGTGGCGAAACTCAAGGCGTGGTGGGCCGAGCAGCCCGAATCCGCCGTCGAACTTTCAGCTGACGAGCCGTCCGCCGTCGAGCCGTCCAGCGCAGACCCTTCGAATGACACGCCCGCAGAGGAGTCTTAAGTGATTGACCCGGCAAAGCTTTCCCGCCCGCAGCTGTGGATCATGCGCCACGGTGAGACCGAATGGTCCAAGAGCGGACAGTACACCGGCCTGACGGACCTGCCCCTGACCGTCGAAGGTGAGCAGCAGGCCGTGGAGGCCCGCAAGGTCCTGGAAGGGATCGAATTCGACCTCGTGCTCACCTCGCCGCTGCGCCGCGCCCGCCGCACGGCGGAGCTGGCCGGATTCCCCGACGCCGTCCACGAACCGCTGGCGGTCGAATGGGACTACGGCGACTACGAGGGCATCAGCTCGGACCTGATCCGCAAGGACAACCCGGACTACCTGATCTGGTTCGATGGCGTGCCCAACGGCGAAACCCTGGATTCCGTGGCGGCCCGTGCGGACAAGATCATCGCGCGTGTGTTGGAGTCCGGAATGGACAACGTCCTGGTGGTGGCACACGGCCATTTCTCCCGGATCCTCACCGCCCGCTGGCTCGAATTGGACGCCCGGGAAGGCCGGCATTTCCTCCTCGGAACCGCGAAGGTGTGCACGCTCGGCTGGGACAAGAAGACGCCGGCGATTATCCGCTGGGGCCTCTAGGAAATTATTTTCTGAATTAACCATGAATTAGCTGGTCAATCCGCGGATTCATGGTGTAGCTTTATTCTTGTTCCCAGAGCGACCCGCCGGGAACAAGGTGTGTGTTGGGCCGGTTAGTCAACCGGTGCGGCGCCTGAGGCGAAAAGGAGGTTGGGAAAATGATTACTTTGACTAGCGGATGGAAGATGACCGTCTCTGCTGCTGCCCCGACCTTCGCTGCCCGGCGCCCGGATTCAGGAATGCGCCCGGATTCCGGCGCGCACCACATTTCCGCCTGACGCATTTCGCGGCCTGCCTCAACTCCTGACCGGCTTCCTGGCATAGGAGCCTGATTTCAGAGGCAGAGGCACGCCACGAACCGCACAGGCGGGAGCCGGGAAGCGGGACTTCCCAGCGGAACCCCTCGGGTGGGCCACGCTATCGCCGTGGCAAGCAGAGTCCTCATAGTTCGGAACCAGCTTCTAGTTGGGGACGCCTGTCCATTTCCCCGGAATCCCTGGGTTCTGCCGGATTTCCGCAATTCCGCCGATTACCCGCATTTTGCCTGGCATTTCATGTGCCAATACGGTCCGTTGTTTTCTTTGAATTCAGGGCCTTAATTGTCATGCCCGAATCCAGGTAATCCGAACCCAAGGAAAGGAGGTGAACCGTGGTCAATCGACTCAAGGAGGTGTTCCTCGCCAAGCCAGTAGTCAAGGACAAGACGGTCTTCAACGGCCAGCTCCTCGACCAGCGCCGCGAAGACGTCTTCGTCGTCCTGCACCAGATGGGAGTCATCCGCTGAGTGCCCTCATGAACCCCAACAGTCAGTAATCAGGAGGGACTGATGGCTCACATCGGACCGTTCGCCCCGGAAGCCCACGCGGCTACGCGTGGGCTTCCGCCTTTTAATCGCTGATACTCGAAAGTACTTAGCCAGCTATGCTCGAAGCCATGCAGGAGACCACGCGGCACCGCAGGCAGAAGCGTGCGCGCTTTGTGATTCCCAGCAGCAGTGATTCCTTCCTCACGAAGTTCACCGAAATGGCCGGCGGACCGTTGGGAAGCCACAGCGCGCCGGGAGCGGTCTCCCCCGGTTTCTTCACCGTGGAGCGCGTGCTGGTCATCTTCACGGTCCTCGCTGCGTTGCTCGGAATCCTCATCAAGGGCTACTGCCGGGTCAACGGCTGGGAGACCCCTACCCACTTCTACGCTACGTGCTACTCGGACTTCCCCGAACTGTTCCGCAGCCGCGGCCTCGGCGAAGGCGTGATTCCCTTCTTCGACCGGGAAAGCCTCTTCGAATATCCGGTGCTCATGGGCCTGATCGCAGGAGCCACCGCCTTGCTGGTGCCAGGCTCGGGCCTCGACCCGGAACGGATCCGCGGGTACTTCGACCTCAACTCGACCCTGGTGGTGGCCGTCTGGATCGTCACGGTCCTTGCCACGGCCCGGATCAACCGCCGCAGGCCCTGGGACGCGGCCATGGTGGCACTGGCGCCGGGCATCGTCCTCTCCGCTTTCATCAACTGGGACATGTGGGCCGTCGCAATGCTCGCGGTGGCCATGTACTTCTTCGCCCGCGAGAGGCCCGCGCTGGCCGGCGTGTTCATCGGCCTGGGAACAGCCACCAAGCTCTACCCGGTGCTCATACTGGGCGCAGTGCTGGTGCTGGCCATCCGTAGCGGCAGGTTCCGCACCTTCCTCGTGACGGCCGGGGCAGCGGCGGCCAGCTGGCTGGTGGTCAACCTGCCGATCGCGATCATGAACCCGGCGGGCTGGCGCTACTTTTTCGAGTTCACCCAGGACCGGCCGGCCGGCTTCAGCTCATTGTGGTTTGCCTACAACCAGGTGGCCGAGCGGCTGCAGTGGATGCAGCTGGGGGCGGCAACGATCAATGGCCTCGCCCTATACCTCTTCGTCGCGGCCTGTGCGCTCATCGCATTGCTGGGCCTCGCATCCCCCAAGCGGCCCCGCCTGGCGCAGCTCGCCTTCCTGATCGTCGGTGCCTTCATCCTCACCAACAAGGTGTATTCCCCGCAGTTCGTGCTGTGGCTGGTGCCCCTGCTTGCGCTTGCCCGGCCGCGCTGGCGCGACTTCCTGCTGTGGCAGGCCGCCGAGGCGGTGCACTGGGCGGCCGTGTGGATGTTCCTGGGCCAGTACACCAGCGGCGGAGCCCCGCAGCACAACCTGGATATGCCGTACTACGTACTCGCCGTGCTGCTGCATATGACTGCAACGGCATATTTGATGGTCCGGGTGGCCCTGGACATCTGGGACCCGCGGCAGGACCCGATCCGCACCAAACGCATCGACGATCCGCACGGCGGCGCCTTCGACCGCACCCGGGACTGGCTCCGGCTGGACCTTGCCCGCCCCACCGCATCCGTGCTCCCCTGGCGGCGCACCACGACGGAAGCCGGACGCGATGGCTGAGGTCGCCGTCGTCGGCTCCGGACCAAACGGCCTGGCCGCCGCGGTGGTGATGGCCCGCGCCGGGCTGGCGGTGCGCGTCTACGAAGCTGCGGAGGCACTCGGCGGGGGCGCGCGGACGGCGGAACTGCTGGAGCCGGGGCACGTGTACGACGTGTGTTCGGCCGTGCATCCCATGGCGCTGGCTTCGCGCTTCTTCCGCGATTTCGGGCTGGAGCAGCGCGTGGACCTGCGGCTGCCGAAGGTCCAGTACGGCACACCGTTCGACGGCGGCCGGGCGGCGGTCGCGTACCGCTCGCTGGAGCAGACCATGGACGGACTCGGGGCGGACGGAGCCGCCTTCGGCCGGCTGATGCGGCCGCTCGTGGAGCACGTGGAGGGCATGCTGGACGTGTCCCAGAATCAGCTCCTGCGGATTCCCGCGGACCCTGTGGCCGCAGTGAGCCTGGGCCTGGCCACGCTGTCGCAGGGTGGGCCGTGGTGGAACCGACGCTTCCGTGACGAGGCGGCGCCGGCACTCCTGACCGGTGTGGCGGCGCATGCCGTGGGCACCATGCCGTCGCTGGTTCCCGCAGGCGCCGGGCTCATGCTGAGCACCCTGGCCCATGTGGGAGGCTGGCCGGTGCCCGTGGGCGGTTCCGGGGCAATCGTGGACGCCATGGTGCGTGACATCGAGGCCCATGGCGGCGTGTTCGAGACGGGCGTGCGCGTCCGCTCCCTTGAGGAGCTCAGGCCAGCCCGTGCTGTGCTGCTGGACGTGGCGCCGCCCGAACTGCTCGGCATCGCCGGTGACGCTCTGGCCGGGACCTCGGGTGCACGCTACCGGCGCGCGCTCGAAACATTCCGATTCGGGAATGCTGCCTGCAAGGTGGACTTCATCCTCTCCGGCCCCGTGCCGTGGGCGGCCCGCGAACTGAGCGACGCCGGGACCGTCCACGTCGGGGGGACGCGCGCGGAGATGGCGGCGGCGGAGAACGAGGTGGCCGCCGGCCGCCACCCCGCGAAGCCCTACGTGCTGGTGGCCCAGCCCTCCGTGGTGGACCCTGGCCGTGCCCCGGACGGACGGCACATCCTGTGGAGCTACTGCCATGTGCCCAAGGGTTCCACGGTGGACATGTCCACCGCCGTGATGGAGCGGATCGAGGTCTTCGCGCCCGGCTTCCGCGATGTGGTGGTCGGCTGGAAGACGACGACGGCGGCCGGGCTCGCCGGCTACAACCCCAACTACGTGGGCGGTGACTTCGGGGCCGGCGTCATGGACGTGCGTGGGCTGCTGCGCCGCCCGGTGGTATCCACCAAGCCGTGGCGGACGCCGGTGCCCGGGGTGTACCTGTGCTCTTCCTCGACGCCGCCCGGACCAGGCGTCACCGGCATGCCGGGCTACCATGCCGCCCGGCTCGCCCTGAAAGACGTGTTCGGACTGCCGCTGCCGGAGCTTGGCGTGGCCGGCAGGGGCTAGCCGGCCTTCTCGAGGTTCACGAGGAACTCGACGCTGCCCTTGTCTTCTACCTTCACGAAACCGAGGTCCGGTGCCGTGATGCCGAAATCGGCCAGGACGAGGTCGATCGTGCCCGAGACCGAGACTTTCGCACCGTCGCGGACCACCTGCAACTTGGCGGTGACGTCGCGCTTCTGGCCGGCGAGCTCCAGGGTTCCTTTCGCCTCGACGGCGGCAGGGGCCGAGCTGAGCGCCGGGATGGTGACCGGCTCGCTGAGGGTGAAGGACGCCGTCGGGAAGGTGTCTGCATTCATGACGTTCCCACGGAAGAAGTTATCGCGGTTGCCGCTGTCGGTGGCGATGCTGGCGACGTCCACGTCGATCTTCGCCTCGGTCAGCCGGGTGCCGGATACGGTGGCGGAGCCGGTGACCTTTTCGGTCCGGCCGACGACGGTGACGTCGGCGCCGTTGAGGACCTCCCTGATCCTGTACCCGGCCTGGGAGGCGGAGGCGACGTTCCAGGCGCCGTCGTCGGTGGCGTTGCTGGTGGCGGGGCTGGAAGGCGCGCCGGATGCTGTTGGCGACGAACTGGCCACGGAGAGGGGCGCGGGTGCCGGGGCCTGGGACTGGGCGTAGATCTGCGGGCCGAAAATGGCCGCGAGGGCGGCAAGGACGGCGACGGCGGCTACGGTGACCAGGATCCAGGGTCGCTTCTTTCCGGCCATGGAGGGTTCCTCTCGATGTAGTTGAATGTTCACGTAAACCACGTCGCCGCGGCCCGGAAAGTTCCCCGGACCGCGGCGATGTGAGCTAGTTCGCAGCCGTGAAGCGTGCCCGGCGGTGTGCCGGGGCCTCGATTTCGTCCAGCATTGCCACGGCGTAATCCTGGGTGGAGATGCTGGTGCCCGCCGGGGAGTCCTTGGCGATGGAGTACTTGCCCGTGCGTTCGCCCGGCTGGATCACGGGCGCCGGGGCGAGGACGGTCCAGTCCACGGAGTCCGGGGTTTGCCGGACCAGGTCGAGCGCCGTGGCCGCGGTGGTGGCCTCGGCCCGGTAAGCCTCCGGGAACTCCGGGGAATCCAGCAGGCGCACGCCGTCGATGGTCAGGGTGCCGGCGCCGCCGACGATCATCAGGCGCGTGCCTTCGGTGTTGCTGAACGCGGTGGCCATGGCGTCCAGCCATTCCCCGTGGTCGCCGCCGGTGCGGCTGGGGCCCGTCGCCAGCACGACGACGTCGTGGTCCTTCGCGACGGCGGCGAAAGCCTGCGCGTCCGCCTGGTCCGCCGCGAGGGAGCGGGCGCCGTCGACTTCCGCGCCCTTGCGCGAGATGGCCGTGACCTCGTGGCCGCGGCTGAGGGACTCGTTGACGATCTGGCTGCCGACCATGCCGCTTGCGCCATATACTGCGATTTTCATGTCTCTCCTCGGGGTTGCTAATCTTGCAATGGAAAGACGGTATCTATTTGATACTGATAGCTTCAAAGGAACTGAGTTACCCCGTGGATACTAATGTGCGCCACTCCAGCGGCTTGCCCGCCAACGTCCTGGACCCCGACTGCCCGTCGCGGGTGATTTTCCAGCGGATCGGCGACAAGTGGGCCTCCCTGGTGGTGCAGGTCCTGGATGACGGTCCCGTGCGGTTTTCCGAGCTGCGCAAGATGGTCAGCGTGGTCACGCCGAAGGTCCTCACCCAGACCCTGCGCTCCCTCGAACGCGACGGCCTGGTCACGCGCACCATCCACGCGCAGGTGCCCCCGCGCGTGGACTACGAACTGACGGACCTCGGCCGCTCCCTCCTCGAACCGCTCGCGCAGCTGCGGAAGTGGGCCGAAGGCAACGTGCCCGCCATCCTGGCTGCCCGGGACGCCTACGACGACGCGCAGGACGAGGCGCTGCTGGGCTAGAAGCGAGCCTCTCTCAAGCCGCGGTGCGCACCGGCGCGCCCAGCCGGCCGTCCCGCATGGCCACCACGGAATCGGTGAGTGGCAGGAACTCGGTGTCGTGCGTGACCATGAGGGTCGCCGTCGAGAATTCATCGGTGACCCGCCGCAGCAGCCGCACGATCGCCTCGCTGCGCTCCATGTCCAGCGCCGCCGTCGGCTCATCCACCAGCAGCACCCGCGGACTCCCCATGAGCGCCCGCGCGATGTTCACCCGCTGGCGCTGCCCGCCGGAGAGCTGGTGCGGCCGCTTGGCGAGCTCGCCGGCCAGTCCGACGACGTCGAGCAGATCCGCTGCCCGGTGCCGTGCCGCGCGGAGCGGCTTGCCGCGCAGGTGCTCGCCGATGAGGAGCTGCTCGACGGCGGTCAGCGACGGCAGCAGGTTGGGTTGCTGGAAAATGATGCCCACCGTGTCCCGGCGCAGGGCGGTGCGCTCCCTGGCGCCGAGCGCGGTGGCGTCCTGCCCGTCGATCAGGACGAGCCCGGACGTGGGGGCGATGAGGGTTGCCGCCACGGCCAGGAGCGACGATTTGCCCGAGCCGGAGGGGCCCACGAGGGAGAGGAACTCGCCGGCGCCGGCTGTGAGGTTGACGGCGTCGAGGGCCTTGATGGTGGAGCCGCCGTCCGGGTAGTCGAGGGTGACATTGACGAGGCTGAGCGGGCTGGTCACGGTATATGCCTTTCGAGGAATGTTTGCGGGAAGGTGTTGACGGGCGGGCTTAGTTGCCGCCAAGGGCCAAGAGCGGGTCCACCTTGGTGACACCGCGGACGGCAAGGACGGCACCCGCCAGACCCAGGACCACCACTCCCGCGACGGGCAGGATGCCGGTCATCGGCGTGACCAGGAACGGTGCCGCCTGGGCCGCGAAGAAGCCGCCGATCACGCCGAGGATCCCGCCTGCCGCGGCGCCGGTGAGGAGCACGACGGCGGCCTGCACCAGGGCGTCCCGCAGCACGTATCCGGTGGAGCTGCCGAGGGACCTGAGCACTGCGATGTCCCGCGTGCGCTGCACGGTCCAGACCGTCAGGAAGGCCACGATGACCAGCGCGGAGATGCCGTAAAGGAATGCCTGCATCAGCATGAGTGAGCCGTTCTCGCTCTTGTACGAGCCCAGGGCCTGGAAGGAAGCGGTGGGGGTGGCGCTGACAGAGCCGGCCGCGGCATCGGCGGCGTCTGTGTCCACGGAGGCTCCGGCGTCGAAGGTTACGGCCAGGACGGTGGCCTCGCCGGGACCGGCATGGGCGACCTTGCGCCAGGTTTCCAGGGTGGACCAGACGACGCCGGTGTGCGAGTACCACTGGTCCGGCACGACGGCGGAGACCGTCAGCGTGGTGCCGGCGACGGTGACGCTGCTGCCCTCGGCCAGGCCGAGCTCCTTGGCGAGGGTTTCGCCGATGACCACGGTGCCGTCGGTGAGCTGTGCGGGTGCGGGAACGGTCCCGTCCGTGCCGAACACCGCCACGTTCGCGGTACCGCTGGCCGCGCCGTCGCTTCCGAGGGACTGGAAGCGGGCCTGGCTGATCCCGAGCGCGCCCGCAGATGCCACGCCTGGCCGGGCGCGCCAGCTGTTGAGCTGCTCAGGCGTGACCTCGGATTCTGTGTAGGAGGCCTTGGCGTCGCCGCCGGGCGGGGCGCCGAAGACGATCCGGTCCGCGGGCAGGGCGGCGATGGCCGACGTCGACTGGTTGCCGAGGCCGGCTGTCAGGCCGGACAGCATGACCAGCAGGAGGGTGATCAGGGCAACCACGCTGCCCATGAGGGCGAAGCGGCCCTTGGCAAAGCGGAGATCGCGGAGCGCCAGGAACATCGGAATCCTTCGTTCATGCCCCGGATCGCGGGGCGGTTTTTCATCGGCTTCCACTCTGTCCGCCGCGGGCCCGGGGGACATCGCGCACCGGGATGAACCGGCGGAGCCATGGGGTTGAGCCGCGGATCAACCGATCGGTTGATTCGGCCGCTCCGGCGCGGGAATCGGCACTTTTCTGTCGGTGCCGATGGCTAGTCTGGAAGGCATGGAGGAACGGCAGGAGCCCCTGGATCCGCACGGCGAAGGAGGGCAGTACGGTGAGGGAGCGCAGAACCAGGGCGGCACCGCGCTGATCCTGCGCGTCCTCCGGGTGAGCCTGCACGTGGGCTTCGCCGTGCTGCTGCTCGTGGCGGTGGCCAGGCTGCTGATCGCCCCGGCCCCGCCGGTGGCCGTGGGTGCGGGCCTGCTGCTGTCGCTGATGCTCGCGGCCGTGTACCTGGCCGGCACCATCCTCGAAAAACGCCACTCGGCCGACCCCACCCGCTTCGACCCAAATCCCTTCGCGCGGCGCTGGCTTGGCGCAGTGACCCTGCTCTGGCTGCTCCTGCTGATGGTCAGTTCCGACTTCGCCTGGGTGGCCTTCCCGCTGTTCTTCCTGCAACTGCACCTGCTCCCACTGCGCTGGGCCTTGCCCGCCATCGGCGCCAGCGCGGCCCTGCTGGTGGGGGCGCTGTGGTTCCACAGCAGGGGTGCAGGCAGTGGAACCGGCGACGGCGGCATGCAGCTCGCGATGGTGCTGGGACCCGTGTTCGGGGCGGCGTTCGCCGTCGTCACCGGCCTCGCCTACCGCGCCCTGTACGCCGAAGCCGAAAACCAGCGGCGTGCCGCGGAGGAGCTGCGCCGTACCCGGGCCGAACTCGCCAGGAGCCAGCACGACGCCGGCGTCCTGGCCGAGCGCGAACGGCTCGCCCGCGAAATCCACGACACCCTGGCCCAGGGTTTCTCCAGCATCGTCCTCATGGGCCGCTCGGCGGCGAAGGCCCTCGACGCCGGGGACCAGGAGACCGTGCGCAGCCGCCTGCAGACCGTGCAGGAGACCGCCGCCGCCAACCTCGACGAGGCCCGCAACTTCGTCCGCGGACTCCGGCCGCCCGCCCTCGAACAGTCGACCCTCGTGGACACCCTGCGGCGGCTGTGCGCCAAGACCGAAAGCGAAGCCGCAGCCCGGGGCACCCCGCTGCGTTGCCGCTTCGAGCTCGACGGCTCGGCCATCGAATTGCCCAACGCCTACCAGGCCACCCTGCTCCGGGCGGCGCAGTCCTCGCTCGCGAACGTTTGGGCCCACGCCAAGGCGCGGACCGCCGTCGTCACTTTGTCCTTCCTGGACGCCGAGGTGACCCTGGACATCTACGACGACGGCACGGGTTTCGACACTGCTGTGGTGCTGCCTGCCGCGGCCGCACGGGGTGACGGAAACGGCGTCGGGATCAGGAGCCTGCGCGAGCGGCTGTCCGCCCTCGGCGGCACCCTGGCGGTCGAGTCAGCGCCGGGCGAAGGAACCGTGGTGGCCATCCGGCTGCCGCTGGCCGAAAGGAGTGTGGACGGTGCCTGACATCCGCGTGCTGCTGGTGGACGACCACCCGGTGGTCCGGGCCGGGCTCCGCGCCATGCTGGCCGACTTCGACGGCGTCACCGTGGTGTCTGAGGCAGCCGACGGCGGTGCCGCCCTGGCCGAGCTCTCCCGCCTGAACGCGCTCGGCGAGCCGGTGGACCTGGTCCTGATGGACCTGCAGATGGGCAGCGGGATGGACGGTGCCACGGCCACCGGAAGGATCAAGGCCGGCGACGCCGGGACTCCCCCGCCGCCCGTGCTGATTCTCACCACCTACGACACCGACGCCGACATCCTCGCCGCCGTCGAAGCCGGCGCCGCGGGCTACATGCTCAAGGACGCCCCGCCTGAACAGATCCGCCAGGCCGTGCTCTCGGCCGCGGCCGGCCAGACCGCCTTGGCACCCGGCGTCGCGGCCCGGCTCCTGGGGCACATCCGCAATCCGGAGACCGCGCTGAGCCCCCGGGAACTGCAGATCCTCGAACTCCTTGCCACCGGCCTCGGCAACCGGGGCATCGCCCGGCAGCTCTTCATTTCGGAGGCCACCGTGAAGACACACCTGGTGCACATTTACGCCAAGCTCGGCGTGGACAACCGTACCGCCGCCATCGCCGTGGCGCGGCAGCGGCGGATCATCCGCGACTCCTGAGCCGCGCGGCTCCGCCCGTCCCACGACACGCCGCACCTGCGGCACACCCACCCGTGACAACCCGGCCAATTTTGGTGAAACGCTTGACCTGACGCACTTTCACCATGACGATTAGTGAACGTTTCACTGTGAGTTAGATCATAAAAAGTCATCCTCGAAAGTGAGTCCCATGTCGTCACCCTCAACACGCCCGCCCGGGAACGCCCGGACAGGCGCCCGGGCCAGCACCCTGGACTGTCTTAGAACCAAGACCATTGCCCTTGCACTCGCCGGTGTCCTCGCGGCGTCGGCCCTTCCGGCGCTGGCCTTCGCGAGCCCTGCCGCTGCCGCCCCCGGAGACCCCGCCGCCATCAAGACCGTCACCCCCGAGGTCCCGATGGACTCCGCCGGCGTTCCGCTGGGGAAGATCACCGGTTTCACGCAGCACAACAACGTGGTTGACCTCACCGCGGAAACCGGCGCCCTGCGCGTGACCTTCCTGGACGAGGGCAACTTCCGCCTCGAAGCCGACCCCACCGGAAGCTTCACCGACCCCGCCAACACAGACCAGGGCGACCCCGCCCGCACAGCGAACATCGTGGTGGGCAAGGACAAGTTCGGCGGCGCGGCCATCACCGTCACGGACGGCGAGCTGATCACCATCAAGACTGCCAAGGTCACCCTGGAAATCGACAAGGCCACCACCCGGCTCACAGTCAGCCGCGCGGACGGCTCCCTGGTCTTCGCCGAATCCGCCCCGATCACCTTCGGCGCCAAGTCGGCCACCCAGCACCTGCAGCCCCGGCAAGGCGAGCAGTTCATCGGCGGCGGCATGCAGAACGGCCGCTCCGTGCACACCGGCGCCCTGATCAACATCGCCAGGAACTTTGACTGGGACGACGACGGCTACCCCAACGCCGTCCCGTACTACATGTCCTCCAAGGGCTACGGCGTCCTGCGCAACACCTTCGCCCGCGGCTCCTACGATTTCGGCGGCCAGCCCAGCACCACGCACGAGGAAAAGCGTTTCGACGCCTACTACTTCGTGGGCGACTACAAGCAGTCCCTCGGCGCCTACACCACGCTGACAGGCAAGCCCATGATGCCGCCGGTCTACGCCCTGGAATACGGCGACGCCGACTGCTACAACCGCTCCAACCCGGGCTACTCCTCCTCGGGCTACGGAGACCCGGACGGCGCCAAGCAGCGCACCCCGGACGCCATCAAGACGGCCCGCAAGTTCGTGGAGAACGACATGCCCGCCGGCTGGATGCTGGTCAACGACGGCTACGGCTGCGAATACCAGGAACTGCCGGAGACCGTGGCCAACATCGAGCACGAGACCGATCTCAAGGTGGGCCTCTGGACCCAGCGCTCCCTGACCAACCAGGCCTACGAAGTGGGCGAGGCCGGCGTGCGGCTGCGCAAGCTCGACGTCGCCTGGGTGGGCCAGGGCTACCGCCAGGCCCTCACCGGTTGCGAAGCCGCGCACGGCGGCATCGAGCAGTACTCCAACGCCCGCGGCACCTCGCTGATGGTGGAAGGCTGGGCCGGCTCCCAGCGCTGCGGCATGCAGTGGACCGGTGACCACTCCGGAAACCTCGACGCCGTCCGCTGGCAGGTCTCGGCCCTCACCGGCGCCGGCAACTCGGGGCTGGCGTTCACCACCGGCGACGTTGACGGCATCTTCGGCGGTTCCGCCGAGTCCTACGTCCGCGACCTGCAGTGGAAGGCCTTCGCGCCCGCACTCTACTCGATGTCCGGTTGGGCAGCCACGGACAAGCGGCCCTGGCTCTATGGCGAACAGGCCACCGCCATCAACCGCAAGTACCTGCAGCTGCGCCAGCAGCTCATGCCGTTCATCTACACCCTGGCCCAGGAATCCGCGTCCACCGGCGTGTCCATGATGCGCTCCATGGCCTTGGAATTCCCGGAGCAGCAGTGGTCCTACGGGGACGAGGCGAACAAGCAGTTCATGCTCGGCAAGGACTTCCTGGTGGCGCCCGTCTTCACCCAGACAGATGTCCGCAACGGAATATTTCTCCCGGCTGGCCAGCAGTGGGTGGACTACTGGACCGGCAAGCTCTACCGGGGCGGCCAGATCCTCAACGGCTACAACGCCCCGCTGGACAGGCTCCCCGTCTTCGTCCGCGCCGGCGCCGTGGTACCGCAGGGCATCGTGGCCCGCAACGCCTCCCTGGTACCCGAGGATTCGCCGATCACCCTGGATGTCTACGCCAAGGGCAAGAACAGCTTCACCCTGTACGAGGACGACAAGGTCACCCGCGACTACAAGGACGGCAAGGCCTCACGCCAGCGATTCGACGTCGAGGCCCCGGACTATGGCCCGGGCACGGTGTCCGTGACGATCAACCCCCGCGAAGGTGCCTACACGGGCAAGGCCGCGGCCCGGCCGTACCAGCTCAAAGTGCACGCCGGAGCGGCCCCGCTGGAGGTCCGCCTCGGGGCAACACTCCTGCCCAAGCTCGCCGGGAAGGAAGCCTTCGACGGCGCCGCCACGGGCTGGTACTTCGACCCCGCCAACAACGGCACCGTCCACGTCAAGGCCGGCACGATCGCCTCGGACAAGACCGCCAGCGTGCTCCTGAAGCAGGCGGGGCCCCTTGGCGGTGCAAGCCAGGAGGCCATCGCCGCCGAGCTCCGCGTCACCACCGGCAAGCAGGTGTTCCAGGACCAGGACACCACGGTGACGGCCGAGTTCGTGAACACCGGCAAGGGCACCAAGTCCAACGTCCGGATCACCCCGTCCCTGCCTGAGGGCTGGACCGTCAAGAGCGCCAGCGGAGACTCCGCGGCCACCGTCCCCGGCGGCGGCTCAACGACGGCGAGCTTCGTGGTCTCACCCGGCTCCAGCGCGAAGGCGGGCCCGCAGACCGTCCGCTTCTCGGCGTCGTACACGGCTGCGGACGGCACCGCGCAGACGGCCGCCGGCGCGAACCAGATCTACGTCGCCTACGGCTCCCTCGCCGCGGCGTACAACAACATCTCCGTCACCACGGTTGCCAACAAGGCGCTCGGAAACTTCGACGGCGGTGGGGCCACCTTCGCGGCCGAGCAGCTCGCCACGGCGCCGGTTCCGGCCGGCGGGGTGCGGCCGGGCAGCACGGTGACCGTGAACTCCGGAACGCCCAAGCAGGTGGACTACACCTGGCCTGCGGCCGGACCGGACGTCCCGAACGCCGTCGCGCTTTCCGGACAGACAGTCGCCCTGAACGGCAAGGGGACGCACCTGGCCGTGCTCGGCTCGGCGGCGGTGGGCGGCGGCACCAGCCCGGTCCTGACCCTGACGTACACGGACGGATCCACCGAGAAGCAGTCCATCTTCTTCCCCAACTGGCTGCAGCCCAGCGTGCTGAACGGCGCCGTCGTGGCGGTCTCGGAGATGGGCCGCAACAACGCCTACGGACCGTCCCCGGAGTACACCCAGTACAAGTACCAGGCCTTCTCCAACACGGTGCGCCTCAACCCCACCAAGGAACTGGCATCCGTCACCCTGCCCACCGATACGCGGGTGAAGTTCTTCGACTGGAAGGTCGCCACCCAGCCCCTCCCGGCGGCGCCGCAGGGCACCGTCTACGCCTCGGAGACCCCGTGGGTGGACGCGGTGAACGGGTACGGCGTGATCGGCATCAACGTCGCCAACAAGGACTCGGCGACGTCACCGGACAAGCCGCTGGCCATCAACTACACCGACCCCGCCACCGGCCAGCAGCCCAGCTACAGCAAGGGCCTTGGCGTGCACGCGCTGTCCCGGATCACCTACTACCTGGGCGGCAAGTGCTCCTCCTTCACCTCGCAGGTGGGCCTGGAGAGCGGCTTCGGCGGCAACATCATCTTCAAGGTCAACACCGACGGCGCGAACAAGTACCAGTCCCGCACCTACACGCCGGGCTTCGCCCCGGAAGCGGTCACCGTGGACCTTCGCGGCGCCGCGTATGTGGAACTCGTGGTCGAGCCGTCCGGATCGATCAACGGAGCCCACGGCGTCTGGGGCGACGCGAAGTTCACGTGCGGGCCCTGACCCGGTAACGCGCCTCAGCTGAAGTACGACGGCGGCCGGCCACCTTCCCCACGGAGGTGGCCGGCCG
>NZ_QYLP01000033.1 GCF_003614925.1 Arthrobacter celericrescens
TACTACAACACTGAACGCATCCACGCCGCCATCAAGGACACCCCGATCACACGAGTGTCACCAACCTAATGGCCGAGTACAGCTAGCACTGCCTTGAACGGCGCCGCCCGGGAGGCGGCGCCGTTTCATTTGCGGGAGCGGCGCCGCGTCAGTCCGACACCCACCAGGCACACGACGCCGCCGATGAGCCCCCAAATACTCGGGACCTCGTTGAGGAGCGCCCAGGAAATCAGGATGGTGGTCCCCGGCACGAGGTACGTGGTGGCGGCGAGCTTGCCTGCCTCGATCAGGGACAGGGCGTACGCCCAGGTGGTGAACGCGATGGCCGTGGGGAAGACACCCAGGTAGACGAGCCCCGCCGTGGCCGGGAGCGGCGCGGCCTGGACTTCGGCTACAAGCTGGCCGGCCCACGGCAGGCAGCAGAGCGCCCCGACCATGATCCCGAACCAGGTGGCCTGCGCCGCGGTGAACTTCCGCAGCACGGGCTTCTGCACGATCACGCTGACCGAGGCGAGCACCGCGGCCAGGAGGCACAACAGCACTCCGGCGACATCCGCCGTCGAGCGCTGCCCGGAACCGAGGGCGATCATCGCCACCCCGCCGAACGCCACCGCGCTGCCGATGATCAGCCAGCGCGGGAACCCTTCCTTCAGGATGACCCCGGCCAGCACTGCGATGAGGATCGGCGAGACGTTGATCAGCATGGCGCTCGTTCCGGCGTCCAGCAGGTGCTCGGCCGCGTTGAGCGCCACGTTGTACCCGGCGAACCACATCACCCCATAGGCGAGGATCGGCCACCATTCCCGGCCCTTCGGCCAGACCTTGATGGTGGGCAGCACCACCGCGCCGAGGGCGACGGCGGCAACCGCCAGGCGTCCGAGCGTGAGGGGCCCGGGGGAGAAGCTTGGGCCGACGGCGCGGATGCCGACGAAGGCCGAAGCCCAGAGGATGACGGTGATGACGACGGCGGCGACGCCGGCTTTGCTGATGCCCCGACTGCCGGTGGGCGCCGTGTTTTGGGGCGTGGTTGGGATGCTTGTGGCCATGCAGCCAACCTAGCCCGGGGGACCGACATTTGGCTCGCGATTTCCGGACGTCCTGCAGCAAGAAACTGCCAAGGTTTGCGGGGCTGCGGGGAGGCTTGCGGACCTCGATTTGGGAATATCCGCTTCCATGCTCTAAAGTTTTAGAGTCCAGTTCGGACGAGCGAACATCAGGAAAGATTCCCAGGGATCCTTTCTGCCGCAAATCCGGATTGTTCCAGGCCCCCATCGTCTAGCGGCCTAGGACACCGCCCTTTCACGGCGGCGGCACGGGTTCGAATCCCGTTGGGGGTACGCAAGGAAGTGGTCAAAGCAGGCTGAAAAGTCTGGTAGGCTGGAAGCCTTGAAAAACGCGGTAGAGATACCGCAAACAAGCAAGGCCCTGTAGCGCAGTTGGTTAGCGCGCCGCCCTGTCACGGCGGAGGTCGCGGGTTCAAGTCCCGTCAGGGTCGCTCTGGTGGCCGGAAGAGATTCCGGCTATCACGGTGATAAAACACCTAAGGCTCTGTAGCTCAGTTGGTAGAGCGTTCGACTGAAAATCGAAAGGTCACCGGATCGACGCCGGTCGGAGCCACCACTGGGAAGCACCAATTCTTCGGAATTGGTGCTTTTCTTCTTTAACGCCCGGATTGTTCCCAATTGCCGCCCTGTTCAGCGGTGAACCCCGGGCGTATTCTTTCCTCGCCGGCACTCAGATGGCGTCGAAATGGGGGAAACCATGAAGCTCAAGTCCAGGCTGTTCCTTGCCGCCGCGCTGGCCGCGACCATGGCGCTGGGAGCCTGCTCGTTCCCGGCTCCCACGGCCCAGAACTCCCAGCAAAGCACCTCCCCCTCTTCACCGGAACCATCGCCGGGCGGCACATCCGGCAGTTCCGGCGGCGCCGGCAGGCTGTTCGGTGGCTTCAGCTCGATGAGCGAGGCCTGCGTCTCCGTCACCGCCACCTTCCTTAGCATCAGGATCCTTCCGCTGGCGGGCATGATGGGCGGCAATCCCGAGGACGTGAAGAAGGCCCAGGACGAGCTCGCTAAGTTCCAGGACAAAGTTCCGGACGAACTGAAGCCGCATTTCGAGAAGCTCAAGGCCTTGGTCGATTCGGCCGGTTCCGATTTCAGCAAGTACGGGACCGACGAGTTCGAGCAGCACTTCAAACCGATCGAGGAATGGCTGGACAAGAACTGCAAGTAGCCCTCGCCCTGTCACGGCCACGCGTTAGGGTGGTACCCAGAAGAAGGGGAGGGGCTCCGGCATGGACCGTGAAGAGATAAACCGTGAAGAGATAACAGGGGAACTGGCAGCAGCGGAACAGCCTGCGGGCACCGGACGCACGGTCATCTCGGATTCGGCCGTTGCCAAAGTCGCCGGCATCGCGGCGAAGACCGTGCCCGGCGTCTACTCTCTCGGTTCCGGACCGTCCCGTGCACTCGGCGCCATCCGGGACGCCGTGGGAAGCTCCGACCACGCCGCCGGCGTCCGCGCCGAAGTGGGCGAAACCCAGGTGGCCGTGGACATCAACCTGGTGGCCGTGTACGGCTACCCGCTCCACGACGTTGCCAACCAGGTCCGGGCCGCCGTCTACAGCGCGGTGGAGAAGCTCGTGGGCTTGCAGGTCATTGAAGTCAACATCGAAATCAACGACGTCTACATCGCCCCGCCGGCGAAACCGGGTGGCAAGACGGGCACCGAAAGGGAGGCACTGCAGTGAACATGACCGTGGTCGGCATCGGAATCGGTGCCTTCGTGGCTTTCATGTCCTTCCAGTTCGGGCTGTGGGGCTTCCTGGTTTCCCTCCTGTTCATGGGCATCGGCGCCATGCTGGGCCGCGCAGCCGACGGGAAACTGGACCTGCGCAGCGTGCTGGACGCCATCACCGGCCGGCGCTCCTCGTCATGAGTGCGGCCCCCGCGGCCGTCCGCCAGGCTTCCGCGGGCCTGGCCGGCCACAACCGGATCAGCACCCAGGCGCTGACGTCCCTGGCCCGTGAAGCTGCTGCCGAGGCGCTGGGGGTCCACGCGCACGACGTCCGGGCCGAATGGTCCGACGACGGCGGCCTGCTGGCCCTGTCGATCGTCGCACCGGTCGGCATCCCCCCGCTGGCGGACGTCCTCCGTGATCCACTCCGGGTAGCCGCGTCGGGCGGCTCCGTGTGGGACCGTGCCGTGGCGGCCAAGACAGACATCCTGCGCAGGGTCACGGAGCTAAGCGGCTCCCTGCTGAGCCGGGTGGACATCCGGATCAGCGGAGTCCGCGTCACCGAGGGAGGACGGGTCCAATGAGCAACGGCACCAGCAGCGTGGCAAGCGGCCAGGACGTCCATCCGCAGGCGGCGAATGCCGCGCCTCGAACACCTGCCGACCCCGGAGTCCGCAGCATCCTGAGGCGCGAGACCAAGTCCTCCCGCGCCCTCGCCGCCGGGGTGGCTGCCTTCCTGGTCATCGCCGTCTGCGTTTACGGGCTGCTCGAGTCCGCCCTGCGCGCGATCGGGCAGCAGCCCTGGCTGATCGACCCGCAGGCAGCGGCCGAGGGCCTCGTGAAACTTCCTGAGGGCATCTCACCGCTGTTGCTGGGCGCAATCGGCGCAGTCGTGGTGATGTTCGGCCTCATCTTCCTGCTCAATGCGGTGCTTCCGGGCCGCCGCGCACGGCATCTACTCGATGATCCGCGGCTGGCCGTGGTGGTGGATGACGAGGTCATCGCCGCCGCCCTGGCGAGGAGTGCCCGTGCTGCCGCCAACGTCACCCAGGAGCAGGTGATGGTGGTGGTGTCGCAGCGCCTGGTGGTGGTCAACGTCCGGCCCACGTCCGGGGTCCCGGTGCACGAGCAACGTGTCCAGTCCGCCGTCGAGGATGAACTCCGCGCCATGGCGCCCTCGCCTATGCCGGCCATCCGGGTGAACGTCGCCGTTTCCGGGGTGATCGGAGCGTGAACGGAACCCCGCACGTACTCAATCGGATCCTCGTGGGGATCCTCGGGCTGCTCATGACGGCGGCCGGCGCCTTGCTCGTGCTGCTCGCCAGCGTTCCTTCGGTGGCCCAGTGGTGGCATGGTTGGTCGTCGGACGTCTACCAGCGGGCTGCCTACCTGGCAGAGCAAACCCGGATTCCCGGGCGCCAAGAGAGCTGGCTCTGGGTGGCCGCCGCGGCCGTGATGGTGATCCTGATCGTGCTCATGGTGTCCTGGCTGGCACAGCAGGGCAAGGGCCGGGCCAACCTGATCGTGGCTGACTACGAGGACGAAACCACGCCCGGCGAAGTGCAGATCGGCGGTGGCGTGGCAGAGCAGGCCCTGAAAGCGGCGTTGGCCGGACGCGCGGACCTTGCAGCCGTCTTTGTCGCCACGTACGAGGTCCAGGGCCAGCCGGGCCTGAGGGTGCGCGTGCATCCCCGGCAGGGTGTTTCCCCGCAGATCCTCGCAGCGGAAATCTCCGGCCTGGTCGAAGCCCTGGACATCGTTGTGGGCCGCAGGACCCCGGTGCTGCTGCACATCGCAGGCGGTGCCCGGGCCCGCTTCAGCAAGGCCGAACGCGTCCACTGAGGCCCGCGTGAGTAGGCCCAATATGCGCGTTGGTTGAAGCGGCGGTGAACACCCAGGTTCATGTGTCCGAATATGCCCTGAACAGGGGTTTTGCCTTGCAGCGCCTGTCCGCCGGGCCCTAGTTTGTTGGCAGGGGGATGAGCTTTTCCCTTTGCTTGGGCTTCGCCCGGGCCGCCGGGGGACAGGTGTCCGGGTGGAGCCGACGAACCAGGAACATGAGAACCAGGAGAAGGAGAGCACCATGAGCGACGTAAGCGGCAATGGAAACACCGAGGGCCAGGTTCCCGAAGGCGACGCGTTGGAGAACGCCAAGGAGTTCGCAGGCGACGCGGTGGAGAACGTGAAGGATTTCGCCGGAGACGCTGTCGGGAACGCGAAGGAGTTCGCGGGCGACGTCGTGGAGAACGCCAAGGGCCTCGGCTCCAAGATTGCAGGCTTCTTCAAGGGCGACAAGTAACACCACGCACTGATACTGATGGCAGGTCCCGCCGGAAACGGGGACCTGCCATCGGTTTGTTCCGGACCTATTCAGCCTTCACCAGCCACACGGCACGGTTCGCCTTGACCCGGCCGTGGCTGACGGCGGCGGCCTGGCTCCGCAGCAGCACACGGTAGCCCTTCGGCAGGTCCACCGGAGCCTCCGACATGTTCGCGATCACCAGCACGCTCCTGCCTCCGGGCGCACGGGTCTCAAAGGCGAGGATGCCGTCCTTCGCGCTGTAGCTGCGCGACCAGTGCAGCGTGCCGTCACCGAGCCCCAGTTCCTTGCGTTCGCTGATCAGCGCGCGGTACAGCTCCAGGGTTGAATGTTCGACGCCGGCCTGCTGGTCCGCGGCGTACCGGCCGAACTTGCTCGGCTGCGGCAGCCACGGCGCGGCCGGCCCGGCGTTCCCGTGGCTGAAACCGAAGCTCGCCTCGTCTTTGGCCCAGGGGAGGGGGACCCGGCAGCCGTCGCGCCCGGGTTCCAGGCCATTGGTACGGAAGAACGTCGGGTCCTGGCGGTAGCGGGCTGCCAGGGCGGTGTGTTCGGGCAGGCCCAGTTCTTCCCCCTGGTAGATGTACGCCGAGCCCGGGAGCGCCATCATCACCATGATGGCCGCCCGCGCACGGGCAAGGCCGAGGGCCTCGTTCGGCTGCTCCTCGCGGCTGGAAATGCCGCGGGGGAACTTGGTCGGATCGGTGAGCCCGAAGCGGGACGGGTGCCGGACAGCGTCGTGGTTGGACAGCACCCAGGTACTGGGCCGGCCGACCGAGGCAACCGCCGTCAGGGTCTTCCTGATGCTGGTGGCGAGCCGGCCGGCATCCCAGCCGGCCATCAGGAAGCCGAAATTGAACGCCTGCTGCATTTCGTCCTGCCGGATGTAGCGGGCCAGGCGCTCCTCCGGCGCAACCCAGGCTTCGGCAACCAGGACCCGGTCGCCGTCGTACGCGGACACCAGCGTGTTCCAGCTGCGGTAGATCTCGTGCACGCCGTCCTGGTCGAAATAGGGCGGGCCCGCCGGCTCTTCGGCCTTGGCCTTCTCCGCGGACGACCGGCGCCGCTTCATGCCGCCCTGCACCATGGCCACCACGGCCTCGGACCAGTCCGGAAGGCCGTCCGCCTTGATCAGTCCGTGCGCCACGTCGATGCGGAAACCGTCCACGCCGCGGTCCAGCCAGAAGCGCATGATGTCTTCGAACTCGGCCCTGACCTCGTTGTTGTGCCAGTTCAGGTCCGGCTGGGCCGCCGCGAAGAGGTGCAGGTACCACTCGCCGGGGGCACCGTCGGCGTCGGCGGTCCGGGTCCAAGCGGGGCCGCCGAAAACGGACTTCCAGTCGTTCGGCGGCAGGTCGCCGTCGCCCGAGCCGGGAACGGCATCTTTGCCCGGACGGAACATGTAGCGCTCCCGGGCGGCCGAGCCAGGTGCCGAGCGGAGGGCTTCCTGGAACCACTCGTGGCGGTCCGACGTGTGGTTGGGGACGAGGTCCACGATCACCTTGAGCCCCAGTCCGTGCGCCTTGGCGAGCAGGACGTCGAAGTCGTCCAGTGTCCCGAAAAGCCCGTCCACCTCGCGGTAGTCCTCCACGTCGTAGCCGGCGTCCGCCTGCGGCGATTTGTAGAACGGAGAGAGCCAGACGGCGTCGACTCCCAACGCGGAAAGGTGCTCCAGGCGTGAGGTGACGCCGGGCAAGTCGCCCATGCCGTCGCCGTTGCCGTCCGCGAATGAGCGTGGATAGACCTGGTAGATGACGGCGTGGTGCCACCACGGTTGGGCTGCGTTCGCGGGCTCGGGCATCGGCTTCCTTCCGGCGGTTGCGTGCGTCCCCTCAGACTAGTCCCGCACCCGCCACGAAGCGCCCCGCCGTTCCTGGGTGTCGGATAGGCCACGCCCCGGGCTTCCGTCGTCTCAAATTGGTAACGGAGGAGATGTGTATCCAGTGTTTCCTAACGATTACGAGAATATGTGTAAACGCTTGCATTCTTCCCTCAATCCTCGCTAGTGTGAGCAGCACCACATCACATCGCCGCATCGCGGCACTCACCTGGTTCACTCATCGAGGAGTCCCGGAAAATGAAAACTCGCAAGTACCTCCTTCCGGCCGCTGTTGCCGGCGTGCTAGCCATGTCCCTCTCCGCTTGCGGCGGGGGTGGCGGGGGTGGAACCCAGACCGGCGGCGGCGACGCAGCTGCCAACCTGGAAGGCCGCGGCCCGATCACCTACGTCACGGGCAAGGACAACGCAGCCGTCCAGCAGCCCACGGTCGATCGCTGGAACGCCGCCCACCCGGACCAGAAGGTCACGCTGAAGGAACAGACGGACAAGGCCGATCAGCAGCACGACGACCTCGTCCAGCATTTCCAGGCCAAGCAGTCCGACTACGACCTCGTGACCGTGGACGTCGTGTGGACAGCGGAGTTTGCCGCGAAGGGCTGGCTCCAGCCGCTCAAGGACAAGCTCGCCGTTGACACGTCGGCGCTCCTGCCCTCCACCGTGAAGGCCGCCACCTACAACAACACCCTGTTCGCCGTGCCGGTCCACTCCGACGGCGGCATGCTGTACTACCGCAAGGACCTCGTTCCCACCCCGCCCAAGACCTGGGACGAAATGATGTCCATGTGCTCCATCGCCAAGGCGAACAAGATCGGTTGCTACGCCGGCCAGTACCAGAAGTACGAGGGCCTCACGGTGAACGCGGCCGAGGCCATCAACACCTTCGGCGGCAAGATCGTGGATGACGCCGGCAAGGCCACGGTGAACTCGGCCGAGGCCAAGGAAGGCCTGGGCAAGCTGGTTGAGGCTTACAAGAACGGCAACATCCCGGCCGAAAGCATCACCTTCCAGGAGGAACAGGGCCGTGGGGCATTCGAAGAAGGCAAGCTCCTCTTCCACCGCAACTGGCCGTACGTGTACAACCTGGCCAAGACCGACGGCGCTTCGAAGGTGAAGGAAACCTTCGCCGTTGCACCGCTCCCGGGCAAGGACGGTCCCGGCGCTTCCTCGCTCGGTGGCCACAGCGCGGCCGTCAGCGTGTACTCCAAGTACAAGGCCACTGCCGTTGACTTCGCGAAGTTCCTCCTCGAAGACGAACAGCAGAAGTTCTTCGCCCTCCAGGGCTCCCTCGCGCCGGTGAAGGCCAGCATGTACAAGGACGCCGCAATCGTCGCCAAGGCTCCCTACATGCCCACCCTGCTGACCTCCATCGAGAACGCCGTGCCGCGCCCGGTGACGCCGTTCTACCCGGGAGTCACCAAGGCGGTCCAGGACAACGCCTACGCAGCCCTGAAGGGTGAGAAGTCCGTAGACCAAGCGCTGACGGACATGCAGGCCGCAATCGATTCCGCCAAGTAGCGGTCCTTAGACAGCCGGGGAACCGCCGTCAACCGGCGGTTCCCCGGCTTCCCCAAGGAAGGGGAGAACAGGAGTCATCATGTCCACTGAGGCGCCCACGCCGACCAGTGCCAAGGAAACACTGGCCGGCACGCACCACATGCCAGGCAAGGAAAGCGCTGACCGCCGCCAGGTCACGCAGGGCCGCTGGGCCTACACCCTGCTTACGCCCACTCTCGTCCTGCTCGGCGTAGTCATCCTCTACCCGATCATCAACGCCATCATCATGTCCTTCCAGAAGGACGCTGGCCTTGACCCGGCCACCGGATTCTTCACCGAGGGCGGCTTCACTGGCCTGGACAACTACACCCACTGGCTGCTGCAGCAGTGTGGTTCCGGCCCCGCCCTAGGCCCGTGCCCGCCGGGCACCCTCGGTGCCCAGTTCTGGGATGCCATGGGCACCACGTTCTTCTTCACGATCGTCACCGTCGCGATGGAAACCGTGCTGGGCTTCTGGATGGCCGTGATCATGGCCCGCGCCTTCCGCGGCCGCGCGCTGGTCCGTGCCTCCGTGCTGGTGCCGTGGGCCATCCCCACCGCCGTCACCGCGAAGCTGTTCTTCTTCATGTTCGCCTTCGAAGGCATCGTGAATAAGATCTTCGGGACCCAGATCCTCTGGACCGGTTCGGAATGGCCGGCAAAATGGGCCATCATCATCTCCGACGTCTGGAAGACCACTCCGTTCATGGCCCTGCTGATCCTGGCCGGCCTGCAGTTGATCCCGGACGAGGTCTACGAGGCTGCGAAGGTGGACGGCGCCTCGGCCTGGCAGCGCTTCACCCAGATCACACTTCCGCTGGTCAAGCCCGCCCTGATGGTCGCGATCCTGTTCCGCACCCTTGATGTGCTGCGCATGTACGACCTGCCCGCGATCATGACCGGCGGCGCGAACAACACCACCACGCTCTCGATCCTGGTGGTCCAACAGATCCGGCAAGGCCTGAACAACGCTTCGGCGCTGTCCACCATCACCTTCCTGGTGATCTTCCTCGTCGCGTTCATCTTCGTCCGCTTCCTCGGCGCCAACGCCGTGGACGCCGCAACAACCGGAAAGAAGTGACGACATGAGCACCGCAACCGCCACTGCTGCCCGGCACTCCGAAGCTCCCGCGCGCCGTCGGGCCTTCGACTGGGCCCCGGCCCGCACGTACGTCCAGGCCGTGATCATCCTCATTTGGTGCCTGGCGCCGTTCTACTGGATGGTCGTCACCGCCTTCCGCGACGTCGGTTATACCTTTGAGCCGACGCCGTTCTTCAACCACGTCACCTTCGACAACTTCGTCACGGTGTTCGACGAAGCGCGCGGCAACCACTTCGCCCGGAATCTGGTGAACAGCCTCCTGGTTGCCGGCATCACCACCATCATTTCGCTCATTGTGGGTGTTTTCGCCGCCTACGCCTTGGCCCGGCTGAAGTTCAGCGGCAAGAGCCTGGTGCTCGGTTTCATTCTGGGTGCTTCGATGTTCCCCGGCGTTGCCCTCATCACCCCGCTGTTCCAGCTGTTCACGAACATCGGCTGGATGGGCACGTACCAGGCGCTGATCATCCCGAGCATCTCCTTCTCCCTGCCGTTGACCGTCTACACGCTGACCTCCTTCTTCCGCGAAATGCCGTGGGAGCTTGAAGAATCGGCGCGCATCGACGGCTGCACCCAGGGCCAGGCCTTCCGCAAGGTGATCCTGCCGCTCGCGGCTCCGGCCACCTTCACGACCGCGATCCTGACCTTCATCGGGGCCTGGAACGAATTCCTGATCGCCAGCCAGTTGTCGTCCGATGCGACCAAGACGGTAACTGTCGCCATCGCTGGATTCGCCGGCGCGCAGCCGCACCAGGAACCGTACACCGCCGTCATGGCCGCCGGAACCGTGGTGACCATTCCGCTGGTGATCCTGGTGCTGATTTTCCAGCGCAAGATCGTCGCGGGTCTGACCGCGGGCGCGGTCAAGTGAGCCGTACAGGACGCTCCGGAACTCCCGACGGCGGCAGCCCCGCCGTCGGGAGCTCCGCCCGCAACGACATCCACGCACGCCGCAAGCGCCGTTCGGCCGAGGACCTGGACATCCTGATCGGTTTCCTTGGCTTCTGGACCCTGGTGCTGCTGGTCACCACGGTCTGGATGGAGCTCACGGCCCAGCCTGCACTCGGCTGGGCCCTGGGGCTTCTGGCCTCGGTCCTGGCGCTGTGGGGGCTTGTGCGGCTGCGTCGGCGGCTGCCCGCCCGGACCGGACGCCGGTTCGACTAGCGGAGCAGTAACAAAAGCGCGGAACCGGGGGACACCTGCCGGAGGGCTAAACTGTATACCAGCCCTCGGCAGGGACATCCCGCCTCCGTGCGGTCTCAGGAGAGGGTTTCATTGGCGAAGACGAGCGAGCGGTCCCAGCGCGGAGGGCATGCCGGGGTAAGCATCGAAGACGTCGCCGCGGCGGCCGGAGTATCGACGGCCACGGTTTCCAGGGCCGTGCGGGGATTGCCCCGGGTCTCTGCAGCCACCAGGGAGAAAATCCTCAGGATCGCCGGGGAACTGGGCTACGTTGCCTCCTCGTCGGCATCCGGGCTGGCCACCGGACGGACCCGCACCGTCGGCGTCCTGGCCCCTTACGTTGACCGCTGGTTCTTCTTCAAGGCCATCGAAGGCGTGGACCGGGAACTGCACGCCAACGGCTACAACCTCTCACTCTTCAACCTCGGCGGGCAAAGCGGAAGCCGCGAACGCCTCTTCAGCAAGACCATGGTCTATAAGCAGATCGACGCCCTGCTGGTGCTCTGCATGTCCCTCACCCCGGATGAAGTGGACGACCTCCAGCGGATCGACATCCCCCTCGTGGTGGTCGGCGGGCCCGTGGAATCCTGCCCCAGCATCGGGATCAACGACTTCGCCGCCTCGGTGGAAGCCACCGAGCACCTGCTGGCGCTGGGACACCGCAGGATCGCGCTGCTCCACGGACAGGACGATTCCGACCTCAACTTCGCCGTTCCCCGCCTCCGCGTGGAAGGCTTCATGAAGGCCATGACGGATGCCGGGTTCACGCTGCCGCCCGAGTGGGACATCTACGGCAACTTCACCGTCAGCAGCGGGCAGGCCGGCTTCGACGAACTCTGGTCCAAGCCAGGGCCGAAGCCGACCGCGCTGTTCTGTGCCTCCGACGAAATGGCCATCGGCGCGATGCTGCAGGCCCGGCGGCGCGGCGTGCGCGTACCGGAAGACCTTTCGATCATCGGTATCGACAACCACGAATTCTCCGAAGCCATGGGGCTGACCACGATCGCCCAGAGTCCCCTCGACCAGGGCCAGTTGGGCACCCGGATGCTTCTTGAGGAGCTTGGCGGGACGGCAGGATCCATCCGTTCGGTCACCGCCGAACACCACCTGATCGTCCGGGAAACGACGGCACCGCCCGCCGCCTGAAGCTAGGACGCCCGGGCGAGCTGCCGGATCGGGATCCAGCGCGACGCCAGCCGCCGGTACGCCGCGGCCGCGCCGGTCATGTCGCCCTCGGCCAGGCACTCGATGCCCAGCCGCACATCCAGCGGCGACTCGTCCGGGTAGACCTTGTCCGCCACGGCGCCGTAGTCGAGCTCCACCATGGAGTCCACGTGGAACATCTCCAGCCACTCGGTCAGCTGCGTGAGGTCGTCCAGCATGTCCAGGTCCGGCGCCGCGAGGGCCAGGTTGGCCACCGCGAAGCGCGCCCGTTCCAGCGCCTCGGTCAGCGGCACCCACACCCGGACGGTGAGGATGCGGCCGTTGCCTTCGACGACGTCCTTGCGGTCCTCCTCCTGGAACAGCGAGAACCAGCTGAACGGAATGCCCCACGTGGAGGCCCGGGTGTGCACGCGCTTGGAGTCGTTACGTGCGTTGATCCGGTCGATCCGGAGCTGGTGCTTCTCGCGCTGGTCCACCGGGATGAGCAGCTCCGCGAGGGAACCGTGGATGCCTTCCATCAACGCGTTCGCCGCGAGTCCCGCGCGGATCACCAGCTGGCTGGGGCAGTAAAGGAGGCGGCCGCCGTCGCCCTCTCCACCTTCGGCGGGGGCGCGCGTCACGCGGACCAGGTCCGTGTGGCCGGTGGGGAACGGATCGCCCCCGGGGCGCGTAACCCGGCCGAGGGAGGCCAGGAGTTCGGCGTGCTCGACGGCGGCCCGGGAACCGCCGCGGGTGCCGCCGGCTTCGAGTTGTTCGCGCTGCCGCTCGGGGAACGCCTCGAGCGGTTCGTAGATGCGCAGGGCAGAGGAGAACGGAAGCCCTGCCTGGCCGCGGTAGAAGTCTTCGCTCATTGCAGCCCCGCCTCCCTCACCTGTTGCCTGCCCCGTTCTTGGAAAGCCTGCCTACGCAAACCGGTCCGCGCTAGTCCGCGAGCTCCACGATCACCGGCGCGTGGTCCGATGCGCCCTTGCCCTTGCGTTCTTCGCGGTCGATCTGCGCGCCGGTGACGCGGGCCGCCAGCGCGGGCGAGGCCAGGACGAAGTCGATCCGCATGCCCTCCTTCTTGGGGAAGCGCAGCTGGGTGTAGTCCCAGTAGGTGTAGACGCCCGGGCCCGGAGTGTAGGGGCGGACGACGTCGGTGAAGCCGGCGGCCTCGAAGGCGTGGAACGCGGCGCGCTCGGGCTCGCTGACGTGGGTCATGCGGTTTGCCAGGAAGAAGTCGATGTCCCAGACGTCTTCGTCGGTGGGAGCGATGTTCCAGTCGCCCATGAGCGCGATCTGGCTTTCCGGGTTCCCGGTGACCCAGCCGGCGGCGTGGCCCTTCAGGGTGTCCAGCCACTTGAGCTTGTAGGGCATGTGCTCGTCATCGAGGGAACGGCCGTTGGGCACGTACAGGCTCCACACCCGCACGCCGTTGCAGGTGGCGGCGATGGCGCGCGCTTCCTGGACCGGATCCTTGCCGGCCTTGCCGAAGACGGGCTGGTCGAGGAAGGTGCGTTCGACGTCGTCGAGCCCCACGCGGGAAGCGATCGCCACGCCGTTCCACTGACTCAGCCCGAAGTGCGCCACCTCGTAGCCCATGCGTTCGAAGAGCTCCCACGGAAAGTTGTCGTCCTTGCACTTCGTTTCCTGGATGGCCAGGACGTCGCAGTCGCTGCGCTGCAGCCAGGCCTCCACACGGTCGGCGCGGGCACGGAGGGAGTTCACGTTCCAGGTAGCAATCTTCACAGGCACTAACTTACCGAACTTGGCAGGACGGGTCTGCGGAACTGTCCGGAATACCCCGCCCGGATCCCTCGTTGCCCACCGACGTGAGCACACTTTTCTCCGAAACCGTCCTTTCCGCCCCGTCCGGCCAGCTCGCGCTGCGCAACCGGACCTTCCTCGCCCCGATGTGCATGTACTCGGTCGACGCACGCGACGGCGTCCCCACCCCCTGGCACCTCGTCCATCTCGGGGCGCGGGCGGCAGGCGGGTTCGGCATGGTGATCGCCGAGGCCACCGCCGTCGTGCCGGAAGGCCGCATTTCTCCCGAAGACCTGGGCCTCTGGAACGACGAGCAGGTGGCCGCCTTCAAGCCCATCACCGACTTCATCAGGAGCCAAGGCGCCGCCGCCGGCGTCCAGCTGGCGCACGCCGGCGCCAAGGCGTCCACCTACGGCAACGTGCCGCGTTTCGTTTCGCAGGGGCTCACCGGTTCCGTTCCAGCCGGCGACGGCGGTTGGGTCACCGTGGCGCCCTCGGCCACCTCGATCCACCGGCTGGCCGAGCCGCGCGAGCTGTCCGCGGACGAGATCGCGGAATCCGTCGAGGCGTGGGCGGCCGCCGCCCGGCGGGCCGACGAGGCGGGCTTCGACTTCATCCAGATCCACGCCGCCCATGGCTACCTGATCCATCAGTTCCTGTCACCGCTGACCAACACGCGGACGGATGCGTACGGCGGTTCGTACGAGGGCCGCACCCGGTACTTGCGGGAAGTGGTCGCAGGCGTGCGTGCTGCGTGGCCGGCGGAGAAGCCGTTGGGCGTGCGCTTCTCCGGGTCCGACTGGGTGGACGGCGGCTGGACCATCGAGGAGACCGCGCGGCTGTCCGTGGAACTCCGCTCTCAGGGTGTCACCGTGTTTGACCTGTCCAGCGGCGGGATCGGCGCCTACCGCGGGCCGGTGGGTCCGGGCTACCAGATCGCCCTGGCAGACTCCGTCAAGAAGGCGCTCGCCGCCGATGCGGCCGCCCGGGGCGTGGAGAATGATGCGTTCGTGACCGCCGTCGGGATGATCACCACGGCCCAGCAGGCGGAACAGGTGCTGGTGAACGGCCAGGCCGACGGGGTCTCGATCGCCCGCGCCGCCCTGCGCGAACCGAACTGGGCAGCGCTGGCAGCCCGCGAACTCGGCGAGGCCGTGGAGAAGACCCCGTCCGCGCCGCAATACTGGCGCGCGCACTGGTGATGCCCACCCGGAACCCCTACCGCGTCCCCTCGCGCCGCAGCGCCTTCGCGATGGCTGCCGCGCGGGAGTCCACGCCGAGCTTGGCGTAGATGTGGGCCAGGTGCGACTTCACCGTGGCTTCGGAGATGAACAGCTTGCGGCCGAGCTCTTTGTTGGAGAGGCCCTCGGTGAGCAGGGTCAGGAGCTCGGCCTCGCGGGGCGTGAGGGCTTCGTCCGGGTTGCGCATCTGCTGGAACAGCCGGCTGGCCACCGGGGCGCTCATGTGGCTTTGCCCGCGGGAGGCGCCTCGCACGGCGGCGAAAATCTCGTCCGGCGCGGCGTCCTTGAGCAGGTAGCCCATGGCCCCGGCGTCGACGGCGCGCACGATATCGGCGTCCGAGTCGTAGGTGGTGAACACGAGCACGGCCTGCGTGGGCCGGGCGGCGCGGATCCGGCGGATCGCCTCGATGCCGTCGATCCCCGGCCCCATCGACAGGTCCATGAGCACCACGTCCGGGCCGTGCTCCAGGGCAGCGGCTACCCCGTCCTCGCCGCTGGACGCCTCGGCCACCACCTCGACATCGGGCTGGGTGCTGAGCAGGGCCCGCAGGCCGCTGCGCACCACCAAGTGGTCGTCCACCAGGAGCACGGTGATCACGGCTGGCCTCCTTCGGCGCCCGGCGCGGAATGTTCGGGATTTCCGGGGTGGTGGAGCGGGATCTCCACCCCGATCACCGTACCTTCACCGGGCGCGGACTCGACGGCGAAGGTGCCGCCCAGCTGTTCCACGCGCTGGCGCATCGCGCGCAGGCCGTACCCGCCTTCCCGGGTGTGCGCTGCCGTGGCGTCCGGCGCGAAGCCCAGGCCGTCGTCGTAGATGTCCAGGGTCACGGAGTCCGGCAGGAACCCCAGCGTGACGCTCGCCGTCTGCGCCCGCGCGTGCTGCTGCACGTTCGCCGCCGCGCTCTGCGCGATCCGCAGCAGGGCGTGCCGCACCTCCGCGGGCAGCTCGCGGGGCTGCCCGACGACGGCGACCCGCATTCCCGGTACATGCTTGCGTGCCGCCGTGGCCAGGGCCGTTTCGAGCGGCTCTTCGGGGGCGTCCGCGGTGGCGAGTTCGTGGACGAGGCCACGGGTTTCGGCGAGATTGAGGCGCAGCTGTTCGGTGGCCTGCCGGACCTCGGCGCTCAGGCCTTCCCTGCGGTCCGCTGCTTCAAGGAGCAGCGCGGTGCTGGCCAGTCCCTGGGTGACGGTGTCGTGGATTTCGCGGGCCACGCGCTCACGTTCGGCCATGGTTCCGGCGGCGCGTTCGGCGGCGACGGCCTGGGCCTGCGCTTCGCGGAGTTCGCCGTTCAGGGCCGCTTGGCGGGCGAGGGCCCCTTCCAGGCGTTCGTACACGAGGGTGAGCACCAGGGCGGCGGCGAGCGGGCCGAGGAGTGCCGCGACGTCCGTGAAATCGCTCAGCTTGAACAGGCCGGCGGCTGTGCTGAGGGCCGTGATCGCGGTGGCGGCGGCTGCTTGCCCGGCCGGGACGCCGGAGCGGCAGACGAAGAAAACGGCGAAGGCGCACCAGGCGAAGCTCGGCGCGAGGATAACCAGCGCCGTCCACACAGCCACCAGTACCCAGGTGGCCACAGTGCGAGCCGGGCCGTGGGACCGCACCGCGGTGACGTACAGCCCGCACAGCAGGCCGGCGAGCACCAGCACCATGGTGTTCTCGCCCGGGCCGTGCCTTAACACGTAGCGGATGAGCGATGCGGTGATCAGCACGGCAAAGCCGCAGTGGACGGCAAAGTTCAGCTGCCGTTCCCGTTCCGGCCGTGCTTCTGCGGTGGTCATGCCGCCAAGTATTCCACTGCGCTCCGCCGCGGACCGGCCGGATTCCGCGCAGATAAAGGCGTCTCATACTTTTGGCTGAGACGGGTAGCCGAAAGCATGAGGCAGCGCGCCCTGAAGGGCCGATGTGCAGTGTCTCCGGGCCCGGCAGGATGGATGCCAAGAGCCCGGCAGGTACGCCGGCGAAGCACACCGAAAGGCAGATCATGGGACTGAGCAAGACCAACATCAAGACCCTCTCCGCAGCAGCCGCAGCCCTCATCCTCACCGGCGGCATCACCGTCGCCGCAAACGCCGGCCAGATCGCCCCGGCCGCGGCACCCGCCGCCCAGGCTCCCGCGGCCGTTCCCGCCGTCGACGTCCCCGCCGGTGAAGGCACCACCGTGGCCCAGAACCGTATCTCCGCCACCGCCTCCGCCAAGGCCGTCCAGGCAGCCCTCGCAAAGTGCGCGGCTGACAAGCTCCCGTTCGTCACCGTTTCCGTGGTGGACCGATTTGGCACCGTCCAGGCCGTGCTGCGTGGCGACAACGCCGCCGAGCACACCATCGAAGCCTCCAAGCAGAAGGCCTACACCGCAGCTGCGTTCGGCGCTCCCACCAGCGAGCTCAACGGCCGCATCAGCGGCAACGGCAAGCCCTCCATCGCCGACCTGCCCGGCACCCTGTTCCTCGCCGGCGGCGTCCCGCTGAAGGTCAACGGTGTTTCCGTGGCCGGCATCGGCGTTGGCGGGGCCCCGGACGGCATGCTCGACGAAGCCTGCGCAACGGCCGGCGCCGAGGCCATCCTGGCCCAGTAGTCTCAGCCCATGCCTGACTTCAAGCGCGGCCGGAGTTTCCTGCGGGGAGCTCCGGCCGCGTGCCTGATTCTGTTCCTGGCCGCCTGCTCCGGCGGGCAGCCGTCCGCCCCGGAAACTGCTGCGGGCCCGACGGCGGCAAGCACGACGGCGTCAAGCGCCCCGGCGGCGCCCTCGGCGTCTGCGGTGGTCCCGCCGTCGTCGGCTGCTTCCACGGCGACCCCCGGCAAGCGTCCGACCCTCAGCAAGGAGGCCCAGCTGGAAACGAACCGGCAGCTCATCCGCGCGGCCAAGGCCAACGACCCCGTCCAGGTCAGGAAACTCATCGCCGCCGGCGGGGACGTCAACGCCAAGGACGACATCCAGGACTCGGCGTTCCTGTACGCCGGTGCGGAAGGTTTCAACGAGGTCCTCAAGCTGACCATCGAGGCAGGCGCCGACGTGAAAGCCACCAACCGCTACGGCGGCACGGCGCTGATTCCCGCCAGCGAGCACGGTCACGTGGAGACGATCAGGATCCTGATCGCCGCCGGCGTCCCGGTGGACCACGTGAACAACCTCGGCTGGACGGCCATGCAGGAAGCCATCCTGCTGAACAACGGCGGCCCGCGCCAGCAGGAAGCGGTGAGGCTGCTGCTCGACGCCGGCGCGAACCCGGACATCCGCGACCCCCAGGGCCGCACCGCCCTGCAGAACGCGGAGCGGCTTGGCTTCACGGAAATCGCGGAGCTGATCCGCGGGCGCTGAGGCTGGTACGCGAGCGCTGAGGGGCGCGGCGGCAGGTCCGCGCTGAGGCGCTATCCGAACGTGAACGAGTACGCCTGGATGCCCTGCGGGATGCGGACCTGCAGCTTGCCTTCGCGGATCTCCATGTCGTCGACGATCCTGTAGAGCGTGGGCACCCCCGAGACTTTCACCGGGGTGCTCCTGCCGTCGCGGACCACCTCGATCGTCCCCTCGCCGCTGACCACGATGTACACCTGCCTGGCGTGATAGTTCAGGGCGATCGAGGACGCGGGGCCGGTGGGGGCGATCGACTGCGTTCCCAGGTTCCAGCCTCCGGAGAGGGCGAAGCTGTCCGCGGGCTGTCGTGGCGGGACGGTGTAGCTTCCCGCCCCGGCCTTGTACGGTTCGGTTCCGCCGTAGTTGACCTTCTTGGTGACGCCCAGGTACGTCTCGCGGGTTGTGGCACCGGCCACTGGACCGTCGTCGGAGGTTTCCACCGGCGCGGGCAGCGCCACGGACGGCTTGGCCTGCTTGAGGAGTTCACGGATGAGCTTCTCCGTGGTCTGGTAGCCGCCCTCGCCGAATTTGATGTGCCGGACGGTGCCCTCGGCGTCGATCAGGTAGTGCGCGGGCCAGTACCGGTTGCGGTAGTTGGTCCAGGTGGAGAGGGTGTTGTCGATGGCCACCGGGTAGGCGATCCCGAGGTTCTGCGCGCCGGACCTGACGTTCCGGACTTCCTTCTCGAAGGCGTACTCGGGGGAGTGCACGCCGATGATCTCCAGGCCGGCATCCTTGTACCTGCCGTACCACTGCGTCAGGTGCGGCACGGAGCGCTGGCAGTTGATGCAGGAGTATGCCCAGAAATCCACTAGCACCACCTTCCCCTTGAGGTCCTTCAGGTTTACGGGCTGGTTGCCGGGGGTGTTGAACCACTCCTGGATGCCCTTGAGGTCCGGCGCCGTGCCGCAGGATTCCAGCTCGGTTCCGCCGTTGCTGCACTTGTCCAGGTCCTTGTTCTGATCGTTGACCAGCCCGCCGAGGTCTAGGGCCTTCTTGACGGCGTCGTTGTCCTGCACCCGTTCTTGGAGTGTGGAGGTGTAGTCGGGGACCAGTTTCTGGAGCAGCTGCGGGAGGTTGAACACGAGCCCGATCGCCAAAGCGATCATCATGGTGCCGCCTGCGACGCGGATCTTGCGCTGGTTCTTCCGGAAGGACTTGACCCGTTCGGCCACGCGCCGTCCGGCCAGGGCGAATACGAGCAGCGGTATGGCCGCACCGACGGCGAAGGTCAGGGTGAGGACGATCGTTTCCAGGCCGACGCGCCCTGTGGCGCCCGCGACCGCGATTGCCGCCAGCACCGGCCCCGCACAGGGGACATAGACGACGCCGAGAGCCAGCCCCAGCACCAGCCCGCCGTTCTCCGTACCCACCCTGCGTTGCGGGATCCAGGAGAAGGGCTTTTCGAGGATGTGCTGGAAGCTATCGAAAATCAGGCCGAGCCCGATCAGCACCAGCACCACCAGGCCGATCCAGCGCAGCAGGTCCTGCGGCAGGTTCACCAGCGTGAGCAGGAACGAGCCCACCAGCGTGAAGGTGCTGAAGCTGATCACCAGTCCGAGGATCACCAGGTAGGGGCGCCACCCGGCTGGAGGGTTGGTGCCGTTGCGGGCCGCCTGGGCGCCGCCCGAGAGGAAAATGACCGGCAGGACGGGCAGGATGCACGGCGAGATCCCCGTGATCAGGCCGCCCAACAGGCCGATGAGTGCCAACTGCAGCATGGTGTCTCCCGAGGTTGCGGTGCCGGGCGCCAACAGTTCGTGTCCCGGATGTCTGCAGGGAGTTCGGAGCCGGAGCCCTTCCGGCTTGGTGCCGGTGTTCCGGGTCTGGAAAATTTCCTGCGGTTCGCACCCATCCACCTTCCCTCGTCCTCCGAATAGCTGGTGAGGCACAACCGTCGGCGAGGCAGATGCAGCGCCGGGCAGCCCGTGCCGACCCATTGGGCCCGACGCCACGGGTCCACAAACAAGGAGAATGACAATGTTGTCCAGAAAGCGCCCCACCCTCGCCTTCGTTGGTCTCACTGCAGCTGCCCTCCTCGGACTTACTGCCTGCGGCGGTTCCAGCACGTCCGGTTCGTCCGCGCCTGCCACGTCCCAACCGTCATCATCGGCAGCACCCACGCCGTCGGAATCGTCCATGACCAGTTCCGCCATGGATCCGGCCCGTGATCTCGTCGGCCCGGGCTGTGCCGCGTACGCCGCCCAGGTGCCGGATGGGGCGGGTTCGGTGCTTGGCATGTCGCAGGACCCGGTGGCCGTGGCCGCGTCCAACAACCCGCTGTTGAAGACCTTGACTGCCGCTGTTTCGGGCAAGCTCAACCCCAAGGTTGACCTCGTCTCCACCCTGAACGGAAGCGAGTTCACGGTCTTCGCGCCGGTGGACGACGCGTTTGCCAAGGTTCCCGCCGCCACCATCAACACACTCAAGACCGATGCCCCGCTGCTGAGCAAGATCCTCACCTACCACGTGGTTCCCGGCCAGCTGACGCCGGACCAGGTGATCGGCAAGCACAAGACGGTCCAAGGTGGCGAAGTCACCGTGGCCGGCACGAAGGATGCCCTCACGGTTGACGGCGCCAAGGTGATCTGCGGCGGTGTCCACACGGCCAACGCCACGGTGTACTTGGTGGACTCCGTGCTGATGCCCAAGTAAGTCCAGTTTCAACGTGCGTTGAGCAGGTGCCCCCTAGGATGCCTTCTTGGGGGCATTTGCCGTGCTCCTACCCGGAGAAAGGTGCCACGTGAAACCGTCCATCGTCTGGTTCCGCGACGACTTGCGCGTCAGGGACAACCCTGCCCTGCGGGCCGCCGTCGACGACGGCGCCGCGGTGGCGATCTACGTCCTGGACGAGGAATCGCCCGGCATCCGGCCGTACGGCGGTGCGGCGAGGTGGTGGCTGCACCACTCCCTGGCCGCGCTTCGTGAAGAGCTCGAGGCGCTTGGCATTCCGCTGCTGCTGCGCCGCGGGCCCGCCGCGGACATCGTCCGGAAGACCGCGACGGTGATCGGCGCCGGCGCGCTGTTCTGGAACCGGCGGTATGGGGAGGCCGAGCGGACGGTCGACGCCGGGATCAAGGCCTGGGCCCGCGACGCCGGGATCCATGTGGAGAGTTTCCAGGCGTCCCTGCTGCATGAGCCGTGGGAAGTCACCACGAAGACCGGCGGACAGTACAAGGTCTTCACCCCGTTTTGGCGTGCACTCTCGGCGCAGGAGTTCCGGGAGCCCCTGGTTGCACCTGCCAAGGGCCACGGGTACGCGGGCGACCTTCCCGCGTACGACGACCTGGATTCCTGGCGCCTGCTGCCCACGAAGCCGGACTGGTCCTGCGGCCTGGCTGAGGCCTGGACGCCGGGCCCGCGGGCTGCGCACAAGCGGCTGGCGGAGTTCGTGGACGGCGGGCTTTCCGGCTACAAGGAGGGCCGCGACCGCCCGGACCGCGACGGAAGCAGCGGCCTCTCGCCGCACCTGCGCTGGGGTGAGCTCAGCCCGTTCGAGGTGTGGCACGCCTTGGGGTTCCGGAGCTCGCAGAGCGCTGCGGTGTATGCCTCGGAGCTGGGCTGGCGCGAGTTCTGCTGGCACCAGTACTTCCATAACCCGCAGCTCGCCACCGCCAACCTGCGGACCGAGTTCGACCGCTTCCCCTGGGCCTGGCCCGAGGTTACAGAGGACGAGGCTGCCGCCAGGGACCTCCGCGCCTGGGAGCAAGGCCGTACCGGTTTTCCCCTGGTGGACGCCGGTCAGCGGCAGCTTTGGCACACGGGCTGGATGCACAACCGGGTCCGGATGGTCGCCGCCAGTTTCCTGGTTAAGAACCTCGGCATCCACTGGCAGCTGGGCGAGCAGTGGTTCTGGGACACCTTGGTGGACGCCGATCCCGCCTCCAACCCGGCCAACTGGCAGTGGGTGGCAGGTTCCGGGGCGGACGCGTCCCCGTTCTTCCGGATCTTCAACCCGGAAGCCCAGCGCACCAGGTTCGACCCCCAGGGCAAGTACATCGCCCACTGGATCCCCGAGTTCGGCACCCCCCACTACCCGGAGGAGATCGTGGACCTCAAGACCACCCGGCAGGACGCGCTGGAGGCTTACAAGGGGCTCAAGGAGCGGCTCTAGGCGGGGCCGAAGGTTCCGGCGGGCCGTCCTGACCTTCTTTGCCCACGAAACAGGGGCGGCACCCCATCAAATAGGCGTGCCGCCCTTGTTCTGTCCTTCAAAGAAGGTCAGGAAGGCCGCTCATCAAACAGCCCTGCGCCTCTGCACCAGCAGCACACAGGCGAACGACGCGAGCACTCCAGCCAGGGACAGGGCCAGCATCCCCGTGAACGAACCGCCACCGGACTGGATGAGGGCGCCGCTGAGCACCGGGCCCACTGCGAAGCCGCCGCCGATCATCAGGTTGGTGGTGTTCATGACGTGGCCGCCCCCGGAGAGGTCTGCCAGGGTGGACAGCAGGTAGGGCAGGATGAACGTCCACGCGAACTTGAAGATCACCGCCGCAACCGCGAACTGGATGAGCCCGGGAGCTCCGAACAGCAGCGCCACGCTCAACGCCATGCCCAGGTACCCGGCAATGAGGTAGAGGCGGCGCCGCGGGGTGTCGCCCAGGACCGTGGCCACGAGGGCGGAGGCGATACCGGCGACGGTGGCGACGGACAGCACCAGGCTCGTCGCAGAGAGTTCGGTCCCCGCCGCCGCGGAGATCTGTGCCATGAAGGACCACACCCCGCTGAGCGCCACATAGAAAAGGAAGACGGCGGCGAGCCCGGCCACGAACTTCGCCAGCGGCACCTTGGTGCGGGCGGCGGCTGCCGCGGGAACCTCACGGCGCAACACCTCGCCGTCGATCCTGTTCACCACGACAAGGCAGGCGACGCCGAGCCCGGCCAGCGTCCAATAGATCGCCGAAACCCCGGCCCCGGCGAACAGCGCGGGGAACACAGCCAAGATCAAGGCACCCATGGCCAGTTGGAACACCACGAAGATCCCGAAGGCACGGCTTGGATTGGAGGTCTTGCCGCTGAGGGTCAGGAGGATCACGGTGATCGAGCCGGCGGCCAGGGACGTGACGAAGCGGACTGCCACCAGCAGCGGGAAGCTGTCCACGAAGCCGGAGAGCAGGTTGCCGGCGATCACGACGGCGGTGAACAGGTAAGAGGCCGTGCGCAGGTTGATGCGCCGCAGCCAGAGGTACGCCGGGACGGTGGCCAGGCTGAAGGCGCCCAGTTCCAGCGAGAACAGGCCACCCAGCTGGACCGGGGTGAGCCCGAACTGCTGGATGAGCTTGCCAGCCACCACGGGAGCGATCAGGAGCACGGTATACAGAACGGCGCTATAGACGGCGACGTAGGTGTAGGTGCCGCGGTCGGATGCCCGTGTGGGCATGGCTGTCTTGAGGAGGGATGTCATGGCTGCCCTTCGGTTGGGGGAACTGTTGGGGAGGAGTGGGAGATCAGGCTTCGTAGACTTTCCGGCCCGCGAACCAGGTCTGCCGGGCGTGGACGGTCGGGATCTTCTCGATGTCCACGTCGTAGGGGTTGTCGCTCAGGACGATGAAGTCCGCGGACTTGCCAGGAATCAGGGAGCCGGTGACGTCGTCCACGCCCATCGCTTCGGCGCACGCGGTGGTGTAGACGGCAATGGCTTCGGAAAGCGTGATGGCCTGTTCCGGCCATAGGGTTCCCGGGAAGGTGCCACTCGGATCCTTCCGGGTGACGAGGCCGTAGATCCCTTCCCAGGCGTTGGGCGAGACGCTGACCGGCCAGTCGGACCCGCCGGCCAGGCGGGCACCGGCGTCGAGCAGGATCCGATTGGGCTGCATCTTCGAGGCTCGCTCGGGCGGCAGGACAGTGGCGATGGCTTCTGAGATGACGCCCGGGAACCAAAGCGAGGGCGAAATATCCGCGGTAACGTCCAGCTCGGCGAAGCGGCCGTAGTCGTCCGGGTGTACGAACTGGCCGTGGGCAATGTGGTACTTCGTGTCCGTGTGCCCGGCGGCCCGGACCTTGGCGATGGTGTCCAGGGCTAGGCGCACGGAGGCGTCCCCCGTGCAGTGGATCTTCGCGGAGATGCCACGTTCGGCCGTGCGCATCAGCCAGCCCTCCAGTTCCTCGGGGGCCATGGTGGCGTTGCCGCAGTGGCACTCCGGGAACCCGGCCTCGGGCAGGTACGGTTCCAGGAAGGCGCCGGTGCCTGCCGGCGGAACACCGTCCAGGAAGATCTTGATGAAGTCGGGGCGGTGGTGCTCGCTGCGCAGGGCGTCGCGTTCGGCGATGATCCCTTCGCCCAGGGGAGTGGTGCCGAAGATGAAATCGTTGGCCTGCATGGAGGTGACCACCCATGCGTGGAGGCGGCCGTCGTCGTCGAGCTGCTTGAGGGCCTGCAGCAGCTGTAGCGACGCCGCCGCGTCCTGGAAACCGGTGACACCGTAGCTGTGCAGGAGTTCGATGCCGCGCTCCGCCGCCCGGGCCAGCTTCGCTGGGTCCTGCGGCTGCAGCCGGGCGAGGGTCTGTTCGAGCAGCACCCCGCCTGCCTCGATCAGCACCCCGGTGGCGCGGCCGGCGTCGTCGCGGAGGATCTGGCCGCCGTCGGGATCCGCCGTAGTGTCGGTGATCCCGGCCAGCTCCAGCGCGCGGGAGTTGGCCCAGCGGTTGTGCTTGCTGTCGTCCTTGAGCAGGCCCGGCCGCCCGCCCGTGGCCACGTCCAGGCGCCGCAGGGCCTCCGGAGTGTTCAGTTCGCCCAGCAGGCCCGAGCCCCAGCTGCCGCCGGTGACCCACTCATCGGGGCCGAGGGTCGCGGCGTAGTCTCCGATGGAAGCGATGAACTGGTCCAGCGTCAGCGACGGCGGTGCGTCCAGTTCGAACAGGTCCATCTGCCCGGCGAGCATGTGGTGGTTGTGGACGTCCAGCAGCCCCGGCATGACATAGGCGCCCTGGAGGTCGACGACGGCGGTGCCCGGCCCGCGGCTCAGCCCGGCTTCCGTGCCGGTTGCCAGGACCTGGCCCGCCTTGACGGCCAGGGTTGAGGTCCGCGTGCCAGCGGGATCCAGGGTGTCGATGACGCCATTGATAAGAAGGAGGTCGGCGTGGTGTTCGGACACGGCCAGTCCTTTCGCTCGGGATGCGATTCAGACTAGGCGCGCCGCCTTGGCCGGCCGTTGTCTGGCAGTGCAAGGGACTTGTCCGGCAGAGCTCGTCAGTGAGCTGCGCCACTCTGGAAAATAGTAGGAAGTCCGAGTATATTCGGGACCAGATGGCCAGCCCGCGCCGAATTCCGTAGTCCGCAAGCCACGCGGCGCGGCCGCGGCACGGTCTTTCCGGCAGTCTTTTCCGGCAATGCGAAGGAGCATTCTGATGGTCCGCGAACTTTCCCACTACATTGACGGCCAGAGGGTGGACGGCACATCCGGCCGCTTCAGCGACGTCTACGATCCCTGCACCGGCGAGGTCCAGGCCCGGCTTCCGCTGGCCAGCAAGGCCGAGGTGCAGGAGGCGGTCGCCAATGCCGAGAAGGCCCAGCTCGAATGGGCCGCCATGAACCCGCAGCGCCGCGGCCGGATCCTGCTGAAGTTCGTGGACCTGGTCAACGAACATATGGACGAACTGGCCACCCTGCTCTCCTCCGAGCACGGCAAGACCTTCCTCGACGCCAAGGGCGACATCCAGCGCGGCATCGAAGTGGTGGAATTCGCGGCCGGCGCCCCGCACCTGATGAAGGGTGAGTTCTCGGACAGCGCCGGCCAGGGCATCGACGTCCATTCGATGCGCCAGCCGCTCGGCGTCGTCGCCGGCATTACCCCGTTCAACTTCCCGGCCATGATTCCGCTGTGGAAGTCAGGCCCCGCGCTCGCCGCCGGCAACGCCTTCATCCTCAAGCCCTCCGAGCGCGACCCCTCGGTGCCGTTGCGCCTCGCCGAGCTCTACAACGAGGCCGGCGTGCCCAACGGTGTCTTCAACGTCATCAACGGGGACAAGGAAGCCGTGGACGCCCTGCTCGAAGATCCGCGCGTCAAGGCCATCGGCTTCGTCGGCTCTACACCTATCGCTCAGTACATCTACGCCACCGCCGCGGCCCACGGAAAACGCGCCCAGTGCTTCGGCGGCGCCAAGAACCACATGGTGATCATGCCGGACGCGGACCTGGACATGGCCGCGGACGCCCTGATCGGCTCCGGCTATGGTTCCGCGGGCGAACGGTGCATGGCCATTTCCGTCGCGGTCCCGGTGGGCGAAGAGACCGCAAACATCCTGGTGGGCAAATTGCAGGAGCGCATCAAGGACCTCAAGGTGGGCCCCAGCCTCAAGGACGGTGTGGACTTCGGCCCCGTGGTGGCGGCCGCGGCCAAGGAACGGATCGAAGGCTACATCCAGGCGGGCGTCGACGCCGGTGCAACCCTCCTCGCCGACGGGCGCGGCCTCACCGTGGACGGCTACCCCGGCGGGTTCTGGCTGGGCCCCACCCTCTTCGACAACGTCACCAAGGACATGTCCATCTACAAGGAAGAGATCTTTGGCCCGGTGCTCAGCGTGCTGCGCGCGGCGGACTACGACGAAGCACTCCGGCTCTGCTCCGAGCACCAGTACGGCAACGGCGTGGCGATCTTCACCCGCGACGGCGACGCCGCCCGCGACTTCGCCAGCCGCGTGGAAGTGGGCATGGTGGGCGTCAACGTCCCCATCCCGGTGCCGATCGCGTACTACACCTTCGGCGGCTGGAAAGCCTCCGGCTTCGGCGACCTCAACCAGCACGGCGCGGACGCCTTCCGCTTCTACACCAAGACCAAAACGGTCACCACGCGCTGGCCCTCCGGGATCCGGCAGGGCGCCAGCTTCGTGATGCCGGCGGGCAGCTGATGGGGGAGGAAGCGGAGGTCCTTTTCGAGCAGCGCGGCCGTCTCGGTGTCGCCACCCTCAACCGGCCCAAGGCCGTCAACGCACTGAACCACGGCATGGTGCTGGCCCTGCTGGACCAGCTCACTGCCTGGGCCGCGGACGACTCGGTGGCCGCCGTCCTGGTGCGCGGGGCTGGGGATCGGGGCCTGTGCGCCGGCGGCGACATCGTGGCGATCTACCGGGACATGCTCGACGGCGGCCACGCCACCGCGGATTTCTGGCGCGACGAATACCGGCTCAACGACCTGATCTCCCGGTACCCGAAGCCGTACGTCGCCTTCATGGACGGCCTGGTGCTCGGCGGCGGCGTCGGAGTGTCCGCCCACGGCTCACACCGGATCGTCACCGAGCGCACCCGCACCGGCATGCCGGAAACCACCATCGGTTTTGTGCCCGACGTCGGCGGGACGCTGCTGCTCTCCCGCTCGCCGGGGGAGACAGGAACCCACGCCGCCCTCACCGGCGCGCACCTCTCCGGTGCGGACGCCGTGTACCTCGGGCTGGCCGACCACCTCGTCCCGTCCGGCGAGCTGGAAGCCCTCGCGGAGGCACTTGAAAAGGCGGCGTTGGAAGGCGCGACGCCGGATGACGCCGTCGCGCGGTTCGCCCAAGTGCCGCCGGCCTCGGCACTGGCCGGGCAGCGTGAGTGGATCGATGCCGCCTACTCTGCGGACGACGCGGACGAGATCGTGGCCAGGCTGCGGTCTGCCGGCGGCGAGGCCGCCGAGGCGGCGGACACCATCGAGGCCAAGTCCCCGACGGCTGTGAAGGTCACGCTGGAATCGCTGCGACGCGTGCGCGGGCGCTCCCTGGAAGAGGCCTTGGCGCAGGAGTTCCGGGTGGGCGTGCACTGCCTGGCCGGGCCCGACTTCCGGGAGGGCATCCGGGCGCAGGTAGTGGACAAGGACCGCAACCCGCAGTGGAAACCGGCCACCCTGGCAGGCGTGGACCGGGCCGCCGTCGAACGCTATTTCGAACCGCTTGATGGGCAGGAACTGACCTTCGAATCAAAGGAGTCGCGCCATGTCTGAGAACGCAACTACCGGAACCATCGCGTTCCTGGGCCTGGGCCACATGGGCGGGCCAATGGCGGTGAACCTCATCAAGGCCGGCCATACGGTGGTGGGCTTCGACCCCGTGCCCGCCGCGGTGGAGGCGGCGAAGGCGCACGGCGTGCCGATGGTGGATTCCGCCGCCGAAGCAGCCTCAGGCGCCGCCGTAATCCTGACCATGCTGCCCAGCGGCAAGCACGTGCTGGACGCCTACCGCGGCGTGGACGGCGAGTCCGGGCTGCTGTCCGTCGCCGCCCCGGACACCCTGTTCCTGGACTGCTCCACCATCAACGTGGACGAAGCCCGGGAAGCGGCAGCCATCGCGGTCGAAGCCGGGCACCGCTCCGTGGACGCCCCGGTGTCCGGCGGCGTGGTGGGAGCCGAGGCAGGGACCCTGACCTTCATGGTCGGGGCGCTGCCCGAGGACTTCGAGACGGCGAAGGGGATCCTGGAGCATATGGGCAAGAGGATCGTGCACTGCGGCGACCATGGGGCAGGGCAGGCCGCCAAGGTCTGCAACAACATGATCCTGGGCGTCTCAATGATCGCGGTGAGCGAGGCCTTCGTGCTCGGCGAGAAGCTGGGGTTGACGCACCAGGCCCTGTTCGACGTCGCCTCCAATGCTTCCGGCCAGTGCTGGGCCCTGACCACCAACTGTCCGGTGCCCGGGCCCGTGCCCACCAGCCCGGCCAACCGGGACTACCAGCCAGGTTTCGCGGGGGCGCTGATGGCGAAGGACCTCAGGCTCGCCGTGAACGCCCTGGAGAGTACCGGCGTCGAAGGGCAGATGGGGCACCTGGCCTCGAAGATCTACGATGCCTTCGCCGCGGAAGGCGGCGCCGCGCGGGACTTCTCGGGGATCATCACGGATATCCGGGACAAGTCGGGCAAGTAGCCTTGCGTATTGAAGGCACGGGTCTACTGAGGGATCACACAGCGAAGGGGAACGGTTTGGCGCAGCAATTCGAGAACATCCTGGTGGAAACCCGCGGACGGGTGGGGCTGGTGACCCTGAACCGGCCGCAGGCGCTGAACGCACTGAACAAGGCCACCATGGAGGAACTCGTTGCCGCGGTGACCGCCATGGACTCCGACCCGGACGTGGGCGCCGTGGTGATTGCCGGCTCCGAGAAGGCCTTCGCCGCCGGTGCCGACATCAAGGAGATGGCGGCCAAGGGCTACCTCGAGATGTACGCCGAGGACTGGTTCCGCGGCTGGGAGAACCTCACCCGCCTGCGGATCCCGATCATCGCCGCGGTCTCCGGCTTCGCCCTGGGCGGCGGCTGCGAGCTGGCCATGATGTGCGACATCATCATCGCCGGGGACAACGCCAAGTTCGGCCAGCCCGAAATCAACCTCGGGGTCATCCCCGGCATGGGCGGCTCACAGCGGCTCACCCGTGCCGTCGGCAAGGCCAAGGCCATGGACATGGTGCTGACCGGCAGGTTCATCGACGCCGAAGAAGCCGAGCGCTCCGGGCTGGTGTCACGCGTGGTGCCGGCCGCCGTCGTGATCGATGAAGCGCTGAAAGCCGCCGAACTGATCGCCGCCAAATCCAAGCCGGCCGCCATGCTCGCCAAGGAAGCGGTGAACGCGGCCTTCGAGATGGGGTTGGCGCAGGGCGTGGTGTTCGAACGGCGGGTGTTCCATTCCCTGTTCGCCAGCGAGGACCAGAAGGAAGGCATGGCCGCGTTCACGGAGAAGCGGTCGCCGGAGTTCAAGGGGCGGTAGGAACGTCACAAGGCGCGTTGTGGGCCACCTTCCGGGTCCAGGAGTTCGGCAAGGTGGAGGCTCTTGCGTTCCGGTTCCAATTGCTTGACTTGCATTGCACAGCTGAAACCGTCGGCAAGGACCGGGGTGTCTGTTGCAGTGTTTTCAAGGGCAGGGGCCAGTGCCTGTTGCGCCACCTTCATGGAAATCTCGTAGTGCTTGGTTTCGAATCCGAAGTTTCCCGCTACGCCGCAGCAGCCTGTCGCTTCCGTGACATTGGCAATTCCGAGCGCCGCCAGCGCTTTCCTCTGTACTGTCGCGCCAAAGGTTGAGTACTCGTGGCAATGGGTTTGGACTGTTACCGTCGATGGCACGGTCAGGGGTCTCCAGCCGTCATCCACCCATTGCTTCACCGCTTCTGCGAAGCTCTGGATCCTGTGCGAAACCCGTTCGGCGGCTTCGCTGCCGAGAAGCTCGGGACCGTCCTTCTTCAGCGCTGCGGCACAGCTGGGCTCGATGACGACGATGGGCGCGTCGCTGCCGTCGTCCAGCTTGGCCACGGTCCTGCGCAGCATCTTCTTTGCTGCGTCCAGTTGGCCGGTCGAGATCCAGGTCAGGCCGCAGCAGGCGTCTGTCTCGCAGGAGACCTGCCTTCCGGTGCCTTCGATAACCCGTGCCGCGGCTGCGGCCACCTCCGGCCGGAAACCCTTGGTGAACGAGTCGACGAAGAGCACCGTGTCCGCGTCCGCCGGCGCCTTTGCGAAGGCTGCGAGGGCATCGCTGAGCATCTTCCCGGAGGCAAACCTTGGCATGGCCCGCCGGGTGGTGAGGCCGCCGGCCGCCGCCACGACTTTTCCAAGCGGGCTGGCCAGGACGGCATTGACCAGCGGGCTGATGCGGGTGGTGAGTTTTAGCCACCGGGGCAGCCATCCGAGCGAGAAGTGCGACATCGGCCGGAGCCTGCCCTCGTAGTAATGCGAGAAGAACTCCGATTTGTAGCTGGCCATGTCCACGCCTGCGGGACAGTCGTTGGAGCAGGCCTTGCAGGCCAGGCACAGGTCCAATGCCTCACGGACGTCGTCGGACTTCCAGCCCTCGTCGATGGTGCGTGCTCCCCGGACCATGTCCTGGAGCGCCCTGGACCGACCACGGGTCGAGTCTTTCTCGTCCCCCGTGGCCCGGAAACTCGGGCACATCACCCCGCCGGAGTCCGAGCGGCATCTTCCGACGCCGATGCAAGCCTGGACGGCATGCACCCACGGGTCCGCTCCGGCCGCGGCAGCCTCGACCGGCCGGAGCTCGAAGTGCGTTCTCCATTCACGTTCGGGGATCCCCTCGAGTGCCAGGTTGGCGTCAAATGGATCCGGATCGGTAATCGGGCCCGGATTCAGGATCCCTGCCTCATCCCAGAGCCTGCGGTATTCCTCGAACGCGGCAAGCATGGCGGGTGAATACATCTGCGAGAGCAGTGCCGAGCGGGCGCGTCCGTCTCCGTGCTCACCGGATAGGGAGCCGCCGTGGCGGACAACGAGTTCGGCGGCGGCGTGCGTGAACTTACGGAATACGCTGCGGCCTTCTTCCGTGCGAAGGTCGTAGGTGATGCGGATGTGCATGCATCCCGCGCCAAAGTGTCCGTACATGATCCCGGTCAGCCCATAGTCATCCAGGAGCGTCCGGAAGTCGGCCAGGTAGGCTGCGAGGTTCTGCGGGGCAACGGCGGAGTCCTCCCAGCCGGCCTGGGATTCCCCGCCACTGGCGGGCCTCGATGACAGGCCTGCGCCGTCCTCCCTCACCCGCCACAATGTGGCGCGCTCGGCAGCATCCGGAACGGTCCGCCCATCGAGCAGGCGGCCGTTTGCGGCGAGCCGTTCTAGCAACAGTTCGGCTTGGCTGGCTACTTGGTCCGCGTCGTCGCCGTCGAGGTCTACATACAGGAACGCCTTGCCTTGGGGAAGGCCCAGAACCGAGTCGGCTCCGCGGCGCAGGCGCATGGTATCCACGATGGCCTCGTCGATGCCCTCGACCGCGGCGGGCGAGAAATCCAGGATGGTCTCGATGTCCTTCGCAGCGTCTACCACGTCCGCATAGCCGAGGCAGACCAGCAAGGCACTGGATGGCTTGGAAACGAGTTTCATTCGGGCACGGACGGCGACGGCGCAGGTACCTTCGGTGCCGACGAGCGCCCTGGCGACGTTCAGGCCGTTCTCCGGCAGCAGGTTGGCTAGGTGGTAACCCGAAACCTGGCGCTGGATGCGGCCAAGTTCGCGACGGAAAGGTGCCAGGTTGTCCTGGGCGAGCTTCTTGAGGGCTTCACCCAACTCGAATGCCCGGGACACGGAGTAGCCGTCGGACGGATCGGTGGCCCGGATGCCCTTGCCCGATGCGGTGAGGAGGGCTCCATCGGAGGTGACGACGTCGATCTCGTGGACGTGATCGGAGGTTCGTCCATAGCGGACGGAGTGGTTGCCGCACGCGTCATTTCCGATCGCACCACCGATCGTGGCACGGTTTTTTGAGGACGGATCGGGGGCGAAAGTGAGGCTTCCGCCGGTTGCGCTTTCGGTTGCCCGGGTGAGGTGTGCAAGCACAACGCCGGCTTCGACTTCTGCTGTTGCTGTCGTCGCATCGATGGCGATGATCCGGTTCATGTGCCTTGAGAAGTCCAGCACAATACCTGGGCCGATGGCGTTTCCCGCCATGGACGTCCCGCCGCCCCGGCTGATGAGAGCAGTTTTGGTTTCCCGGCACGCAGCCATGACGGCGACGACGTCCGCAACGCTCCGTGGGAACACAACGCCGAGAGGCGGAATCCGGTAATTGGAGGCATCGTAGGAGTATGCGGCCAGCCAGTGACCAGAGGCTTCCACGGGCACGCCCGCGTCCCGAAGCCTTTCCAAGACGGATCCGTGTTCCGCGGCTTTTGAGTGCATGGTGCGCTTTCCACTAGACGGGCGAATTGCCCGATTGAGCATATCGTCGATTGTTGACAATCCTCAAATGCCGCGGACTACGGCGGAAGGGGGTGGTGCGGTCGAGGGCGGGTAGGCCGGCGCCGTATCGCCTAAGCCTGCAGGGCCGTTTGGAAGTGTGCTGCCAGTTCCTGTCGGAACCGGTCGATGTCGCCTTCCAGGGCAAGCTCGGCCAGCTTCTGGTGCTCAACGGCTATGACATGGAGGTCGCTGTACGTGCGGTGGTCCACTGCCAGGTAGAGCCGCAGCTTCGTCTCCCAGCCATTCCAAAGATTCTGCAGAACGCTGTTCCCTGAGAAGTCATAGAACAGCCTGTGGAAGCGCAAGTGCGCGTCGATGCTGGCCGGTATGTCGTTCTGCTCCGTGGCGTGGTGGAGGTCCTCGACGGTTTGCATCAATTGGGGCCGCCCCGCCCCACACAACACTTCGGCGGAGAGTTCGGCCGCATAGGGTTCCACAAGCAGGCGGACTGAGGCGATCTCGGCGACTTCCCGGGCGCTTACCTCTACGACGAAGGACCCCCGGAAGGGGATCTTCACGATGAGCCCTTCCTCCTCCAGCCTGGACATTGCCTCACGCAGCGGCGAGCGGCTAATTCCGAGGTCGGTGGCGATGTGCACTTCCCGAAGCTGCCCGCCTGGGGGCAGGGTGCCGTCGAGGATCGCTGTGCGCAGAACACCGTAGACGCCCTCCGGCGTCGTGGTGCGCTGCGAGGGCCATTTAAACGTGGCTTCCATCCCGCCCCTTCATTGTCGATTGTCGATTATACCGGGGCCCCGATGATTGGGCCCGCGGAATCACGGGCTGCCTTGCTCTTGTTGGGTTGCAACGAGGTGGGTCACGGCTTCTTGCAGGTGCCGTTTGATGGCCGCGATGAGGCCCTCCCTGTCGCCCATCTCCAGGAGATCCAGGAGGTCCTGGTGCTCTTCCACCAAAACTTCCATTCTTGGGTAGGAGACTTCCAGGTTCAGGATGCACATCCGTGATTCGGTTGCCAGCGCCTTGTAGATGCGGCTCAGGCGGGAATTTCCCGCCGCGGCGACGAAGGACGAGTGGAACTGCATGTCCAGCCCGGCGATGGCCTCCCAGTTGGAGGCAAGCGCATGCTTCGCCATCCCGTCCACAATTTCCTTCAGCGCTTCGATGGCGTTCCGGATTTGCTCCGGGCCGCCATCCAAGAGTATGCAGGCAGCGGTGGACTCGATGGTCTCCCGGGCCGAATAGATCTCCCTGAGATCCGTCGGTTCAATCTCCAGGACAAATACCCCGTAGTTGCGCCGATAGATAAGGATCCCCTCCTGGCATAGGCGTTGAAGGGCTTCCCGGAGGGGCCCTCTGGACGTGTTGAGTTGGCTCGCCACCAGGGATTCATTGATCTGTTGCCCGGGGCGGATGGTTCCTCGGACGATTTGTTCGCGCAGATGGTCTGCAATCAGCTGAGCCGTCGGTCTCCCTTCCAGCGCAAACTGTTCTTCCGTTGCGGCCATTGATAGCCCCCTCATTTCAGCGAATGCGTACTACCTATTTGTCAAACAGCTAATGCCGGGATAAACCGTTGAGGGCGTACGAAATCGAGACCTTCAAACGTGCGGCTGCCCAACGCCTCATGGGCGGCAATTTCCCCAAACCCGGTGGCGTTCTTGAATCCGCCACCCGAAAATCCGGTGGCGCAATAGACCCGGCTGCCTTCGCTGAACGGGCCAAGGAGGGGTTGGCTGTCCTTGGTGTAGAGCTCGGGGAAGGCATCGGTGCGCACGATGTTCGGGATGAGTCCGGGGAAGAACTCGCTGACGGTCTCGACGGTCTCGGCGATTTCCGCACCGGTGAGGTCGCGGGGGACGGCGTCGGGGTTGGGGGTGGGGCGCCCGCGGCCGTCCAGTGTTGCCTTGACGGTGACGCCGTCGACGGCGGGTGCGCCGTACATGGACCGGTCCCCGTAGACCCGGCTGAAGGTGGGGAATTTCCCGGGGGTGAATTCGGCCCCGTTCTGGGCGACGAACCAGGTCAGGATGAGACGTTTCGTTTCCGTTGCGGCCGTGAGGTAGTCGGGCATGAACCTGCGCGACCAGCCGCCGGAGGCGACGATGACGTTCTCGAAGGTCCAGGACCGGCCGCCGGCGGTGACGACAACGCCGTCGGCGGTTTCGGTGATGCTGTCCACGGGAGTGTTGCGGTGGACCGTGGCACCGTTGGCTTCGGCGGCGGCCACTGCCGCCGTGACCGCGCGGTCGGTGCGGAGGACTCCGGCGTTCGGGTCGAAGACGGCGACGTCGTCCGGGCGGAGGCCGTGCTGCGGGTACCGTTCGGCAAGTTCCTCATGGCTGAGGAGCTGGTGTTCGGCGCCGGTGGCCTTGGTGGTTTCCAGGACGGCGTTGATGTAGGGGCCGTTGGCGGTGCCGATGGACAGGCCGCCGCAGCGGGTGAGGATGTCCTGGCCGGTTTCGGCTTCGAGTTCGGCCCAGAGGGCGCGGGAGCGCTGCAGGATGGGGTAGAAGTCGGGGTTGCCGCGGTAGATCATGCGGAAGAGGCGGGTGTCCCCGCCCACGGCGCTGCGGCCGTGGGCGGGTGTGGCGGCCTCGAAGCCGACTACCGAGCCGGACAGCCGGGATGCTTGCCACAGGGCCATGCTTCCGATGCTGCCCAGTCCGATGACTGCGAGTTTTCCGTCGGTCATTAGAGCACCTTTTCGTTACTGGTTGGTCCAGGTATTTGTTGTTCAGCTCGGGCGAGCTGCTTACTATTCGTGAAGTCCGGCGAGCCTGCTGCCGAACTTTGCCAGGAGCGAGGTCTCGGTGGAATCTCTGCGCTCTTCCCACTTGTCGGCGAAGCCGAACAGGCTGTACATGCTGTGAACGCCCAGCCAGCGAAGGGGCTCGGGCTCCCACTTCGGTGCGCGGTACCCCACCCAGGGAAGTAGCGTTCGTTCCGTCTTCCGGTCGAAGGCCAGTTCCGCCAGGGTCCTGGCGCCCAGATAGGCCGCGGTCACGCCGTGTCCTGCATAACCAGTCGAAGACCCGATTCCGGACGCCGGGTCCCACTGCACACCGCCGTTCCAGTCGCGGGTAACGCCCAGGACTCCGGACCAGGCATGGTCCACTTCGAAGTCGATGCCCGGGAAGAAGGATCGAAGCTTAGTGGAAAGCAGGTCAATCGTGGACTGCGCAGTCGAACCGGCGCCCCCCGTCCCCGAGCCGTAACGGTAGGGCTTGCCCCGGCCGCCGATGGCGATGCGGCCGTCGGCTGTTCGCTGTGAATAGATGAAGGTGTGCGCGGAGTCGTTGAGGTTCTGCGGCCCGTTCCAGCCAATCTGCTGCCACTCTTCGTCCGACAGCGGCTTGGTGACGATCATCGAAGAATTGATCGGAATCAGGCTCCTGCTGCCGAGCAGTTGTCCGGAATACCCCTCGGTGCAAACGAACGTCTTGGCAGCAGTGACCCGCCCGCCGTCCAGGGTGAGGGTGTTGCCGTCGATGCTGCCTACCCGGCTGCCCTCGTAGATGCTCACTCCCATGCGGGTAACGGTGTCAGCGAGTCCGTAGACGAGTTTCGCCGGATGAATCCGGGCGCAGTGCTTGTAGAACATTCCGCCGTGGACAGTGGAGATGTTGACTTCCTTCTGGAACTCTTCACGGTCGAGCAGGTAGACGTCGTCGTCGGTCAATCCGTACTTCCGCTCGGCGTCACGCCTGGCAGCCAGCCGGCCAAGCCCGGCCTTCGTGTGGGCAGCTATCAGCGCACCGCTCTTAATCTGATCCGCATCAATGCCTTCGGCCTGAAGGATCTCCAGGACAGCATCGACGCCGGCGATAAACTCCTGCTGCAAGGCACGGCTCGCTTCAATGCCGCCTTCGGACGCCCGGGCAAACTTGGCACGGTTACCGGCAGGCATCGCAGAAAGCCACCCGCCGTTCCGGCCGGATGCGCCATAGCCAATCTGTTCTGCTTCAAAAACCGCGACCGAGAGTGAGGGCTCGAGCTTCTTGGCGAAGTACGCTGCCCAGAGGCCTGTGTAGCCGCCACCGATAATGGCCAGGTCTACTGAGCCGTCGCCGGTGAAGCGGGGGTACGAGGGCCTCTTGTCCGCGAGCCCGGCCATCCAAAAGCCGAGCTCTCCGTTCCGGGGTGGTGCTGCAAGGGCTGTCATTGTTGTCCTTCGTTGTCTGTGAAGCGTTGAGGTGTTCAAGCGGCGGTGTATCCGCCGTCGACGGGCAGGACCGCCCCGGTGATGTAGGAAGATTCCGGCGACGCCATGAAGAGAACGGCGTTGGCGATCTCTTCTGGGGTGGCGAGGCGCTGGAGCGGGATCTGCCCCTCGCGCTGGCGGCGGTAGGCCGCGGGGTCTTCCCTGCGCTGGAAGGAGGCTTCAATGATCGGGGTGGCGGTCAGTCCGGGGGCGACGACGTTCACGCGGATGTTCCGCTCTGCCCACTCGATCGCTGCACCCTTGGCGAGCATGATCAGCCCGCCCTTGGCTGCGGAGTACAGGACTTCCCCGGGCTTGCCGACCATGCCGAGGCGGGAGCTGACGAGGACGAACGAGCCGCCGGCGGCGGGCATGAGCGGCGCGAAGTGCTTCATCACCAGGAACGAGCTCAAGAGGTTGCTGTGCAGCGTGTTCTTCGCGTCCTCATAGGACATCTCCGTCAGCGGGCCGCTGACCTGCAGGCCGTGGTTGAGGACGACGACGTCGACTGTGCCGTAGGTCTCGGCGGCTTCGCGGGCGAGGCGCTCGACGAAGGCCTCGTCGTTCAGGTCTCCGGGGACGTAGAGGTCCCCGGGCTCGGCGCTGTCGATCTGCTCCCTGCGTCCGGTGAGCAGCAGGCGGGCTCCCTCACTGCGGAACTGGGAACACACCGCCTGCCCGATTCCGCTGTTGGCGCCGGTCACCAGGGCCGTGACTTTATCAAGTCTCATGTCAGACACTCCTTATTGGCTACGTTGATTGGTTAGAGAGCTTCGGTGGGGAATTCCCGTGGCGGACCGGTCAGTTGAGGAATCCGCGGGCGTCCACCGGCCATCGCTCCAGGGACGTGCCCGTGCTGTCGGTGACGATGTACTCTTCGAAATTGACCACAATCGGGCAGACGTGGTTGGGCACCACCGGAAGGACAGTGCCTACGCTCGGGCTGAAGTCCCCGGAGGGCAGCGGGAGGAATCCGTGGTACTCATTGAGCTTTGAGAGGACTGCTGTGGTACCGGCGACGCCGCCGTAGCCGCGCTCGGGGCTGCCTTCACGTCCAAGCACCTTGGTGCCGACGTCGAGGATGACCTGGTCGGGAACCCAGTCGCTGACCACGGTACCGGCCACGAACAGGGCAATCTGGTCCTCGGTGCAGGCTCCGAGGCGGGTGTTGTTCAGGTCGTTGAAGACGTATTCGCCGGGACGGATCTCGGTGATCACGCTGTTGGTGGCGAACTCGACGGTGGGCGTGGAGCCGGCGCTGACCACCTCGGGTGTGATACCGATCGCGGAAAGGCTGCGTACGGCAGCGATGAGGGTGGCCTCCTGGTCCTGCGCTGCGCTCTTGCGGGCGTTAGGGCCGGCACTGCCATGGCCCGGATAGGTGAAGACCCCTGCCGGTACCAGGCCGCGCTTACGGGCGGCCGCCGCGAGGTCGCCGGCAGCCTCTGCTGGCGCGCCGGAACGACGGGCACCGCAGTCAACTTCAACCACGACCTGGAGGCGGTCGGCGTCGTCCCCCATCGCGTCGGCAAGGGCGTCGATCGCCGCGAAATTGTCGACGCCGACCCGCAGCCGGGTGGTCTCGGCAAGCCGGCGGATCCGCGGCCCCTTTGTCCCGGCCGCCCAGATCGGGTACGCGATGAAGATGTCGTCGAATCCGGCTCCGGCGAAGACCTCGGCCTCGCCCACATTGCCCGCAGTGATTCCGACGGCACCGGCCTTAACCTGGCGCCGTCCGATCTCCACGCACTTGTGCGTCTTGACGTGCGGCCTGACGTCGAGGCCATTCCGGGTGGCGAAGGCCTGCATGCGGTCGATGTTGTCCTGCATCACGTCGGCAAGGATGATCGGGGCCGGGGTGTCGACCCGCTCGACGAGAGCGTCCAGTGCTCGCTGAAGCCGGTTCACGCTGTACTCCTCATGATTCTGTGGATGAATGACCGAGGGCAGCGATGCTGGCTTCCTCGACTTTTGATCGTTCGGGACCCGCAAGAGCGGGTCCCGAACATTCATGCGGGTCCCTGGACCGCAGTGACGACCATCTGGATTTCCACCGGGGTGTTGAGCGGCAGGCCAGCGACCCCGATCGCGGTGCGGGAGTGCCGACCGTTCTCGCCGAGGACCTCGATGAGCAGCTCACTGGCCGCGTTGGCGACCTGCGACTGCAAGCCCCAGTCCGGCTGGCTGGCTACGAAGACGAGCATCTGCACGATCCGGACCCGCTCCAGGTCGCCGACTGCCTGGACTGCGGCGGCGAGGCAGTTGAGCGCAGTGTGTCGCGCTAACTCCTTCCCCGTCTCCAGATCGACGTCCCGGCCGACGATGCCCTGGCCCAGCAGCACGCCATCCTTGAAAGGCAGTTGTCCCGCGATATGGATGCTCTCGCCCACTGCCCGGTGGTGGACAAAGTAGGCGTTGCCGTCGAGCTCGGGCAGCTCCAGGCCGAGGGACTGAAGCCGTTCTGAAGCCGTGCGGCCCTTGACGGTTTGAGGTAGTGGCAGGCTCATCTGTACCCAGGTCTCCCTTAGGAAGCGTCAGGACGCGGCAGGCCGAAGAGGACCGGTAGGTCCGAGATGTCGGTGATGCGCTCGTAGCCGAGCCAGTACTCGTCGTGCTCGAAGCCGCGGTCGACGTAGACCTTCTTTTCGATGCCCATGATGGCTGCCGGGCGGTGGTCGTACATCGGGCTGGCAGAGACGTGCACGATCTCGTCCGGGGTCACGTTGAGCTTGTCGAACATGTACTCGAACGCGGCGAGGCGCGGCTTGTAGCAGCCCATCTGCTCAGCGGTGATGATGTCCGCGAACGGAGCTTGGAGGTTCGCCGCAAGCTTCTCGGCAACCACAGTGTCGCTGTTGGTGATGATGACCAGCGGAACGGCTTCCGCGAGACGGTTCAGCGCCGCGGTGACACCGGGGTAGGGGCCCCACGACGGGATCCGGTCGTAGACCTCGCGTGCCTCATCGGCGCGGAACTCGAGGCCGACCTTGCGCGAGGCGCGCTCCATGGAGTCGTTAACGATCTGGTGGAAGGGCTTGTACGCGCCCATGCACTCGTCAATCCGGTACGCCTTGCAAATGCGCAGGTACTCATCAGCGACCTCCGCCGGCAGGCGCTCGCCCAGGACGTCACGCATGGTGTCGTTGATCGCGAACTTGATGAGCGTCCCGTTCATATCGAACGTGACGAACTTTGGTTTGGTTTCGAATACCACGTGTCCTCCAGTTGGGATTGAATCAGATTGCAGGTTGTCGATTGTCGACGAAACTACGTCGTCGATTGTCGACAATACGCTTCGAGTGTGTGATTGTCAACAATTTGGCGATGCCAGGGATGGCCTCGGGAGAATCGTCCTTAAACAGCGTGCGGGCCGCCCCTTGAGGGGGCGGCCCGCAGCTTAGGGCGTCATGTTAGGCGTCGAAGCCATGGATGTAGACCTTGCGGATGGTCTCGAGGACCTCCCAGCGGCCGGTCCAGCCTTTGGGCTGCACGACGACGTCGCCCGCCGACACCTCGTAGACGTTGCCGGAGCCGTTGTCGGTGACCCGCACGCGGCCGCTGACGATGTAGCAGAGCTCGGTGTCCTCGCGCGGCGTGATGTTCCAGCCGCCGGGCTGGCACTCCCATACGCCGGTCTTGATGTCGTTGGTATCGAACTTCAGGATGGCTGTCTTGGGGTCACCCGAGTCGTAGCCGGCGCGGTGGCCGTTGGGCTCGAGTTCGCCTTCGATCTTGTCCTTGGGTACGTAAATGTATGGCTGCATGAAGCTCTCCTTCGACTGAAGTGTCAATTGTTGACAATTTTAGGCCACGGTAGGGGTGATGTCCATGGCGAATATCAAGGTCTAGGCCGTTGCGCGGCGGGACACGTTGTAGAAACGGATGTTCTCGTATTCCTCGAGGCCCTCCGAGCTTCCCTCGCGGCCAAGGCCCGACTGCTTGATGCCGCCGAACGGAGCCGCGGCGTTGGACGGCACACCCTGGTTGATGCCCACGATGCCCGTCTGGAGGCTGTCCGCCACGTTGAGGGCGCGGTCGAGGTTCTCGGTGAACACGTAGCCGGCGAGGCCGAACTCTGTCGCGTTGGCACGGCCAATGACCTCGGATTCCGAGCTGAACCGCTGGATCGCGGCAATGGGGCCAAAGATCTCGGACGTGGCAACATTGGAATCCGCCGTCACCCGGTCCAGGACGGTGGGGGCGAAGAAGTTACCCGGCGAGTCGTAGCCGTGGCCGCCGGTCAGCAGCTCTGCGCCGAGGCTCACGGCGTTCTCGGTGTAGGCCTTCATCTCCGCGACGGCGCGGTCATCGATCAGTGCGCCGAGGCCCGTCCCGGTGCCGAGGCCGTGCCCGACCTGGATCTGGGCGAAGCGTTCGGTGAGTGCGGCCACGAAGTCATCAGCGATGCCGTCCTGGACGTAGATGCGGTTGGCCCCGATGCAGGACTGTCCGCCGTTGCGCAGTTTCGCGGCAAGCGTGCCTTCCACGGCACGTTCCAGGTCGGCGTCGTCGAAGACGATGAGCGGGGCGTTGCCGCCGAGCTCCATCGAACTGCGCAGGACGTTCCGGGAGGCGAGCTCCAGGAGCCGGCGGCCCACCGGCGTCGAACCGGTGAAGGACACCTTGCGCACGCGGGGGTCGAGGAGGACGGCCTCGCTGAAGGCCCCCGACTTCGACGTGGTGACGACCTGGACCAGCTCCTCCGGCACCCCGGCCTCGACGGCGAGCTGCACTGCGAAGTATGTGGTCAGGGGCGTCAGGGTGGCGGGCTTGATGACAGCCGGGCAGCCCGCAGCCAGTGCCGGTGCGATCTTTCGGGTCGCCATGGCGAGGGGAAAGTTCCACGGCGTGATGAGGACGGCCAGGCCGACAGGGGAGCGGCGCGTCAGGAGGTTCGCGCCGCCGTCGGGCGTTTCCCGGAAGTTTCCGACGGGGCGCACGGCCTCCTCGGCGTACCAGCGCACGAAGTCGTTACCGTACTTGACCTCGCCGCGGGCCTCGGCGAGCGGCTTGCCCATCTCGCGCGAGATGAGGTAGGCGAGGTCCTCGGAGTGGGCGACGAGCTTGTCGTACCAGGCGCGCAGGACGTCGGCGCGGTGACGGAGGGAAGTCTTCGCCCACTCCACGCCAGCCTTGTCGGCGGTCGCGACTGCTGCCAGCGCCGTCTCGACGTCGGCGTCGGGAACGTGCGCGATGGTTTCCGCGGTCGCCGGGTCCTGGACCGGGATCCCTTGGCCGGGCAATTCGATGGATTGGATGACGGCGTCGGCCTGCCGGAGGTTGTCCGGGTCCGCTGCAATCAGGGGTGCTGTGACGGTGGAAGGGAGGCTCATCGACCCTGCTTTCGGTTTGGCGCCCGCTTGGTTCTTGGTGCTGGCTCTCACCCCTCGTCCCTGTGTACGCGCTTTCGGATGCTCGTGGCCAATGTGCAGTGAGGCAGCAGGAACTACCCGCAGGCGCGAGGGAATTCCTGAATGTAAAGCAAATCTAAACAGCTTCACCGGTTAAAAAAAGCGAATCCTTCTGACCGCTATATGTAAGTACTACTTACGGAATGCAGCCTCGAACGCCCGGACTATGGCGTCCCGCACAGCCAGGAGTGCCGGACTGAGCTCCGACCCCGACCTGACCAGATACTGGATGCTTCGCTGCTGGTCCGAGGGCAGCCAGGAACTCGGTGCGAGGTCGCTGCCAACCTCATGTACCACCATGTCGGGCAGAAAGGCTGCGGCCAGCCCTTGCTCGACCATCCTGAGATGAAAAAGGAGGTCGGAGGAGACGTGGGCGACGATGGGCTCAATCCCGAGTTCCCGGCATACCCGCAAGGCCCACTGCGAGGACGCCGAGCTGAGGGGTTCGAGGACCCAACGCACGTTTCGGAGTTGATCAAAGTTCTCAAAAGTGTGGCCACGGGGGAGGTAACCACGGACAGGGTCCTGGCCGATCACCGTGGTGCTGATGCCTCCACTTGGAGCCCCTGGAGTGCCGGGAAAGGAGTCAGTGACGACCGCATCAACCTGCCGCGAGAGCAGCTGTGTAACCGCAAGTTCGGGGTCCTCGCGCCGTAGATGCACGTCCAGGTGCGGAAAGTTTCGGGCCAGTTCTGCCACGGCTGCCGGCATGACGTTCCGGCTGATAGTAGTGAATGCAGCCACCGTCACCACGCCTTGGGGGCGCTGGTGTGAGGTCGCCAGATCAGCCTCCGCACGCTCCATGGCGGCGAGGATGGCTTCCGTGTTCTGGACGAGCTCCTCGCCGGCTGGGGTGAGTTTAACGCTGCGGCCGACTTTCTCCAGAAGGATCACGCCAGTTTCCTTCTCCAGGAGCCCGAGCTGTTGGGAAATAGCCGAGTGGCTATAAGCGAGTTCCCGTGCAGCGGCGCTCATGCTGCCATGAAGCTTGACTTCCCTCAGCAGGGTGAGGCGGCGAAGATCCAGCATTGCGCAGAAACATCCAATCAGCTGTAAGTGCACGTCGTTGACCATCGTATTCTGCGGCGAGAATCAGCACCCGCATCGATTGCTCCGTAGACGTCGTTTTCAGGGCTGAAAACGACAGCTACGGAGCAATCGATCTCTAGTTGGGCGCCGGTGTCTATACCTTGCTCGCGACCACCATGTAGTTCTCTGCCTCAAGATCGAACGTGCTCACTTCCGTCCGGAGTCCGGCCCGGTGCAGCTCTACTTCGAGTTCCTCGTACCGGTACGGCCAGCAAGACAGCAGTTCCGAGCGGACATGAATCAGTCCGGTCGCATCGACTTGGGCGATCGCAATCTCGATGTGGTGCTTATCCTCCCAATGCGGCGCAATCTCCCAGCGATAGATCACCACGGCATCGCGACCATTCCGGCGGACGAGCCGGTCCCCGATGTCCAGCCGGGATCCTCTGGCTCTCACGAGCTCCCAAGTGCGGGACGTGAGCACCAAGCGCCCGCCAGGGCGCAGAAGCCGTGACATCGACTCCAGAGCAGCACCCCTGCCTGTCGCGCCCGCGGCATGGTGAAGCGAGTTGCCAATGCAGAACACCATGTCGAACGTCTCGTCCTCGAAATGGTCCGGCAACTCTTCCCAGTTCGCCCGCACGGCCTGGACGGAGGCCCCGAACTCCTCAGCCAACTCTGAAGTCCGGCGAACCATCGCTTCGCTGGCGTCAGTTGCGACAACCTGCATGCCACGACCGGCGAGGCCAACCGCCAACTGTCCGGTCCCGCACGAACAGTCGAGGACGCGTGCGTTCGACGGCAGGAGTCTGAGGACGTCGTCGAACGACGCAGCGAACTCGGCGGGAGGCAACTTCGCATCCGAGATGAGCCATTCGTACACCTCGGCAAGCACGTCGTATTCCGTCACAACCACTACCTCCGTCACGCAGCAGACTCACGGCGGGACGTCAGTCCGTCAACGGAGCATGCCGGGCACCAATGGTTTTCGCAAGGATAACCCGTCCGCACATGCCACGGATAGCGTGAGCTGATCCCGGTAAGGACTTCCAGACCATGGGGCGGTCGCAGTCCAGCACTTTGTCATCGCTGGATGGCTGGAACTGCTACGACCTGAGTAGCTGAAGAAGGCTCCCGTCACAGTACAAAGCACGCTACCTTTGGGAGGGTCCTGTCCTGTCGCGCTGGGCGGCAGGGCAGGACCCCACTTTTCGGATGACGGTTTCAGGGGATCCGCACCGCGAAGCCGGCGTTGTGGCTGTCGTTGGCGAAGATCAGCCCGACCACCATCGAGTCCGCCGTGGCGAAGACGGCGGACCCCGAATCGCCCTGGCGGACGGTTCCCTGGTTGAAGCTGATGACATCCTTGAACCAGGCCCAGCGGCCGTCCATGAACTCCAGTACGAACCGGCCGGTCACACTGGTGATGGCGGCGTTCTGCACCACGCCGGTGGTCTTTCCGATCCATTGCACCGCGTCGTTCACCGCCGGGCTGCGGAGCCCGGCGGGCACGCCGATGCCGTGGATGTTCGGATCACCGTCCGTGGCCGTCATGTCGCACCACGCCAGGTCGGTCCTGTTGAAGACCGGGTTGGGTTGGTTGCGGTTCGCGTAGGTCACCACCGGTTCATAGCCGGAGACCGTGGTGAGGGTGTTGCCCCACAGCGCCCAGTCCGGCTGGTAGACGGTGGGACCCCGCGTCCCGTTCTTGGAGATCACATGATTGTTCGTCAGCAGGCGGAACCGGCCTCCCCAAGTGATGTTGACGCCCAGCGTTCCGGTGGCGTCCGTGAAGAAGCCATCGGGCACGGCGATCATGTACCCGCCAGGTGCGGGCCGCACTCTGTCATCCAGCTGACAGAGCCGGATCACCCCCGACTCGACCACGTCGGTGGGGACCTGTTCCACCCGCGGTGCGCCGCCGTCGTCCTGGACGTGGACTTCCACGAGAGGCGGTACCGGAAGGTCGTCAATTCCCAGCTCTGACGACGGCTTCTTTTCCACGACATGGACGACGACGGCCAGTTCCTGCGTCTGCCGGCCGCCGATGGCTTTCGGTCCCACCGTGAGGCCCGTGATGTTCGCGTTCGAAAGCCACGGGCTCACGCTCTGCAGGACCGGTTCGATCTGCTCCCGGCTGAGTGCCACGGCGGCGTCCTATTCCGGGTTCACCAGCGCGATGGTGGTTCCGAGGACCAGGGCCGTTTCCGCCGTCGACGTCCCCGAGAAGGTGCTCGTCGCGGAGTCCGCGGTCCAGCCGGAGGAGGCGCTGCCGCCGCCGCCGGTGAATTCGAACGGTCCGATCCGCACGCCCGAGGAAACTTCCCACTTCTTCGAGAACGACGTGAAGGCCGAACTGCTGACCTTGACGCTGAACGAGGGCTTGTAGCCGACCACCATGCCCACCTTCTGGACGCACATGATGCCGTTCGGGCCCCACACCGCTTTCTCGCCGCCGCCACCGTACGCCGAGTAGCCGCGGATGAACGGGCCCTCCGAGACGCTCTTGACGAAGGCCCCGTTGTACCAGAGGCCCGCGCCAATGGAGATGGTGTCCCAGGCTTCGAACTTGACCGTCACCTCGAGTGAGTTGTCGGTGGCGAACTCGTCGATCCTCTCCCAGGAGCCGCCGACGTTGACGCTCCAGAAGAAGTTGCCCACCGAGGCGCTGCCCTTGGCCCAGGTCTTGCTGTAGTCGTACTGCGCCTGATTGTTGCTGAAGCCGATCTCTCCGCTGCTTCCCCCGGTTCCTGCCTGGACCTTCTGCAGCCAGGTGGTTGCGTCCATCCCGATCGAATAGGCCGGCACCGCGGGGAAGGTGCTGAGCGTAGGATCCTGCAGCAGCGTGTAGTAGTCCTTGGTGCCGTACCGTGCAATCGCGTCGTTCAGGCCGGGCGTGCTGGTTTCGGACAGCAGCTGGTTCAGGACCCGTTGCTTTGCCTGGACCGTCTTGTCCGCGGCGTCGAGCTGGACGGCCCACGACTTTCCGCTGTAGCTGCCCAGCCACTTCAGGAACGGCGGGTCGTTGGTGCCGCCGGTCTCCTGGATGTAGGCCCGGCTCGCCTGGTCGTAGGTGATCTTGTAATCGTTGGTGGCGATGTTCAGCACGTTGCGCGCCTGGCTGATCTTCTGCTCGAGGACAGGATCGCTCGTGTCGGCGGCGACGACATTGAGCACCTGGCCGTAGGCGTCGTTGAATTTCACGCCGGAGGACACGTAGGCCCCGGTGGCGCTGAATTGCGGTGCGGTGGCGCAGAAATCGTACTGTGCGGCCGAGGTGTAGCCGACGTTGGTGATCGGCCAGTCCCAAGTGAGGAACGGGTAATTCAGCTGGAAGGAATCGGGCTTGAGTCCGAGCCCGGCGATCATGGCGCCGTACAGATGGTTCCACGCCTTGTCGTTTTCCTCGGCGTTTTGGGGTGTCGGGACCGCGTACCGGCGGCTTGTCGCCAGTGGATGGTCGGTGTTGGGGATGTCGAGTGCATCCCATTCCAGATGGAGGATCGAATCAATTGCGTTGCTCACGTCAGTTCACTCCTTGACTGGTGCTTCACGTCCGGCCGCCTGTGGATGGCATGCCGTCCGGATCGCTTTCATAGGGCTGCGGCGCCGGAATTGACGTCGGCGCAGGGCAGCATGATTTACCCCCCCATCTGGATTTTGGCGGCGGTCATCGCGTTCCAGCGCACCGCACAGAGGCATCGATCGATGAAATACTGCGCAAGGGATGCGCAGTCTGCCGGGAATTGTTGTGCAATTACCGGAGGCCGGCCGCGAAACATGCAGGCCGGAAAACCAGGAGACGCCGAAAGAGCGCCCGAAGGCGCAGAGTATTCTGAAGGCGCAGGACAGTCCGGGGATTTATCCGCTACAGGCTGTCGCGAGAAAGACCGTGAAGGCCGTTGGGACTTTTTCGAGGATACGGATCGACTGTCGTTTGAATAGCGGATCCCCCATCCTCTAATTGCAGGAAGATCCTGCCCCAGTATTAATTACGATGTGCTCCGTAACGGAATCTTAGGCGCCCGGTGAGTCCAGGGTCAATAGTGGCCGGGCCGTCGTATTGGGCCGCGATCCGCGGCATAGGCCGGTGGCCAGTGTCCGCCCAAGCTGGCTGATCGAAATACGCGTTTCATCGGGCGTCGACCGGAAAGCCAGGACCTGGGCGGAGGCATTGAACTCACCGAAGTTTTCGCAGGCGATGTCCATCTGCACGGCGTCGAACCCGGTGAGCGCGAGGTGCGCGTCCAGCATGCCCCGGGCCAGCAGGATGCCGGGCAAATGGTCCGGGAAGTGGTCGAAGACCAGCGGATCATCCCAGTTCCACACCAGTTCCGCCTGGAGTTCCTCGCCCTGCCGGCGGATATCCGCCAGGCCGGTATGGGGCGAGGCCGCCGCGGTCCGGTCCACGGCGGGCGCGTTCCTCCTGATCGCGCGGTACGCGGTGCGCGAAACACAACCCAGCCTGCCACGGCCGGCGCCCAACGGCACGCCCCCGGAAAGGAAGCAGGCCTCCAGCTCGAGGCCGCTGACCAGGCCGTTCCGCTGTTGGACGGCCACGGTGCTGACGGCGACGCAGCCGGCAAGGGGGCCGCCCGGGTCCTCCGGAACGTCCCGCAGCCACCCGAAACTGAGCTCCTTCATCAGCAGGGCCCAGTCCAGGGGTACGCCGCCTTGCAGGTGCGTGTAGGCGATCGCCGTCTGGCGCATGAGTTCGATCCCGAGGAGGGTGGGAATCCCGCTGGAATCCTGCGCGGATGCATCCCGGGGGAGTTCGGCGTCGAATTCCCAGCGGTGCCCTTGCAAATGGCGGGGACGGCCGATCAATACGGCATCTTCGGATGTCTTATGGACAAGCGTCCGCGCTATCCGGCCATCCATGCAGCATCTCCCCTAAGATGAGCGATAGCCCAGCGCGCTGAGGGCGCTGGCAACTGTATTCGAAATTAACTTTTCGTCCAACGGCAGGAGCCCTGGCAGCAGGATACGCATTATGAGCGGGCCCGTGATCAGGTCGCAAATCCATTCAACATCGGCGTATTCCGGGATTTCTCCCCGGTTTTCTGCCCTACGGATGATTGTAGCCACTCCGGCCCGCCGCGGGGCAAAAAATTTCTCCAGGAATGCCCAACGCAATTGCTCGTTATCGTGCAGGGAATTCAGGAATCCGGCGAAACTGGATTTGACCAGGGGATCCTCGAAAAGGGCCACCTGGTCCCGCTGGATTGCTTCAAGGTCGGCGGGCAGGTTTCCGGTATCGAATTCGACGTCCAAATCGATGCGGAAGTGCTCGAGCATCAGGGCAAGCACGAGCTCGGGGATGCCGGCGAAGCGCCGGTAGAAAGCCGGGCGGGTGGTTCCGGCCTTTGCCGTGATGGCTTCGACGGACAGTGCGCCGAAACCTTTGTCGAGGATCAGTTCTTCCGTTGCCCGGATCAGGGCGACATCCAGGTCTGCATTCCGTGGCCGTCCCGCTTTTTGCACCATAATGAGGCACAAGTGTAGCCAATGGGGGTGGCCTAGCCGCGCATTGCGCTGCAGCGCCGACGGCTTTGCGGAGGTGGTTTCGATTCTGATGGTGTATGGCTGTGGGGCCGTCGGCCTGCGGATTGCGCACGCCGCCAAGGTGGGCGGCGCCGAAACCCTCGTGGCGGGCCGTGATTCGGGAAGAGCGGCCGCCGCGGCCGCAACCCTTGACCTTCCGTGGCGGAGCTCTCCGGTGGACGACCCCGCCCGCCTTGCGCAGATCCTGAGCGGAGTCCGCGTGCTCGTCAACACCGCCGGCCCCATGGCCGTGACAGCGCCGGCCCTGATGGAAGCGTGTCTTCGCAGCGGCTGCCACTACCTTGACGTGTCCAACGAACTCGCGGTGTTCCTCGACGCGTGGCACCGCGACCGGGCGGCCCGGCAGGCGGGCATCGCCGTCGTTCCCGGCGCTGGATTCGCCACCGCCGTCGTCGAATCCCTTGCGCACCGGGTGCTCGGCAGGGTGCCGGGCGCGGACACGGTGACCATCGTCAGGTCCGCCCCGGGCGGGACCCGTAGCGACGGCGTGCGCGGGACCTCCTCCGCGCTGCTGGCGGCCGGCGGTTGGAGCTACGATGCGGGGCAGCTGCTGCGCGCGCCGGATACGATCCTGAGCTTCGACCTGCCCGAGGGCACCCGCGCGGCCGTCCCGATCGGCAGCGGCGAGGTCTTCGCCGTCGCCCATGCAACCGGCGTGCCGAATGTCTCCGCCTACTACACAAGCCGGCTCGGCCCCGTGCTATCCCGGCTGGCAGTTCCACTGGCACGGCACTGGGCACGGGCAGGGCTCCGGCTCCCGAACCGCCGCCAGGAACGTGCGGCGGGACCGGCTGGGACGCCGTCGCGGATCTGGCTGCGCGCAAGCAACCGCGGCGGTGCCGCTGCCGAGGGGTGGGTGGAGGCTTCCGGGACGGAGTCGACGGCGGTCATCGCCGCCGAGGCCGCGCGGCGGTTGGACTCGGGCAGGGCCGTGGGTGTCCTGACCTCCGGCGAACTGCTCGGCCCCGGCTTTCCGCTGGGAATTCCGGGAATCCGGCTCGGCGGAGCGGCGGGATTCGGTTAGTCGACAACCTCCCGCCGACCCGCCGTTTGCTAGGGTCGGAACGTGCGCGCAGTGATCTTTGATGCCGTCCGGGCCCAGCCCGATGTGCGGGACGTGGCCCGGCCTGAAGCCCCGGCTGGTGGAGTGGTGGTCAAGGTCATGGCGACCGGGATGTGCCGCAGCGACTGGCACGCGTGGGCGGGCCACGATGACATCGCCCTGCCCCATGTTCCGGGCCATGAACTTGCCGGCGTCATCGTCGAGACCGGTCCCGGCGTTGAGCGCTGGAAGACCGGTGACCGGGTCACGGTGCCCTTCGTCTGCGGCTGCGGGCACTGCGAATGGTGCCTTGCCGGGGACGCCCAGGTCTGCCCGGACCAACAGCAGCCGGGCTTTACCCACTGGGGATCGTTCGCCGAGTACGTGATGCTGCACGCCGCGGACACCAACCTGGTGGCCATCCCGGAACAGATCGATTTTGCCACCGCGGCCAGCCTGGGCTGCCGCTTCGCCACGGCCTACCGTGCCCTCGGCGCGCGGGCGCAGGTCAAGGACGGCGAGTGGGTGACTGTGGTCGGTGCCGGCGGCGTCGGGCTCAGCGCGGTGATGATCGCCAAGGCGATGGGCGCCAGGGTGATCGCGGTGGACCGGAACCCCGGAGCGCTGGACGTAGCTTCCCGGCTGGGCGCCGACCATGTCCTGCTCGCGGACGGTACCGATATTCCCGCGGCTGTCAGCAGCATCACCGACGGCGGCAGCCAAGTAGCCGTCGATGCCGTGGGCAGCGAGCAGACGTGCTCGGATGCGATCCTTAGCCTCCGGCGGCGCGGACGGCACGTCCAGATCGGGCTGTTGCCGGCGGTCGACGGCAACACCCGCGTGCCCATGGCACGGGTGATCGCCTGGGAACTCGACCTGCTCGGCAGCCACGGGATGGCCGCCGTCGACTACCCCGGAATGATGGCGCTCATCGAACAGGGAGCGCTGCAGCCGCAGCGGCTGATCGAACGCACCATCGGCCTCGAAGAGGCCGCCGCCATGCTGCCGGGCTTCGACAAGGCATCGCCCGCCGGCATGACCATGGTGGATCCGTCCCGCTAGCGCGCCGGGAGAAACCTCAGTCTTCGAAGTCGCCCGCGGCCTTGCGGAAGCGGCCCAGCACCTGGATCAGCTGCTCCACGTCGCCGTCCTCAAAACCCGACTGGGCGAACACTTCCGCGTTGAGGGCCGTCGTCGCCCGCTTTGCCAGGGTGCGGCCCTCCGAGGTGAGCTCGATCAGCGTGGTGCGCCCGTCGGTCGGGTGCGGTGAGCGGACCACCAGTCCCGCCTTTTCCAAGCGGTCGACGGCGTTCGTCACCGAGGTGGGGTGCACCTGGAGCAGGGCGCTCGCCTTGTTCATGGGCAGCGCGCCGCTGCGGGCGAAGCCGAGCAGGGCCAGCAGTTCGTAGCGCGCGAAGGTCAGTCCGAGGGGCTTGAGCACCGACTCGATCCGGGCCGTGAGGATCTGTTGCGTGCGCATGATGGCGGTGATGGCGGCCATCGGTGCGGCCACCTCGCTCCAGCCGTGGCGCTCCCAGTTGCGGCGGGCGTCGGCGATCGGGTCGCGCGGCAGCGGGGTTCCCATGGCGGCCTCAGTCCCTCAGGCCCGGGAACTCGGCCTCGGAGTATTCGACGCCGAGACCGGCCGGCAGCGGGCCGGCACCCGGCCGGCCGTCTTCGCCGTGCCGTTTCTCTTCGCTGTGGCGCAGCTCCACGCGGCGGATCTTGCCGGAAATAGTCTTGGGCAGCTCGGCGAACTCGAGGCGGCGGATCCGCTTGAACGGTGCCAGGTGTGCGCGGCAGTAACGCAGGATGTCCTCCGCGAGCTGCGGCCCGGGCTTGTACCCGGGGGCCAGGACCACGAAGGCCTTCGGCACCGAAAGCTTCACCGGATCCGGGGACGGGACGACCGCGGCCTCCGCCACGGCGGGGTGCTCGATCAGGACGCTTTCGAGTTCGAAGGGGGAGAGCCGGTAATCGGAGGATTTGAAGACGTCATCGCCGCGGCCCACGTAGGTGATGACGCCGTTTTCGTCCCGGCTGGCCATGTCGCCGGTGTGGTAGTAGCCGCCGCGGAACGCCTCGGCGGTCTTCTCCGGATCGCCGGAGTAGGCGGTCATCAGTCCCACGGGCCGGGGGTCCAGGCGCAGGCAGAGTTCGCCGTCGTCGGACTCTTCACCGGTGGCGGGGTCCACCAGCACTACGTCGTAGCCGGGCAGCGGCCGTCCCATGGAGCCGGTCTTGACCGGCTGGCCCGGGGTGTTGGCCACCTGCACCGTCGATTCGGTCTGGCCGAAGCCGTCCCGGATGGTCTGGCCCCAGGCGCGTTCCACTTGGCCGATCACCTCGGCGTTGAGCGGCTCGCCGGCGGACACGACCTTGGTGGGCGGGGTCTTGAGCAGGGTCAGGTCCGCCTGGATGAGCATGCGCCACACCGTGGGCGGGGCGCAGAAGCTGGTGACGCCCTCGCGGTCCATCTGTTCCATGAGGGCCTTGGCGTCGAAGCGCTCGTAGTTGTAGACGAACACGCAGGCCTCGGCGATCCACGGCGTGAACACATTGGACCAGGCGTGCTTGGCCCAGCCGGGGGAGGCCACGTTCAGGTGCACGTCCCCGGGCTCGACGCCGATCCAGTACATCGTGGACAGGTGGCCCACCGGGTAGGAGGCGTGGCTGTGTTCCACGAGCTTGGCGCGCGAGGTGGTGCCGGAGGTGAAATACAGGAGCATGGTCTCGTCGGCGCGGGTGGGGCCGTCCGGCACGAACTCCGCCGCTTCCGTCGCATGGTCGGCGTAGCGCAGCGCTCCCTCCGTGTGGCCGATGCCCACTTCGATCAGCGTGTAGTCGCCGGGGACTTCGGCGAACTTGGCGATGTTCGCGCTCCCGACAGCGGCCCAGCGGGCGCCGCCGCGTTCCACCCGGTCCGCGATGTCCCGCGGACCCATCAGGGTGGTGGTGGGGATCATCACCAGGCCCAGTTTGATGCCGGCCAGCATCAGTTCCCAGAGTTCCACCTGGTTGCCGAGCATGACGACCATCCGGTCCCCGCGCCGCACGCCCTGGCCGCGCAGCCAGTTGGCCAGGCGGGAGGAGGACTCCGAGAGCTCCGCGAAGCTGCGCCTGGTGGCGCTGCCGTCCTGCTCCACGATCACCAGCGCCGGGTTGCCGCCCTTGTCCGGGTCCGCGGCGATGGCGTCGAACCAGTCGAGCGCGAAGTTGAAGTGCTCGAAGCGCGGCCATTGGAATTCAGCGTGGGCCCGGGCATAGTCCGTGCGCAGCTCCAGGAGCCGGTCGCGGGCCGCACGGAAGTCTTCGGTGACAGTCATGGCGTGCCTTTCGCTTCGCGGGTCATCCGCAGCCGGGGCCCGCACTTGCAAAATATACTAGGACATCCAAGCGTTAGGAAGGCCGGACCGGCCGCAGCTCGCCGGTCAGCAGCTCCGCATAGAGGGTGGCGTGGCGGCGAGCCATCAGTTCGGAGCTGAAGCGGCGCTCGACGGCGGCCCGGCAGTCCCGCCGGTCCAGCCCGGCCGCCGCGCGCAAAGCCAGCCCCAGTTCATCGGTGCCGTTCCTCAGGAAGCCCGTGACGCCGTCGTCGACGATCTCCGGGGCGGCGCCCCGCGGCACCGCCACCACCGGAGTCCCGGCGGCAAGCGCTTCGATCATCACCATCCCGAAGGGCTCGTCCCACTGCAGGGGGTTGATCAGGGCCAGCGCCCCGCCGAGGAGCTCCAGCTTGCCCGCGGCATCCGGCTCGCCCAGGAACTCCTCGTCGCCGCCGAGCAGCGGCTCCACGACATCCCGGAAGTAGTCCAGCTCCGCCCGGGCGCTCATCTTGGCCGCGATCTTCAGCGGGATTCCCGCCGCACGGGCCGCCATGACCGCCTCCACCACGCCCTTGGTCGGGTCCATCCGGCCCAGGAACAGGGCGTAGCCGCCGCTGCCGTCGCCGAACGGGAAGTCCTCCGGATCCACGCCGTGGTGGATGACCCTGGCGATCGGCACCTCCGGCGCCGCGGCGGCCTGGTCCCGGGAAATGGCCACCAAGGCGGTATCGCGCGCCATCATCCGGTACACGCTGCGCAATTCCGGGGTCATCACCGTGTGCATGGTGCAGACCACCGGAACGCCCGGCGGGCGGTGCCGGTACAGGGGACCGGTCAGCGTGTGGTCGTGGATCACGTCGACTCCAGCCAGGGCCTCGTACGCCCGGATCACGTGGGGCAGTTCGGACATACTCTGGCCCATCGCGGAACGCATGGCGGGGGAGAAGCCGCCGGGCCGTTCCACCGGGGAGCTGCTGTCCGAGGACGCGGCGAGGACCACGCTGTGCCCCGCGGCCGTGAGGCCGGTGGCGAGGGCGTGGACCACGGCCTCGGTTCCGCCGTAGGCGGTGGGCGGGACCGGGACCCAGGGCGGTGCGATCAGGCCAATCCGCATAGGGGCTCCTGTGGTTTACGGGGCGGGACTGAGCTTTTCGGCGAGTTCCACCAGTTCCGCCAGCACGGGCCTGGATCCGTGGTGCAGGGTAATGCCCGGCGGGAGACCGTCCACCGTTGCCACATTGTCTTTCACCGTGATGGTCATCCGGGCGTCGCCGAGGGGGCAGTTGCTGATCCGGACGTCGCCCATTTCGGGCGGCAGGACGGGGTCCAGCCAGAGCCCGTTGAGGGCCACGTGCGGATCGTGCCGCAGCAGCACGCGCAGCAGCTGCACCGGGGCGGCGGCGGCCCAGGCCTGCGGCGAGCACGACGTCGGATACGGCACCGGTTCCGGGTAGTCGGCACGGTCGAAGCCGCAGAAGAGCTCCGGCAGCCGGTGGTCCGTGTACTCCGCGGCCTCGAACATGGCCATCGCCACCCGCTGCGCCTCGGCCACGAAGCCGTAGCGCATGAGGCCGGTGGCGATCAGGGCATTGTCGTGCGGCCACACCGAGCCGTTGTGGTAGCTGGCGGGGTTGTAGGCTCCCATGTCGGTTGCCAGGGTGCGGATGCCCCAACCGCTGAACATCTCCGGCGACATCAGCTTCTTGACCATCAGCGGCGCCTTGTCCTCGTCGATGAGGCTGCTGATCAGGCACTGGCCCATGTTCGAAGCGCAGGCGTCCACGGGCCTCTTGTCCCGGTCCAGGGCGATGGCGTAGTAGCCGCGGTCCGGCAGCCAGAACTGCTCGTTGAACTTCCGTTTCAGCTCGGCAGCGCGCTCGCGGTACTCGCGCGCCAGGGCGAGGTCGCCGGCGTCGTACGCCAGCCAGGCCCGTGCGGTGTAGGCGCTGTACACATAGCCCTGGACCTCGCACAGGGCGATGGGCGGCTCGGCCAGGCGGCCGTCCGCGAAGTTGATGCCGTCCCAGGAGTCCTTCCAGCCCTGGTTCACCAGGCCCTGGTCGTTGAGCCGCTGGTACTCCACGAAGCCGTCGCCGTCACGGTCGCCGTAATCCCGGATCCAGTCCAGGGCACGGTCCGCGTAGGGCAGGAGCGCTGTCATTTGCTCCCGGTCCAGGCCCCACCGGCTCGCCTCACCCAGGAGGCCGACGAACAGCGGGGTGGCATCGATGGAGCCGTAGTAAGCGGACTTCCCGCCCAGGGCCAGGGTGGTCCCGATGCCCGGGCGCACCTCGTGCAGGATCCGTCCGGGCTGCTCCTCGGTGAGCGGGTCCACCTTGGTGCCCTGCCGTTCGGCCAGGTTCCACATGGTGTCCAGGACCAGGGTGGGATCCAAGGTCAACGACATGAAGGAGGAGAGCAGGGCGTCCCGGCCGAAGAGCGCCATGAACCACGGCGCCCCGGCCGCCATCACCGTGCGGTCCGGCCGCTCAGGGTCTTCGATCTGCAGCGCGCCGATGTCCTCCTGGCTGCGCTGCAGTGTCTTGGCGAAGGACGGATTGCCGATTTCCGGGGCCGGGATCTTCCGGATCCACTCCTGGCGCCGCAGTTCCGCGGGGGACTCGGCCGAACTCAGGTGGCGGAACGGCAGGCGCTGGAAAGACCCGGCGGGCCCGCCGCCGTCGGGCAGCGGGGACACGGTGACGGTCACGCTCCAACTGCCGTGCGCCGGGACCACCAGCGTGTATCCCAGGCCTTCGTGGCGGACAGCGGCGTCCGGGGCGTGGATGGCGACGCCCTTGCGGGCGCCGCGCCATGCGCCTTCGATGACGAGGGAATCGCCTTCCACCCGCCGCTGCTGCTCCCAGAAGCGGGTGATCCGGGCGTCCTTCACCTCGAAAAGGTCGGCGAAGTCCGCGTCCATGGTGAGTTCGAGGTTGCACACCGCCGGTTCGCGCGAATGGTTGTGCACGGTGATGCGCTCTTCCATCCCGACGCCGGCCTCCCGCCGGCGCTCGACGATCAGCGGGCTGTCCGCCCGCCCCGCGAGCCGGCCCGGACGCCCGATGAACACGCCCCGGTACGGTTCGAGGTTCCGGGCAGCCAAGGGCTCAAGGGTCACGTCGTTGACCGTGAGACGCCAGCGGGAAATGATCCGGGTGTCGGCGTGGAAGACGCCGTGCGGCCGGCCCGAATAGATGTCCCCGGCCAGGCCGGAAATGCAGAAGTTCGCGCCGTCCACGAGCGTGACGGAGGCGCCCAGCGGACCGGCGGCGGTATCGGCGTTCCATCCAGCCATGGCGGCTCCTTCACGGCGGGGCTGCCGGCATCGGGTGGTCCGCCGGCGGCTACGGTTTGTCAGCCAAGCACGACCCTACGCCCTCCGGGGCGGCGCCAGAAGGGGGCCGGCCGCTGTTTCCACCGGGAGGGAAACAGCGGCCGGAGACTGGGCAGCACGGTCAGGACAGCGGGGTTACGTACGCCGCCGAGATACCGCCGTCCACCAGGAAGGTCGAGGCCGTGATGAAGGACGAATCATCGCTCGCCAGGAACGCGACGGCCGCAGCCAGCTCCTCTGGCTCGGCGAAGCGGCCCATCGGCACATGGACCAGGCGGCGGGCGGCCTTCTCCGGGTCCTTCGCGAAGAGTTCCTTGAGCAGCGGGGTGTTGACCGGTCCGGGGCACAGGGCGTTGATGCGGATGCCCTGGCGGGCGAATTCGACGCCGAGTTCCCGGCTCATCGACAGAACGCCGCCCTTGGAAGCGCTGTAGGAGATCTGCGAAGTGGCGGCACCCATGACGGCAACGAAGGACGCCGTGTTGATGATGGATCCCTTGCCCTGCTCCTGCATGTACGGGAGGGCGTACTTGCAGCAGTAGTAGACCGATGTCAGGTTGACTTCCTGGACGCGGCGCCAGGCATCAATGCCGGTATCCAGGATCGATGCATCGTCCGCCGGGGAGATGCCGGCGTTGTTGAAAGCGATGTCAACGCTGCCGTAGGTCTCTTTGGTCTGGGCGAAGAGGTTGCGGACCTCTTCTTCGCTGGTGACGTCGACCTTGACGAACAGGCCGCCGACCTCCGCAGCGGCGGCTTCGCCGGTGGTGGGATCGATGTCTGCGATGACGACCTTGGCGCCTTCTGCGGCCATGCGGCGTGCGGTGGCTAGTCCGATGCCGCTTGCGCCGCCGGTGATGACGGCGCTGCGGCCTTCGAGGCGGTTGGAGATGACTGCGTTCATGGTGGGCTCCTTGTTCTTGTGTGTTTGCTCGGGGTGTCCGGCTCAGGCCGGGGTGGTGGAGATGAAGACGTTCTTGGTTTCGGTGAAGGCGGCCAGCGCATCCGGTCCGAGTTCGCGTCCCAGGCCCGACTGCTTGAAGCCGCCGAACGGCGTGGAGTACCGGACCGAGGAATGCGAGTTGACGGACAGGTTCCCGGATTCGACGCCGCGGGCCACCCGCAGCGCCCGGTCCACCTTGGACGTCCAGATGGACCCGGAGAGCCCGTACTCGGTGTTGTTTGCGATCCGGATGGCCTCGGCTTCGTCGTCGAAAGGAACGACGGCGAGCACCGGTCCGAAGATTTCCTCCCGGAACGCGGGGGAGTCCAGGCCCGGGGTGAGGACGGTGGGCGGGAACCAGAACCCCGCGCCTTCCGGGGCTTTCCCCTGGAAGGCGACCGGGGCGCCGTCGGGAACAAACGAGGAAACCGTTTCGCGCTGCTGGGCCGAAATCAGCGGCCCCATGGCGGTGGCCTCATCCGAGGGATCGCCCACCGCCATGCCGAGCACCGCCGGTTCGAGCAGTTCCATGAAGCGCTCGTACACGCTGCGCTGCACCAGGACGCGGGAACGGGAGCAGCAATCCTGGCCGGCGTTGTCGAAGGCGCCGCCGGGAGTGGCCGCCGCGGCCAGTTCCAGGTCCGCGTCCTCGAAGATGATGTTCGAGCTCTTGCCGCCCAGTTCCAGGGTCACCCGCTTTACCTGCTCGGCGCAGCCGGCCATGATCTGCTTTCCCACGCCGGTGGAACCGGTGAAAACGACCTTCCGCACCGCCGGGTGGGTGACGAAGCGTTGGCCCACCACGGAACCTTTGCCGGGGATCACTTGGAAGACGCCCTCGGGGATGCCGGCTTCCAAAGCCAGTTCAGCCAGCCGGATCGCCGTTAGCGGGGTTACCTCGGCTGGCTTGAGGACAACGGTGTTCCCGGCAGCAAGCGCGGGGGCGAACCCCCAGCCGGCGATCGGCATGGGGAAGTTCCAGGGGACGATCACGCCTACCACGCCCAGCGGCTCTTGGAAGGTGACGTCCACGCCCCCCGCCACCGGGATTTGCTTGCCGAAGTTGCGTTCCGGCGCCGCCGAGTAGTACTGCAGCACGTCCCGGACGTTGCCGGCTTCCCAGCGCGCATTTCCTATGGTGTGGCCGGCGTTCCTGACTTCCAGCTGCGCCAGGTCTTCGAGGTCGGCGTCGACGGCGGCGGCGAAGCGGCGCAGCAGCAGGGCCCGGTCCGCCGGGGCAACCAGCCGCCAGCTTTCATAAGCGGCGGCGGCCCGGGCGATCGCTGCGTCGACTTCGCTGGCGCCGGCCAGCGGCACCGACTCAATCACCTCTTCTGTGGCCGGATTGATGACGTCAAAGACAGTGGCGGTCATGGTGTGGACATCGCTTTCGTGGTCTCGGTGATGGTCAACGGGCGTTCGGCGCGGTAGGCGGCGGCCGCCGCCACGAAGCCGTGGAAGAGCCGAAGGTCCTGCGGGTTCTGCTCCGGATGGAACTGCACGCCGAGCACCCAACGCTCGTCCTTGCTTTCGAGCGCTTGGATGGTTCCGTCGGCGGAACGGGCCGTGACCCGGAGTTCCGCGGGAACGGCATCCACCGCCTGGTGGTGGTAGCAGGGCGCTGTTCCGGAGGACCCCAGCAGGCCTTCGATCAGGCTGCCTGCCTCGGTGCTGAAGGCGGCTTCACCGAACACTCCGGGCGCCGGCTGGTAGTTGGCGCCTGGATTGATGTCCGGGATGTGCTGCACCAACGAACCGCCCAAGGCCACGCTGAGCAACTGGGCCCCGCGGCAGATCGAGAACAGCGGCAGGCCGCGTTCCAGGGCCGCGCGGGTGAGCGCTGCATCGTGCGCATCCCGCAGCGGCTGCGGTGCGGTGAGCGGATGCGGCTCTGCCCCGTAAAGGGAGGGGTCGACGTCGGGACCGCCCACCACGATCAACCCGTCCACCAGGTCCAGCACCGATTCGTCGGTCCCCACCGGCGGCAGCAGGAGCGGCGTCCCGCCGGCGGCGACGACGGCCTCGACGTAGGTGCCCGGCAGGATCGCGGCCGCCTCCTTCCAGACTCCCCAGGACGCTTCCTGGTAGTAGCTGGTCAGTGCAATTTTCGGACGGTAGGCGCTAGAGACGTTCGAAGCCACGGACACGCTCCCAATCTGTGATGGCGCCTTCGAAGGCGGCGAGTTCCACGCCGGCCGCGTGGACGTAGTGGTCCACAACGTCGTCGCCGAAGGCTTTGCGGGCGATGCTGCTCTCCGCCAGCAGGGCGCGGGCGTCGCGCAGCGTCGTGGGCAGCCGCTCGGCGCCGGAGTCGTAGGCGTTTCCCTTGGTGATGGCCGGAAGCGGAAGGTCGTTTTCCAGGCCGTGGATAACGGCCGCCACCAGGGCAGCTGCCGCGAGGTACGGGTTCACGTCGCCTCCGCCCACGCGGTTTTCGGTGCGCAGGCCGGGTCCGTGCCCCACCACCCGCAAGGCGCAGCTCCGGTTGTCCAGCCCCCAGGCGATGGCTGTGGGCGCGAAACTGCCCTCGACGTACCTCTTGTAGGAGTTGATGTTGGGGGCCAGGAAGTAGGTCAGTTCGCGCAGCGCCGCCAGCTGGCCAGCGATGAACCGCTCCATGACGGGACTGAATCCGTGGTCACCGTCGCCCGGCAGCACTGCGTTTCCGTCAAGGTCCGTGAGGCTGATGTGGATGTGGCAGGAGTTGCCTTCGCGCTCGTTGAACTTGGACATGAACGTGATGCTCTTGCCGTGCTGGTCCGCGATTTCCTTGGCGCCGTTCTTGTAGAAGCTATGTTTGTCGCACGCGGCCAGGGCTTCGTCGTAGCGGAAGGTGATTTCCTGCTGGCCCAGGTTGCACTCGCCCTTGGAGGATTCCACCACCAGGCCGGCGGCCTCCATGTTGTTCCTGATGGAGCGGATCACCGGTTCCAGGCGGGACGTGGCCAGGAGGGAGTAGTCCACGTTGTACTGGGTGGCCGGAGTGAGGCCGGTGTAGCCCTTGTCCCAGGCTTGGGAATAGGAGTCGTCGAACATGATGAACTCCAGCTCGGTGCCGATGTGGGCGCGGTATCCAAGCTTTTCGAGGCGCTCGAGCTGGGCCTTCAGGACCTGCCGCGGGGACGCCGCCACCGGGGAACCGTCGGTCCAGAGCACATCGCACTGCACCATCGCAGTGCCTTCGAGCCAAGGAACGCGGCGAAGGGTTGCCAGGTCCGGCTTCATCACCATGTCGCCGTAGCCTGTTTCCCACGAGGACATGGCGTAGCCGTCAACAGTGTTCATTTCGACATCCACGGCCAGCAGGTAGTTGCAGCCTTCGGCGCCGTGGTCCAGCACGTCTTCGAGGAAGGAACGTGCGCCGCAGCGTTTGCCTTGGAGCCGGCCCAGGGCATCGGTGATGGCTACGACTACGGTGTCGATCTCGCCGCTTGCCACCAGTTCCCTGAGGGTCTCAAGCGTCAACTGCCGGTGTGTATCTTGGATGTTCATTCTGTCTCCGCAACGTGGTTTCGGATGGAGTGGAATCTGGGGCTAGGACTTGAGTTCGGCTTCGGCGCGGGCCAGTCGGGCGAACTCTTCCTCGGGGGCGCCGGCGACGATGCGGTGCCGGCTGTAGAACCAGTAATAGAGCAGGGCGGCGGCGAAGATGCCGGCGGTGATGGATGCAGCGAAGACGTCGACGACGAAGGTCGCCACAACTGCCACGGCGGACAGCACCAACGCGATCGAGGTGGTGACGACGCCCCCGGGCGTCCGGTAGCCGCGCTCCAGGGACGGTTCCTTCTTGCGCAGCACGATGTGCGAGAGGTTCAACAGGACGTAGGAAACGGTGGCTCCGAAGACTGCGATGTTGATCAGCAAGGCGCCGTCCTGGGTGGTCGCTGCCAGCAGGAAGCCGATGGTTCCGGGCACGATCAGCGCCCAGTACGGCGTGCGGCGCTTGCCGGTGAGGGACATCCAGCGGGGCAGGTAGCCGGCGCGGGAGAGCGCGAACAGCTGGCGCGAGTAGGCGAAGATGATGGAGAAGAAGCTGGCCACCAGCCCTGCGAGGCCTGCGTAGTTGATGAAGTCAGCCAGGGGTGTATTGCCTCCGTAGGCGATGCGCAATGCTTCCGGCAGCGGGTTGTCCGAAGCGCTCATGGCATTGGCTCCTGCGGCCCCGGGCACGAGGACGAGCATCAACGCTCCGAAAATTACCAGGATCAGTACTGCGACGATGATGCCCCGCGGCATGTCCCGTTTCGGGTTTGAGGTCTCTTCGGCCGCCAGGGGAACACCTTCGACGGCGAGGAAGAACCAGATTCCGTAGACCAGTGCCGCAAGGATGCCGCTGATTCCCATCGGAAGGAACGCGCTGGATCCGGCGGAGCCGTCGGGAACAATATCGAACAGCCTGGCCGGATCGAACTTGGGAGCGAGCCCGACGGCGGCCGCGAACAGGGCGGCCGTGGCCACTGCCGTGATGGCGAACATGAGCTTGAGCGCCTCACCCACGCCCCGCAGATGGATGCCGATGAAGATGGCGTACGTGACCAAGTAGACGGGCCAGGAGTTGGTGAGGCCGAAGAGGCCCAGTGCTTCAACGTAGCCGCCGATGAATGTGGCAATGGCAGCAGGCGCCACCGCGTACTCAATCAACACGGCCATGCCGGTGGCGAATCCGCCGAGGGGACCCAGGGCCCGGCGGGCGAACGCATAGCCCGCTCCCGCCGTCGGGAGGGTCGAGGAAAGTTCGGCGAGGCCGAAGACCATGCAGGTGTACATGACGCCCATCAGGACAAAGGCGATCAACAACCCGCCCCAGCCCCCTTGGGCAAGTCCGAGGTTCCAGCCGGCGAAGTCGCCGGAAATGACATAGGCAACGCCCAGGCCGGCAAGGAGCACCCAACCGGCGGCGCCGCGGTTCAGCCTGCGGTGCTGCAAATAGGCATCGTCGTTGCGTGCTGTGTCTGTTGTTTCCATGTGTCTTCCTAAGAGGGGAGGAATGCAGTGGGAAATTCTGAAGTGCGCACGTTCTAAAGGACTGTTTTTAGTCCAAGAGCTGCATCACAGTTTGGAGGTGATCTGTGCCATGGTCAAGCATTCTGGCGAAAAAGATGCCTGATGAGAAAGATTGGCGCTGAAGAATGGTCGACTACGTGACCATTGAGCGAGGCGCGGATAGGATGGGTCCAACATCGACAGCCCCGGCTTCCGGCCCTAGTGAAGGGGAGGCTCCGCCGTGCAGGACTCTCCGTTCGGCCCTTCGTATTCCGTGCTGCGCCCGGTGCGCGGTGGAAACGCCTTCGAAGAGACCATCGAACACCTTCTGCAGACCATCAAGCTGGGGATCTTCGCGCCGGCGGAGAAGCTTCCACCCGAGCGCGAACTCGCGGAGCGGCTTGGGGTCTCCCGGGCCACGCTGAGGGACGCCTTGGGGGAACTGCAAAATGCCGGCTACTTGGAAGTCCAGCGGGGTCGCTACGGCGGCACCTACGTCTCAAGTTCGGCCGTTCAGCGCCCCACGGAGAGCCGCCCGCTGGAACGCGCGGAGGTCGAAGACGTGCTCTTGTTCCGGGGAATCATCGAGCCCGCGGCCGCGGCACTGTCGGCAAAGGCTGCACTGACTGCCGCTGCGCGGCAACATCTGCAGCAGTGCCTCTCGGAATTGATGAGCGCGACGCCGGAAACCTACCGTCCGAGGGACGCCAGGTTCCACATCGCCATCGCCGAGCTGTCCGGATCGGCCAGCCTGGTGGGTGCCGTGGCGGAGACGCGCGCACGGCTCAACGATCTGCTGGACCGCATTCCTCGCCTGGGCACAAACCTCGAACACGCCAATGAACAGCATGTGGAAATCGCGGAGGCCATCCTCAAGGGAGACGCAGTCACGGCGGAACGGGTCACCGTGGAGCACTTGGAGGGCACCGCATCCCTCTTGCGCGGCTTCCTCGCCTGAGGGCCGGAAGATTTGGCCGCGGACCCGCGCGGGTGTCCGCAATCGCCATCGGCAGTCTTGACTGAAAATTCAGTCAAAGCGTATCTTGGATGCGTTGCATCATGGTGATGCAGTTCACGAAAGGCTTGAGATGATGAGCACGCGCTTCCGCAAAGACGCGGGTCCCGCCGGTGCCGTGTCCCAGCACAAGGACCGCTTCGGCAGTATCGAGACAGTCGGCATTGAGTTCATTCCGGACGGAGAACGCACCTCCCGCCCCCGGAACCTCTTCACTGTATTTTTCGGGGGAAACTTCGCTTTCTCCGTCATCGTTTTCGGATGGCTCCCCATCACCTTCGGACTGGACTTCGTTGGCGCCGTGACGGCCAGCCTCACCGGCCTCATCGTCGGGACGGTCCTTATTGCGCCGATGGCCCTGCTGGGGCCGCGGACCGGCACCAACAACACCGTTTCCAGCGCCGCGCATTTCGGCACACGCGGCCGGCTGATCGGATCCGGCCTCACCCTGCTCTTCGCCCTGGCCTACGCGGCCATCGCGGTCTGGACTTCGGGCGACGCGCTGGTGGCTGCCGCCGAGAGGCTGCTGGGAACGCCTGTTGACGGCACCACCCTGGCCATCGGCTACGCCGTCATTTCCGCGGAAATCATCCTGGTGGCACTATTCGGCCACGGGACCGTGGTGGCGATGCAGAAGTTCGTGGCCCCGGTGGTCGGCGTTCTCCTGATCATGGGGGTGGTTGCCTTCGCCCCCACGTTCAGCCCCACCTCCGTGCAGGCGGACTACCTGCTGGGCGACTTCTGGCCGACGTGGATCCTGTCCGCCGTCATCTCCGTGGGCGGCCCGTTGTCCTATGCGCCCACGCTGGGAGACTACAGCCGGCGCATCTCGCGGAAACTCCACTCGGACCGCTCCGTGGTTGCCGCCACCTGCCTCGGGGTGTTCCTGGGCCTCTTTGTCACGGCATTCTTCGGCGCCTTCACGGCCGCGGCCATCCCGGAACTGGGCGGCTCCTACGTAGCGGACCTGGTCCGTTCCGCGCCGGCCTGGTATCTGCTGCCGATCCTTGTCATCGCCCTGGCAGGCGGGCTCGGGCAGGGCGTGCTCAACCTGTACGCCAGCGGACTGGACCTGGAAGCGCTCTTTCCCCGGCTCCGTCGTGTCCACACCACGCTCATCACCTCGGCGGCAGCCGTCGGGCTGCTGTACCTCGGCGTCTTCGTCTTCAACGCCGTCGACTCCATCACCGCCATGACGCTGGTACTCAACGGATTCGCTGGACCCTGGGTGGCAATCAATGTCCTGGGTTTCCTGGCGGTGCGGCGCGGCAAGTACAGTCCACGGGATCTGCAGCTTTTCCGTGCCAACGCTTCGTCCGGCCGCTACTGGAGCACCCGCGGCTGGAATCTCCGTGCAGTGATCCCGTGGGCCATCGGATCGCTGTTTGGCGTGCTGGCGACGGACACGTCCCTCTACACGGGCCCCCTCTCGCAGCTGGCCGGCGGCATCGACCTCAGTTTCCTCGGCTCCACGGCCATCGGAGCCGTCGGCTACCTGGCTGCCGTCCGGTTCTGGCCGGAGCCGCAGAGGCTCCCACGCTCCACGGCAACGGAGCACGTATTACTGTCGAACCATGACTGACAAACTGGGCAAGATCCTCACTGCCGCCACCACCTGCATCGCCAGGAACGGGGTGCGGGGATTGCGGGTCAACGACGTAGCAAAGGAAGCCGGTGTTTCGTCCGGCTTGCTGTACTACCACTTCACCGACCGTGCCGGACTGCTCGCCGCGACCCTTGACTACATCAACAAGCAGGTCGGCAAGGACGACTCCCCTGCCTCACCGGCAGCCGCGGACGGCGACAGGCACCTGCGCCACTTGCTCCTCGACGAAATCAAGGACGACCCGGATGTCAGGCGGAACTCGGTGGCGTGGAACGAACTCCGGGCGTGCTCAGTCTTTGAACAGGACCTGAGTGAACCGCTCTCGCGGACAACCGAGGAATGGAACCGTGAAATCGCCCGGGCCCTCGTCGCCGCCGGCCACGGGGCCGGTGAAGACGAAGCGGCAGCCACCGCCGAGATCCTTACCTGCCTGGTGGAAGGGATCTCCGGCCGGTGGCTCAGCGGGTTCGTCTCCACGGACCATGCACGCTCCCTGCTGGCAGCGGCGGTCGATTCACTCACGAGTGGACGTCCGGCCACCGTGCAGGAGGCTGCCGGCCAGGACCTGGGCTGACGGCTACTTCCACCAGTTGTCGAAGATGGTGACCGGGACGGTCCTCTTGTGGCGGGTGCGCAGGTACTTGTCCTCGATGATCTTCGCGACGCCCTCCGGGACTTCGCGGCCCTCGAGGTAGTCGTCGATCTGGTCGTAGCTCAGGCCGAGCTCGTCCTCGTCGGTGCGGCCGGGCTGGCCGTCCAGCAGGTCCGCCGTCGGGACCTTCTCCCAGACCCGGGCGGGGGCACCCAGCTCCGCGAGGAGGGCCCGGTTCTGGCGCTTGTTGAGGCCGAACAGCGGCAGGATGTCCGCGCCGCCGTCGCCGAACTTGGTGAAGAAGCCCGTAACGGACTCCGCGCCGTGGTCCGTGCCGATCACCAGGTAGTTGTGTTCGCCGGCCAGGGCGTACTGCGCCACCATGCGGATGCGGGCCTTGGTGTTGCCTTTGTGGAAGTCGGAGATCGCGGCGCCGGTGGTCTTCTCGAACTCGTCCTCCACGCCGTCCACGCCAGCGGAGATGTTGAAGGTCCACTCGGTCTTGGCCTGGATGAAGTCCAGCGCTGCCTGGGCGTCGTCTTCGTCATGCTGCGTGCCGTACGGCAGGCGGACGGCCACGAAATTGGCCTCCACGCCTTCGCTCTCGAGTTCCTCGACGGCCAACTGGGCCAGGCGCCCGGCCAGGGAGGAATCGAGGCCGCCGGAGATCCCCAGCACGAAGCCTTTGGTGTGGGTGGCCTTGAGGTATTCCTTCAGGAACGTGACGCGCCTGCGCACCTCCTCGGCAGGGTCGATCCGGGGCTGGACGCCCATTTCCTCGATGATCTTCGCCTGGAGTTTGCGCATGAATCCAAGACTAGCCAGCCGCGTCGGCCGGGCTCAACTGTGGCGCGGGTGCATTGCGGGCGCGTGTGGGGCTCGCGGGGGGCTTGCGGGGAGCGAAGCTACGCGACAGGCCCCGTCGACGCGCGGACGGTGAGGTGCGTGGGCATGACCGCAAGCCGGCGGGTTGAAGCGGCCTGCAGCGGATCGAGTTGGGCCAGAAGCATGGAGACGGCCACCCTGCCGGCCTGTTCGATGGGGGAGGAGATGGTGGTCAGCGGGGGATTGCAGAAGTCGGCCCCGAAGATGTCGTCACAGCCGACGATGCTCATGTCTTCCGGCACGCGGATGCCCCGTTCCCGGAGCCGCTGCAGCATTCCGATCGCAATCAGGTCGTTGAAGACGATGCAGGCAGTGGCGCCGGTCCTGGCGGCAGCGTCGGCGGCGGCGGCTCCCGAGGTGGTCTTCGGGGCGAAGGGGCCGACGCGGAACGTTGTCAGCCCGCGTTCCTGGCTTGCCTCCTCAAAGGTCTTCCACCGGGTGGCGTTGGACCACGAGGAGGCGGGTCCGCCCACGAAGCAGATTTTCGAATGGCCGAGCGACGACAGGTGTTCAAGTGCCTGGACCACCGCGCCGGGGGTATCAATCACGACGGCAGGGGCGTTCGCCGATGAGCGGTTGATGGCCACGATGGCCTGCGACGATGCGGCGTCGGCAAGCTGCGCGTCGGTGAGGCGGGACGCGGCGAGGATGAATCCATCGGCAGTGCGTTGCATCTTTCGCAGGGTGTCGGCTTCCATCTCGGCCGACTCTTCGGTGTCCACGAGCAGCTGCGTGTAGCCGGCCGCCTTCAGCTGGTTCTGCGTTCCCCGGATGATGTCGAAGTAGAAGGGGTTTGTGACGTCGGGGACAAGGACGGCGATGGCATTGGTTCGTCCCGAACTCAGTCCGCGGGCCTGGGAACTCGGCACATAGTTCAGGGCGGCGGCCGCCTCTTCGATTCGTTCCCGCGTAACCCGGTTGACCCGGCCCGGATTCGAGAGCGCCCGGGAAACCGTGGACGTTGCCACTCCCGCCATCTCCGCGACGTCCCGGATGGTGGGTGGCGCCCCCGCGGGGCGACTGGCGCTGGTCGCCGAATCTGCCATGATCGAGTCCCTTTCGACTGGTCTCCGCGCCCCGTTCCGGGAGTGGGGGACCCAAGTTATGCGGCAATTACAGCAGTTATGGCAACTTTTGGCAATCGCTTGCCGCCCGGTTTGCCGCCTCATAGACTCGACGCCGAAGCCCCTGTGACGCACAACACGAATCTGCGGACTGGGTAACCAAGGAGGAAACAATGAGGTTTGCACCATCAGCGAAGTTTGCCGCCGTTGCCGTGGCGGCCGGGCTCGCCTTGACGGCTTGCGCCGGGGGCAGCGGGAGTTCCGGCGGAAGCCCGGACGGCGCCGGGAAGAAACTCAGCGTTCTTACCGGCGTCAACAACCATTACCCGGAGGAGCAGAAGGAATGGTTCAAGGACATTGCCGCGAAGTTCAAGGCCCAGACCGGTGCGGACATTGAGTTTGAGACATTCGCCTCGGCCAATGACGAACTGACCCGGATCCAAACCTCGGTGGTTTCCGGCCAAGGCCCCGACGTTTACAGCCTCGGCACGACATTCACCCCTACCGCTTACGCCACCAAGGCTTTCGTGACTCTCTCCGATGAGGACTGGAAGAAGGTCGGTGGCAAGGAGCGGTTCAATCCGGCCGCGCTGGGGATCTCCGGCCCGGATTCGGAGCACATGGCGGGCATCCCGTTCGTCAGCCGTCCGTTCGTCATGGCTTACAACAAGGATCTGCTGGCCGCTGCAGGCATCCAGAAGCCCGCCACAACGTGGGACGAACTTGCGGTACAGGCCAGGAAGCTGACCAACGCAAGCAAAGGAACCTATGGGCTGGCCACCGGCTACAAGGACAACTATGACCCGTGGAAGTTCATCTGGGCCATGTCCGTCCAGGCCGGAAACCCGCTGGTGGACGGCGACAAACTCAAGATGGACGACCCCGCGGTCAAGAAGGCCTACGAAACCTACTTCGGATGGTTGACCAAGGACAAAGTGGTGGACCCCGCTGCCATCGGTTGGAGCAACAGCAACGCCGTTGCCGCCTTCGCATCAGGCAAAGCCGGCTACTTGATGATGACAACCTCCAGCTCCGTGCCGACTCTGGAAAAGTCCGCCGTTGCCGGGAAGTACGCCTACGCCACGATGCCGACGGTTGCCCCCGGCGAGTCGGCATCGAAGGGTGATGGGGCCAAGGCCGCCAGCATCCTCTCCGGCGATAACCTCGTGGTTGCCGACTACTCGCAGCAGAAGGACCTGGCCTTCGCCTACGTCAAGCTCATCACGTCCAAGGACGAGCAGTTGAACTACCAGAAGATTTTCGGCGAGCTCCCGGCCAATGCCGAGGCGTTGGCGGCCCTGACGAACCCGGTGCTCCAGCCGATTGCCGAGGCAGCCGGGAAATCTAAGGCGACGCCTTTCACCGGGGCGTGGGGTGACATCCAACTCGGACTCGTAAACGTCACCGTCCAGTCCATCCCCGACCTCGCCAAGGGCTCCGTGGATGGCGCGGCCCTGGACAGCCGGCTCAAGGAAGCACAGTCCAAGGGGCAGGCCTCGCTCGACCGGGCTTCCAAGTCCTAGGCGGTAACCACCATGTCAACCGATTCCTTCAGGGACACGAGGGCCGCGACCATTCCGGCTCCTGATAGGCAGCTGACCCGGTCCGGCAGCGCAGCAGACGACGGCGGAGTCCCGGCGAACGCTGGAACAGCCGCCGCCCGCGGCGCGGCGCCTTCCGGAAAGCCCTCGAAGCCCCGGAAGTCCGGCCGTCGCAGGAACATCAGCGAGCGGAACCGTCCGCTGTGGATGTTGATCCCCGGCGGCATGTTGATGCTGGTCATCATTGTTGTGCCGCTGGTCCTGGGCACCTACATGTCCGCCCTCAACCTTGACCAGTACACACTTCGCAAGTGGATCAGCGCTCCGTTCATCGGCGTCGAAAACTTCGTTGAGGCGTTGACCAGCTCACCGCTGCTGCACTCCGTTTGGCTCAGTGTCAGCTACTCCCTGATTGCCACGGTGGTCACCGTTCCACTCGGAATCGCGGCAGCTGTCGCCACCCAGAATCCCTTCAAGGGCAGGGCACTGGTGCGTTCGGTCTTCCTGATCCCGTATGTGCTGCCGTCGTTCGTGGTGGCCACGATCTGGCGGACCATGTTCCAGCCCGATGGCGTCGTCGACTCGGCCCTGGGAACAGTCGGCATCGATTCCGGGCTCTGGCTCAACGGACCGCAGACATATTGGACCCTGATCCTGGTCCAGATCTGGGCTTCCTGGCCGTTCATCTACCTGTTGGCCCTTTCCGGCCTGCAGTCGGTGGACCACGAAGTCCACGAAGCATCCGCCCTGGACGGGGCATTGTGGTGGAACAAGCTGCGGTACGTCATTTTCCCGTACCTCAAGGGTCCGCTCTCGCTGGCCTTCCTGATTGGGATGCTGCACCACATCAACAACTTCACGCTTCCGTTCGTGCTGTTCGGCGTGCCCGCTCCGGCCGACGTCGAGGTCCTGCCGATCCTCACGTACGTGACCAGCTTCCAAAGCTTCCGGTTCGGACTCAGCGCGGCCATGGCCTTCGTATCGCTCGTCCTGATCGCCATTCCGTTGTTCATCTACCTGCGCGCCGTCAGGCTCGACGACGCCGAGACGCCTGGAGGCAAGAAGTGAGCGCAACAACAACTTCAGTCCACGGCAAGGCGGCAAGCGAGCCAGCCGTTGCCGGGTCCAGGCCCGGTTCGGCGATGCAGCAGGAAGTGACCCGCCTCCTGCCCGGCCCGCTACTGGCCATCATCCTGGCGGTGCTGTGCGCGGTGGTGCTGATTCCGATCTTCTACATCTTCCTGGCCTCGGTGAATACGGACATCGGCGTGGCAGGGGGCGAATTCTGGCCGTCGTCGTTCTCGCTCGAGAACTACACCAAGATCTGGTCAAGCGTGGGCCTGGCCAAGGGCCTGGCCAACAGCGTCCTGGTTGCAGGTGCCACGGCAGTCGTCTCGGCCGCCATGTCCGTGTCCACCGCCTACGTCCTGGTCCGGTACCAGTTCCTCGGCAGGCTCACCATCCTTCGCGGGCTCCTGGCCCTCCAGTCGGTACCCGGAACGCTCATGGTTCTGCCCGTCTTCGTCCTCTTCTCCTCGGCGGCAAGTTACCTGGGCGTTCAGGTCATCGGAACCCAGTGGGGCCTGTTCATCACCTACCTGACGTTCGCGATGCCCTTCTCAACCTGGGTCATGGTCACGTACCTGCGCGGCCTGCCCCGTGAACTGGAGGAAGCAGCCCGGATCGACGGCGCGAGCAACCTCGGGGTACTGACCCGCATCATCCTGCCCCTGAGCTGGCCCGGGATCGTTGTCTCCGGGATCTTTGCCTTCCTGCTGGGCTGGAACGACGTGCTTTTCGCTTCGGTCATGACCCGGCCGGACAGCCAGACCGCAGCCGTTGCCCTGCAGATATTCGGGGCGTCGCAGGAAGGCGGAGCGATCCCGATGTACGGCCAGATGATGGCTGCATCGTTGGTCTGCGCGGCCCCGGTGGTGATTCTCTACCTGATTTTCCAACGTTACCTAGTGGGCGGCCTGACCGCCGGAGGAGTCAAATAGCAATGACCGGTTCAGCAAAAGTGGAGTGGACGCTCTCAGGATTCGGCGACGAGATCAGCGATGATCCAGTCCTGCAGATCGCCGTTCTCCAGGCCCTGGGCGCGAACCACATTGAAGTCCGCAGCGCATGGGGAACCAACATCGTGGACCTGGATGCTGCGCAGCTCGGAGAGCTCAAGGCGCTCCTTGACGCAGCGGGCATGGGAGTCTCGGCCATTGCTTCCCCCATCGGCAAAGTGGACGTGACGCTGCCGGTGGAACACGAGGTGGAACGCCTGCACCGTGCGGCGAACGCCGCGAAAGTCCTCGGTGCGCACTACATCAGGATCTTCTCCTTCTACTACGGCGGGGATGTGGAGGTGGAGAGCATCCGCGACGACGTCATTGCCCGCATGCGGGCGCTCGCGGCAGCAGCCGAAGAACACGGCGTGGTGCTGCTGCACGAGAACGAGAAGGACATCTTCGGGGATACGCCGGACCGGGTGCTCGACATCATCGAGTCCGTCGCCTCGCCCGCCCTGAAGGTGGCATGGGACCCGGCAAACTTCGTCCAGGTCGGAGTGAAGCCGTTTGACGAAGGCTACGCCAAGCTCCGTCCCCACCTCGAGTACCTGCAGGTCAAGGACGCACGGTTCGCCGACGGCGTCGTGGTGCCGTCCGGTGAAGGTGACGGAGACCTGCTCCGCACCGTGGAGGCCTTGAAGTCCGACGGCTTCGTTGGGTTCGCCAGCCTTGAACCCCATCTGGCAGGCGCCCACGGACTGGGCGGCTTCTCCGGGCCAACCGCCTTCGGCATGGCAGCCCGGGCCTTTGCAAAAGTCGTGAACGAAGCTGGAGTTGAGACCAAATGAGCACCGAAACGAACCAGGCCATCAACGTCGCCATCGCCGGATGCGGCGTCATCGGACAAACCCATGCCGCCGCCGTCGGCGAATTGCCGGGCTTGTGCGTCACTGCCCTGGTGGACGACATCCCGGCCGCGGCCGCGGCAATGGCCGGGCGTATCGAAGGCACCGGCGCGGCCAGGCCCGCCACCTTCGGAAGCCTGCAGGAGGCTTTTGCCGGTGCCGACGTCGATCTTGTCATCATCGCCACGCCAAGCGGGCTGCACATCCAGCAGGCCTTGGAAGCCCTGGACGCCGGGAAACACGTGGTCATCGAAAAGCCCCTGGATGTGAACCTGGACAGGGCGGATGACATCATCGCAGCCGCCAGTGCGGCCGAAGCGAAGGGGCTGGTGGCGAGCGTGATCAGCCAGCACCGCTTCGACCCCGCCTCCGTCATCGTCGACCGGGCCCGCAGGGCAGGCCGCTTCGGGCGCCTCACCTCGGCCATCGCCTCGGTGGGTTGGTACCGCAGCCAGGGCTATTACGACTCCGGCGCGTGGCGCGGGACGTGGGCCATGGACGGGGGCGGGGCCGTCATGAACCAAGGCGTCCACACCGTTGACCTTCTCCTCTGGTTCCTGGGCCGCCCGGTCGAAATCAGCGCCAAGACGGCACTCCTGGCCCACACGGACCTGGAGGTGGAGGACACGGCCGTTGCCACCGTGACCTTTGAATCCGGTGCACTTGCCGTGCTGCACGCGACGACGGCCGCCTACCCCGGGCTGACTGTCCGGCTGCAGCTCATGGGCAGCAAGGGTTCCGCCGTGATCGACAACGACAACCTTGAGTACTTCCACGCAAGCGACGGGAACGATGCCGAAAGCGGACCCATGGGCATCCGGGGAGGGGGCAACCAGGCCGAGGCCGAACTGGCCAACTTCGCCGAACCGGCCCTGTCCGCCAACCTCGATCCAACGGTCTCCATCGAGGGGCACATCCGCCAGTACCGCGACGTCGTGGAGGCCATCCGGAGCGGCCGCCCGGCAGGAGTCACCGTGCAGGACGCGGTCACGGCCCTGGCGACTGTCCGCGCGCTCTACGTCTCCGCGACGCTTGGCCGTCCCGTCCTGATCGCCGACGTCCTGGCAGGAAAGTTCAACGACGTCCGGGTGCAAACCGGCACCGGCCACCTTGAGGAGGTCCCGGCATGAAATTCTCGGTCTTCACCGCTTCCACCCCCGAATGGACGCCCCGGGAAGCAGCTTCCCGGCTGGCGGCCCAAGGCTGGCACGGCATCGAATGGCGGGTCACAGACCAGGCCGAGTCAGCGGAGGCGGGATTCTGGGCAGGCAACAGGGCTAGCTGGCCCATGACCGGCCTTGAGGACTCCCTCCCGGAGATCGCGAGGATCACCTCCGAAGCCGGGCTGGAGTACTCCGGCTTGGGCGGCTACGCGCGCTGCGACGACCACGACGGCGTCGAACGGGTTCTCGCCGCCACGGCCGCCTTGGGTGCCCGCCAGGCCAGGGTCAACGTCCTGCCCCTGGGCAACTCCACGATGGGAGGCCAGGAACCCAGCGGCCTGGGTTACCCGGAGCTTTTCGCTGCGACCCGGGCGCACTTTGAGTGGGTGGCCGGCCGGGCCGCGGACCACGGCGTCAAAGCCCTCGTGGAACTTCACCACGGCACGGTCACGGCGTCCGCTTCCGCGGCCCGCCGGCTCCTCGAAGGACTGGATCCCCGGCACGTGGGCGTCATCCACGATCTGGGCAACCTGCTGATCGAGGGCTGGGAGTCGCCGCTGCCGGCACTCCAGCTGCTTGGACCCTACCTGGCGCACGTGCATGTGAAGAATGCCCGCTGGGTCCGCACGGGCGAACGGGACGAAGCAGGCGCTGCCCTGTGGGCGAACGAGTGGGCACCGCTCACTGAGGGCCAGGGGAACGTCCTTGAATACTTCAAGGCACTCGCGGACGTGGGCTACGACCAATGGGTGACCGTGGAGGACTTCTCCACAGACGTTCCCCTTGCCGAACGCACCGCCGGAAACCTCGCGTTCCTCCGGCGTGCGGCGGAACTGGCCGGACTGACGGTGGACGGTGCCCTTCCCGCCGACGCCCTCGCGAAAGGCTGACCCGATGTCCCACTCACTTGCAGCCCACCCGGACCGGCTCCTCCCGGCCGATCCCGGGACCCGGAACATCGCCCGCGCCCTGTTGGCCCGCGTGCAGGACCTGCCGATCATCTCCCCGCACGGGCACGTGGACGCGTCGGTGATCGAGCACAACACGCCCTTCCCGGATCCGGCGGCCCTCCTGGTGACGCCGGACCACTACGTCACCCGCCTGATCCACGCATCCGGTGTCGGCCTGGACCGGCTCCGGCCGCAGAACGCCGCCCCGCGCGAGATCTGGCGGACCTTCTGCCGCTCGTGGCCGCTGTTTGAGGGAACGGCCTCCGGGTACTGGCTGCGGACACAGTTTGAGTCCGTCTTCGGGCTGCGGGACGAACCCAGCGAGGAGACGGCTGATGCCAGCTTCGATGCGATCCTTGCCCGGCTCGCCGAGCCCGCCTTCCGCCCCCGCGAACTGTTCAAGGATTTCAACATCGAAGTCCTCGCGACGACGGATGACCCCCTGGACGAACTCGCCAGCCACAGGGCGCTCGCCGAAGACCCCTCCTTCCACGGCAGGGTGCTGCCGACGTTCCGTCCTGATGCCTACCTTAATGTTGCGCACCCTTCGTGGTCCGGCAACGTCGAACGGCTCATCGCCGCGGCGGGTGACGGAGCCGATGGTTACCGCGGCTACATCAGGGCCCTGGAGAACCGGCGCCGGTACTTTATCGAGCACGGCGCAGTCTCCGCCGACCATGGCGTCCGCACGCCGGCCACCCTCAAGCTGGACGCGGCCCAGGCGGCGTCCCTGTTCGAAAAAGCCCGTGCAGGCACGGCGTCGGCCGCGGACCGGGACGCCTTCGAGGCGCACATGATGTACCAGATGGCCAGGATGTCGGTCGAAGACGGCCTCGTCATGACCATCCACCCGGGGTCCTACCGCAACCACCACGGGCCCACGTTTGAGGCGTACGGCGCGGACACGGGCCATGACATCCCCGTTGCCGTGAACTACACCGAGGGCATCCGGCCCCTGCTCCAGGACTTCGGAACGGCCAAGGACTTCCACCTTGTGCTGTTCACTTTGGACGAGACCGTCTTCTCACGCGAACTGGCACCACTGGCCGGTTTCTACCCGTCCGTGTTTGTCGGCGCTCCATGGTGGTTCCTGGACGCACCCGATGCCATGCTCCGTTTCCGGGCCGCCGTCACCGAGACGGCAGGTTTCTCGCGCTCGTCCGGATTCATTGATGACACCAGGGCCTTCTGCTCAATCCCTGCCCGGCATGACGCATCCCGCCGGGTGGAAGCGGCGTTCCTTGCGCGGCTCGTCGCCGAGCACCGCATCAGCGAGGACCGCGCGCACGAGCTGATTGTCGACGTCGTGGATTCCTCACCCAGGAGGGTGTTCAAACTGTGAACAGCAATCCGGCCCTGCCAAGGCTTGATCGGAGCACCGTAGCCGCTCCCAAGGCCCCCATCCGCATTGTGCACCTCGGTCTGGGCGCCTTCCACCGCTCCCACCAGGCGTGGTACACCCAGCACGCCGGCGACTCGGCCGCGTGGGGTATCGCCGCGTTCACGGGGCGGCGCCCCGACGCCGCCGAGGCACTCGCTGCCCAGGACGGATTGTTCACACTGGTGGAACGTTCCGACGCCGGTGACTCCTTCGAGGTCATCGGCAGCATCGTGGAAGCGGTGGACGGCGCCGACGTCGGACGGTTCGCGGAGCTTGTGGCCGCACCCGCGACGGCGGTCATCACCCTCACCGTCACCGAGGCGGCCTACGGGCTGGGCGCCGCCGACCTTCCGCTGCTGGCCGCCGGGGGAGAACCCACGACGCCGATGGGCCGCCTCGTGGCCGGCCTCGCCGCCCGCAGGGACGCCGACGCCGGACCGCTCGCCGTGGTCAGCTGCGACAACCTCTCCGACAACGGGGCCGTAGCGCGCGAAGGCGTCCTGTCCCTGGCCCGCGGATTCGATGCGGAGTTGGCTGCGTGGATCGAGGCGAATGTCAGCTTCGTCAGCACCTCGGTGGACCGGATCACGCCGCGGACGACACCGGCTGACGTGGCTGCCGTGTCCGAGGCCTGCGGCTACCGGGACTCATCGCCCGTGGTCGCGGAACCGTTCGGCAACTGGATCCTCAGCGGCGACTTTCCCGCGGGCCGGCCGAGGTGGGAGGACGCCGGCGCCGTGTTCGTGGACGAGATCGAGCCATATGAGAACCGCAAGCTCTGGCTGCTCAACGGGGCCCACTCGATCCTGGCGTATGCCGGCCAGGTGCGGGGCCACGGGACGGTCGCTGAGGCGTTGGCTGACGCCGTGTGCCTGCAGGCTGTGGAGGAGTTCTGGGACGAGGCGGCCCGGCACCTTGAAGGCGCGGACCTGGGGATACCCGAATACCGCGAGGCCCTCCTGGAACGCTTCGGCAACTCGAGGATCGCGCACCACTTGGCCCAGATCGCCATGGACGGCACCGCCAAGCTGAGGATGCGCGCCCTGCCCGTCCTTGCCGCTGAACGGGCGGCCGGGCGATCCGGGGACGGCGCGGCGACTATGGTCGCCGCCTGGATCGCGTACGTGTCGTCCACCCCGGAAATCCGGGACCCGTTGGCTGCCGATATCCGCGAAGCACTGGAACTCACGCCTGAGCGCCGCACCGGGGCATTGCTGGCCCTGCTCAGCCCCGAGCTGGCGGCCGACCGCTCCCTCGTGGCCAGGATCCATGGCCTCCAGGACCGCTTCGCCGCCATCGTAGCCCACTGACTTAGACCATCCGAAAGGACCACCGACCATGAAAATCATTGCCGCTGACGTCTTCGTGACCAGCCCGTCCCGCAACTTCGTCACGCTCCGCATCACCACCGAAGACGGTGTGACCGGCATCGGTGACGCCACGCTCAATGGGCGGGAACTCGCCGTCGCCGCCTATCTCAAGGAACACGTCGCCCAGCTGATGATCGGCAAGGACCCGCACCGGATCGAGGACACCTGGCAGTTCCTGTACCGCTCCTCGTACTGGCGCCGCGGCCCGGTCACCATGGCGGCGATCGCCGCCGTCGACATGGCGCTGTGGGACATCAAGGGCAAGCTGGCCGGCATGCCGGTGTACCAGCTCCTGGGCGGGGCGTCCCGCAACGGGCTGCGCGCCTACGGTCACGCCTCGGGCTCGGACATCCCCTCCCTGTTCGACTCGGTGCGCGAACACCTGGAGCTGGGCTACAAGTCCATCCGCATCCAGACCGCGATCCCGGGCATCAAGGCCGTCTACGGGGTGGCCGCGCAGGCCCAGTCCTCCGGCGAACGCTACGACTACGAGCCCGCCGGCCGCGGCGCGTTCCCGGTGGAGGAGGACTGGGACACCCGCGCCTACCTGCGCCACCTGCCCACCGTCTTCGAAGCCGTCCGCAACGAGTTCGGCCCGGAAATCCCGCTGCTGCACGACGGACACCACCGCATGACCCCCATCCAGGCAGCCAAGCTCGGCAAGGCCCTGGAACCCTATGACCTGTTCTGGCTGGAGGACTGCACCCCGGCCGAAAACCAGGAAGCCCTGCGCCTGGTCCGCCAGCACACCACCACCCCGCTGGCGATCGGCGAAATCTTCAACACCGTGTTCGACTACCAGACGCTCATCAAGGAGCAGCTGATCGACTACGTCCGCGCCGCGTCCACCCACTTCGGTGGCATCTCGCCGCTGAAGAAGGTCATGGACTTCGCCGCCCAGTACCAGGTCAAGTCCGGCTTCCACGGCCCCACCGACATTTCCCCGGTGGGCTTCGCCGCGCAGCTGCACGTCGGCCTGGCCATCCACAACTACGGCATCCAGGAATACATGCAGCACTCGGACAAGACCAACGAGGTCTTCCAGCAGTCCATGACCTTCAAGGACGGCTACCTGCACCCGGGCGACAACCCCGGCATCGGCGTCGAGTTCAACGAGGAAGCAGCAGCCGCCTTCCCGTACCAGCAGGCCTACCTGCCGTACAACCGCCTCGTGGACGGCACTGTTCATGACTGGTAAAGCGGCCATGACTGGTAAACACCACCACATCGTGGTGATGGGCGTGGCCGGCTGCGGCAAGAGCACCGTCGGCGCTGCCCTCGCCGAACGCCTCGGCGCCGGATTCCTCGACGGCGACGCCCTCCACCCGCAGTCCAACATCGACAAGATGGCCTCGGGGACTCCGCTGAACGACGACGACCGGGCACCCTGGCTTGCCGAGATCGGCAGGCGGTTCGCGGCGTCGGACGCGTCTCTGGTGATCGCCTGCAGCGCGCTCAAGCGCGCCTACCGCGACATCATCCGCGGCGCGGATGGCACGGTGGTGTTGGTGCATCTGCATGGCACCCGCCAGCTCCTCAACGACCGGATGAACGGCCGCCCCGGACACTTCATGCCGGTCTCCCTGCTCGAGTCCCAACTGGCCACGCTGGAACCGTTGCAGGCTGACGAAGCCGGAATCGTCCTGGACATCGCCCTGGCCGTGGAGGATCTCGTGGATGAAGCGGCAGCGGAGCTTTCCGGAAGCCGCGTGGAGGCCGTGAGCTAATACAGGAAGACTCAGTACAGGAACACCGGCAGCCAGTCGCGGTTGTGGGAGTGCACCAGTGCGAGGAACAGCACCAGGTCGAAGAGCAGGTGCACGGACACCACGTAGCTGAGTGACTTGGTGAGCTTGAACGTGTAGCCCTGCAGGAGGGCAAACGGGAAAGTCAGCAGCGGACCCCACGACTGGTAGCCGATCTCCCACAGGAACGACGAGAAGATCACGGCCTGCAGGAGGTTGGCCAGCCAATCCGGAAAATGCCGGCGCAGCAGGGTGAAGGTGGTGCAGATGAAGAACAACTCGTCCCAGATGCCCACTCCGTTCACGCCGACGAAGAGCCGCCAGAAAATCGTCGGATCGGAGGCGTCCGGCCAGTTCCGGTAGACGCCTGTGTTGATCAAATAGGCGGGCAGGATGAGGTAACCCAGTGCCACAACTCCCAGCAGGTACAGCTTCGCCGCGAGCGGCCACCGCCGCCCGGTCTTCACGGGGAATCGGATGATGTCCTCGCGGTAGGCGAACCTGGACACCAGCCATGGCACCAGGACGGCCAGCGCCAGCGCTCCGCCCATCAGGGCCATGTGGCCCAGGCTGAGATCGGCATTTAGCGGCACCAGGCTGATGATGACCATCCCGGCCGCGATCAGTGCGAGGTGCCGCATCAGAAGCCGGTCGATGAACGCGGCAATGATGACCCCGGCGGCGAGCAGGCCGTACCCGGGGATGCCTTCCTGGAGCGCGAACAGCGGCACGGCGGACAGCGACAGGAGCGCAGCCGGCAGCAGTTTCCAGCTGAGCGCGGTCCAGGTGGCTTCCGCCGGGAGTGATGGCACCTTCTAAGCATGTCAGGGCCGCGACACCAAGCCGGGGAGGAAGGCGCGCCAGTCTAAACTAGGAACCATGACTCCCGTTGCTGACGCCTCCGCTGCCCGTGCCCGCCTGCTTGAACTCATCAAGGAACTGGCCGTGGTCCGCGGCAAGGTGATCCTGTCCAGCGGCAAGGAAGCCGACTACTACATCGACCTGCGCCGCATCACCCTGCATCACGAGGCCTCCAAGCTGGTGGGCCAGGTCATGCTGGAAATGATCGACGACGCCGGCATCCAGCTTGAGTGCGCCGGCGGCCTCACCATGGGTGCCGATCCCGTCGGTACCGCCGTGATGCACGCAGCAGCCGACGCCGGCCGCGCCGTGGACGCTTTCGTGGTCCGCAAGGCGCAGAAGTCCTACGGCATGGGCCGCCAGGTGGAAGGTCCCTCGGTGGAAGGCCGAAACGTGGTGGTCCTCGAAGACACCTCCACCACCGGCGGCTCGGCGCTGACCGCCGTCGAAGGAGTCCGCAACGCCGGCGGCAACGTGGTGGCCGTGGCCGTGATCGTGGACCGCAACACCGGTGCCAAGGAAAAGATCGAAGCCGAAACCGGCGTTCCGTACCTCTACGCCTTCGGCAAGGACGAACTCGGCCTCAACTAAGGACCGCTTCGCATGGCCGGACCCGGCAGGGGCCGGCCATGCTGCGTTTAGGAGCAGAGCTCAGGAACCGCTATAGGGCACCCGTTCCCAGCTCAGCACATCGCTGCCGGCGGAAGCGTTGGGCGCTACGTCAACGCGCAGCCACTCATTGCTTGTTGCGGCACCTTCCACCGTCACGCGGTGGAGGTTTTCCACTTCGCTCTCGTTGTAGACGTTCAACCAGGGAGACCCTTCAGCCAGCGGTGCGTCGTCATTGAAGACATGGCTGTCGCCGTTGAACAGATACACCGGACGGCCGAAGGTGCGGGATCCTTCCGCGATGGCTTCGACGATCGGACGGAAGCCGCTCACGAGTTCCGGGTTGTCTTCGACGCCGTTGGCGAGCATGTAGGGGTCGAACATGTCGGCTTGGGTCATGACAACGACGGCCCTCGCGTTGGTCCTGGCGGCGTCAGCGAAGGTGCGTTGCAACTGGGCGACGTCGGCTGCCGTCCTGGTCTGCACCTCTGCAAGCTGTGCTTGGTTGGGTTCCGTCTGGCCCAGGCCCGACCACGGCGCAAGGGAGTTGTTCGATCCCTGGACGTTCACCACGGAGAAAGCGATCCGCTGCTCAGCGAAGGTGACGTTCTCGGGAAGGCCCTGGTCGGCGGCGGACTTCACGGGCATTGTGCCGCCAAGGGTCTTGCCTGGCTGGGCGAAAAACAGCTCCCGGAGCGCAGCCAGCCGTTCGAGGGGATCGTAGCTGCCGTTGTTGACGCGGTGGCAGTCCACCCACTCGTTGTCGCCGGGGGTGTAGACCAGTGGTGCTTCGAAGCGGTCAAACTGCGTCTTGATGGCGGCGAAGTATTCGTCCGTGCACTGCGCCGATCCGGCCTTGATATCGCCGACGTGGGTGACGAAGCCCAGCTCGTCCTGGCGGTTCAGCTCGGTGACCATCCCGGGGAAGCGGTCGAACTGCGCCGCACCATAGGGAACATCACCGATCACGGCAAAAGTGAAGGCACCGGACTGCGGGTCGGCCGGCAAGTCGGCAGGGGTTGCAGCCTGGGACGGAACTGCAGCCGAAGTAAGAAGGGCGAGGGCTGCTGCGGCCCCCAGAAACCGGGAATGATTGCGCGTGGGCATGACTGTCTCCATCAAGTCGGTAGATGCGGTGTCCGCAAATCTAGGCCGATGAGGAGGCCATGGAGGGAAGGCCGGATGTCGGAGAACTGAACATCTTCGCGTCCTTCCGTAACAACGGCAATGCCGCCGGTCCCGCTGTCAAGCCGACCCCCCAAGCTGCAGGTGGATTGCCAGTGTGACGGCTGTGAGCGCCAGGACGGCAGCGCAGGCTTTGATCAGGTGGGTCCTGGACTTCCGGTGCCGGGAGGTCAATGGATGCCCGCCCCTGACCTTCCTGCGCGGGCTTGCACAAGCAGCGGAACTGGTGAGGAAACCAGCCGCGATTAGAACCATCACAGTGAGCATGTGTTCGCTTGTCCGCGGCGTGCAGGAGGCCTAACGAGGGAACGCATCGCGGTAAATCATCAGCTCGTAGTCGTCATCGATATGGAAAAGCCGGCGGTGGCCGATGTCATCGGTCACCCAGATTAATTGCCCATCTTCAGTCCGGTCATCGATGGAGCCGCGGTGGCAAGGGACTCCGGCCTGGCTCAGGATGACGAGGTCACCTTGCTCGAGGGACTTCCAGAGAGATGTGTGACTGCTCTGTCGCACTTTGTCTACCTTTCTGATGCTTTTGGGGCGTGGTGCCGCAGGGGGCTGCCGGAAGCGGCCGTGGGAATGCGGGGAACCAGGGATCCTGGGAATGCGGGGGAGCGGCAGGATCGTGACAACAAGCATATCGTCGATTGTTGACAATTTGAAGGGGGCGGGTGGTGCGAATTAGGCGGGGAGTGCGTGCCGGCTCCACGCGGGCTGCGCAGCCCCTAGGCGCCCAGGGCCTTGTCGTGCTGCGTGGTCAGATCCTCGACAGCCTTTTCCAGGTGTAGCCGGATGGCCCTGAGGAGTGCCTTTCTGTCACGGCGTGCAAGCAGATCGAGGAGGACCTGGTGTTCCTCGACAAGCGCATCCACCCTCGGATAGGAGACTTCGAGGTTGAGGATGCACATTCTCGATTCGGCGGCCAGGGTTTTGTAGCTCCGGATGAGGCGGGAGTTTCCAGTACCGGACACGAAGGACGTGTGGAACTGCATATCCAGCCGCGCGATTTCCTGCCAGTTGGAGACTGCTACCTGCTTGGCCATTTCGCCGAGCGTCTCCTCGAGGACGCTGCACGTCTCCTCAATGGTTTCAGAAGGGGAAGCAAGGAGTTCCTCCGCAGCTGTTGACTCCAATGCCTGGCGGACAGCGTAGATTTCCCGGATGTCCTCGGAGGTTAGTTCCCGCACGAAGACGCCGCGGTTGCGCTTGTTGACGAGGATTCCCTCCTGGCTTAGCCGCTGTAGGGCCTCGCGGATGGGGCCCCGCGATGTATTCAGCTGCACAGCCAGGACAGACTCGTTGACTTGCTGGCCCGGGAGGAAAGCACCTTGCACGATTTGCTCCCGCAGTTGGTCGGCGATCAGCTGTGCAGTGGGCCTTCCCTCCAGGACAAAGGGGCTTTCCGTTGTCGCTGCGCTGGTGCTGTCGGTGCTCATCGGGCTGCACCTTCCGGTTCGGTGTGGAAAATCCGCTTGGCGCGGCGGGGAAGGGCTGAGGTTGCGCGGGAGTATTTTTGCTCGAGCTTGGATTGCGGGTAGCTCAGCAGGAGGGTCATGACGAGATACCAGAGGCTGGCGACTATGAGCAGGGGGATGGTTTCGTACGTGCGGGCGTAGATGAGTTGTGCACTCTGGAGCAGTTCGGCCACGCCGAGCACGCTGACCAGCGAGGTTTCCTTGAACATGCCGATCACCTGGTTGCCGGTTGCGGGGATGATCGAGGGCATGGCTTGGGGGATGATGACTTTGCGCATTTTCATCGCGCCGCTCATGCCGAGTGAGTCGGCTGCCTCGATCTGGCCCTTGCCTACCGAGGAGAAGCCGCCGCGGATGATTTCGGCCATATAGGCGGCTTCGTTGAGCGTTAGGCCGACGAGGGCGGCTGTGATGGGCCCCATTAACGCATTGGTGTCGACGGCGGTGCCAATGTTGGTGAAAGGGATGCCAATCGTCAGGTTTGGGTAGAGGGCCGCGATGTTGAACCAAAAGATCAGCTGCACCAAGACCGGGGTGCCGCGGAAGAGCGTGATGTAGAGGCTCGCGGCGATGGAAACCGGCTTCACGCGTGAGGAGCGCAGGATGGCGATCGCGAGGCCGAGCAGGGTTCCCAGGGCCATGCTTGCCATCGTGAGGAAAATCGTGAGCATGAGCCCGCGGAGGATAGTTTCGTGTGTGAAGTATCGGGCGACCACGTGCCACTTGAAGTTTGGATTGGTTGATACGGAATACAGGACGCCGACGGCAAGCAGGCTGCAGGCCAGCCAGGCAGCGTATTCGAAGATGCTCCGGCGCTTGAGCCTTGGTTTGAGCGCAGGGTCAATCCCGCTCGTCGCGCTTTTACTTTGGTGATGAATCTTCGCGGCCACGACGCACCTACTAATCGAGTTCGGCCCCAGTGCTGGCACCCTTTCCGGGCCACCTATCCGCAATGGAACGCCCCCTTGGCCAAATTGTCAACAATTTGCCTGGCCATGGGGCCTGCTGTGGGGGGCTTGGGGGTCTGGCCTTGTTAACCCGAAACGGCTGTTGCAAGCCCGATGATGTTCCGGGTGTTGCAACAGCCGTTCGAGACAGCGCAGGGTTTGTCCATGGCTAGGCGGTGACCTGGTCCGGTTGCCTTTCGGTCAGGTCCTCGACGGCCTTTTGCATGTGCCGTTTGATCGCCTTAAGGAGTCCCTTCCGGTCCCCTGCCTCCAGCAGATCCAGCAGGTTTTGGTGCTCCTCCACCAGGACGTCCACCCGGGGGTAGGAAACTTCCAGGTTGACGATGCACATCCTCGATTCAGCGGCCAGCGTCTTGTAGATCCGGATCAAGCGCGAATTTCCTGCGCCGGCAACGAAGGAGGTGTGGAACTGCATGTCCAGCCGAGCAATCGCTTGCCAGTCGGAGACGGCTACTTGTTTCGCCATTTCGCCGATGGTCTCCCGCAGGACTTCACATGTGGCTTTGATCTGCTCCGGGCTGCCGTCCAGCAGGGCGTTTGCCGCAGCCGATTCGACAGATTCACGGACCGCATAGATCTCCTGGATATCCTCGGTTTCCAGTTCGAGGACAAACACGCCACGGTTCCGATGGCTGACGAGGATGCCCTCCTGGCACAGACGCTGCAGCGCCTCCCGGAGAGGTCCCCTGGACGTATTCAGTTGGCCGGCCATGACGGATTCGTTGATCTGCTGTCCGGGGCGGAAAGTTCCCTGGACGATCTGTTCCCGCAGCTGATCAGCGATCAGCTGCGCCGTTGGCCTTCCTTCCAGTACAAAAAGCCCATCCGGTGTTGCCATCGACATCCCCCTCATCTCATTCTTTGCTAACTACATGCGTGACTACACAGCGATTGCGGTGTATTTGGTCTCAAGAAATTCCTCGATACCTATTTTGCCGCCTTCGCGTCCCAGGCCTGACTGCTTGACGCCTCCGAAGGGCGCCGCAGGATTGGAGACGATGCCGGTATTGAGGCCGACCATGCCGACTTCCAGCCCGGCGGAGAAGCGGAGGGCCTTGTCCATGTTCTCGGTGAACACGTAGCCAACCAGTCCCCATTCCGTGTCGTTGGCGAGCCGGAGCACTTCGTCCTCACTGTCGAACGCGGTGATGGCTGCGACCGGGCCGAAAATCTCGGTGCGCATCAATTCCGCGTCCGCGGAAACGTCAGTCAGGACCGTGGGGGTGTAGAAGTATCCGGGGCCTTCCGGACGGCTTCCGCCGGTCAGGATTCGAGCTCCCTTGGAGACGGCGTCGGCGACGAGGCTCTCAACCTTGTCCAGGCCCTTCTGTTCGATGAGGGGTCCGACGTCGGTCCCCTCCAGAGCGCCGTTGCCCACCTGCAGCTCGGAGATCCGCTTGGCGAACTTCTCGCTGAATTCCGCGGCGACGGAGCGGTGCACGAAGAAACGGTTGGCGGCGGTGCAGGCCTCTCCCATATTCCTCATCTTGGCCTTCAGCGCGCCGTCGACTGCCTTTTCGATGTCGGCGTCGGCGAGGACGATGAACGGGGCGTTTCCACCCAGCTCCATCGAGGACCGCATGACATTGTCCGCCGCCTGGCGCAGCAGGATCTTGCCCACCTCGGTGGAGCCCGTGAAGCTGATCTTGCGGGCAATGCCGCTGCCCATCCAGGCCCCCACAACGGTGGAGGCATTCGACGTCGTGACGACGTTCAGGACGCCGTCGGGAAGACCTGCCTCGCGGAAGAGCTGCACCAAGGCCAGGGATGTGAGCGGAGTGAGCTCCGCCGGCTTGAACACCATGGTGCAGCCTGCGGCTACCGCCGGGGCGATCTTGCGGGCGCCCATGGCCAGCGGGAAGTTCCACGGAGTGACCAGCACGCAAGGGCCGACCGGCTCCTTCGTGATCATGATCCGGGTGTTGCCGTCAACGGAAGTTGCGTGGTCGCCGCCAACACGAACGGCTTCTTCGGAGAACCAGCGAAGCATTTCGGCACCGTAGGCCACTTCGCCCTTTGCCTCGGCCAGGGGCTTGCCCATTTCCGCGGTCATGATCGCCGCGAGGCGGTCGGTGTTGGCAATCACCAACTCGAAGGCCTTGCGCAGAATGTCCGCCCGCTGGCGCGGAGTGGATTTTGCCCAATCCGCCTGGGCGCGGCCCGCAGCCTCGATGGCAGCGCGGGCCTCCTCCGGGCCGCCGTCGGCCACGTGGGCAATGACCTCGTGCGTGGCCGGGTTTTCGACGGCGAAAGTGGCTCCGTTGGCAGCCTTTTGCCAGGCGCCATCGATGAACAGTTCAGTGTGAAGACCCGAAGGGTCGAATGAGGTGCTCATGTCACGCTTTCATGAATCGGGGGAATGTTAGACGGCGGCTGTCTTCAGCGCCTGGGTGAACCGGGTCAGGCCGGCCTGGATCTCGTCGCTGCTGACGTTGAGCGGCGGGATGATGCGGATGACGTTTCCGTGGGGACCGCACGTCAGGAGGAGGAGTTCTTCCGGGATGGCCGCCTGCTGGACGGCAAGTGCGGTTGCTGCGTCCGGGGTTCCATCTGCGGCGGTGAACTCCACGGACTGCATCAGGCCGCGCCCACGCACATCGCCGATTGTGGCGAACTGGCCCTTGAGGCTGTCCAGCCCGGCGCGGAGTTCGTCGCCGCGGACCAGGGCGTTCTGGACCATGTTCTCGCGCTCGATGACAGCGAGGGTCGCCACGCCCGCGGCAGCGGCGACGGCGTTTCCGCCGTAAGTGCCGCCCTGCGAGCCCGGCCATGCCTTGCCCATCAGCTCCGTTGAAGCTGCGATGGCCGAGATCGGGAATCCGCTGGCCAGGCCCTTGGCGGTGATGATGACATCCGGAATGATGCCTGCCCAGTTGTGTCCCCAGAACTTTCCGGTCCGTCCGACGCCGGCCTGGACCTCATCGACGATGAGCACGATGCCGTGCTTGTCGGCGCGTTCCCGCAGCCCCTGCAGGAAGCCCGCCGGGGTCGGGATGTAGCCGCCGTCCCCGAGGACCGGTTCGATGATGAAGCCGGCAGTGTCGGCCGGGCTGCTGATGCTGGCCAGCAGCTGGTCCAGTTCCTTCAGGGCGAAGTCGACGGCGGTTTCCTCATCCCAGCCGTAGCGGTAGGCGTGCGGGAAAGGCGCGATGTGCACGCCGCTCATCAGCGGCGAGAAGCCCGAGCGGAACTTCGTGCCGGCCGTGGTGAGGGAGGCGGCGCCGACGGTGCGGCCGTGGAAGCCGCCGTGGAAGGAGATGATGTTCGGCCGTCCGGTGGCCATGCGGGCCAGGCGCACCGAGGCCTCTACAGCCTCGGAGCCGGACGTGGCGTAAAAGACACTGTCCAGCCCGGGCGGCAGGAAGTTTCCCAGCCGTTCGGTGAGCTCAAGCAGCGGCTTGTGCATCACGGTGGTGTACTGCGCATGGACAATCTTCCCCACCTGCTCGCGGGCTGCGGCCACCACGTCAGGGTGGCAGTGACCGGTGCTGGTGACGCCGATGCCCGTCGTGAAATCGAGGTACTTCTTGCCGTCGGTGGCATAGATCCAGCTGCCGAGGGCGTGGTCGACGACTACAGGGGTCGCCTGCTTGAGGATGGGACTGAGAGTTGCCATGGGTTCATGCTTTCTTATGGACTGTAGATTGTCAACAATTTGCGATGTGAGGCGTATCGCTGTGGTGACAGGACGGTTTAGCTTGTCTTGAATCGTTCCGGGCGAATGAAGCCCAGGCCGTCGAAGGTCTGCTTTCCGAGGGCTTCGCGTGCGGCGATGTACCCGAAGCCCGTGGCGTTCTTGAAACCGGCCCCGGAGAAGCCGGTGGCGCAGTAGATCCGGCTGCCATCGCTGATCGGGCCAAGAAGGGGCTGGCTGTCCTTGGTGTAGAGGTCGGGGAAGGCATCGGTGCGGACGATGTTCGGGATGAGGCCGGGGAAGAACTCGCTGACGGTGTCCGTGGTTTCTTCGATTTCCGCAGCGGTGAGGTCGCGGGGGACTGCGTCAGGGTCCGGCGTCGGTTTTCCGCGGCCGTCCAGTGTTGCCTTCACCGTGACGCCGTCGACGGCGGGTGCGCCGTACATGGAGCGGTCTTCGTAGATCCGGATGAAGATGGGGAATTTCTCCGGGGTGAATTGGCTGGCATCGTTGGCGACGAACCAGGACAGGAAGATCCTTTTGGTTTCCGTCGCGTTCTCGAGGTAGTCGGGCATGAGCCTGCGGGACCAGCCGCCGGAGGCGACGATGACGTTCTCGAAGGTCCAGGACTTGCCGCCGGCGGTGACGATGACGCCGTCGTTGGTTTCGGTGATGCTGTCCACGGGGGTGTTGCGGTGGACGGTGGCACCGTTGGCTTCGGCGGCGGCGACTGCCGCGGTGACGGCGCGGTCGGTGCGCAGGGCACCGGCGTTCGGGTCGTAGACGGCGACGTCGTCCGGGCGGAGGTTGTGTTGCGGGTACCGTTCGGCCAGTTCTTGGTGACTGAGGAGCTGGTGTTCGGCGCCGGTGGCTTTGGTGGTTTCCAGGACGGCGTTGATGTAGGGGCCGTTGGCGGTGCCGATGGACAGGCCGCCGCAGCGGGTGAGAATGTCCTGGCCGGTTTCGGCTTCGAGTTCGGCCCAGAGCCGCTGGGAGCGCTGAAGGATGGGGTAGAAGTCGGGGTTGCCGCGGTAGATCATGCGGAAGAGGCGGGTGTCCCCGCCCACGGCGCTGCGGCCGTGGGCGGGAGTGGCGGCCTCGAAGCCGACTACCGAGTCGGACAGCCGGGATGCTTGCCACAGGGCCATGCTTCCGATACTGCCCAGTCCGATGACTGCGAGTTTTCCGTCGGTCATTAGAGCACCTTTTCCAGGAAGGACCGGGTGCGGGCTTCCTTCGGATTGCCAAGCACTTCGCGCGCATCGCCGCGCTCGACCACGAAGCCCTCGTCCATGAAAAGCAGGGAGTCGGAAACTTCGCGGGCGAAGCCCATTTCGTGGGTGACGACGACCATGGTCATGCCCTTTTTGGCGAGGTCCTTCATGACAGCGAGGACTTCGCCGACCTTTTCCGGGTCCAGCGCGGAGGTGGGTTCGTCGAAGAGCATGATTTCGGGGTCCATGGCCAGGGAACGGGCGATGGCCACGCGCTGCTGTTGTCCGCCGGAGAGCTGGGCGGGGTACTTGAATCCGTGGCCGTCGAGTCCGACGCTGGCCAGCAGTTCGTCTGCCCGGGCGGCAGCCTTCTTCTTGTCCACGCCTTTGACCAGGACCGGGCCGGACATGACGTTTTCCTGGGCTGTCATGTTGGGGAAGAGGTTGAACTGCTGGAAGACCATGCCGACCCGGGTGCGCTGCTCGGCCAGCTTCTTCTTGCTCAGGGCGTGGTAGGCGGTTTCGGTTTCGTGGTAACCGAAGGTTTCGCCGTTGACCTGCAGGACTCCGAGGTCCACCGTCTCCAGGCCGTTGATACAGCGCAGCAGGGTGGACTTGCCGGAGCCGGACGGGCCGATGATGCAGCAAACCTCGCCGCTGGCGACGTCCAGGTCGATGTTCTGCAGGACCGTCTTATGTCCAAAGGATTTGCGGATTCCGCGGGCGTGAATGGTGCCGTCGGTGCTCATCGGGCAGCGCCTTCCGGTTGGGCAACCCGCTTGGCCTTGCGCGGCAAGGTGGAGGTTGCACGGGAGTATCGTTTCTCGAGCTGGGCCTGCGGGTAGCTCAACAGCAGGGTCATCACCAGATACCAGAGGCTGGCGACGATCAGCAGCGGGATGGTTTCGTAGGTCCGGGCGTAGATCAGCTGGGCGCTTTGGAGCAATTCCGCGACGCCGAGCACGCTGACGAGGGAGGTTTCCTTGAACATGCCGATGAACTGGTTGCCGGTCGCTGGAATGATCGAGGGCATCGCCTGGGGGATGATGACCTTGCGCATCCGCATGCCGGCGCTCATGCCCAGGGAATCGGCGGCCTCGATTTGTCCCTTCCCTACGGCGGAAAAACCGCCGCGGATGATCTCGGCCATGTACGCGGCCTGATTGAGGGTCAGGCCCACAAGGGCTGCGGTGATCGGGCCCATGATCGCATTCGTGTCCACGGCCGTGCCGATGTCCGTGAACGGGATCCCGATCCTCAGGTCAGGGTAGAGCGCGGAGATGTTGAACCAGAAGATCAGCTGCACCAGCACCGGGGTGCCGCGGAACAGGGTGAGGTAGAGGCCCGCGGCGATGGAAACCGGCTTCACGTGGGAAGCGCGCATGACCGCCAAGGCAAGGCCGAGCAGCGTTCCCAGTGCCATGCTCGCGACCGTGAGGAAAACGGTGAGCACCAGGCCGCGCAGGATCGATTCGGCGAAGAAGTACTTTCCGACGATGCCCCACTTGAAGTTGGGGTTTGTCAGGACCGAGGCGAGGATCCCGAGGCCGACGAGAATGCTCAGGACCCATCCGGCGTACTCGGTGGGAGTCCGAAGCCGAAGCCGCGGCTTGAGGGCTGCATCGATGCCACCCATCGTGGTTTCACTTCCTTTGCTGATAGTTGTGACCATGGAGGCGCCCCCTAGTTGAGCTTGGCGTCGGTGATGGCGCCGGACTCAAGACCCCAGGTCTCGAGGGACTTCTTGTACTCGGGGGTCTCCAGGACGGACTGGATGGCGGCCTGCAGGGCGGGGGTCAGCGGTGAGCCCTTCTTCACGCCGATAGCGGTGACGTCGCTCGAGCCGACATTGACCCGGCCGAGGAGGGTGAAGGAGTCCGGCTGCTGCTTCGCGGCCCACCCGAGTGCGGTGGTGTCGTAGAGGATGCCGTCGATCCGCTTGGAGTGCAGTTGGGTCAGGGCTTCCTGGACGTTGGGCAGCGTGACGGCGTTGATCGCCGGCTGTCCCTTCGAGGTGCAGGTCTGCTCCGAGAGGGCCGGGAGGCGCTTGAGCTGGCCGGTGGAGCCGGCAGTGACGGCGATGTTCTTGCCGCACAGGGTCTCCATGCTGAGGTTCAGCGGGTTGCCCGCGGCCACGGCCACGGAGCTGCCGGCCTTGAAGTAGTCAATCATGTCGAGCACCTCGAGCCGTTCTTCGGTCTTGGACATGGTGGTGGCCGTGAAGTCATAGCGGCCGCCATCGATGCCCGGGACGATCGTGTCGAACTTCGTGTCCTCGAACTTCAGCTTCAGGTCCAGCTTCTTTGCGATGAGCCGCGCGATGTCCGGGTTCAGGCCGATCGGCGTCTGGTTGTCCTCCGCGAGGAACGTCGTCGGCGGGTAGTGCAGGTCCATCGCGACCGTCAGTTCGCCCTTGTCCTTGTAGGACTGCGGAAGCAGGCTGACAGCCTTGGCATCGGGCTGGATGCCTGCCGAGATGTCGGCGGTGTTCGAGCTCTGCGGGTCCTGCGTCGCGGCAGCGCCACAGGCGCTCAAAGCCATCAGCACCGCAAGTCCGGTAGCGGCAGTCTGGATCTTGCTCATTGTCTTCATGATGCTTCCCTTCAAAAATGGGTTTCAGGTGAAGTTGGTTTCGCCGAACGAGTGGGTATTTTCGGAGGGCTTCCAAGTGGCGTCCTTGTCAGTTCGGAAGCCGGTCCCAGGGGCAATCGGGGAGGTGTTGGGTTCAAAGTGCTGTGATACGGGTCTCGTTCTGCATCCACTGCCTATGCAACTCCTCAAATCGCAGATTGTCAACAATCGACGATAAGTGAAATATTTGGCGCGGGTTTGGGCCCCGGGTTACATGAGAAGGTTTCGCAACAGAAACTGTTGACAATCTACAATTCTGGGACCTACAGTCAAAGCATCTGGTTCTCGACGCCCAGGAATCTCCGGCCCCCCACACGACCTGAAGCGGGACGGCGGACCACCGGGCGTCCCGCAAAAGTCATCTATGAACGGACGAATTATGGCAACCACCAACCGGCCGAAGTACATCTCCTTCGATGTCTACGGCACTTTGATCAACTTCGACATCGATCCCACCACGCGTCGCCTGCTGGATGGCCGCCTGCCTGAAGAAGAGTGGCCCGCGTTCAAGAAGGTCTTCCGCGGGTACCGCTTCGACGAGGTCTGTGGTGCCTACAAGCCCTACGAGCAGATCCTCCAGGACTCCTTCGACCGCGTGTGCAAGTACTGGGGCATTGAGTCGAACGAGGATGCCGGCGCACAGTTCGCCGAGGCTGTCCGCGGCTGGGTTGCCCACGAGGACGTGCCGGCCCCGCTGAAGCTCATGGGCGACAACTACAAGTTGGTGGCCCTGTCCAACGCCGATAACAGCTTCCTGGACATCAGCATCCCGAAGCTCGGCGCTGAGTTCCACGCCGTGCTGACCGCTGAGCAGGCCCAGGCCTACAAGCCGCGCTACCAGGCCTTCGAGTACATGCTCGACACCCTGAACGCCAGGCCGGAGGACTTCCTGCATATCTCTTCGCACACCCGCTACGACGTGCACCCGATGCACGACATGGGCTTCCGGAACCTCTGGCTGCTGGACCGTGGCTATGACCCCATTGGCCCGGGCTATGACCTCAACGTTGCTAAGTCCCTGGACGAGATCAACAAGCACCTCGGTCTCTAGACCGACTTCGAGGCGAAAGGCCATCCCGTGAAACTCATCCCTTACTGGCTGGACACAGCCGAACCTTCCGGCGATTACCGCAGCACCCCTGTCCCGGAAGCTGTCGACGTCGCGATCATCGGTGCCGGGTTCACCGGCCTCTCCGCTGCGCTTGAGTTCGCCCAGCAGGGTGCGAGCGTCGCCGTCTTCGAACGCCACACCGTGGGCTGGGGCGCGTCCGGCCGCAATGGCGGCATGGCCACCACCGGCCTGGCCATTGGATTCAGCACGGCGGTCAAGCGGTACGGGGTGCCCCGCGCCGTGGAGATGTTCCGTGAGTACAACGACGCCATTGACAGCATCGAGAAGCTGGTCCATGACCACGCCATCGATTGCGACTTCAACCGCTTCGGAAAGCTCTCGCTGGCCTACCACGAGTCGCACAATGACGGCTTCAAGAAGTCCCAGGAACTGCTGGCCAAGCACGTGGACCACTATGTCACCCTCATCCCGAAGGCCGACATCCACAGTGAGATCGGCACCGACTTCTACAAGGGAGCGATGCTCGACCCGAAGGGCGCGGGACTCCACGTCGGTAAGTTCGCCCACGGCCTCGCAGGGGCAGCCGCAACGGCCGGCGCGCTGATCTGCGAAAACGCGGGAGTGACCGAGCTCAAGCGGGTCAGCGGCACCGTGCACGATGTCCACACCACCCGGGGTATCACCCGTGCCAAGCAGGTCCTGGTCGCCACCAGCGGCTACACCGGCAGCATTACGCCGTGGATGCAGCGCCGCGTGATCCCGGTGGGCAGCTTCATTATTGTCACGGAGCCGCTGCCCGAAGACGTGGTGAACCGGATCCTCCCCAACAGGCGCCAGGCCTCGGACAGCAAGATGCTCACCTACTACTTCCGCATCACGCCCGACAACCGGCTCCTCTTCGGCGGGCGGGCGCGCTTTGCGCTCTCGAGCCCCGACTCGGACGTCAAGAGCGCAGAGATCCTCCGCAAGGCGATGCTCGAGCTCTTCCCGTACCTGTCCAACGCCAAGGTGGACTACATCTGGGGCGGCCTGGTGGATCTGTCGATGGACCAGATGGTCCACGCCGGCGAGCACAATGGGCTTTTCTACTCGCTCAACTACAGCGGCCATGGCGTCCAGATGGCGGCCCACATGGGCAAGCGGATGGCGCATTACATGGGCGGAGACAAGAGCGCCAATGTGTGGGAAGACCTGAAGAACCCGCCCGTTCCCGGCCACTTTGGTCCGCCGTGGTTCCTGCCCTTCATTGGGGCGGCCGCGAAGATCATCGACCGGATCAAATAGACCAGCTGGCCAGCAGGGACCGGCTGGCCAGCTACCAACCACCCAATCACCCACCTAGCCAAGGGACCACATGTTGCCATCAACAATCCTCGATGACGCGCGCCCGGAAACGGGGGACAGCCGCTCAGAAGTCGCCAACCTTCCTGGAGGTGCCTTCCTTGAAGGGCGCTGGCAGACCGGCGGGATGACCCTTGAGGTCAGGGATCCCCAGGACGGATTCGTCGTGGGGCATGTGTGCGCCTCCGCGCCGGAGGACGTCAAGCGTGCCATCGGCCATATCCAGCGCGATCTGCAGCTTGCAGACTGGCCCCTTCGTGCCCGGCGCGAGGCGCTGGAGAAGGCTGTGCAGTTGCTGGGTGAGCAGTCCGGGCGCTTCGCTTCCATCATCGCGGCGGAGAGCAGCAAGACAATCAGCGAGGCCGAGCGCGAGGTGCGCCGCTGCCAGGAAACCCTGCGGTTGTCCGCCGCCGCGGCGGAAGAGCTGGTGGGGGAAACGCTGGCCTTCGAGGACAGCCTGGCCGCGGGGGCCAAGGTCGGCTGGTACAGCCGGAAGCCCGTGGGCATCGTCGCGGCGATCACGCCGTTCAACGATCCGCTCAACCTGGTGGCGCATAAACTCGGCCCGGCCCTGATCGGCGGCAACGGCGTCGTGCTCAAACCGTCCGGGCGGACACCGCTGAGCGGACTCGCGCTGGTACAGCTGTTGTTGGAAGCCGGAGTTCCGTCGGGACGGATTGCAGCGATCGTCACCGGCGAGGGCGTGTCCGAAGCGCTGGTCACCGATCCGCGGGTGGACTTGATCTCCTTCACGGGCGGCCCGGTAACTGCGGACCGGATCGCCGCCGCTGCAGGAGCGAAGAAGATCCTGTCCGAACTCGGCGGCAACAACGCCACGATTGTGTGCGCTGACGCTGATCCCGAAACCGCAGCGGCTGCGATCGTGGCAGGTGCGTTCGGGGTGGCCGGGCAGAACTGCCTGTCGGTGCAGCGGGTATATGTACACATCTCGCTCTACGACCGTGTCCTGGAGCACGTAGTCCGCGGCACCAAGTCGCTGAAAGCCGGGCCCAAGTTCGACCGCGCCACCGACATCGGGCCGCTGATTTCCGAGGCCGAGGCCCGCCGCGTGGAGGAATGGGTCGACGAAGCCACAGCGGCTGGGGCCACCCTGCACGCCGGCGGCAAACGACGGGCCGCCTATTACGAACCGACAGTCCTGACTGATGTGCCTTCGAAATGCCGGGTCATCCGGGACGAGGTGTTCGGCCCAGTGGTGAGCATCCTGCCGTTCATCGAGGTCCAGGACGCCGTCTACGCAGCCAACAACACCGAGTATGGCCTGCAGGCCGGGGTGTTCACCCGGTCCATTGACCAGGCCTTGTCGATCGCGGACAAGCTGCACGTCGGCGCCGTCGTCATCAACGAAACCAGCGACGTCCGGATCGATTCCATGCCTTTCGGCGGCTTCAAGAAGTCCGGCGTCGGGCGCGAAGGCGTCCGGCATGCCGTCCGTGAAATGACCGAACCCAAGAACACGATCGTCAACCTCGGCGACCCCGCAGTAGCACCGGCCTGAAGGCAAACGGAGAATCCATGAATACCCACAACATCGCGGTCATTGCAGGTGATGGCATTGGCAAGGAAGTTGTCCCGGCAGCAATCGCCTGCCTGGAGCGCATTGCAGCCATCCATTCGTTGAGCCTCAACTTCACCCATTTCGAGTGGGGTTCCGACTACTACAAGCGGCATGGGCGGATGATGCCGGTTGATGGCCTGGACCAGTTGGCCCGGCATGACGCCATTTTCCTCGGCGCGGTGGGCGATCCGGAGGTTCCGGACACCGAGTCGCTGTGGGGCTTGCTGATCCCGATCCGCCGGGAGTTCCAGCAGTACGTCAACCTCCGTCCGGTCAAGACGCTCGACGGCGTGGCCTCGCCTCTGGCAGCGAAGTACCCGATTGATCTCCTGATCGTCAGGGAGAACAACGAGGGCGAGTACTCGGAGGTCGGGGGACGGATGTACCGCGGCCTGCCGCAGGAAAGCGCCGTGCAGGAAACCATTTTCACACGCCTGGGTGTTTCCCGGGTTGCCCACTTCGCGGCCTCACTCGCCTCTGCCCGCAGTGGAAGGCTGACGTCCGCCACGAAGAGCAACGGCATCATCCACACCATGCCTTTCTGGGACGAGGTGGTGGAGGAAACCGCCGGTGGCTATCCGGGGGTGGCGGTCACGCACGAGCTGGTGGATGCACTCGCCGCGCACCTGGTCCTGAAGCCCTGGACCTTGGATGTCATTGTTGCGTCCAACCTTCTCGGTGACATCCTGTCCGATTTGGGCAGCGCCGTCACGGGGTCCATCGGCCTGGCGCCGAGTGCCAACCTGAACCCGGACGGGTACTACCCGTCCCTTTTCGAACCGGTGCACGGCTCGGCTCCGGACATCGCCGGCAAGGGCCTCGCCAACCCGGTGGGCCAGATCTGGTCCGGAGCGATGATGCTGGAGCACCTCGGCCATCCCGAGGCGGCCGCGCACCTCCAGGCGGCGTTCGAGTCCGCACTGCGCGACGGCCATGGAACCCGCGACGTCGGGGGGACATCCTCGACGTCGGAATTCACGGCCGCTGTCCTCGCGGCGATCGAGCTATTGGCCGCTGACCAGCCGGCCGTTTCAGGGACATCGGCGCCGTGACTGCCGCAAGGGAGGCCGGGCGCCCGAAGGTTGCGGTCCTGTACAGGGAGGCGCTGCCGCCGGGGCTAACAGAGATCGAAAGGCTCGCCGAGGTCCGGTTGACCAAGGCGGACAGCCTCGCGAAGGCTTTGAACGGGGCGGACGTGCTGTACCAATGGCACTCCTTCTCGCCCGCGCTCAAGGAGAACTGGGACGCCGCCTCATCAGTGAAGTGGGTCCATGTCTCCGCAGCCGGGGTGAGCCAGCTGATGTTTGATGAGCTGGTGGCAAGCGACGTTACCTACACGAACTCCCGTGGTGTGCTGAGCCGGGCAATTGCGGAGTTCGCGCTCGGATTTGTACTCGATTTGGCCAAAGACGCGCAGGGTTCGTTCCGGCTGCAGCAACAGCAGCGCTGGCAGCACCGGACCACCCGCAAGATCCAGGGGCAGTCCGCGCTGGTGGTGGGCACGGGTTCCATAGGCCGTGAAATTGCCCGGCTTTTCAGGGCTGTGGGGATGGAGGTCGACGGCGCAGGCCGGACCGGCCGGTCCGGGGACGCAGACTTTGGCCTGATCTACTCTTCCCGCGAGCTGGCCCAGATTGTCCGTTATTACGACTACGTGGTTCTTGCCGCACCGTTGACGGAGGAAACCAGGGGTTTGGTCGATGCCAGGGTCCTGGAAGCCATGAAGGCCACTGGAGCCCTGATCAATGTGGGGCGGGGACAACTCGTTGAGACAGATGCGTTGATCGCCGCCCTCGAATCGGGCTCCATCGCCGCTGCTGCCCTGGACGTCGTGGATCCCGAGCCGCTGCCGGAAGGGCATGCGTTGTGGGGGATGGAGAACGTCATCATCACCCCGCACATGTGCGGTGACACCGTGGACTACCTCGATGACCTCGGAAAACTCTTCGTGGAGAACCTCCGGCGGTACTGCAATGGCGAACCGCTGGAAAACATCGTGGACAAGTCCCTCGGATACGTCCCCGGCTTCTGAGCCCCTCATTCACCGCAAAAGCGTTCACTTCCTAAGGACAACTGCCATGACCAGGTCAACGACGACCCTCTCCCGGATCCAGCACTTCATCTACGGTGTTGAGACCGCAGGCTCAGGGGGCATCACCCGCCCCGTGTACAACCCGGCAACGGGCCAGGTCACGGCCGAGTTGAGCCTGGCCACCCGGGCAGACCTGGAAGCGACAGTGGCCGCGGCTAAGAAGGCCGCTGATTCCTGGGGTGACATTTCGCTGGCCAAGCGCACCGCGGTGTTGTTCAAGTTCCGTGAACTCGTCGCCGCGCACGTGGAAGAACTGGCCACCCTGATCACGGCCGAACACGGCAAGGTCCTCTCCGACGCCAAGGGCGAGATCGGCCGGGGCCTGGAAGTCATCGAATACGCCTGCGGCATCCCGTCCCTGCTCAAGGGCGACTACTCGGACCAGGTCTCCACCGGCATCGATGTGTTCTCCTTCCGCGAACCCCTCGGCGTCGTCGCCGGCATCACTCCGTTCAACTTCCCCGTCATGGTGCCGCTGTGGATGGCGCCCATGGCGATCGCCACCGGCAACGCGTTCATCCTCAAGCCTTCCGAGCGCGATCCGTCCCCGTCGCTGCTGCTGGCCAGGCTCTGGAAGCAGGCCGGTTTGCCGGATGGGGTGTTCCAGGTCCTGCACGGCGGCAAGGACACCGTGGAGGGCCTGCTGACCCACCCCGACGTGGACGGTATCTCCTTCGTCGGCTCCACCCCGATCGCCCAGTACGTTCACGAAACCGCCACCAAGCACGGCAAGCGCGTCCAGGCCCTGGGCGGGGCGAAGAACCACGCGATCATCCTGCCCGACGCCGACCTGGACAACGCCGCCGACCACCTGGCCGCCGCCGCGTTCGGTTCCGCCGGGCAGCGCTGCATGGCCATCTCAGTTGCCGTCGCCGTCGGGGACGCCGCCGACGCCCTCGTCGCCAAGGTCCGGGAACGCGCCCTCGCCGTCAGGGTCGCCAACGGCACCGAGCCCGGCGCGGACATGGGCCCGGTCATCACCCCGGCCTCGAAGGAACGCATCGTCAAAATCGTCACCGAAGCCGAAACTGCCGGCGCCGCGGTGGTGGTGGACGGCCGCGAGCTCGTTGTCCCCGGCCATGAAGAAGGCTTCTGGGTGGGCCCCACCGTGATCGACCACGTGACGACCGGAATGAGCGCCTACACCGAGGAGATCTTCGGACCCGTCCTGGTGGTCGTCCGCGTCGACACGCTTGAGGACGGCATCAGCCTGATCAACGCCAACCCCTACGGCAACGGCACCGCGATCTTCACCGCCTCCGGCGCTGCGGCACGGAAGTTCCAGCGCTCGGTGGATGTGGGCATGATCGGCATCAACGTCCCCCTCCCGGTCCCGGTGGCTTACCACTCCTTCGGCGGCTGGAAGGCCTCCCTCTTCGGAGACAAGCACATCTATGGCCCCGAAGGCGTCTCCTTCTACACCCGCGGCAAGGTCATCACCTCCCGCTGGCCGGAAGCCAAGGACGCCTCCGGCGCCTCCTACAACTTCCCCTCCACCTAATCAGTCCTTCCGGAAGTCGAACCGAACCATGGCACACAACACAACAGCACCCATTCCCGACGGCGCCGAACCGGATTTCCCGGCGGGCCGGACGGAGACAGATTTCCTGGGAACCCGGACTCTTCCGACCTCCGCCTACTGGGGGATCCAGACCCTGCGGGCCGTGGAAAACTTTCCCATCACCGGCACCGCGATCTCCGCCTATCCCCAGCTGGTCAAGGCTCTCGCCCAGGTCAAGCATGCGGCGGTGCTCGCCAATTTCGATCTGGGACTGATCGCCGAGGCGAAGAAAGACGCTATTGTCCAGGCCTGTGCGGACATCGAGGAGGGCGGGCTGCTGGACCAGTTCGTCGTCGACGTCATCCAAGGCGGGGCCGGCACCTCCACCAACATGAATGCCAATGAAGTCATAGCCAACCGGGCGCTGGAGCACCTTGGCCTCGGCAAGGGTGCCTACAGCGCGATCCATCCCAATGGGGACGTCAACATGGGCCAGTCCACCAACGACGTCTACCCCACGGCCATCAAGATCGCCACGATCAAGGGTGGCCTGGAACTCCTGGCGGCCATGCAGCACCTGCGCCGCGCCCTCGCCCGCAAAGCGGTCCAGTTCGACGACGTCGTCAAGGTCGGCAGGACCCAGCTGCAGGATGCCGTCCCTATGACGTTGGGGCAGGAGTTCAGCACCTACGAAGTGATGGTGGAAGAAGACGAGCTTCGGCTCCGCGAGGCAATGGTCCACCTGCATGAAATCAACCTCGGGGCAACGGCAATCGGAACCGGCATCAACACCCATTCGAGATATGCCGCGATTGCCCGCACCCACCTCAGCGGAATAACCGGGCTCCCGTTGGTGACGGCCGGGAACCTCGTGGAAGCCACCCAGGACTGCGGGGCCTTCGTGCTCTTCTCCGGGATGCTGAAGCGGATTGCCGTGAAGCTCTCCAAGATCTGCAACGACCTGAGGCTGCTCTCCTCCGGTCCCCGGGCGGGTTTCGCCGAAATCAACCTGCCTCCGCGCCAGGCGGGATCGAGCATCATGCCCGGCAAGGTCAATCCTGTCATTCCGGAAGTCGTCAACCAGGTGGCCTTCGAAGTGATGGGCAACGACCTGACTGTTACTGCTGCCGCCGAAGCCGGGCAGCTGCAGCTCAACGCCTTCGAGCCCATCATCGCGCGCTCGCTGTTCGCCAGCCTGGCCCACCTCACCGCGGCATGCACTACCCTTGCCGACCATTGCATTGACGGAATCACGGCCAACAAGGAATACCTTCGGTCCCAGGTCGAGGCGAGCATCGGCGTCGTCACCATCCTCAACCCGATCATCGGGTACGACGCGGCAACCTCAATCGCCCGGCAAGCCCTGTCCACCGGGGCGAGTGTTTCCTCGCTGGTCCTCGAACGCGGACTGCTCACGGCGGAGCAACTCGAGGAGATCCTTAGGCCGGAACACCTTGCAAAGCCTCAGGCTCCGGTCGTCGACAGGCTCCCCGTTACCTAAATTCTGAGGACGTTTCACCCCTGCGGTGCCTGCTCGTGCGGCTTGAATTGGTCCACCAGTTCGGTCAGCCAAGGCCGGTGCCCGCGATGGAAAGTCACGCCGTCGGGCAGCCCCGTGACTGACGCAGTTGAATTGGTGACGTCGATGGTGACCCGGCCACGCCCTACCGGGGCGTTTGAAATGTGCAGGTCGCCAAAGGCCTCGGGGAGCACCGGGTCCATCCACAGGCCGCCGCGGGAAACGTGGGCGTCGTAGCGCATCAGACTCGTCACAAGCATGATCGGCGCGGTGGCCGCCCAGGCCTGCGGGGAACAGGCCGTGGGGTAGGCAACCGGCTCCGCGAACTGTTCCCGGTCGAAGCCACAGAACAGCTCTGGCAGGCGCCCCTCCGAGTACTCGGCTGCCTCCAGCAACGCAGTGGCGATTCGCTGCGCCTCCTCCACGAAGCCGTAGCGCATCAGCCCCGCGGCAATGACCGCGTTGTCGTGCGGCCAGACCGATCCGTTGTGATAGCTCGCCGGGTTGTATGCAGCCATGTCGCTGGCCAAGGTCCTGACGCCCCAGCCGCTGAACATTTCCGGAGACATCAAACGCTCGGCCACCAACGGGGCTCTGTCCTTGTCCACGATGCCGAACCACAGGCATTGCCCCATGTTGGAGGCGCACGCGTCCACAGGCTTCTTGTTACCGTCCAGCGCGATGGCATAGTACCCGCGGTCCGGCAGCCAGAACCGCTCGTTGAACTGCTCCTTAAGGCGTTCCGCACGCTCCGTCAGCTCTGTTCCCAATCCGGCGTCACCGGCGTCGAAGGCCATCCAGGCCCGGGCCATATAGGCGTCATAGACGTACGCCTGCACTTCGCACAGCGCGATCGGAGGTTCGGCAAGTGTGCCGTCGGCGAAGTTGATGCCATCCCACGAGTCCTTCCAGCCCTGGTTGATCAGGCCGCGCTCGTTGAGGCGCTGGTATTCAACAAATCCATCGCCGTCCTTGTCCCCGTACTCCTCAATCCAGGCCAGGGCCCGGTCCGCGTGCGGCAGGAGGGCGGCGATTGTTTCCGAGGCGAAACCCCAGCGGCTCACTGAGCCCAGGACGCTGACAAACAGCGGCGTCGCATCCACGCTGCCGTAGTAGGTGGACTTGCCGCCAAGCGCCAGGCCGCTGGACACGTCCAGCCGGACCTCGTGCAGGATCTTGCCGGGCTCCTCCTCGCTCATCTCGTCCACCACCTTGCCCTGGTGGTCCGCCAAGGTTTGCAGGGTGCCCAAGGCAAGCGACGGGTCCACAGGCAGCGACATCTCAGAAGCCCACAGCGAGTCCCGCCCGAACAGGGTCATGAACCACGGCGCCCCCGCCGCTACGACAACGTGTTCGGGGTGTGCCGGATCCTCAATCCTCAAGGCGCCGAGGTCGTCATAGCTGCGCCGCAGGGTCCGTTCAATGACGTGGTTGCCCACCTGCACCACCGGAATCTTCCGCACCCATTCCTGCCGGCGCAGGTCCCGGGGCGATAGGCCTCCTGCCTCTGGATGCAAGAAAGGTGCCAGAGTGTCCTCGCCTTCCGAAGCGGGCACGACGGTCAGCGCGGTGGTCCAGTGGCCCTGCCGGGGCACGACCGTCCGATACGCAACTGCATCAGGTCCGACGTCGGCACCTGGTGCCGTGACGATGACCTCCTTCCGAATGCCCTCCCAGAGCCCGCGGATGTTGAGGGAAACGTCGCCCGGTTGCCGGGTTTCCTCCCAGTGGCGTTCCAGCCGTGCTTCCTTCACCTCGAACAGGTCGGCGAAGTCCGCCTCTATCCCTATGCGCACAACGCATTCGACCGGGTTCACGGAGAAGTTCCGGATGGTGATTTTCTCCAGCAGCCCGGCTCCCACTTCCCGCAGCCGTTCCACGATGAGCGGACTGTCAGCGTAACCGTCGGAACGGGGAACCCTGCCGGCAAACAACGCCCTGAAGGGTTCCTTGGTTTCCGCGGCCAACGGTTCCAGGGGCTGGCCGTTCACGGTCAGGCTCCAGCGGGAAAGAATCCGCGTGTCTTGAACGAAAAGGCCGTGCGGGTGTCCGGGCTGGATGTCCCCGTTTGCCAAGGAAATGCAGAAGGACGATCCTTCCACCAACGTCACCGCGCCGCTCCCCAAGGGGCCTGCGGCAGTGTCTGCGTTCCATCCAGCCATCGTCGGTTCCTCCACCCTGGGGCGGTAATGCGGCAACATCAACGCGCTCCGGCCCGTTGCCCGGCCGCTCTTGCTTGGATAAGACGGTACGCCTGACCGACTGCAGGCACTAGGTCCCCAAACGGCCGTAAGACCGTGCTTGCCCGCTGGCACTTTCGGGGCTCCGCAGGCAACGTCATAAGCTGGCAGTGTGGAGCATTACCGCAGGGGGGATGTGCCAGCCGCTGCGGATGTGCCGGAGCGGCGGCCAGCCGAGCACGCCGCAAGGATCCTCCGCCAGGCCGCCGAGCTCAAGGATTTCTCCCGGCGCAGCTTCCTGATCGGCGCGGGCGCCTCCGGACTGCTCGCCACGGACATGTTCATCACCCGGCAGATCCAGGCCGAGCGGCGCGTCACGAAGATCCTCACCGTGGATGACGACGTCGCCACGGCGTACTTTCCCGACGCCGCGTGGATTCTTTTCCCGGGCTACAAGACCAGCTGGGAAGAGGCACAGTGGATCCTCAACTCCCTGCGCAACGCGCTGCGGCAGCGGGGCCAGTTGGCCGCCGTCGGGTACTCGAACCTCGGCCTGGAAGTCGATGAGGTGACGGACGCCGTCGTCGCCTATGCCCGGGAACGCAAGCTGCGCAAACTCTACTTCTACGGCCACAGCTTCGGCGGAATGCTCGCCACCGAGGTGGCCACGCGGCTGCGGGAGTGGCACGGGATCGCGGTGGAGTTCATCCTGCTCGACTCCTCCCCGTACAGCAAGTACGACGTCCTGGACCAGAGCTGGTTCGACGGCGTCGTGTTCCTCTACGAGAGCGGCTTCCGGGTGCCGTCGGTGCTGCGCGGCGGCTATGAGCTGGGGGAGCGGGTGGCCCACAAGAACGAGCGCAGCTGGCGGCAGATCCTGGACCAGACCCTGGAACAGCTGACCCCGATCGCCCCGTCCAGCGTGCTGATCCAGAGCGAATCGGCCTACATCTACCACTACGACGCCACGCGCTTCGTCGACCGGCTGGGGAAGACCAAGATGGCGTTCGTCGGCAACCCGCGCGACAACACCGTCAACTACGAAACGGCGCGGGCCGGCTGGTCGCGGACCTTCCGGAAGAACATGGCCACCGCGGACCTCAGGACCGACGGCGCCCTCCCGCCGCACGCCAGCCCGCAGTGGAACCCGTTCGTCTACCGTCCCATCGTCCAGACGCTCGAGGACGAGCTGTTCCCGCTGCCAGGTGCGGCGGGCCGGGTGACGGCGTTCTGATCCCGACGACGGCGGGCGGCTTGCGTTGGGCGTCCTGCCCGGCTCAGGCCGCCGGGCCGCGGAGTGCGTCGAGCTCGGCGGCGCTCAGGCCGGCGTCGCGCAGGTAGCCCGCGGCGTCGCCGAATTCCCGCCCGAATCCGGCAAGGAAGTGCCGGATGGCACCTTCGGGGGATTGCAGGAGCATATGCTCGGGGCTGAAGGCCTGCGGCGGCAGGGCCGGCACCGCCACGCTCCAGGTCTGTGCCATGACGGTCAGCAGCTGCGGCAGGGCCGCGGTGGTGGCGGTGTAGTCGGCCACCACGGCCTCCGGGTCCGTGCCGGCCGCCAGCAGGGCCAAGGCCGAGATCACACCGGTCCGGTCCTTGCCAAGCGAACAGTGCACGAAAGCGGTGCCGTGCGCCGCGGGCCGGAGGGAGGCAGCCACCCAGGCCGGGCCCGTGCGGACCCAGCCCAGGTACAGCTCGCCGAGTTCTTCGGCCGTGCCCACCACCGGCGGAAGGCCGTGCGGCGCGGTGTCGAAGGGACTTTCCAACAGTTCGACGCCGTTGCCCTGGGCCAGCTGCCACGGCAGGAGGTCGCGTTCCCGGACGCTGCGCAGGTCGACCACCGTACGGATGCCGTGCGCCGCCAGGAACTCCGCAGTAGCCGCCGCGTCCATGCCGAAAGGCTGGCTGCCCCGCACCAGCCGGCCGCCCAACAGGGGCCGCAGATTCAGCACCGCCATGGCCGTTGTCCTTCTTAGATCTGGTCCTTGAGCTCGGCCACCGAGGTTAGCACCTGGTTCGGCCGGAACGGGAACGCCGCGATTTCCTCGCGCTGGGTGATGCCGCTGAGCACCAGGACCGTGTGCAGGCCGGCTTCCATCCCGGCGATGATGTCGGTGTCCATCCGGTCGCCGATCATTGCCGTGGTTTCGGAGTGCGCGTCGATCCGGTTCATGGCGGAGCGGAACATCATGGGGTTGGGCTTGCCCACGATGTACGGTTCGCGGCCTGTCGCCTTGGAGATCATGGCGGCGATGGCGCCGGTAGCCGGGAGCGGGCCCTCCTTGGACGGTCCGGTGGCGTCCGGGTTGGTGGCAATGAACCGTGCCCCGCCCAGGATCAGGCGCACGGCCGTGGTGATCGCCTCGAAGGAGTAGGTGCGGGTCTCGCCGAGCACCACGAAGTCCGGGTTCTGGTCGGTGAGGATGAAGCCCGCCTCGTGCAGCGCCGTCGTCAGGCCCGCCTCGCCGATCGTGTACGCGCGGTTCCCGGAATCCGGTCCGCCGGCCGCCACCTGGTCCTTCAGGAACTGGGCAGTGGCCAGGGCCGAGGTCCAGATGTTCTCCTCGGGGATTTCCAGGCCGGAGGAGCTCAGGCGGGCGGAGAGGTCGCGCGGGGTGAAAATCGAGTTGTTGGTCAGGACCAGGAAGCGCTTGGACGTGTCCACCCAGCGCTGGATCAGTTCGGCCGCGCCGGGAATGGCCTGGTTCTCGTGGACCAGGACGCCGTCCATGTCCGTCAGCCAGCATTCAATCTCGTGACCGTTGCGGTACGCCGCGCCGGTCTTGGGGGCCGCGTCTGTCTTCGCCATTCTTACCTCCGCTGTTGTGGCTGATTCTGCCCCCAAGTCTTTCACCTTTCGGTGCGCCGAAACACAAGGCGCCCATGGGTTACGCGCCATCCGGGTCCCGGCAGCCCCGTTAGGGTTGAGGGGTGAATGACGACGCACCTTCCGAAGCCCCCACCCCAGCAGAACCCGACGGCGGGAAAACCGCCGCCGTGGAGGTCGGCGTCGGGCCCTGGGAAGGTGAGTGGCCCGAAGGCGCGCACTGGGACCCTGACCTGCTGGCCGACGGCGACCGCCGCAACGTCGTCGACAAGTACCGGTACTGGAAGCATGAGGCGATCGTCGCTGACCTCGACTCCAAACGGCACGACTTCCACATCGCCATCGAGAACTGGCAGCACGACCTCAACATCGGCACCGTGGTGCGCACCGCGAACGCCTTCCTCGCCAAGGAAGTCCACATCATCGGACGACGCCGGTGGAACCGCCGCGGTGCCATGGTCACCGACCGCTACCAGCACGTCCGCCACCACCCCACCGTGGAGGACTTCGTGGCCTGGGCGCAGGGGGAGGGTTTGGCCATCATCGGCATCGACATCTTCCCGGACTCGGTGCCGCTGGAGAGCTACGACCTGCCCCGCAACTGCGTCCTCGTGTTCGGCCAGGAAGGCCCCGGCCTGACCCCCGAAGTGCACGAGGCCGCCGTCGCCACCCTGTCGATCGAACAGTACGGTTCCACCCGGTCCATCAACGCCGCCTCGGCCGCCGCGATCGCCATGCACGCCTGGATCCGGCGGCACAACTTCGGCCAGCGCGTCATGTAGCTATTGCTGTGCCCGGTTGAATTCGCATTCCGTGGCTGTGCTGGAACGACGCCGCTAGTTTGAGCGGACCGTGAGCGCCTGTACCCGGGGGGTCCGCAGAACCAGGTGAGGCTGCAGGAGTTGGTGTGTCGGTTCCGCGACTTCCTGGCCCGGCTGGACCCGGCCGCCGTGTGCGCCGGTGAGCAGCTCGAGCATTCCCCCGGCGACGTCGTCGATGGGTTGCTCGATGCTGGAAAATCCGATCGACGAGGCAACCGGAGTGTTGTCGTACCCGATGACGGGGATGCGGCCCGCGCTGTGCATGAAGGCTCCCAAAGCCAGAGCATCGCTCGCACACACGACCGCCTCAATGTTCCCGGCCGTCTTCTCCAGATGGAGCAATGCCTCAGCGCCGAAGGTAGCACCATCTTCGGTGGGTGCGTGCAGTGCAGCGATTTCCTCAGGGCGGAGGCCGCTCGATTCCTCCATGGCTTGCTGCCAGCCGCGGCGCCGGTCATCGCCGGTGCCCGACGGGCTGTGCCAGCCGATGTAGGCGATCCGCCGTGCTCCCGTGCCGAGGAGATGGATGGTCGCCTCACGGATGCCGTGCCGGCCGTCGACGTCGACCCACAAATGCTCCGGGTCGGATATGTCGTCGGTTCCCCAGGGGCGCCCGAAAGTGACGAATGGTTCGCCATGCTCAATCAGCCATTGGGTCCGAGGGTCGCCATGGAAGGTCGCGGTCAGAATGAACGCGTCGACATCGGCACCCTCGCTCAGCCGTTTGAACTGGCGGATTTCATCGTTGCTGTCCGCCGCCGTAAACACCATCACGCGCAGGTCCTTGCGGTCTGCCTGCTCGGTAAGCGAGTGCAGGAAGCGATCGAGGATTGACCCCGAGATCCCATCGGCGCTGAGGGGGTCCAAGCGGATGCCGATTGTCGAACTTTTTTGGGTCCGCAGCCGGCGGGCGGATGCGTGGGGCCGGTAACCGAGCCCTGCGATCGCAGCCTCGACTTTTTCCCGTGTCTCCGGGCGCACCAAGGACGGCGAGTTGAGCACGTTCGACACCGTCTGGCGTGACACGCCTGCGGCGGCGGCGACATCGAGGATGGTTGGCAGTTGCCCCACGGTCCTTCCTTCCCGGATCCAATTCTTGGATCGTTCAAAGCATGTAAGGCACTATAGCTTCTCCTGGCGGCTTGGCGTTCGCGGGTGCGCCTCCCGATGGTGAAGCGGCCGCTCTTGACATGCTTCAAAGCCCATCGATATTCTACTCGGACCAAATTTGATCGTTCAAATTGATCGTTCAAATTTTATGCCGACGAACCCCGTTACCACTGGGGTCGTCACGGTTAATTCCGGCCCAGCTTTCTGGAGCGGTCCCCATGATCTTTGTCCCTTTATCGTGCCCGGAAACGGGCTCCCCACAGCTAGGAGAAGTTAGTGCAACGAAGCATCCAGCGCTGGTTCATCGGAGGTGCGGCCGCCATGGCGGCGTCCATCGCGCTCAGCGCTTGCGGTTCCGGATACACCACAAGCCCGCAGAAGAATGGCACACTCACTTCCTCGAACACGGCGCTGACAGTGATGATCGGATCGAGTGGCGACGCAGAGACCGCCGCCGTGAAGTCCGCCGTAGCCGACTGGTCCAAGGCCTCCGGCACCGGGGCCACCGTCGTCGCGGCCAGCAACCTCGGCCAACAGCTCTCGCAGGGTTTCGCAGCGAGGAAGCCTGCCGACGTGTTCTACCTCTCGACCGACGCCCTCGCCGGCTACGCCTCCAACGGATCGCTTCTCGCCTACGGTGACCAACTGACGAACAAGGATGATTTCTACCCCAGCCTCGTCAAGTCGTTTACCTACAGCGGCAAGTTCTATTGTGCGCCCAAGGACTTTTCGACTCTGCAGCTGGTAATTAACACCGACATTTGGGAGAAAGCCGGCCTATCCGACTCAGACCTGCCAACGACCTGGGCGCAGCTCGCGTCCGTCAGCAAGAAGCTCACAACTCCCGAACACGTCGGTCTCGGCATCTCTGGCGAGTACGCGCGCATAGGATCTTTCATGGCCCAGGCGGGCGGCAGCCTGATGAATGACGAGAGCACCGAGGCGACAGCGGACAGCGACGCCAATATCAAGGCCCTCGACTACGTCAAGGATTTGCTGGCAGCCGGGGACCTCAAGTATGCCAAGGACCTCGGGGCCGGCTGGGGAGGCGAGGCGTTTGGCAAGGGCTTGGCCGCCATGACCATCGAAGGCAACTGGATCACCGGTGCCCTGCGGGCCGACTACCCCAACGTGAAGTACAAGGTCGCCGAGCTTCCTGCCGGCCCGGCGGGGAAGGGTACCCTCCAGTTCACTAACTGCTGGGGTATCGCAGCAGACAGCCCCAACCAGGCGGCGGCACTCAAACTCGTTGAGCAGCTGACAAGCAAGGGCGAGCAGCTCGCCTTTTCGAAGGCGTTCGGCCCGATGCCCTCCGTCAAGTCCGCTGCCCCTGAGTGGAAGTCGGCCAACCCCGCCCTGGTTCCGTTTCTCGCGGCCGCAGACTATGCCAAGGGTGTGCCGGCTGGCAAGGGCTCGGCTGATGTCGTCACCGAGCTCAACTCGAAGCTCGAGACGCTGGTGACGAGCGATCCTCAGACGATCCTTGGGGCCACGCAGAAGAACCTCGAAGCCCTGGCCAGGTAGTCGGACATGCATGCAACTACGAAGCGGTCCCGTCGCTCCGGGATCCGCCGCGACGAGACCGCATCCGGGTGGTTGTTCGCGGCCCCGATGCTCATCCTTCTTGCCGTATTCCTTGTGGTTCCCGTGCTCATGGCATTGTGGGTCAGCTTCAGCGACTGGGCCGGAAGGGGGAGCCCCTTCTCCGGGGATGTCCACTTCGTCGGTTTCAAGAACTACCAGGCTCTGCTCGCCGGCGGAGGTCTCGCCGAACAGGACTTCGGCACGGCGCTGCGCAACAACGCGTGGTACGTGGTCCTGGTTGTGCCGTTGCAGACCGCGGTGTCGCTCTTCCTTGCCGTCCTGGTCAACCGGGCCATCCTTCGCGGGCGCGGTGTTTTCCGTACGGTGTTCTACTTCCCGTCCGTGACCAGTTCCGTCGCAATGACTGTGGTGTGGCTGTTTCTCTTCAGTGCAAGCGGCGCGGTCAACACGGTCCTTTCGTGGGTCGGCGTGAACGGCCCGAACTGGTTCAACGATTCCACGGGAATCTTCCATAACCTGCTCGCCGCGTTCGGGGTCAGCCATGGCCCCGAGTTCCTGACCGGCGGCGAATTACTCGGTGTTTCGTGGTGGGGGTGGCTGAGCGGGCCTTCTGTGGCAATGAGCGCCTTCATCCTGATGGCGGTGTTCACTACCAGCGGCACATTCATGCTGCTCTTCATTGCCGCCCTGCAAAACCTCGCAGGCGACATCACCGAAGCGGCGATCATGGATGGGGCGAACGGTTGGCAGCGGTTCTGGCGAATCACGATCCCGCAGCTTCGTCCAACGCTCTTCACCGTGTTGACGCTGGGCCTTATCGGCTGCTGGCAGGTCTTCGACCAGGTCTATGCCGGTACTGAGGGCGCCCCGGGGAAGACGACCCTGACGCCTGCGTACCTCTCCTACAGCACAGCGTTCAACAACCAGCAATGGGGCCAGGGCGCGGCGATAGCGTTCATCCTGTTTGTCATCATCGTGGTGTTCACCGTCCTCCAGCGCTGGATCCTGCGTGAGCGCGCGGTATCCAAGCGTCACATTCGCCTCTACCAGGGACCGCGCCCCTCGGAAGAGGGCGCTAACACCGAAACCCTTGCCGCCCGACGGGAAACCACTATCAAGAGCAGGGAACCACGACCATGACCATCTTCGCGAAGCCGGAACAGGAGGCGCCCTCCACGGAGACCCTGGACTCTCCGACGAACCGCCGCCCCCAAAGACGCCCAAGGGCCAACACCGCGGCATGGGTCGCCTACGCGGTACTAATCACCATCGCGGCCATCTACATCATGCCGTTCCTGATTCAGATCTCTACCTCGTTCAAGACCGATGCCGAAGCTGCTGCCAACCCCGTCTCGCTCGTCCGCCAAACCTGGACCACTGAGGCATACCGGGAACTGTTCCTGAACTCGGATTTCCCCACCTGGTTCAAGAACTCGATCATTGTCACCGTGCTCGTCACCCTGGGCCGCGTTTTCCTCGCATCGCTTGCCGGCTACGCCCTTGCACGCTTGCGCTTCCGCGGCCGGGGCGTCATTTTCGCGGCACTCATCGGAGTCATGGCGGTGCCGGGAGTCGTCTTGATGATCCCGAAGTTCCTGGTCATCAACCAGATCGGAATCTACGACTCCTACACCGGCATGATCATCCCGTTGCTCACCGACGCCGCCGGTGTCTTCATCATGAAGAACTTTTTCGAGTCGATTCCACCAAGCGTCGAAGAACAGGCCCGCATCGATGGCGCCGGCTTGTTCCGGGTGTTCTGGTCCATCGTGCTCCCGATGGCCCGTCCCGCGCTGATCACGATCATCATCTTGTCGTTCCAAGGTTCGTGGAATGAACTCGGACACTTCATCGTCGCCACACAGGACCCGTTGCTGACCACCCTGACCAAGGGGGTTGCCGGCCTCGCCAGCGGCCAACTGAGCTCGGGCTCGCAGTACCCGATCAAGCTCGCTGCTGCGGCGATCATGACCATCCCGGTGGCGGTCATGTTCTTCATCTTCCAGAAGCGAATCATGAACACCAGCGATGGCGCGGTCAAGGAGTGACAGTCAACGCACCATCTGCCCCGACAACAACCCTTTCGCCAATGCCCAAGGAGGCGTGAACACCTACATGATCCAGACACTCCAACCCCTACTTCACGATAGTCTCGTGCTCCTCGCCGCACCGAGCCAGGCATGGTCAGCCAACCACGGCGATATGGATGGAAGCGGAATCCAGGGCTTCTACCACTCCGATGTGCGCCTGCTGAGCGAGGTCGAGTTCAGGGTGGGAGGCATCCAGACCGAACACATCGCCACCACCTCCGTCGACGCCGCCACTGCGACCTTCACCTCCGTGGCCCGGAACGTCGACGACCGTACCGCCGACCCCAGGACCCGCGTGGACCGCACCCGCACGATCTCGGCAGGGTCCCTGGATGAAACCCTGACGCTGACCAACGCCCTGTCCGAGCCGGTCACCACCACGATCTCGGTATCCGTGCGAGCCGACTTCAGGGACATGCAGGTAGTGAAGGCCGGAATGAGCGGCAGCGAATCGCCGATCACCCTCGAGGCAACGACCGATACTGTGCGCTTGCGGGCCGGAAATCTTACGGCCCTCCTCCAGGCCCCTGGGGCGGCTATCTTCGCTGCCGATGCTTCCGCCACTTTTTCATGGGCTGTTGCAGTGCCCGCGAAGGGCAGCGTCACCGTCGGATGGCGTGTAGACGCCCACGACGCATCCGCGGTGGTCGGCGGCGCGGCAAAGGAAGCCGCATGGTCCAAGGTCATGGTCCGCTCGGGCGATTCCAGGCTCTCCTCGTGGGTCCGAAGCGCGCTCGGTGACCTGCAATCCCTACGGATGGCGACACGCCTTGTACCCAACGAGGTATTCCTCGCTGCAGGCGCTCCTTGGTTCTTCACCTTGTTCGGCCGGGATTCGATCTGGGCGGCCCGGATGCTGCTTCCGCTAGGCACCGAGACAGCCGCATCGACGCTCCGCGTCCTGGCGGCGCTCCAAGGGACCCACGAGGTTCACGAGACGGCCGAACAGCCCGGCAAGATCATGCACGAACTCCGCTCGAAGACGTTCACCATCCCGGGGGAGAATGTGGCGTTGCCTCCCTTGTACTACGGCACCGTCGACGCAACCCCGCTCTGGGTGATCCTGCTCCACGACGCATGGAAGTGGGGGATGGACGACTCCGAAGTCGAAGCGCTCCTGCCCAACCTCGAGGCTGCCTTGGCTTGGATGCGGGACTACGGCGACAGCGACGGCGACGGACTGATCGAATACATCGACACGACCTCGCACGGTCTCGCCAACCAGGGGTGGAAGGACTCCGGCGACTCTATCCAGTGGCGCGACGGTACGCTGGCCGAGGGCCCGATAGCGCTCTGCGAGGTACAGGCCTACGCCTACGAAGCGGCGGTGGCTGGGGCTGCGATCCTTGAACACTTCGGTCGCTCGGGTGAGGGCTGGCGCTCGTGGGCCGCAGCCTTGAAGGCACGCTTCGCGGAATCCTTCTGGATCGATTCGCCTGACGGTGCCTATCCGGCGGTCGCCCTGGATGCGAGCAAGAAGAAGGTCGATACAGTCACGAGCAACATCGGGCACCTGCTCGGCACCGGGATCCTGGACGCCAGGGGCGCCGAGCTGGTCGCCCAGCATCTGGCGTCCCCGGAGATGAACTCCGGTTTCGGGCTCCGCACGATGTCCTCCGATTCGGCCGGGTTCTGGCCGTTGAGCTATCACGGCGGATCGGTCTGGACCCATGACACAGCGATCGCGATTTCCGGCCTCCGTCGTGAGGGCTTCGCAGATGCAGCTACGAGTCTGATCGAGGGGTTGCTGCACGCGGCCGAAGGGTTCAACTACCGCATGCCCGAGCTGCATTCCGGAGACTCCTCCGGCGCCGTCTCATCGCCGATCCCTTATCCGGCCTCATGCCAGCCCCAGGCGTGGTCGGCCGCCGCAGCGGTTTCCGTCCTGTCGAGCGTGCTCGGCCTGCGGGCAGACGCGCAGTCCGGCAAGTTGGACATCGAGCCGCTGCCGAATTCCCCTTCCGTCGAGGCGAAGGGTCTGCGCTTCGCAGGCGAAGCCCTGTCGGTCACGGTTGGTGCCGATGGAACAGTGCAGCGGACCTAGCCAGGGTCCGAAAGGTGCCCCGCCCGGGATTCGTCGATCCTCGGGCGGGCGCCTGCCTATCTGGTAGGACTTCGTGGCCTGGCCCGCCCGTGCGTTCCCTGTAGGTTCCGCATGCTGCCGGGGGCATGATGGACCCACAGATGCACGCCGTCGAGGGGAACCGTTGTGGAAACCGTGCCGAGTGGGGCCGGGCAGGATGCACCCGAAAGCATCATGGCCGAAAGCATCAGGACGCAGCTTGAATCCGACGGCGTGTCCCTGCTAGTGGGCACGGCCGTCGACTACGCCGGAGGAATCCATTGCAAAGGCGTCCCGATCCGGCGGCTTCCGGAGTTCCAGGACGCCGGCATGGGAGCCTCGCCCTCGTGGAACGTCTTCTGCGCGGACAACGGCATCGCCTTCACCTCCTCCATCGGGGCCGTCGGGGATCTCCGCCTCCGGCTCGACGCCGCCAGGGTCCGCAAGGTGGACGACGGCCTGGCCTGGGGACCCGCGACCTTCCACGAACAGGACAGGACCCTCTCTCCGCTGTGCCCGCGCGGCCGCCTCGCCGCCGTCGTGGACAGCCTCACGGAGCGCGGACTTTCGCCGCTCATGGGCACCGAGCTTGAGTTCGTCCTCACCACCCGCGACGGCGGGCACTTGCCCAAACCCGGATGGACCGCCTACGGCATGGGCGCCGTCTCGGACCGGCGCGGGTTCCTCGTGGACCTCACCGCAACACTCGAAGCAGCGGGCCTGGGTCCCGAGCAGATCCACGCGGAGTACGGGGAAGACCAGTTCGAGGTTTCCCTCGCTCCCGCTCCGCCCGTCGAGATGGCAGACGGGTGCGTGCTGGCCCGTATCCTCATCGGGATTGTCGCCGCCCGCCACGGCATGGCCGCCTCCTTCTCACCGCTCCCTTGGACGGACGGGGCGGGCAACGGGGCGCACCTGCACCTCTCGCTTCACCGCGACACCACACCGCTGTTCGGCGGCAGCCTAGGACCCCATGGCATCACCCCGGAGGGCGGATCCGCGATCGGCGGGATCCTCGCGGGCCTGGACCACTTCCTCGGCGTCTACGCAGGCTCGGTCCTTTCCGCGCAGCGGCTCCAGCCCGGGCGCTGGTCCGGGGCCGCAGCGTGCTGGGGCCTGGAGAACCGCGAAGCCGCGGTGCGTTTCGTCGCCGCGACCGCCGGCAACCCGCACGGCGCGAACGTGGAACTGAAGGTGGTGGACCCCAGCGCCAACATCTACCTCGCCGCTGCAGCCCTCGTTGGCTCGGCGCTCCACGGCATCGATGCGGGGCTGCCCCTCCCGGCGGAGGTGCCCGGCAACCCCGCTGACGCCGACGATTGGCCCGCCACGGCCATCGACGCAGACCAGGCCACCATCCTGGAAAAGCTGGAGGCCTCGGACCTTGCCGGGAAGACCCTGGGGCCGGACATCGTGGAGGGCATCGTCGCGGTCCGCCGCCACGAAGCCGCGAAATTCGCCGGCAAGGATCCCGCCGAGACCGCACAGGCCCTCCGCTTCGCCTGGTCAGCCTGATGTCACCGGAGCCGGACGTCGTGGCGGGACTTGAGGGCCGCGTTCCCCAAGGATTGGCCGACGCCGTGTCCGCCCTCCCGCTGGTGGACCACCACATGCACGGCTGCTTCACCGAACCCCTCACCCGGGCGGGGTTCGAAGTGGCCGTCAACGAAGGGTCCCCGGACCCGATCCCGGCGTTCATGACCCAGTTCGATTCCCAAGTGGGCTTCGCCATCCGGCGCTGGTGCGCTCCGCTGCTCGGCCTCCCGCCGCATGCCGGCGCCCATGAGTACTGGGAAGCCCGCAGCGCCCTGACGCCCGCGGAACTCAACCGCCTGTTCCTGGCCGATGCCGGGGTGGCGCACTGGATCGTCGACACCGGGCTCAGCGCCACCGCCGTCACGACGCCGGAAGCCATCACGCAGGACTCCGGCGCCCCTGCCTCCGAGGTCCTCCGGCTCGAACTCCTGGCCGAACAGGTGGCGGCCCGCACTGCCTCCCCGGCTGACTTCGCCCAGGACTTCCGTGCGGCGCTCGCGGCGGCGGCCCCCGGCGTCGTCGGCTTCAAGACGATCGCCGCCTACCGCTGCGGCTTCGACATCGACTGGTCCGTCCCCAGCGAGCAGCGTTTGGAACGGGCCGTGGCCCGCTGGACTGCGGGCTTCGGGGCGGCGGCGTCTTTGAGGCTCGAGGACCCTGAGGTCATCTCCTTCATCGTCCACGCAGCGGCGGAGCACCTGCTGCCGCTTCAGTTCCATGTGGGGTACGGCGACCGGGACCTGGACCTGCACCGCACCAACCCCTTGCTCCTGCTGCCGCTGCTGCGCCAGGCCGCGATGCGGGACACCCCCGTGATGCTGCTGCACTGCTACCCCTACCACCGCGAGGCCGGGTACCTGGCGCAGGCATTCAACAACGTGTATTTCGACGTCGGCCTGGGCCTGAACCATGTGGGCTCCCGCAGCGTCGCGGTCGCCGGCGAAGCCCTCGAGTTGGCGCCCTTCGCCAAGCAGCTTTATTCATCCGACGCCTACGGAGTCCCGGAACTGCACCTCTTGGGATCGATCCTGTGGCGCCGCTCGATGGCGCAGGTCCTGGGCGGCTGGGTGCGCCGCGGCGAATGGTCCGAAACGGACGCGATCCGGGTGGCCGGAATGATCGGGGCGGAGAACGCCCGCCGGGTCTACCGGCTGTAGGCGGCCGGCGGCACTCGCCGGCACCCGCCGTCGGGAGGCAGCGCCGGCGGGCGGCACCCGCCGTCGGGCGCGAAACGGGCCGGCGCGGGCGAGTATTACCGAGGCGTGACCCGAAGCACGGCCCGTTGTTCGATCTGGCTAGGATGGTGCCTAGCCGTAACTGGTCTGTTTCAGGGTCAGCACACCCATAGACGAAAACACAGCATAGGAGTCACCATGCCCATTGCAACCCCAGAGATTTACTCCGAGATGATCGATCGTGCGAAGGCCGGCGGTTTTGCTTTCCCGGCGGTGAACGTGACGTCGTCGCAGACCCTGAACGCTGCGATCCGTGGTTTCGCGGAGGCGGAGTCGGATGGCATCATCCAGGTGTCCACCGGTGGTGCGGCGTACTGGTCCGGCGCGTCGGTGAAGGACATGGTGGCCGGTTCGCTGGGTTTCGCGGCGTTTGCCCGTGAGGTGGCCAAGAACTACAACGTGAACATTGCCCTGCACACGGACCACTGCCCGAAGGACAAGCTGGACAGCTTCGTGCTGCCCCTGCTGGCCGCGTCCGAGGCCGAGGTGAAGGCCGGGCGGAACCCGATCTTCAACTCGCACATGTGGGACGGTTCCCACGAGGCGCTGGGTGAGAACCTGCGGATCGCCCGTGAGCTGCTGGAGCGTACCGCGGCGGCGAAGATCATCCTCGAGGTCGAGATCGGCACGGTCGGCGGTGAGGAGGACGGCGTGGAGAACGAGATCAACGAAAAGCTGTACACCACCACCGAGGACGCCCTGGCCACGATCGAGGCCCTGGGTGCCGGGGAGAACGGCCGCTACATCACGGCCCTGACCTTCGGGAACGTGCACGGCGTGTACAAGCCGGGCGGGGTGAAGCTGCGTCCTGAGCTGCTCAAGCAGATCCAGTCCGAGGTCGGGGCGAAGATCGGCAAGGACAACCCCTTCGACCTGGTCTTCCACGGCGGCTCCGGTTCCTCGGACCAGGAGATCGCGGACGCGGTGTCCTACGGTGTGATCAAGATGAACGTGGACACTGACACGCAGTACGCGTTCACGCGTCCGGTGGCCGGTCACATGTTCGCCAACTACGACGGCGTGCTGAAGGTCGACGGCGAGATCGGCAACAAGAAGACCTACGACCCGCGCGTCTGGGGTGCTTCCGCCGAAGCCGGCATGGCCGCCCGCATCGTCGAATCCGCCCGCCAGCTCGGCTCGGCAGGCAAGACCTTCTAGGCCATGTCCGACGAATTCCGCAAGAACCTGCTGGGCCCGGAAGCCACGCTGCTGCCTGCCGAGACCGAGGTGTACCAGCACCTCGCGCTCGGCCAGGAAGCCGTGGACCTGGTGGCCAAGCACCCCACGTCCTCGCTCCTGTGGGCGATCCTCGCCGAAGAAGCCTGGGCCGAGGGCCGCACCATCGAGTCCTACGCCTACGCCCGTGTGGGCTACCACCGCGGACTGGACTCGCTGCGGCGCAACGGCTGGCGCGGCGTCGGCCCCATCCCGTGGGAGCACGAGCCGAACCGCGGATTCCTGCGGGCCCTCTACGCGCTCGGACGCGCCTCGGCAGCCATCGGCGAAGCCGAAGAGCCCGAGCGGATCGAGAAGTTCCTCAACGACTCCGATCCCGCCGCGAAGGCAGCGATCGAGACTTCCTAATTCCTGGGCCCACGCCCGCAGGGTTCCCTGGCCGAGCTTGCGAGGCCAGGGAGCGGGTGGGGACGACGGCGCCCGTCACCCGAAAGGTGGCGGGCGCCGTCGTCGTTAACCGCCGTTGCCGGCGGACGGCTGAAGCGGTGAGCGTCCGATGTTCTGTTTTGTCGAGTTGATTGACAAAGTTTGTTTATCTTTGTTTGTGTGTTTGTCACAGCCCGCAATGGGGGACATGGCCGGCTGCACGCCTAAGCACTCGAAAGAGGTAACGCACTGTGAGAAGAACTTTCAGGATCCTGGCTGCTTCCGGCTCTTTGGCGCTGGCCGTTGTGGCGGGCGCGGCGCCGCTGGCAAGCGCAGTCGGCGAAGGGCCCGGCTACGGCGACAACGGCCAGATCACCACGTCCAAGCTCACCACCTATGACCAGCTCGTCTCCTTCCTGAAGGACCAGGACGCCCGCCAGCCGGCCATGGAGCTGGAGGTGATCGGCAAGACGGTCAAGGGCCGGGACCTCCACCTGGTCAAGTACGTCACGGATCCGGCCAAGCCCACCATCCTCTACCTGACCCAGCAGCACGGCAACGAGCAGCTCACCACCGAGGGCGCCATGGCGTTCATCAAGCAGCTGGGCACAACCAACTCGTCCGGAATCCTGGGCGGCGTGAACATCCTCATCGTTCCGATGCTCAACGCTGACGGTGCCATGGGCGACGTGAACTTCCCGCTGGACGACTACGTGGCCAAGGGCGACCGCCACCTCACCCGCTACAACGCCGAGGGGGTCGACCTGAACCGCGACCACGTGGCCAAGATCCAGCCCGAAACCCAGGCGCTCCACAACAACGTGATGCGCAAGTACCGGATCGACTACATGATCGATCTCCACCACCAGGGCACCCGCGCAGAGCGCGACGGGAAGCTGGTGTCCGGCTCGATCCTGTACCCCACCACACCGAACGCCGATCCCGCCGTCGTCGAGAAGTCCAAGCAGCTTGGTTCGATCGTCTTCAACAGCGTGGACTCCACAGGCTGGGGGCACCTCGGCAAGTACGAAGGCGGCAGTGCCGAGACCATCAGCCGCAACGGGATCGCCGTGGAGTACGGGATCGCCACGCTGCTCTTCGAGATGCGCGGCATGTCCGACCACTACCTCGACGGCTATGCGCTCGGCCAGCGCAGCAACGGCTACCTCATCAAGCAGACAGTCATCACGCTGACCTCCACCGCGGCGGCCATTGCGGACGGTTCCATCGCCGACGCCGACACCACCTTCTGGGACAGCCTCGCCACCCAGAACTCCCGCGACGGCGGGGAGGAAGACGAGTAAAACACTCCCGCGAACGTACAGTTGGGGCCCTTAAATCGCCGATTTAAGGGCCCCAACTGTACGTTCGGGCTTCAAACGAGGGGATCCTCAGTCCAGGCCCATGGCCTGGCGGACTTCCACCACCACGCGGTGCATCGCTTCCTCGGCCTTGTTCGTGTCCCCGCGCGACACCGCGGTGGCTACGTCCTCGTGCGCCTTGAGCGCCGCCTCCTCCGGCCGGAACGGCATGAGGCCCTGCTGGGTGCGGCTGGTCAGCACCTCGGCCACCATCTGGTCGATCGCGGCGAACATCTCGTTCCCGCTCGAGTGCAGCAGGAGCCGGTGGAAGGCAATGTCCACGGCGAGGAAGCCCTCCAGGTCCCCGGCTTCGCCCAGGCGTCGCAGCTCCGCGGCCAGCGCCCCCAGTTCCCCGCGCTGCGCGTGCGTGGCGCGGCGGGCGGCCGCCGCTGCGGCAATGGGCTCGACGGCGATGCGCAGCTCCGTGAGGGAGGCGTACTGGGCTTCGCGGCGGGTGGAGGCCAGCCGCCAGTGCACCAGCTTGGGGTCGAAGACGTTCCAGTGCTGCGGGTCTTGAACCACGATGCCCACCCGGCGCCGCGAGTACACGAGGTTCATGGATTCCAGGACGCGCATGGTGTCCCGGGCGACGGTGCGGGAGACGCTGAACTCCTGCTGGAGGTCTTCGAGGGTCAGCCGGGAACCGGGGGCGAGCCGGCCTGAAGCGATCGATTCGCCGAGGGTGTCCAGCATGCGCTGGTGCAGGCCGCCGCCATCCGCTGTCGCCGTCGACATGTCCCGCCTTTCCCGCGCTGATTCCATCCCCCAGCGTAGTGCCTCGGGCGTAAAAGTATGACCAAAAGCACATTAAGTACTACCAATGACATTCCAATGGTGTTATCTTTTTGGGGAACACGGCGCAATAGCGCCACCCCGAGCTTCTTCGGAAGCCAACGACGTCTTCCTGCGGAGGTAGGGCAATGGAGTCATCTGCAATCCACGTGGTCGTCATGGGCGTTGCCGGCGCAGGCAAGTCCACGATCGCCGGGGCACTTGCGTCGGCCCTTGGCTGGGACATGGCCGAAGCCGACCGTTTCCACCCTTCGGCCAACATTTCGAAAATGGCCGGCGGTGTTCCGCTCACGGACGAGGACCGCTGGCCCTGGCTGCGCAGCATCCGAGACTGGATGACGTCCGAGGCCGCAGCAGGCAACAGCACTGTACTGACCTGCTCGGCCCTCAAGCGTGGCTACCGGGAACTGCTTGCGGAAGCCGAAGGCCGCGTGGTCTTCGTCCACCTCGACGGCAGCCCGGAACTCCTCGCCGAACGCATGGGCAGCCGCGAGGGCCATTTCATGCCCACCACCCTGCTGCCCAGCCAGCTCGCCACCCTCGAACCGCTCACGGCCGAGGAATGCGCGGCAGGAAGCATCCGCCTGGACATCGCGCAGGACCCGGTCACCCTGGTGCGCGCCGTCGTCGACGTCCTCGCACTCCAGGCCACCTGACCTCCAGGCGCCTGAACACCCCCACCTGAACACCCCCAGCACCGCATCACCTGTTTCAAAGGAGAACCATGACCGACATCGAAGGATGGACCCAAAGCCTCGGCGCCGGCCCGCTGCTGCTCATCGCGGCCGCCGCCATCGCCGTCCTGCTCGTCCTCATCATCCGCTTCAAGATGCACGCGCTGCTTGCGCTGATCACGGTCAGCCTCGCCACGGCCTTCGCCACCGGCATCCCCGCGGACAAGGTGGTGGGCGTCCTGGTCGGGGGCTTCGGCACCACCCTGGGCACCGTGGCGCTGCTCGTCGGCCTGGGCGTCATGCTTGGCCGGATCGTGGAGACGTCAGGCGGAGCCAAGGTCCTTGCCGACTATCTCATTTGCGTCTTCGGCGAGAAGCGGGCGCCCTTCGCGCTTGGCCTCGCCTCGCTGATCTTTGGCTTCCCGATCTTCTTCGACGCCGGCCTGGTGGTGATGCTGCCGGTCGTGTTCGCCGTTGCCCACCGGCTCGGTGGCGGCGTCCTGCGCTTCGGCCTGCCCGCCGTCGGCGCCTTCTCGGTGATGCACGTCTTCCTGCCGCCGCACCCCGGCCCGGTGTCCGCCTCCGCGATCCTCGGCGCGAACGTGGGCCTGGTGGTCATCGTCGGACTGATTGCTGCCCTTCCCACGTGGTACCTCACGTGCTACTTGTACGGTCTGTGGACGGGCCGCAAGCTGGTTCTTCCCGTTCCGGAGATCCTCGGCCATGCTTCCGCCGAAGCCGAGGCGCACCCGCCCCGTTTCCGTACTGTCGTCAGCATCCTGCTGCTGCCTCTCGTGCTGATCTTCCTCAACACCGGCCTCAACACCTTGGCCACGTCCCACCTCCTGCCGGACTCCGTGAAGGAACAGCAGTGGTTCCAGATCATCCGTGCGCTTGGTGACACACCTGTTGCCCTGCTCATCTCCGTGTTCGTGGCCGCACTGGTTCTCGGGATGCGCCGCGGACTGCACGGGTCCCGGCTCGAAGGGCTTCTTGAGTCCTCCCTCGGTCCGGTCTGCTCGGTCATCCTCATCACCGGTGCAGGTGGAATGTTCGGGGCCGTGCTGCGGACATCCGGAATCGGCAAGGCCCTGGCCGATGTGCTGGGCGACGCCGGTATCCCCTTGATCCTGGCCGGCTTCCTGATCTCCTCGATCCTGCGCATCGCCCAAGGCTCGGAAACCGTAGCCTTGACCACCACCGCGGGCCTGATCGGCCCGGCTGTTGCCGAAGTCGGGCTGGACGGGCTCCAGCTCGCCGCGCTCGTGGTGGCCGTCGCCGCCGGCTCCGTGGTGGTCTCGCACGTCAACGACGCAGGATTCTGGATGGTGGGCCGCTTCATGGGCATGGACGTGAAGACCACGCTGGCCACCTGGACCGTCATGGAAACCTTGATCGGCGTCATGGGCTTCGGCATCGCCGCGGTGGTGTTCGCCGCCGCCGGTGCCGTCGGCTAGCGCATCCTGGACGCAAGAGCGGCCGGCACCTTCAGAGGTGCCGGCCGCTCTTTGCTTGTGTCCCGCCGTCGGGCATGATGCCGCCATGGAGAAACGCGAGTCGTCCGCTGCCGCCGTTGCCGCCTTCGAGCACCTGGGGGCTGACCTGCTCGACGCCGGGGTGGTGGCGGGCCAGATGTTCGGTGCCCGTTCGCTGCTGTTGGAGAAGAAGGCGATCGCCTGCCTCAACGGGGACACGGTGGCCTTCAAGCTTGGCCGCGACAACCCCGAACATGCGCGGGCGTTGGCGTTGCCAGGTGCCGTGCTCTTCGATCCCTCCGGCATGGGCAGGCCATTCAAGGACTGGGTGGAGGTTCCGCTCTCGGCCGCGGGCGAGTGGCCGGCTTTGGCGGACGCCGCGCTCGCGGCCGCCCGCCAGTAGCGCTTACGACGCCGGCACCTGGGCGGGTGTCGCGTGCTCGCTGGGGTAGATGGTCTCCAGCGGGGCCCGGTTGGTGGCCTTTGCCCAGGGGTAGTAGACCGCCATGGTCACCGCGATGCCGACGATCCAGGAGATGTCTGCGCCGCCCAGCCAGTGGGTTACTGGTCCGGTGTAGAGGGCCTGGGCGAGGAACGGGATCTGGACCACGACGCCGATGGCGTAGGACACCAGGGCTGCGGCGTTCCACTTCCCGTAGCGGCCGTTCGGGTTGTACAGCGCCGGGATGTCCAGCCGGTCGCGGGACACCTTGTAGTAGTCCACGAGGTTGATGACCGACCACGGCGTGAACACCATGAGCAGCATCAGCACGAAGTTCTTGAACAGGTTCAGGAAGTCCTTGCTGGCGAAGAGGGCGATCAGCACGCTTGCGCCGATGACCACCAGGATGAACGCGACGCGGGCCGCACGGGACACGGTGTCGCGGCGGTTGACGGCGGTGCCGATCGTCACCGAGCACATGAAGGCGCCGTAGGCGTTCAGGCAGTTCACCGTGAGCTTGCCGCTGACGATCATCAGGTAGATGAAGACGGCGATCAGTCCGCCGCCGGCGAGGTCGCCCATGTAGCCCACCTGGTTCTTCAGGAAGTCCCCGCCCAGGTGCGCGGCAGACAGTCCGCCCGCCAGGGCACCGATGGTCATGGCCCACTGGGCGCCGCCCACGGAACCGGCGAAGGTGTACCAGAAGGTCCGGCGCTCGCTGGTGTTCTGCGGCAGGTACCGGGAGTAGTCCGCAACGTAGGGGCCGAAGGTCAGCTGCCAGCCGGCGCCCAGGGCGATTGCAGTCAGGAAGGTGGGCCATTCGAAGCCCTTGAGGAACATGATCTGGCCGATGTCGTACTTGGTCAGCACCGCGAAGGTCAGGTACAGGAAGCCGGCCAGGCCCAGCACGGTGGCGATGCGGCCCAGGGCGTGGATGTACTTGTAGCCCAGGATGGCCAGCAGGGCGGTGGCGGCGCCGAAGATCAGGATCCCGACGGCGGGAACGTCGACTCCCAGAATCAGGTTGATGGCCTGCCCGGAGAGCACGGTGCCGGTGGAGGCGAAGCCCACGTACATCAGGATGACGAGGACCAGCGGGATGACGGCCCCGTAAACGCCGAACTGGGCTCGGCTGGAAATCATCTGCGGAAGGCCGAGCTTGGGGCCCTGGGCGGAGTGCAGCGCCATGACGATACCGCCAAGCACGTTGCCCACCAGCAGGCCGATGATGGCCCAGAACGCGTCGGCGCCGAAGACCACAGCCAGGGCGCCGTCCACGATCGCGGTGATCTGGGCGTTGGCGCCGAACCATAGGGTGAACTGGGACTTCGGGTGGCCGTGGCGCTCGCCGGGCGGGATCATTTCGATCGACCGGGCCTCGACGGCGCTGCTTGCTGCTGCCATGGTGCTACTCCTCATGCTGAACGGGCATGTTCCATGTCACAACAATGCGGTGCGCGGAACAATCGGATCCGGGGCAGCGGTGTCGCGCATCCCAGACACTTTGCGCGTGTCGCTGGGCGGTTCGCAGGGGCTGCCGTGTCCACTTGCCCGCCGGCCGCTGCCGGCGTCGGCCTACTGTTGCAGGGTCACGACACCGTGTTATGGGGCCGGATCCGCTAAACTTGGCTGGTAAGAGCCCCGGAACTCTTGCCCTTCCTGCCCATGAATCTTTGTTGAAGACCGTGGACAGGGCCTGGCTTCGGGGCGTTCTCATGTACGGCGCCAGGCGCGGTGTTCCCGCCGCCTGCCCGAAAAGAATGGGGGAGGATCCCATGCCCGCTATCGTGATCGTCGGAGCCCAGTGGGGCGACGAAGGCAAAGGCAAAGCGACCGACCTGCTCGGCGGCCGCGTCGACTATGTGGTCAAGCCCAACGGCGGCAACAACGCCGGGCACACCGTCGTCGTCGGCGGCGAGAAGTACGAGCTCAAGCTCCTTCCCGCAGGCATCCTGAGCCCCAACGCCATCCCGATCATCGGCAACGGCTGCGTGGTGAACCTCGAGGCCCTGTTCCAGGAAATCGACGGCCTCGAAGCCCGCGGTGCCGACACCTCCCGCCTGCGGGTTTCCGCCAACGCCCACCTCGTGGCCCCGTACCACCAGGTGCTGGACAAGGTCACCGAGCGCTTCCTCGGCAGCCGCGCCATCGGCACCACCGGCCGCGGAATCGGCCCGGCCTACATGGACAAGGTGGCCCGCCTGGGCATCCGCGTCCAGGACGTCTTCGACGAGTCGATCCTCCGCCAGAAGGTGGAAGGCTCGCTGCGCCAGAAGAACGAACTCCTGGTCAAGGTCTACAACCGCCGCGACGTCGTGGTGGACGAGATCGTCGAATACTTCCTCTCTTTCGCCGAGCGCCTGCGCCCGCTGGTCATCGACTCCACCCTGGTCCTGAACAACGCCCTGGACGAGGGCAAGGTGGTCCTCATGGAGGGCGGCCAGGCCACGTTCCTGGACGTCGACCACGGCACCTACCCGTTCGTGACCTCCTCCAACCCGACCGCCGGCGGCGCCTCCGTGGGCTCGGGCATCGGTCCCACCCGCATCTCGCGCTCCATCGGCATCATCAAGGCGTACACCACCCGCGTCGGCGCCGGCCCGTTCCCCACCGAACTCTTCGACGAGATGGGCCTGTACCTGCAGAAGACCGGCGGTGAGTTCGGCGTGAACACCGGCCGCCCGCGCCGCTGCGGCTGGTACGACGCCGTCCTGGCCCGCCACGCTTCCCGCGTGAACGGCTTCACCGACTACTTCGTCACCAAGCTGGACGTGCTCACCGGCATCGAGCAGATCCCGGTCTGCGTGGCGTACGACGTCGACGGCGTCCGCCACGACGAAATGCCCATGACCCAGACCGAGTTCCACCACGCCGTGCCGATCTTCGAGTACTTCGACGGCTGGACCGAGGACATCACCGGCGCCAAGACCCTGGAGGACCTGCCGGAGAACGCCCGCAACTACGTGCTGGCGCTCGAAAAGCTCTCCGGCACCCGCTTCTCCGCGATCGGCGTCGGCCCGGACCGCGACCAGACGATCGTGCTGCACGACCTGATCGAGGACTAAGCCTCCAGAACGTTCGACGACGGCGGGCCGCCCGGGGTTCCAATGGAACCTTCCGGGCGGCCCGCCTTTGTTGTTGCCGGCTTTCTGCGTTCATCCTGCAGGTCAGGCGGGTTGTGCGCCCTCCACCCCGCCGGATCTGCAGGATGAAATTTACGACGGCGGCCGGGCCTGTGGATAACGCAAGTACCCACGCCCGCATCCGCAACACTTGTACTGTGAGCAAAGCCGGGCCCCTTCCCGAAACATTGGCGTTGCGTTCCTTCACCTTGAGGGAGGGGCTGGCCGCGGGACAAACCCTGAGCCGCCTGAGGGCCAAGGATCTCAGGACGCCCAGCCGGGGAATCAGGGTCCCAGTCGGGGCGGCACAGCGACTCGCAGAACGGGTCAGACCGTACGTCCTGCTTTCCGGCGGTGCCGTCGCCAGCGACAGCACCGCCGCTAGGTTGCTTGGGGTGCCGTTGCCGAAGGACCTGGAGGAAGAAACCAGGCTGCACTTCAGCTCATCCTCGAAGACAGGACCGCGGCGCAAACATGTGGTGGGGCATAGCAGGTGTTTCGACCCGGACGAGGTGACGCTGCTGGACGGCATTCCCGTGACGTCACCAGCGAGGACCTGGCTCGACCTCGCACCGGTGCTCAGCCTGGATGACCTCATAGTCGCCGGAGATTTCCTGGTGTGCACTCGCGAGGACCGCGGCTTCGGCAGGCCCCGCCCCCCTCTGGTCTCGCTGGCAGACCTGAACCTCTACATTTCCAGGAAGCACCGGATCCCGGGCCTTGCCAAAGCAAGGAGCGCGCTTCCGCAGTTGCGAGTCGGCGTGGACTCGCCACAAGAGACCCGGCTGCGCTTGATGCTGCAGGCTGCGCACCACCTGCCGCCGTTCCGGGTGGACTATCCCGTGTCTTCGGACGACTACGAGTTCCCGAGATGGGTGGATCTGGCCTGTCCCGAATTCCGGACATGCGTCGAATACGACGGCGCCCATCACCTCACTCCCTTGCGGCAGGTGGCCGACAAGGGAAGGGACAGCTTCATGATCGATTGCGGTTGGAACCAGGTGAAGATCTATGCCAGGGACCTGGACCTGGGTGCCGAATGGGTAGTTCCCCAGGTGGAAGCCGCGCTCCGTCGGGGAGGATGGCAGCCGCCCCCATGATTTCATCCTGCAGATCAGGCGGCTTGTGCGCCCTCGACCCCGCCTGATCTGCAGGATGAACCGCTCCGCCGGGACGGACAAGCTCCAGGCGAGCCCACCTCACGTACCCAAGAAACCGCCCCTGAGCTGTGAAAACACTTCCCGCGAAAAAAACTTTGGAATCCGCGTAACCCTTCCCGGGGTCCGGACGATTACTTCAGTGAACGGGCCGAGCTGGAATCTGTCCCCCATCATGTTCCAGCTCGGCCCTTCGTTTTGCCCGCAAGGATGCGAAAAGGATGCGGGGGCGGGCCGGGGTGTGTCTTGGGCTGCGCAGGCGGTGGCGGTTAGGCTGGGGGAGTGCCCGCAGCGAGTCCACCGGGACAACCGCGCGCAACGGCAGCAGACCCCAGCATCCACCGAAAGCACCTGAACCGTGACTGACGCCCTGACCGACGAAGCGTTGCAGGCCCTTCAGGGCAACGACGCAGAGCTGTTCAGTGCTGTATATCAGGCCTTCGCTGGCCAGGTGTTCGGCTACCTCAGCGCCAAGGGAGTGCAGGACCCGGAGGCCCTCACCCAGGATGTCTTCCTTGCGGTGCTGCCACGGATCGACGCCATCTCCGGCGGCGTCAAAGGCCTGCGGACATTCGTCTTCTCCGTTGCCCACGCCCGGATGGTGGATGACCACCGCAGGCAGGTCCGCTCGCCGGAGCACCAGGAATTCGAAGCCGAGCGGGACACCAGGGAGGTTCTCTCTGCCGAAGCCGAAGCGATGGACCGGGTGGCCCCGGGAGAGGTGCTGGCATTGCTCGGGTTCCTGCCCGAGGAGCAGCGGGAGGTCCTGTCGTTACGCATCATTGCGGGCCTGACCGTGGAACAAGTTGCCGAAATCATGGGGAAGAGCCAAGGTGCAGTGAAGCAGTTGCAGCGGAGGGCGTTGAACACCCTCCGTGAACACTCGGCAGTAAAGGAATATGTGGCGCCATGACGCGTTCCGATGCGGATCGTGACAACCTCGTCTCCGAGCTCATGCTCGACGCCGGCGTGCCGGGTGATGCGCTGCTCAAGGCTGCGCTCGAGTCCATCGCGGGCCTTTCGGCGCTACCCGCCCCGGCGCCCCGTGGCGACCTTGCCGCCCTGCTCGGCGTCCCGTCAGCGGATCCCGACGGCGGCACTGACCCCGGCGCCGACGAGCTCGCCAAGCGACGCCGCAGGAAGCACCGCCCGGTCGTCATCGCCGGTGCCGTCCTCACGGCCATGGGCCTGGGCATCGGCGGCGTTGCCGCCTCCGGCGGCCTGCAGCAGGACTCCCCGGACTTCTTCAACAAGCTGATTGCAGGATGGGCGCCGCATACGAACCTTGCCCCGCAGTCCCTCCTGCCGGCCGGGCCCGCCCCGGACGCCCCGAAGGTCACCGCCGTCCCGGCGCCGTCCAGCCCGCCCGTGTCCGAGGCGGCGGCAGGAGCCCAGGGCGCGGCGTCGCCATCCGCGGTTCCGAACCACCCGCCGGCTTCGGCTTTCAAGGGAAAGCCGCTGGCTGCCGCAAAGAAGGCGGCAAAGGCGAGGCCGAAGAAGGCTGCAAACACCCTGAAGGGAACCCCGCCGTCCGGGAGCACAGGTTCCGCGTCCGGCGTCCCCGCCGGACCTTCCGGCGTGAACTTCAAGGACTCCTTCGAAGGCGTGCTGGACGAGCGCGGCCTCGTTGGCGGACGCACCGTGGAGGACGTCCTCGATCAGATTGTGCGTCTCGGCGTCCGCCTCTGAGCCGGCGGGACGCAAGCCCGGCCCGCCGCAGGGCGTCCGGCGCAGGCCCCGACGGCCGCGGGCGTAGGCTTGGGGGCATGACCCATGTGAACGATCCGGCCGTCGTTGAACGACTCATGAGGACCAAGGGCCGCTGGGCCATCGTCGGCCTGACGAACAACGAGTGGCGCTCCGCGTACGACGTGGCGCTCTACGTCCGCGACCGCATGGGCATGGAGATCATCCCGGTGAACCTGCGCGGCGAAGACGTCCACGGCGAAACCGCTTACAAGACGGTCGGCGACATTCCCGCCGAAAAGCAACCGGTCGACGTCGTGGACTGCTTCGTGAACTCCAGCCACGTGGGCGCGGTGATCGACCAGGCGATCGCGGCCGGCGCGAAAGCGGTGTGGCTGCAGCTCGGGGTCAACGACGAGGCCGCCGTCGAACGCGCGAAGGCCGCCGGCCTGGATGTCGTGGTCAACACGTGCCCGGCCCGCGAAGGCTGGCATTACGGTCTGTAGCCTGCACTAGGCTCGGACCATGGATGCTGCAACCCTCCGCCGGATCTGCCTGGACTTTCCGGGAGCCTTCGAGGACTTCCCCTTCGGCCCGGAAACCTCGGTGTTCAAGGTCCGTTCCGCGGTGTCCGGTGGCGCAGCCCAGGAGGCGAAGCTGTTCGCGCTCTCCGCGCTGGACGCCGAGCCGCTCACGGTGAACCTGAAATGTGAGCCCGGACTGGCCGTCCAGTTGCGTGCGGCGCACCCCGAAATCACCGGTGCCTGGCACATGAACAAGACCCATTGGAACGGCGTCCGGCTGGACGGCAGCCTTCCCGACGCCATGGTCCGGGACATGGTGGAGGACTCCTACGACCTCGTGGTGGCGGGCCTGAGCAAGAAGCAGCAGGAGCAACTCGGATGGGCGCGCCTCGCCGGTAAATGAGCCGGCAAGTGAGCTGCCGTAGCATGGGCCCGGTCGGATAGATTGAGAGTTGCGCAACACCATTCGATGCCTTTGACGCAATCGGGAGCGGCCAGATGCTGGAGCAAAGAACACTCGACGAGTTGTGGACCTTCGAAGACCCGGCCCTGTCCGAAGCGCGCTTCCGCGAAGCCATGCAGGATCCCCGCTTCGACGATTTCGAACGCCTGGAGCTGGCCACCCAGCTTGGCCGCGCCATCGGGCTGCAGGGCCGCTACGAAGAAGCCGATGCCCTGCTGGACTCGATCGACACCGAAGAGGAACCCACGCTCGCGGTCCGGGTCCTGCTGGAGCGCGGGCGGCTGCTGAATTCCTCCGGTCACCCGGCCATGGCCGTGCCGCTGCTCGAACAAGCCGCGGAGCTCGGTGACCACCTCGGCGAGGAATTCCTCACGGTGGATGCGCTGCACATGCTCGCGATCGCGGACTCCGGCCACCAGGAATCCTGGACGCGCAGCGCGCTCGAGTACGCGTCCGCCGTCGACGATCCGCGCACCAAGCGCTGGATGGTTTCGCTGCATAACAACCTCGGCTGGGCGCTGCACGACGACGGCCGCCGCACCGAAGCGCTCGTGGAGTTCCAGCTTGCCGAGCAATGGGCGGAACGTGTCGGCACTCCGCAGCAACAGCGCTGGGCCCGTGAAGCCATCGACGAGTGCGAAAGGTCGCTTAGCGGACGCTCCTGACCTGCGGTTTCTTCCTTTTTGAAGCCTCTCCGGGGGTCCCGGGGGCGCTTCCTGGCTAGATCACGTTTTGACAAAAGTTGATTGAAACTAGCCAGAAATATTGATTTCCGATCACTTGTGGTGAATTATGTCACACGAGGGTGGCGCTGCTTCGGGCGCCTTCCAGCCGATCCAAAATCAAGGCACGGGCGCCGTCCGGATCGGCACTACGAGTCCCTGGAGGGTTTTAGGATGAACGTTCAGCAGTCCTTCGCACGCCGTGGTTTCCTCCGCGGTGCGCTCGCCACCGCCGTACTGGCCCCGATGGGCGGGGCCCTGGCTTCCTGCGCGTCGGGCGGCACCACCACGACTGGTCCCACCGGTACCGTGTCTGACGCCAACCCGTTCGGCGTTCCGGACAACTCCACCCTTGACGCGGTGATCTTCAAGGGCGGCTATGGCATCGACTACGTCGACTTCGCCGGCGAGGCCTACGAGAAGAACCACCCGGGGACCACGGCCAAGATCGCTCCGTCCACGGCAATCTCCGCCGAACTGCAGCCGCGCTTCGCGGGTGGAAACCCGCCGGACCTCGTGGACAACTCCGGTGCCCAGTCCATCGGCATCAGCACCATCCTGGCCCAGTTGGAAGACCTGCAGTCCGTGGTGGACGCCAAGAATCTCGAAGGCACCCCCATCAAGGACACGCTGTACGAAGGCGTGCTGGCCCCCGGCACATTCGACGGCAAGCTTGTTGCGATCAACTACGTGCTCACCCTCTTCGGTGTCTGGTACTCATCCACCCTCTTCGAGGCGAACGGCTGGACCCCGCCCAAGACCTGGGACGAAGCCTTCGAACTCGGCGAGAAGGCCAAGGCCAAGGGCAAGTACCTGTTCCTCTGGGGCAAGGAAGCCGCCAGCTACTACCTGGAGCTGGCTTTGTCCTCCGCCATCAAGGAAGGCGGCGACGAAGTCCGTGTGGCCCTGGAGAACCTCAAGGAAGACAGCTGGAAGCACCCGGCGCTCACCAAGGTCTTCGAAGCCCTGGACAAGCACGTCAAGGCCGGCCACTTCAAGCCGGGCGGCTCCGGCACCGCGTTCACTGCCGCCCAGGCGCAGTGGTCCAACAACCAGGACGCCCTGCTGTACCCGTCCGGTTCCTGGATCGAAAACGAGATGAAGGACCAGACCAAGGCCGACTTCAAGATGATGGGCGCACCGGTGCCCACTGTCACCACCACCCCGAAGATGCCGTACGAAGCCCTGCACTCCGGCGGCGGCGAGCCCTTCATTGTCCCGTCCCAGGCCAAGAACAAGGCCGGCGGCAAGGAACTGCTGCGCATCATGCTGTCCAAGGACGCGGCCGCGAACTTCGCCAAGACCAAGCTGGCACCCACCGTGGTCAAGGGCACCGTGCCCGCCGACGGCTTCGGTTCCACCGCGCTCGTCTCCCAGACCAAGATGCTCGAAGCCGCCGGCAAGAACGTCTTCAACTGGCAGTTCCTGGACCTGTACGGCATGAACAAGGACGTGCTGGTGGTCTGGAACGCCTTCCTCGACGGCAAATCGAACGCGGCCAACCTGGCCAACGACATGCAGAAGATGTCGGACAAGATCCGCAACGACAGCTCCATCAAGAAGGTTGAAATTAAGTGACCTTGCCCCCAGCAACTGTTTCCGCGCGCGACGGCAGCCTGACCGCTGCCGCCGCGCGCGGGCGGCGCAAGCCGACCCTGGATCGGATCTCCTTCATGGCGGTGTTCCTTGGAATACCGCTGGCGATCTATCTCCTCTTTGTCATCTGGCCGTTCCTCCAGGCGTTCTACTATTCGCTGACGGACTGGTCCGGCTTCAGCAACACCTCGAACTTCGTTGGCCTGGACAACTACGCCCGTATCTTCACGGACGACCTCTTCCTGAAGGCCCTCGGCAACAACATCATCCTGCTGATCGTCGTTCCCCTCGTCACGGTGATCCTCAGCCTCGTCCTGGCCACGCTGGTCACCGTCGGCGGCAGCAGCAAGGGCCAGATCAAGGGCTTGAAGAACTCCAGCTTCTACCGCGTGGTCTCCTTCTTCCCGTACACCATTCCCGCCGTCGCCATCGGCATCATGTGGGGCCAGATCTACGACCCCAGCGGCGGCCTGCTGAACGGCGTCCTCAACGCCGTCGGCCTGAACTTCAAGGACTACGCCTGGCTGGGCAACGCGTCCACGGCCATGTGGTGCTCCATCTTCGTGATCATCTGGGGCTTCGTGGGCTTCTACATGGTGCTCTTCATCGCCGGCATCAAAGGCATTCCCTCGGAAATCTTCGAGGCCGCCCGCATCGACGGCGCAGGGCGCTTCCGCACGGCCGTGAGCATCACCATTCCGATGATCCGCGACAACATCCAGACCGCCTACGTCTACCTGGGCATTTTCGCCCTTGACGCCTTTGTCTACATGGCCTCGCTCTTCCCCAACGCCGGCGGGCCCGAAAACACCACGCTGGTCATGTCCCAGCAGCTCTTCTTCACCGCCTTCCAGCGCGGCCAGTTCGGCATGGCAACCGCCATGGGCGTGGTCCTGGCGGTTGCAACACTGATCTTCGCCGGCCTGGTGTTCCTTGTGAACAAGCTGACCGGCGGTTCCGAGGGAGGCCGGCTGTGACTCTTCTGAAGCAACAACGCGCGTCAGCGCCCGCCGGGCACGTGGAACGCGAAGCGAAGTCCGCACCTGTCGACAAGGTCGTAGGGACCGTCTCGCACGTGGTCCTGGCCATCTGGTCCGCCATCGTGGTCCTGCCGCTGCTGTGGACGTTCATGTCCTCCTTCAAGACCTCCAACGAGATCTTTTCGTCCCCGTTTGGCCTTCCCGGCAGCTGGAAGCTGGACAACTACATCCGAGCCTGGTCCGAAGCAGGCATCGGCGCAGCCTTCATGAACTCCGTGCTGGTGGTCTGCGTCTCGCTGGTCCTGGTCATGCTGCTCGGCTCCATGTGTGCCTACGTGCTGGCCCGCTTCAAGTTCTGGGGCAGCAGGACCGTCTATTGGCTGATGCTGGCCGGCCTGACCTTCCCGGTGTTCCTGGCCATGGTTCCGCTGTTCGGCGTCCTCAAGGGCATCGGTTTGCTCAACCAGCTCCCGGGCCTGATCATCACGTACGTGGCCTTCGCGCTGCCGTTCACGGTGTTCTTCCTGTTCTCCTTCTTCAAGAACCTGCCCGCCGAAATCGCCGAGGCGGCAGCGATCGACGGCGCCGGCGACTGGCGCACCTTCTTCCAGATCATGCTGCCCATGGCCCGGCCCGGCCTGGCGTCCGTGGCGATCTTCAATTTCCTTGGCCTGTGGAACCAGTTCCTCATCCCGGTGACCATCAACGCCGGCGGGCCGAAGGTGCTCTCGCAGGAGCTCGCGGCCTTCGCCCAGCAGATGGGCTACGCGGTGGACTTCGGGGCACTGTTCGCCGCCGTCACCGTCACCGTGATCCCGGTCCTGATCGCCTACATCCTGTTCCAGCGCCAGCTGCAGGGCTCGGTGTCGCAGGGCACCTCGCGCTGACCTTTCCAGCACCGAGCGCCCGACGGCGGCCCGCACCTTCCGGTGAGGGCCGCCGTCGTCGTCTTCCCGGCTGGGTCCCTGGGTCCGGCCGGCTGGCCGATAATGGGCCCATGTGGATCGGTTGGATCGAGTTCGACATCCTCCTCGGCGAAGTGCACAGCCTGAAGGAGAAACGCTCCCTGGTGCGGCCCGTGGTGGCCGAGCTGAAGCGCCGCTTCGAGGTGTCCGCGGCCGAGACGGGCCTCATGGACCAGCACCGGCGCGCCCTGATCGGGGCGGCGGTGGTGTCGCCCGATCATGCGCACCTCGTGGAGGTGCTCGACGCCGTCGAACGCCTGGTTGCCGGCCGTCCGGAACTCGAACTGCTCAGCGCCCGCCGCCGCGACCTCCACAGCGAGGATTAACCACTTCTTCCCATCGATTGCTGAGTAGTTGTCGTTTTGAGCCCCCAAAACGACGCCAACTCAGCAATCGATGAAGGGTGTGGATAAGTTCTGCGGGCATTCGGTCGAATCTGTTCTGATGTGGCCATGAAAACCGCGCGCCAACTTCCGGCCGAACTGCTGGGCCGGCCTTTCACTGTCGCCGAAGCCTTGGGCCGGGGCGTTAGCGCCCGGAGGCTCCGACACGGATCCCTGCAGGGTTTGGGCCGGGGTATCCGCTCCGGAATCCCGACGGCGGACGTCCCCCTGGAGATCCGCGCGCGGCCATTCGTCGAGGTCAATAAGGGATGCGCCGCGTCCCACCTCACAGCGGCGGAACTTCTGGACCTGCCGCGCCGGATGAAAAAGGAGCCCTCAGAGATGTTCCACATCATCAGGCCGGAAGGCGCGGCCCACCTGAACCGGCCTCACGTCGTCGTCCACCGGATGAAACTCTACGAGGACGAAATCACCACCCTCAACGGAATACGGCTGACCACCCCGGAGCGGACTTGGCTGGACCTTGCCGAGACCTTGTCCGTGGATGAACTCGTAGTGGCGGGGGACCATTGCGTGAGGATGCCCCGGCCCGAATTCGAGGGACGGGATGAACCGCTGTGCACTGTGGCCGATCTACAGAGGATGATCGACCGCCACAAGGGCAAGCGGGGCGTGCGAAAGGCGAAGGAAGCTATCCAACTGATCCGTGTTGGCTCGGACTCGCCCCAGGAGAGCTTGCTCAGGCTCGCAATTGTGAGGGCAGGACTCCCGGAACCGGAACTCAACGTTCCGGTTCCTGCCAGCGACGGCGGGCGCCTGATCCAACCCGATCTTTCCTACCGGAAGTACAAGATCGGCGTCGAATACGAGGGCGAAGGCCACGGCGAGGAAGCCCAGATCGTCCGGGACATCGCCCGTTCGGAGCGGTACGACGAACTGGGCTGGACCGAGGTCAGGATCTCGAAGCGGCACATGGTCAACGATGCCAAGCCTGCAGTGGCCAAGGTCCGGACAGCCCTCGTCCAGGCAGGTTGGCGACCGGAGAAGCGCCGTTAAAAACGATTGCTCCGTAACTGTCGTTCTGAGGGCTCAAAACGACAGTTACGGAGCAATCGATGCAATTAGCCGAAGTACTTCGGCAGGGTGCCTTCGTGGGCTTCGCGGAGGGCATCCAGGGACATGGTCTCCACACCGTTGATTTCCAGCGAACCGGACGCGGCGTCCACCACGCCGATGCGCAGGTGCGCGAAGCCGCGGGCGGTGCACATGTCCTTGAATCGGACTTCCTCGGAGCGCGGCACGGAGACGATGGCACGGGCCTGGGACTCGGAGAACAGGGCCGTGAACAGGTCCACGCCGTCGCGCTCGAGCAGTTCCTCCAGGGCGATGCGGGCGCCGACGCCGTGACGCAGCGAGGACTCCACGAGGGCTGCCGCGAGGCCGCCTTCGGAGAGGTCGTGCGCGGCGTCAACCATGCCGTCGCGGCTGGCGTTGATCAGGATCTCGCCGAGCTGGCGCTCCGCGGCCAGGTCCACCTTGGGCGGCAGGCCGCCGAGGTGGCCGCGCAGCTTGGCCCATTCCGAACCGTCCAGTTCGGCCGCCGTCGTACCCAGCAGGTAGATGGCCTGGCCGTCTTCCTTCCAGCCGGACGGGGTGCGGCGCGCGACGTCGTCGAGCTTGCCGAGCACCGCCACCACGGGGGAGGGGTGGATCGGCGTCGTGCCGGTCTGGTTGTACAGGGAGACGTTGCCGCCGGTCACCGGAACGCCCAGCTCCATGCAGGCGTCGGAGAGGCCGCGGATGGATTCGGCGAGCTGCCACATGACGTCCGGGTCCTCGGGGGAGCCGAAGTTCAGGCAGTCGGAGACGGCCATCGGCACGGCACCGGAGGTGGCCACGTTGCGGTAGGCCTCGGCCAGGGCCAGCTGGGCGCCGTTGTACGGGTCCAGGTAGGTGTAACGGCCGTTGGCGTCGGTGGCGAGGGCAACGCCCAGGCCGGTCTTCTCGTCCACGCGCACCACGCCGGCGTCGTCCGGGAACGCCATGGCGGTGTTGCCGCCCACGTAGCGGTCGTACTGCTTGGTGATCCAGGACTTGTCGCACATGTTCGGCGACGCGACCAGCTCGGTGACGGCGGCAGCCAGCTCGGACGGAGCCGACGGGCGGCCGGCGTCCTGCACGGAACCGGTGAAGGCGTCCGCCTGCAGGGCGTCCTGCCAGGACGGGCGGGCGTAGGGGCGGTCGTAGACCGGACCGTCGTGGGCGACGGTGCGCGGGTCGACGTCGACGATCACTTCGCCGTCCCAGGTGATGATGAGGCGGCCGGTGTCGGTCACCTCGCCCAGCCAGGCATATTCCACGGCCCACTTGTCCATCACGGCTTCGAACGCCTCCACGTTCTCCGGGGTGACCACGGCCATCATGCGTTCCTGCGACTCGGACATCAGGATTTCGCCCGGGGTCAGCGTGGGGTCGCGGAGGAGCACGTCGGTCAGCTCCACCTGCATGCCGCCGTCGCCGTTGGAGGCGAGTTCGGAGGTGGCGCAGGAGATGCCGGCCGCGCCGAGGTCCTGGATGCCTTCAACGAGGGAGCCCTTGAAGAGCTCGAGGCAGCATTCGATGAGGACCTTTTCGGCGAAGGGGTCGCCCACCTGGACGGCGGGGCGCTTGGACGGCTTGGTGTCGTCGAAGGACTCGGAGGCCAGCACGGAGGCGCCGCCGATGCCGTCGCCGCCGGTGCGGGCGCCGAACAGGACCACCTTGTTGCCCTTGCCGGAGGCGTTGGCCAGGCGGATGTCCTCGTGGCGCATGACGCCCACGGCGAGGGCGTTGACCAGCGGGTTGCCCTGGTAGACGGCGTCGAACACCATCTCGCCGCCGATGTTCGGCAGGCCCAGGGAGTTGCCGTAGCCGCCGATGCCGGCCACGGCGCCGTGCATGACGCGCGCGGTGTCCGGGTGGTCGATTTCGCCGAAGCGCAGCGGGTCCATGACGGCCACGGGGCGGGCGCCCATGGAGATGATGTCGCGGACGATGCCGCCGATGCCGGTTGCGGCGCCCTGGTAGGGCTCAACGAACGACGGCGAGTTGTGCGACTCGATCTTGAAGGTCACGGCCCAGCCGTCCCCCAGGTTGGTGACGCCGGCGTTCTCGCCGATGCCCACCAGCATGTCCTTCTTCATCTCCTCGGTGACCTTCTGGCCGAACTGGCGCAGGTGGTTCTTGGAGGACTTGTAGGAGCAGTGCTCGCTCCACATCACGGAGTACATGGCCAGCTCGGCGCCGGTGGGGCGGCGGCCCAGGACCTTGACGATCTCGTCGAACTCGTTCTCCTTCAGGCCGAGCTCGGCCCAGGGGAGTTCGGTGTCCGGAGTGTTCGCTGCGTTCTCGACGGTGTCGATGTTGAACTTCTTGTTGGTCTCCGTGGTCACTTGGCGCCTCCCACAATCTTGTTCAAAACGGAGGTGAAGAAGCCCAGGCCGTCGGTGCCGGCGTTGGACTCCGGGCCGAAGCCGGGCTCAACCGCGTGTTCGGGGTGCGGCATGAGGCCCACAACGTTGCCGGCGGCGTTGGTGATGCCGGCGATGTCGCGGCGGGAACCGTTCGGGTTGAAGCCCACGTAGCGGAATGCGACGCGGCCCTCGGCCTCAAGGGCGTCGAGGGTCTTTTCGTCGGCGATGTACTGGCCGTCCTGGTTCTTCAGCGGAACCAGGATTTCCTGGCCTGCCTCGTAATCGGCGGTCCAGACGGTGGTGTTGTTCTCCACGCGCAGCACCTGGTCCCGGCAGAGGAACTTCAGGTGGTCGTTCTTGATCATCGAACCGGGCAGCAAGTGCGATTCGGTGAGGATCTGGAAGCCGTTGCAGATGCCCAGCACCGGCAGCTTCGCGTCCGAGTTGGCGGCGTCGATGATCTTGGACATCAGCGGCGCGAAACGCGAAATGGCGCCGGCGCGCAGGTAATCGCCGTAGGAGAATCCGCCCGGGATCACCACGGCGTCGACATCGGCCAGTTCCGTGTCGGCGTGCCAGAGCGCGACGGCGGTGCCGCCTGCGAGGCGGACGGCACGGGCGGCGTCGCGGTCGTCAAGCGTGCCGGGGAAGGTGACGACGCCGATCCTGGCGCCGTTCAACCGGGATTCGGCGGCCACGGGGGCTTCGCCGATCAGGGGAAGTTCAGTCATGTCAGGCCTCGACGACCTCGACGTTGACCACGTCTTCGATGACCGGGTTGGAGAGCAGGGTTTCGGCTGCCTCGCGTGCTTGGGCGAGGATGGCGTCGGTCACCTCGCCGTCGACGGTCAGTTCGAAGCGCTTGCCCTGGCGGACTGCGCTAAAGCTGGTGAAGCCGAGGCGGGGCAGTGCTCCCACAATCGCCTTCCCCTGCGGGTCCAGAATCTCGGGCTTGGGCATGACGTCGACGACGATCCGGGGCATCCGGTAACTCCTGTGCGTGAGCGTTGGTTGAACCTTGTCAAAGGCTGCCGCGGAGTGGTGCCGTCTCACGCCGAACCGCGCACAAACAGCGTCCAAGAGGGGTGTCCGGCAACGGTGTTTGGTGCAGCGTCTTACGGATAAGGGGCGCTCCGCGAGCTTGCACGCCCATTCTACCGGCCAGAGGGCCCATACCCTATTTGCGTGAGGCCAGGCACTTCCGCCGCGCGGGGACCCAGGGGGATAGCATGGCCGCATGGCAGGGAACATGAAGTCCATGGTGTTGCCGGTGGTGGCCGCGGCGGTGTTCGCCGGCCTGGGCGGGATGGTGATCCAGCGGATCAAACTGGACCGGGCAGCGCGCGAAAACCGCAGCGTTGCCCTGCTTGACGCCGCCGCCCGGGCAAGGATCAGCGCAGCCCTGCGCGGAGCCGCCCAGCCGCCGGCTTCCGTGCGGGAATAGCGTACGTACAAATGCGCTAATCCTGCGGGTGAAAGTCCGGAAAACGGGCGTAGTTTTGGTTTCAAGCCGGGTCACTCCCCGCTGAATCGACAAGCCGGATTTCTTGAGGACCAAGCCAGGAGGAACAATGACCGAACATGTTGCCGAAGTCTCCGCCTGCAGCGTTGGCAGCTGCGGATTCAACCATGACGGCTGTACGGCGTTTGGAATCACCATCGGGGGCACCACGGACCACGCCTCGTGCGCCACGTTCATCGACACCACGGCCATGGGCGGCCTTCCCAAGGTCCTGGCCCACGTCGGTGCCTGCCAACGCAGTGAATGCATCCACAACAACCACCTGATGTGCGAGGCACACGACGTGAAGGTCGGTCCGGGCGCCGAAGCCGCGGACTGCCTCACTTACCAGCACGCCTGACACACCCTGAACCACCAAACGGGTACGCTCCATCCGGAGCGTGCCCGTTTTTTCATGCCGGGGATCTCCTGAAGCCGGCGTATGACAAGCGTGAAATCAGATTTTGTGCACTATGTCATATTCAGCTCTCGATCTGTACTGTATGAAGCGATTGCTTCCGAACGGTTGACAAGAACTGTCAACCTGGGGCATTCCATGTTGGCAGCATTCCCAGTTGATTGATCCCGGCACGACCGCCCGGATCGCCTGTAGAAAGGTGCAATCACTCGTGAAATCAAGAGGAAAGAGCTTCGTCGGAAGCGGGGGCCTTCGAAGAGCTGCGGCACTGGCCGTGGGTGTACCGGTGTTGCTGTCGTCCATGGCGCTGGCACCGGCGCAGGCCGCCCCGGCCCAGGGAAGCAGCACCGCCGCAACGGTCAAGAAGAACCTTGATCCGCAGGCGTACAAGGACGGCCGCTACATCGTGGTGCTCGCGGAGAAGCCCGCCGCCACCTACGACGGCGGCACTCCGGGCTTCGCGGCCACCAAGCCGAAGGCCGGCAAGAAGCTGGACGTGCTCAAGCGCGAAGTCCAGAGCTACCAGGCCCACCTGCAGCAGCAGCAGCGCGAAGTGGCCGCCCAGGAGAACGTCAGCATCCAGCGTGACTTCACCTCGGCGCTCAACGGCTTCAGCGCCAACCTCACTGCGGAGCAGGCCGTCAATCTCGCAAAGAACCCCAAGGTCCTCCTGGTTGCACCGGACACGCAGCGCGCGCCCGATTACTCCACCACCGACTTCCTGAAGCTCAGCGGCTCCGGCGGACTCTGGGACACCCGCTTCGGCGGCAAGGACAAGGCTGGTGCGGGCACCGTGGTGGGCGTCATCGACACCGGCTACACGCCGTCGAGCGCTTTCTTCACCGGTGAGCCCGTGCAGCCGCTTAGCGGCAACCCCCAGGTGGGCGTCCCGTACCGCACGGACGACGGCAAGATCGCCATGCTGAAGGCCGACGGCGACACCTTCGTGGGCGAATGCCAGACCGGCCAGGACTTTGACGGCACAGCATGCAACTCCAAGGTCCTCAGCGCCCACTACTTCGCCGACGCCTTCCTCGAGACCGTCCCGGAAGAGCACCGCGCCCCGCAGGAGCGCATCTCCCCGGTGGACGTGGACAGCCACGGCACCCACACCGCCAGCACCGCGGCGGGCAACTCCGACGTCGAGGCCACCGTGGACGGCCGCAGCTTCGGCATCACCAGCGGCGTGGCCCCGGCGGCCAAGCTCTCCATCTACAAGGTCTGCTGGGAAGACGACGACCCCAACACGGGCGGCTGCTACGGTTCGGCCTCAGTTGACGCGATCGACCAGGCCATCGCCGACGGCGTCGACGTCCTCAACTACTCCATCTCCGGTTCCACGGACACCACCACCGATCCGGTGTCCCTGGCCTTCCTCTCCGCAGCCTCGGCCGGCATCTTCGTCGCCGTGTCCGCGGGCAACTCCGGCCCCACCGCGAGCACCGTCAACCACGGCGCACCCTGGCTGACCACTGTGGCCGCCAGCAGCTTCTCCCAGGAACTGCAGGGCACCGTGGAATTCTCCGACGGCAGCAAGTACCGCGGAGCCAGCATCATGAACGCCGAAGTGCACGACGCCGGCGTGGTCCTCTCCGCCAACGTCGCCTCCGGCACGGGCAGGGCGGCAATCTGCGAGCCCGGTTCGCTGGATCCGGCGAAGATCGCCGGCAAGGTAGTGGTCTGCGACCGCGGCGTGGTTGACCGCGTGGCCAAGAGCGCCGAGGTCAAGCGCGGCGGCGGCGTGGGCATGATCCTCGTGAACCTCGCCAGTTCCTCCCTGGACACGGATAAGCACTCCGTTCCCACGGTGCACGTGAACCCGCCGGCCACCGGCGAAATCAAGCAGAAGGTGGCGGCCAACCCTGCCATCACCGTCTCCCTGGTCGACCACGACACCACCGGGCTGCCCCTCGAAGCCCAGCCGCAGATCGCCGGCTTCTCCTCGCGCGGCCCACTCGCCGCCAGCAACTCGGACCTGCTGAAGCCGGACGTCGCCGCCCCGGGCGTTGCCGTCCTGGCCGGCGTTTCGCCGATCGGCACCGGCGGTGACACCTTCGGGTTCCTCTCCGGCACCTCGATGGCGTCCCCGCACATCGCAGGTTTCGGCGCCCTCGTCCTGGGCAAGAACCCCACGTGGTCCCCGGCCACCGTGAAGTCGGCCATGATGACCACGGCCTCGGACGTGGTCAAGGCTGACGGCAGCAAGAACACGGACGTCTTCGCCACCGGTGCCGGCCACATCAACGCGGCCCGCGTGCTGGATCCGGGCCTGGTGTACGACGCCGGGATCGAGGACTACCTGAAGTTCATCCAGGGCACCGGCGTGGACCTGGGCATCCCGGGCCTCGGCAGCACCGCCGCGCGGAACATGAACGTTCCGTCCTTCGCACTGGGCAACCTGGCCGGCAAGGTGGAGGTCACCCGCACCGTGACCGCGCTCACTCCGGGCCTGTACCGGGCCAGCGCGAGCGTGCCGGGCATCAACGTGAAGATCACGCCTTCGGTGCTGAGCTTCGACGCCGTCGGCCAGAAGAAGTCCTTCAAGGTCACCTTCGAGAACAAGAACGCCGCCCTGGCGAAGTTCGCCATGGGTTCCCTGAAGTGGGAAGGCGCCGGCAAGTCGGTGGTGTCCCCGGTGGCGGTCCGTCCGCAGTCGGTGATCGCCGGCAAGGACCTCTCCTTCACCTCGGACCAGGCCAGCGGTTCCGCCGCGATCGGGATCCTCTCCGGTACGAATTCGCCGACGGCGGTCACCCTGGACGGCCTGTCCAAGGCGAATTCCTCGGCCACCGAACTGGTGCCCGGCCCGGCAGCGTTCGAGAACAACGGCTCCAACGCGCTCGTGGACGCCGAGGTCGGCGAGGGGGCGGCGCTGGCCAAGTTCTCGGTGATCTCCTCCGACGACACCGCGGACTTCGACCTGTACGTGTTCACCCCGTCCGGTGAACTGCTGAGCGCCGCCACCGGAAGCGCCAGCGAGTCCCTCTCCATCGAATCCCCGGAGCCAGGGACCTACACCATCCTGGTCAACCTGTTCGCGAGCACGGACAACCGGCCCACCAAGGCCAGCGTCGATGCCGCCGTCCTGGGCAGCAACGAAGGCAACGCCACGGTGACTCCGAACCCGATCCAGCTCAAGAACGGCAAGAAGGGCCAGATCACCCTGGGCTGGACCGGCCTGGAACCGGGTTCCTACATCGGCCGGCTGAGCTTCGCTGGGACCAGTTCCCCGACGTTCGTCACCGTGATCATCTCGGCGGGCGGCGCGGTGGCGGTCGCCCCCGAACTGGAGACGAGCGAGGCCCCGGTCCAGCAGAAGCTGCAGCACTAACCCAGGAAACCGCAGCACTGGACAAGAGAAGCTGCGGCCGGCGGAGAACCCGCCGGCC
>NZ_QYLP01000024.1 GCF_003614925.1 Arthrobacter celericrescens
TGAGTCACGACCGCAGGGCAGAACGGCCAGCATCTACTCTGCCAGCCAGTCCCGGACCAGCCACACCAATCCTCACAGTCGTTTTGATCGCTCAAAACGACAACAACTGCGAGTCAGTTGGGTGACTACGCCAGGGTGATGAGGTCCAGGTAGTCGGAGTTCCAGAGGTCCTCGACGCCGTCGGGCAGCAGCACCACGCGCTCCGGATTCAGCGCCTCCACGGCGCCTTCGTCGTGGCTGACCAGCACGACGGCGCCGCTGTAGTTGCGCAGGGCGCCCAGGATTTCGGCGCGGCTGGCGGGGTCGAGGTTGTTGGTCGGTTCGTCCAGCAGCAGGACGTTCGCGCTCGAGGCCACGATGGTGGCCAGCGCCAGGCGGGTCTTCTCACCGCCGGAAAGCACGCCCGCCGGCTTGTCGACATCGTCGCCGGAGAACAGGAACGAACCGAGGATGCCGCGCACCTCCGCGTCCTTCATGTCCGGGGCGGCCGAGCGCATGTTCTCCAGCACGGTCCGGTCGTGGTCCAGGGTTTCGTGTTCCTGGGCGTAGTAGCCCACCTTCAGGCCGTGGCCCGGGACGATGTCGCCGGTATCGGGCTTGTCCACGCCGGCCAGCATCCGCAGCAGGGTGGTCTTGCCCGCACCGTTGAGGCCCAGGATGACCACTTTGGAACCGCGGTCGATGGCCAGGTCCACATCGGTGAAGATTTCCAGCGAGCCGTAGGACTTGCTCAGTCCTTCTGCGGTGAGCGGGGTCTTCCCGCAGGGCGCGGGCTCCGGGAAACGCAGCGCCGCCACGCGGTCCTGCTCGCGCACTGCCTCCAGTCCGCTGAGGAGCCGCTCGGCACGCTTGGCCATGTTCTGCGCTGCGACGGCCTTGGTGGCCTTGGCGCGCATCTTGTTGGCCTGGTCCAGCAGCACCTGGGCCTTCTTCTCGGCGTTGGCGCGTTCGCGCTTGCGGGCGCGCTCGTCCGTTTCGCGCTGCTGCAGGTACCGCTTCCAGCCCATGTTGTAGTAGTCGATCTGCGCCCGGTTGGCGTCCAGGTGGTAGACCTTGTTCACCGTGGCCTCGAGGAGCTCCACGTCGTGGCTGATAACGATCAGGCCGCCCTGGTGGCTCTTCAGGAAGTCCCGGAGCCAGGAGATCGAGTCCGCGTCCAGGTGGTTGGTGGGTTCGTCCAGGAGCAGGGTCTCGGCATCCGAGTACAGGATCCGGGCGAGCTCCACGCGGCGGCGCTGACCACCGGAGAGGGTCTTCAGCGGCTGGTTGAGGATACGCTCCGGCAGGGCCAGGTTGGAGGAGATGGCCGCGGCTTCGGCCTCGGCGGCGTAACCGCCACCGGCCAGGAACTCGGCCTCCAGGCGATCGTAGCGGGCCATCGCCTTGCGCTGCACTGTGGCGTCTTCGCTGGACATCTCGGCCTGGGCCTTCTTCAGCTTGCCGACGACGATGTCCAGGCCACGCGCCGAAAGGATCCGGTCGCGGGCCAGCTGCTCCATGTCCGGGGTGCGGGGGTCCTGCGGCAGGTAACCGATCTCGCCGCTGCGGGTCACCTTGCCTGCGGCGGGCAGCCCCTCACCGGCGAGCACCCGGGTGAGCGTGGTCTTGCCGGCACCGTTGCGGCCCACCAGCCCGATCTTGTCCCCCTTGTCCACCCTGAAGTTGACCTGGTCCATCAGCAGGCGGGCGCCGGCGCGGAGTTCGAGTTCCTGGACGGTGATCAATTCTTCGGATGCCTTTCAACGGGGACGCCGCGGCACATCGAAGCTGCCTGCGGCGGGGAGGACCGCGAACGCGGCCCGTCCAAGTCTACCGGGCCGGCCGGCGGCAGCCGCGCAGGCGGAACCGGTCCGCGGCCCGCCCTTTGTGCACTGCCTGACAAAGCTGCGGCGGGCCTCTTGTCCGAAGCCTCCAAAAACGGCGCCGCCCCGCACAACTACCCTCAAAAGGAGGGATACCCCTTCGCACCCACCAGGCCTTAACCGACAGGACCGCAATGAGCCAGAACAGCACCGCCACCCGCCCGCAGGCGCGCAAGCAATGGACCGCCACCGATCTTGGGCTGATCGCGGTCTTCGCCGCGCTCGTGGCGGCGTCCGCCTTCGTCCCCGGCGTCCCGGTGGGCGCCCTCGGTGTGCCGATCACCATCCAGATGCTGATCATCATGCTCACCGGCCTGGTGCTGGGCGCCGGGCGCGGCTTCGCCGCCGTCGGGCTGTACGTGCTCCTCGGCCTCGCCGGCCTGCCGATCTTCAGCGGCGGCCGCAGCGGCCTGGGCATCCTGGCGGGCCCGTCCGCCGGCTACATCATCGCCTTCCCGCTGGCAGCCGCCGCCACCGGCTGGCTGGCCGCCGTCGTCATCCGCAGGACGGTCAAGTACCGCGCCGTGTTCTTCTTCGCCGCCGCCATGGTGAGCAGCATCGTCCTGGTCCACGGCCTCGGGGTGCTGGGCATGATGGTCAACGGCAAGCTGGACTTCGGCAAGGCCTTCCTCGCCGACCTGGTCTACTACCCCGGGGACATCATCAAGAACGTCCTGGCCGCGATCATCGCCGTGTCGCTGCACAAGGCATTCCCGGACCTGCTGGTCCGCCGCGTCAAGTAGCCCCGGGCCCGTCGCCCGGCAAGCAACCCAAAGACAGCATGATTGAACTGAAGGACGTTTCCGTCCGCGTCACCGTGGACGGCCAGGACGCGCCGAAGACCCTGCTCGACGGCGTGGACCTGGACCTAGCCGAGCGCCGCATCGGGGTGATCGGCGCCAACGGCTCGGGCAAGTCCACCCTGCTGCGGCTGCTGAACGGCCTGGTGCTGCCCAGCGAGGGCAGTGTTTGCGTCAACGGTGCCGGCACCGTTGACCATGTGCGCAAGGTCCGCAGCCAGGTGGGTTTCGTCTTCACCGATCCGCTGTCCCAGCTGGTGATGCCCACGGGCCGCGAAGACGTGGAACTGTCCCTGCGCCGCAGCGTCAAGAACGCCGCCGAACGCACTGCCCGGGCGGAATCGGTTCTGGCCCGTTTCGGCCTGCTGCACCTCGCCGACCAGAGCATCTACGAACTGTCCGGCGGCGAACGGCAGTTGCTCGCCCTCGCCGCCGTGCTGGCGGTGGAACCCACGGTGCTCGTCCTCGATGAGCCCTCCACCCTGCTGGACCTGCGGAACAAGGAACTACTCCGCCGCACCGTCGCGGCCCTGCCGCAGCAGGTGGTCATGTCCACGCACGACCTCGAGCTGGCCCTCGACATGGACCGCGTCCTCGTAGTGGATAACGCGGGGGTCGTGTTCGACGGCGGCCCGGCAGCCGCCGTCGAACACTACCGGGCACTGTGTGCCGCGTCCTTCGAGGGCGCCCCGTGAGGGGCCACGGCTTCCTGCTGGCCAACCACGTTCCGGGAAACTCGGTGCTCCACCGGACGCCGTTGTGGGCGAAATTCGTGCTCGTCGCAGGCTGCGGTGCAGCGTCATTCCTGATCGTCGACTGGCTGGTCTCCGCCGTGGTGTTCGCGGTGATGTGCGGCCTGTTCCTGCTCAGCGGCGCTGGGGCGCAGCGGCTGCTCAGGGCCCTGTGGCTCATGGCGCCCGTGCTGTTGCTGATCGGCCTGTTCCAGTGGTGGCAGCTCGGCGGCCCCACCGCCGCCCGGATTGTCCTCAACGTGCTCGTGTGCGTTGTGGCGGCGTCCGTGCTCACCGCCACCACCCCGGTCCAGGACCTGCTCGACGGGGTGGCCGGGCTCGCCCGCCCGTTCCGCCGCTTCGGGGCCGATCCGGAGCGCTTCGCCCTCACCATTGCCGTGATGCTGCGCAGCATCCCGTTCATCGCCGGCACCTTCGCCGACGTGCGCGACGCCGCCCGCGCCCGGGGGCTGGAGCGCAACCCGAGGGCCCTGGTGCTGCCGGTGTTCATCTCCACCGTGGCCTACGCCCGGCAGACTGGCGACGCCCTCGCCGCCCGGGGACTGGGCGACGCCGAAGACGACGGCGGCCGCTAGAACCGCAGGTACTTGAACAGCGCCGCCGTGCCCATCCCCCCGGCGATGCTGATCAGGGCCAGCGCCAGTGGATCGCTGCCTTCGATGGCCGGAACCGCCCGGGCCTGCGCCAGCAGCCGGGTGACCAGCACCGCGCCCGAGGCGCCGTAGCCGTGCCCCAGGGCAAGGGCGCCGCCGTCGAGGTTGGCCCGCTCCGGGTCGATCCCCACGGCGTCGAGGCAAGCAATCGCCTGGGCGGCAAACGCTTCGTTGAATTCCACGAGGTCCACGTCGGTTGCCCGGGTGGCGTGGCGTTCCAGCAACCGCGCCGCTGCGGCTGCCGCGCCGATCCCCAGGAGTTCCGGATCGACGCCGGCGGTCTCGCTGCCGAGGACCACCAGCGCGTCACGGACCCCGAGTTCGCGTGCCCGCCGCAGCGAAGTGATGACGACGGCGGAGGCGGCGTCGGCATCGAAGCAGGAGTTCCCGGCGGTGACGGTTCCCTCGGGGACGAATGCTGCAGGGAAGCGCCTCAGCACCGCTGCGCTGAGCGCGCGGCGGGGGCCGTCGTCGGACGCCACAGTTGGCCCGCCGGCAGCGACCGGAAGGATTTCACCGGCGAAGCGGCCGGCCTCCCGGGCCGCAACGGCACGCTGGTGGCTGCGCAGGGCAAAGGCATCCTGGCGCTCCCGGCTGATCCCATACTCGCGGGCCACGTTCTCGGCCGCGACACCCATGTCCGGATCGCCGAACTGCGGGGGCACGAATCGTGCCCGGGTGTAGAACTCCGGATCCTCCTCCGGGGTCCGGCCCGGGTAGGCACGCAGCGGTGCGGTGCTGATGCTCTCCACCCCGCCGGCCAGGTAGATCCCGTCGCCACCGGCGGCGAGCAGGCGGGAGGCCAGCACGATCGCGTCCAGTCCCGAACCGCATTGCCGGTCCACCACCATGCCCGGCACGCTGGCGGGCAGCCCGGCCAGCAGGGCGGCATGGCGTGCCAGGTTTCCGCCGCCGCCCACGGCGTTGCCGATCACCACGTCGCTGACCTGCCCCCCTGCGATGCCGGTGGTGTCCAGCAGGGAGCGCAGCACCGGAGCCATGAGTTCCTCGGCGCGCAGGGACTTCAACTGGCCGCCGGCCCGGCAGACCGGCGTGCGGAGGGCTGCGATGATGACGGGCTGCAGCTCCGGGTCGCATCCGGGCGGGGCAGCCATGCCGGCGTCAGCCAAGGACGCGGGCCCGCGGGTCATTGTCGGTGATCCAGTCCAGGAACACCCGCCGGCTGACCTTGCCCCTGTCCGTGACGGGAAGTTCAGCGAGCAGGTAGTACTGCAGGGGCCGCTTCTCCCGGGCGAGCAGTCCGTCCAGGGCGGTGCGGATCTGGGTTGCAGTGACGGCGCCGAAGGCCGGCAGGATTCCGGCAACCACGCGCTGGCCGCGCAGTTCGTCCGGCATCCCGGCGGCGACTGCCGCGGAGACTCCGGGCACCGAGGCCAGCGCCAGTTCCACCTCGTGCGGATAGACGTTCCGGCCCGCGGAGAGAATCATGTCCGAGCGGCGGCCCAGGATGTGCAGCACCCCGTCCGCGAGGTAGCCCTGGTCGCCCACGGTGAACCAGTCCCCGAAGGAACGCAGCGCGTAGCCGTCGTCGCCCCAGAGATAACCGTTGGAAACCATGCCGCTGCGCACGCAGATGTTGCCGTGCGCGCCCGCCGGGACTTCCGCCCCGGTATCGTCCCGGATGGAGAGTTCGACGCCGGGGAACGGTCCGCCGATGCCGGTGCCGCCGGCGTCGAGCGGCTCCCCCGCGGCCAGGCAGGTGCCCGAGACGAAGCTGAGTTCGGAGGCGCCGTAGTACTCGAAGATCGCCGCGTTCGGCGCCCAGCGGCGGGCCGCCTCGAGGGTGCGGGCATCGAGCTTGGAACCGGCGCAGATAATGCTGCGGATCCCGGAGGCGTCCACGCCACCGGCCAGTCCCCGTTCGCTCAGCAACCGCAGCACGGTGGGGGTGAGCACCAGCCGGGTGATGCCGTCGTGGGTGATCGCCGCGTGGGCGTCGCCGACGTCGAAATGCTCCAGGGTGTGGAAGGCGGACCCGGCGTAGAGGCACTCGGACAAGGCGTACAGGTTCAGGCTCGCGGCAAGGGGGCCGGGCGCGAGGGTGACGTCGTCCTGCTGGAGGCCGAAGAATTCCACGGAAGCGTCGAAGGAGAGCTGCCAGGAGCGGCGCGAGCGGGTGAAGGCCTTGGGCACGGAGGTGGTGCCGGAGGTCAGGCCCACCAGGAAGTCGGAATCCGGAGGTCCATCCAGCAGGTCATCGGCGCCGGGTTGCCTGGCGCCGTCCGGCCCCGCGGGCTTTCCACCGGGCCCGATCCGCCGGGATACTTCCTCGATCAGCGGCGCCGGCCAGAGCGGGTCGAGCACGGCGCAGCGCCGCACGCCCGCGACGGCCGCAGCGAAGGACACCACGAACTGAAGGGAGTTCGCCTCGGCCAGCACCGTGGTGGCAGGGGTTTCGCCCAGCCGCAGCGTCGCATCGTCGCGCAGCTGCGCCCAGGTCAGCCGCTTCCCGCCCACAGCGACGGCGGTATCGTCGGGGCGGTCCTCGGCCCAGAGCTGAAGCTTGTTCAGGAAAGGCACCAAAGCATTTTAGCCTCCGCGGCACCCTCCCCGCCCTCCATGACGTTCTATGGTTGGCACTATGAGTTTCAATGACGGTGCAGAGCTGGATCCCAGCCAGGTGCAGGACCGACGCGGGGGCGGGGCAGGCCGCGGAGTGAAGATCGGTGGCGGGATCGGCGGCGGCATCATCGCCCTGATCCTCGTGCTGCTCGGGGTCAATCCGCAGGTCCTCGAAGGCATCACCGGAAGCGGCCAGCCGCCCGCGATCGGCCCCGGCAGCACGCAGTCCTCCGGAGGCACCCAGGAATGCCGTACCGGTGCGGACGCCGACAAGCGCCTCGACTGCCGCATCCTCGGCACCGTCAACAGCCTCAACAGCTTCTGGCCGGCCTACCTGGCCGACTACCAGGTGAAATACCCGCGCCCGCAGGCCGTGATCTTCAGCCAGGCCACCACCACCGGCTGCGGCACGGCCACCAGCGAGGTAGGTCCGTTCTACTGCCCCGCGGACCGGACGGCCTACTTCGACCCCGGTTTCTTCCAGGAGCTGGTGGATCGCTTCGGTTCCTCCGGTGGTCCGCTCGCCCAGGAGTACGTGGTGGCCCACGAATTCGGGCACCACGTCCAGAACGTGCTCGGTGACCTGGGCCGGGCCCAGGAGGACCCGCAGGGCCCGCAGTCCGGTGCCGTCCGCGTGGAACTGCAGGCCGACTGCTACGCCGGGCTGTGGGCACGGTACGCGAGCACGGCCAAGGATCCGGCCACCGGGCAGCCCTTCCTCGATCCGCTCACCAAACAGGACCTGGCCGACGCCCTGTCCGCCGCGTCCGCCGTCGGCGATGACCGCATCCAACAGGCCGCCACCGGCCGGGTCTCCCCCGAAGCCTGGACCCACGGCTCAAGCGCCCAGCGGCAGAAGTGGTTCAGCCAGGGCTACACCACCGGGGACATCACCAAGTGCGACACCTTCGCGGTTGCCCGGCCTTAGCGTCTTCCGATGCCGGGCCTGCCGTTTCCGTTCAGTCCCGGGCCGGCCGGAGGTGCTCCTGGCGGCCCACCGCGTAGGCCTCCCGCAGCCAGTCGCCAAGTTCGGAGTCGACGTCGGAGGGTTCGGTCAAGCGGACCGTGTGGATGTGCGTGTACGGCGTCAACGTTTCGATCCTGTGGAATCTCGGGGATTCGGCCCGGCGCGTGAGCCAGAATTCGACGTCGAGCCAGCGCTTCCTGGGCCGCGCACCGCAAAACCGGACCCGGACCATAAAGGCAACGCGGTCCGCGTAGGGCACCAGGGTGACCGGGCCGCAGGACTCGACCGTCCGCCGCACCAGCTCGAAGAGTTCCCGGATGTTGTCCGGAATACCGTGGAACGCGTCCTCCAGGGACCGGTCAACGCAGGAGTGGTACATGTTCCGCGTGACGAAGCTGCGTCCGCAGGAGGGGCAGGTCCACAGTTCCCGGTCGGTCCGCCTGCCGAGCACCAGCGCCACGATCTGCCCGTCCCTCCGGACCCTCGAACCGGGGGTCCTCGCGTCTTCGAGGAAGCGGACCAGTTCCCGCTGCTGGGACGCTGGAAGGCGATCCCAGGCCGCCCCAGCGCCGGCCTTTTCGAGGACGGCGGCCAAGTCCGGCGGCGTCCCGGCGGTGTTCGGGCCAAGGGGCCAAACTCCCTGCTGACCGCCTCCGGAACACCGACGATCGTGTTTTGCCCCCGCTGCTCCACTGCAGCGCTGAAGCGGACCATGCACTCATTATCGCTCCGGGGCACCCCTTATCGGTCCGGGCATTGCTGCAGCGGATACGGCGACGGCCGGCCACCTTCCGGTGACCGGCCGTCGTTTGCCAGCAGGGTGGCGTGGGGATCAGATGTTGAAGCCGAGGGCCCGCATCTGGTCCTTGCCGTCGTCCGTGATCCGCTCGGGACCCCACGGCGGCATCCATACCCAGTTCAGGCGCCAGTCGTCCACGACTCCGTCCAGGGCCTTGCCGACCTGTTCCTCAAGGACATCGGTCAGCGGGCAGGCCGCGGTGGTCAGGGTCATGTCGATCAGCAGGGCGCCGTCTTCCTCGGAGTACTTCAGACCGTAGAGCAGCCCAAGGTCCACCACGTTGACGCCCAGTTCGGGGTCGATGACGTCCTTGAGTGCCTCTTCGACATCTTCGAGGCTCGTACGGGCTGCGTTGATTTCGGTCATAAGGTGATCCTAACTAGGCCTGGGCAGCGGGGGCAACGGCTGCGCCGGCGCCGCTCAGGTAGCGGTCGTAGCCCTCTTCCTCGAGGCGGTCGGCGAGCTCCGGGCCGCCCTCTTCCACAACCTTGCCGTCAACGAAGACGTGCACGAAGTCCGGCTTGATGTAGCGCAGGATGCGGGTGTAGTGGGTGATGAGCAGGGTGCCCATGTTGCCGGTGGAGTGGGCGCGGTTGACACCCTCGGAGACGACCTTGAGGGCGTCCACGTCCAGGCCGGAGTCGGTCTCATCCAGCACGGCGAACTTCGGCTTGAAGAGTTCCAGCTGGAGGATCTCCACGCGCTTCTTCTCGCCGCCCGAGAAGCCTTCGTTGACGTTGCGCTGTGCGAAGTCGGCGTCGATGCGCAGCTCCTGCATGGCGGCCTTGACGTCCTTGGTCCAGGTGCGGAGGGCGGGGGCTTCGCCGTCGATCGCGGTCTTGGCGGTGCGCAGGAAGTTGGTCATGGTGACGCCCGGAACTTCCACGGGGTACTGCATGGCCAGGAAGACGCCGGCGCGGGCGCGCTCGTCGACGCTCATCTCCAGGACGTCTTCGCCGTCCAGGGTGATGCTGCCGCTGGTCACGGTGTAGCGCGGGTGGCCGGCGATGGTGGAGGCCAGGGTGGACTTGCCCGAACCGTTGGGGCCCATGATTGCGTGGGTCTCGCCGGTCTTGATGGTCAGGCTGACGCCCTTCAGGATCTCCTTGGTGCCCTGCTCAGTCTCGATGCTGACGTGCAGGTCCTTGATCTCAAGAGTAGACATGCTCTTCTTTCTTTCGTTCTTAAAGTCTCGGTTTACGGTGCGCTCAGTAGTTGTGTACCGGCGCGCCGTTCACAACGTTGCTCACGTCCACGTAGACGTCGTCTCCGTCGAGGGCGACGGCGAAGACCGGGACGGGATCGTAGGCCGGAAGCTGGAGCGGCTGGCCGCTGCGCAGGTCGAACTGGGAGCCGTGGCCCCAGCATTCGATCGCGCAGCCTTCGATTTCGCCTTCGGAGAGCGAAATGTCAGCGTGCGAGCAGGTGTCCCCGATGGCGTGGATGTCGCCCATCGAGTCCCTCACGATGGCTACCGGGTAGTCGTCGATGAGGATGCGCAGCGCCTGCTTGACCTTGATGTCGTTGGCGTTGCACACCAGTTCGCCCTGGGGCTTTTCGCTCATGCTTGCTTCCTGCCTGGCCGGTCTTAGTTGTCGCCCGCTGCGAGTTCGCGCTCGACGGCGTCCGTCAGGCGTTCCTCGATGGCGGGGACCTTGATCTTCTGGATGATTTCGTTGAGGAAGCCGCGGACCACCAGGCGCCGGGCGACGTCTTCGGGGATGCCGCGGGCCATGAGGTAGAACAGGTGCTCGTCGTCGAAGCGGCCGGTGGCGCTGGCGTGGCCCGCGCCCTCGATGAGGCCGGTTTCGATTTCGAGGTTCGGCACGGAGTCCGCGCGGCAGCCGTCGGTCAGGACCAGGTTCTGGTTCTTCTCGTAGCTGTCGGTGCCCTCTGCCTGCTTCTGGATCAGGACGTCGCCGACCCACACGGTGTGAGCGTCCTTGCCCTGCAGCGCACCCTTGTAAAGCACGTTGGAGACGCAGTTCGGCTGGGCGTGGTCCACGTAAGTGCGGTGCTCAAGGTGCTGGCCGGCGTCGGCGAAGTACAAGCCGAAGAGCTCCACCTCGCCGCCGGGGGCAGCGAAACGGGCCGTCGGGGTGACGCGCACCAGGTTGCCGCCGAGGCTGACAACGATGTGCTTGAACTTGGCGTCGCGGCCGATCTTGGCCTGCTGCGAGGAGGCGTGGACGGAATCGTCGTTCCATTCCTGCAGGGACACGACCGTGAGCTCGGCGCCGTCTTCAAGGACGATCTCGACGTTCTCGGACACGACGGCGCTGCCTTCGTGGCCGAGCACGACCAGGGCCTTGGAGAACTTCTCAGCCACGATCACCACATGCTGGGCCGAAGCCTCGGATCCGGCGCCGGCCAGGACCACGGAAACTTCGCCGTCCAGGCTGGTCTCGGCGGGCACGGTGATGACGGTCGCCTTGTCGAAGTTGGCCCAGGCGTTGGCGGAGACCCGGTCTTCGGGGATGCCGGCGGAGCCGATGCGCTTGTCGTCGCGTCCGACCGTTTCCACCGTGACACCCTCAGGGGCGGTGACGGAGACGGAGGGGGCGGCGCCGCTGAGTGCCTCGGTGTGCAGGCCGCGCAGGCGGCGCAGCGGGGTGAAGCGCCAGTCTTCTTCCAGGCCGGTCAGTGCCTTGAAGTCCTCAAGCTTGTAGGAGGTCAGGCGTCCGGCGCGGGAGCTGTCCGGGACGCCGATGCCGCCGCCGTGCGAGTGGCCCTTCGCGGAGTCGCCGGCCAGCGGGCCGGACGACGGCGCCGCGACGGTGCCGTCCGCATTGATCGGCGAGAGGTTCTCGCCTTCCTCGGTGAATCCGTTGATGTACGGCTGGGCAGAGGGCGCGCCGATGCGTGCCTTTTCAGTAGTGGTCTCAGTCATCGTTAACCGACGGATCCTTCCATCTGCAGTTCAATCAGGCGGTTCAGCTCAAGGGCGTATTCCATGGGCAGTTCACGGGCGATCGGCTCAATGAAGCCGCGCACGATCATGGCCATGGCCTCGTCCTCGGGCAGGCCGCGGGACATCAGATAGAAGAGCTGCTCTTCGCTGACGCGGGAAACGGTTGCCTCGTGGCCCAGTACGACGTCGTCCTCGCGGATGTCGATGTACGGGTAGGTGTCCGAGCGGGAGATGGTGTCCACCAGCAGGGCGTCGCAGCGCACGGTGTTGGCCGAGTGCTTGGCGCCTTCGCGGACCTGGACCAGGCCGCGGTAGGCCGCACGGCCGCCGCCGCGGGCCACAGACTTGGAGATGATGGAGCTCTTGGTGTTCGGAGCGATGTGCACCATCTTGGAGCCGGTGTCCTGGTGCTGGCCCTCGCCGGCGAAGGCGATGGACAGGGTTTCACCCTTGGCGTGCTCGCCCACCAGGTACACGGCCGGGTACTTCATGGTCACCTTGGAGCCGATGTTGCCGTCGATCCACTCCATGGTGGCGCCCTCTTCGCAGATGGCGCGCTTGGTGACCAGGTTGTACACGTTGTTGGACCAGTTCTGGATGGTCGTGTAGCGGACGCGGGCGCCCTTCTTCACGACGATCTCGACGACGGCCGAGTGCAGGGAGTCCGAGGTGTAGATCGGCGCGGTGCAGCCTTCGATGTAGTGGACGTAGGAGTCCTCGTCGGCGATGATCAGGGTGCGCTCGAACTGGCCCATGTTTTCCGTGTTGATGCGGAAGTAGGCCTGCAGCGGGATTTCCACGTGGACGCCCTTGGGCACGTACACGAAGGAACCGCCGGACCATACGGCCGTGTTCAGGGAGGCGAACTTGTTGTCGCCCACCGGAATGACGGTGCCGAAGTACTCCTGGAAGATTTCCGGGTGTTCCTTCAGGGCGGTGTCGGTGTCCAGGAAGACGACGCCCTGCTTCTCCAGGTCCTCGCGGATCTGGTGGTACACGACCTCGGATTCGTACTGGGCGGCGACGCCGGCCACCAGGCGGTTGCGCTCGGCTTCCGGGATGCCCAGCTTCTCGTAGGTGTTCCGGATGTCCTCGGGCAGGTCTTCCCAGGAAGCAGCCTGCTTCTCGGTGGAACGCACGAAGTACTTGATGTTGTCGAAGTCGATGCCGGAGAGGTCCGCACCCCAGGTGGGCATGGGCTTCCGGTCGAAGTACTTCAGGCCCTTCAGGCGCAGGTCGAGCATCCATTCAGGTTCGCTCTTCTTCGCCGAGATATCGCGGACGACTTCTTCGTCCAGGCCACGGCGTGCGTTTGCACCGACATCGTTCTTGTCGGCCCATCCGTACTCGTAGTTGCCGATGCCATGCAGCTCGGGATTCTTTTCCAGAATCTCCGAGATCACAGTGCCGTCAGCTACCGCTTTCTCCGCTATTTGGTCCGTCATCACGGCCTTCCTTGCTGATTGTTTGATTCTTCACGGGGCGCGACCCGGCCTTCGGGAGGAACGGTGTCCTCCTTTGCGGCGGGCCTGCCGGTCGGTATGTGGGTGGTGCAGACGTGTCCGCCCCGGGCAAGGGTGGAAAGCCTGCGGACGTCGACGCCGATCAGCCGGGAAAACACATTGGTTTCGGCGTCGCAGAATTCAGGGAAGTCGGCCGCCAGGTGCTGGATGGGGCAGTGCCCCTGGCACAGCTGCACGCTGGACAGCGAGGCGGGAAGCGGGGCCTTGCTTTCGATGGAGGCGGCCGAGGCGACGTAGCCGTCGCGGCTCAACGCCTTGGACAGGGCCATCGCGCGGGCGGTGATGTCGCTGCCGGCCGAGTCGATCTCCGGAGCGTAGCGCCGTTCCATGTCAGCGAAGCGCTCGACGGCGAAGTCCCGCACGGCGTCGCTGCCGGCCAGTTCCTTGAGGCGTCGCAGCGCGGTTCCGGCGATGTTCAGGTAGTCGTCGCCGATCTTCGACTGCCCCTGGGAGCTCAGTACGTAGCGGCGCGCGGGACGGCCCGCACCTGCCCCGGCCTTGGCGACCCGCTTCACTTCGATGACGCCGGCGCGTTCCAGGTGGTCCAGGTGGCGGCGCACCGCTGCCGGGGTGAAACCAAGCAGCTCGCCGAGCTCGGCGGCGCTGACGGGGCCATGCTCGAGTACCGCGTTCAGCACGCGGTCGCGCGTGCGGTCCTCGGAGTCGGCGACGGCGGAGGCAGCGGCCGGGGGCACCGCGACGGCGGTGCTGTGCCGGTTCGGGGGCACAGAAACAGAGCTGCTCATGGAATACACAACACAATCATGTCGTAATCTACTCCCGGCATCCAGTAAGGCAAGGCTGGCCTGAGGCCGGGGCCGCGGCCTCCCGCTTGGAGGCGCCTGCTACTACTTCCCGTAGAATACTCTGGTGCGTTCCCCCGAATCCCCCGTCCTCTCGATCGAAGGACTCATCAAGGACGTCGGCCCGCTGGCCGCCCTTGACGGAAAAATGTTGCGGGTGGTCAACGGTGTCAGCCTGCATGCGGGGCGCGGGCAGGTCACCGCGCTGCTCGGGGCAAACGGCGCCGGGAAGACCACCACCCTTGAATGCGCCCAGGGCCTCCAGAAAAGGTCCGGCGGCAGCATCCGCCTGTTGGGCGAGGATCCGGACCTGGCCGGGGCCGCCTTGCGCGCCCGCGTCGGCGTGATGCTGCAGGACGGCGGGCTGCCGCCGTCGGCCCGTCCGCTTCCGCTGCTGCGCCACATCGCCGGGATGTACGCCAATCCGCTGCCCATCGACACGCTCGTGGAGCGGCTCGGAATCGATTTGTTCAGCCGCAGCAGCGTGCGGCGCCTGTCCGGCGGCCAGAAGCAGCGCCTGGCCCTCGCGGCGGCGCTGGTCGGGAACCCCGAGGTCCTGTTCCTCGACGAGCCGAGCGCCGGCCTCGATCCTCAGTCGCGCCAGATCGTCTTCGAGCTCATCGCCGAGCTGCGCGACTCCGGCATGGGAATCATCCTCACCACCCACCTCATGGACGACGCCCAGCGCCTGGCGGACTACGTCTACATCATCGACGGCGGCCATAACGTCGCCGAAGGAACGGTCGCCGAGCTGCTGCAGCACGGCGAGTCCGGCAAGGACGGCATCACCGAACGCACCCTGTCCTTCGACGCACCGTCGGGGCTGGATCTCCGCACGGCACTCGGTGCCCTGGCCGAGGGGCTGGTGCTGTCCGAGGACCGCGCCGGAAGCTACACGGTCACCGGCGCCCTGGCCCCGGAACACCTGGCCCGGCTGACGGCCTGGTGGGCGGAGCAGGGCATCATGCCGGCGTCGCTGCGACTTGAGGCGCGCAGCCTCGAAGACGTTTTCCTGGACATCTCGGGAAGGGACATCCGATGAGCAACAGTTCCGCCGCGGACCTGGCATCTGCCGGCTCCGCACCGTCCGCCCCGGCGCCCCTATTCCGGCGGATCCTGCTCCAGGGCAAGTACGAAACCCTGGCCATGATCCGCAACGGCGAACAGCTGATCCTCGCCGTCATCCTGCCGCTGCTGGCGCTGTTCGGCCTGACCGTCACCCCGCTGCTCGACGGCCTCGGCGCACCCCGCGTGGACATCGCCGTTCCGGGCATCCTCGCCCTGTGCGCCATGTCCACGGCCTTCACCGGGCAGGGCATCGCCACCGGCTTCGACCGCCGCTACGGCGTGTTGCGCTTCCTGTCCACCACTCCCCTGGGCCGCACCGGACTCATCGCCGGAAAAATCCTGGCGGTGCTGGCCGTCCTCGCCCTTCAGCTGGCGGTGGTCGGCGCCGTCGCTGCGGTCCTAGGCTGGCGCCCGGATCCCGGCGGATGGCTGCCGGGCCTGGCCATGCTCGTGCTGGGCGCCGCGGCCTTCACCGCGCTGGGCCTGTTGGTTGCCGGAACTGTGCGTCCGGAAGCAACCCTGGCCATCACCAACCTCCTGTGGATCCTCCTCGGCGCCCTGGGCGGCATCGTGGTGCCGGCCGTCCGGCTTCCCGCCGTCGCGAGCGACCTCGCCCATTTCCTGCCTTCCGGCGCCTTGGGCGAAGCCATGCGGGAGGCCTTCCTGCACGGCACCTTCGCCCTGCCCCAATTGTCCGTCCTGCTGCTCTGGACCGTGGTGCCGGGCGCCGCGGCCGTCCGCTGGTTCAAATGGAATTGAGAGAACTGTGAACACGGCTTCCCGCCTCCCCGACTTCATCCAGCGGCTCGCCGCCAGGCTCCCGCACGAAGTGGACAACACCATCCGCCGGCTGGCCATCCTTTCGCTGATCGGCCAGACTGTCCTGGTGGTGACCGGCGGCGCCGTCCGCCTCACCTCCTCGGGCCTGGGCTGCCCCACCTGGCCGCGCTGCACCCAGGATTCCCTGGTGAACACCCCGGAGATGGGCATCCACGGCTTCATCGAGTTTGGCAACCGGCTGCTCACTTTTGCCCTGGCCGCCGTCGCCGCGCTCATGCTGGTGTACCTGTGGAACCTGCGGAAGGAACGCCGTGACGTGTTCCTGCTCGCCTTGGGCTTGCTCGCGAGCATCCCGGCCCAGGCGATTATCGGCGGCATCACGGTCCTTACCCGGCTCAACCCGTGGGTGGTCGGCCTGCACTTCCTGGTCTCGATGGCCCTCGTGGTCCTTGCAACCCTGCTGGTGAACCGGGCGTATGGCCGCACCGGGGGCTTCATGAACCGCACTCTCGCGGCACTGCCCGCGGTGACCCGCCCGGTGATGAACGCCGTCGCGCTCTTCTCCGCCGCCGCCGTCATGCTCGGCGTCGCGGTCACCGGCGCCGGCCCGCACGCCGGCGACGCAAACGCCCCCCGCAACAATCTCGACTGGGACCTGCTCAGCCACATCCACGCCGTCCCGGCCTATCTGGTGACCGCGGGCACCTCCTTTGCCGTGTACCTGGTCCTCCGCAAGGGCATCACCGGCCCGTTCCGCACCGCTGTGTTCCTGCTGCTCGGCGTCACCGTGCTGCAGGCCGTCATCGGCTTCACCCAGTACTACAACGGGATTCCGGCCCTCCTGGTCGGCGCGCACATGCTCGGCGCCGCCCTGCTCATGGCTGCGTCCACCAACGCCGCCGACCTGGCCCGCAGCAGCCAGGTCGGCTAGTCCGGCCTCCGCCCAACAAAGAACCGGCCGGAAGGCCCTCAACGAAAGCGCCACCCGCCGTCCTTTTCCGGACG
>NZ_QYLP01000002.1 GCF_003614925.1 Arthrobacter celericrescens
TCCGGTATTAGACCCAGTTTCCCAGGCTTATCCCAGAGTCAAGGGCAGGTTACTCACGTGTTACTCACCCGTTCGCCACTAATCCACACCGCAAGCGGTGCTTCATCGTTCGACTTGCATGTGTTAAGCACGCCGCCAGCGTTCATCCTGAGCCAGGATCAAACTCTCCGTCAAAAAAACAGACACAACCACACCCGGTGGAAATAACACCAGACCATGGCTGCACAAAATCTGAAACCAGCTATAAAACCAGACCACCACACACGGGGGTGCGGGCAACCCGGCAATAACCAATCCATAAAAAAATCGGTATCAACAAACTTGGCACACTATTGAGTTCTCAAACAACAGTTCCGCAAACCGCAGGCCACACGACGCACTACAGTGCGCCACCAAAAGTGGCCATCTAAGAAAGGGATTCTGCCGCCTTCCGGAACCTCCAAGCCTTTCAGCTCTTCCGTCCCTCTCGCGGCGACCCAGAAAACATTACACGGTTCCGGGAGGAGAGGCAAATCAGCATCCGGAACCGCTCCCCGCACCCGGAATAGGGCCTGATACAGGCACGCTGGCCGCCCGCCGTCGGGCATCCGGAAAGAATTCCGGACGCGATGTCGATCTGCTCTGGTGCCGTTCGACCTATGGGTGAGAAGGTCGGAAGGCGACCTTCCGGAACAAAGGAGAACATCATGGCCAAGTACATGCTGATCATGCGTCCCACCGACGAGTCCTTCGCAGCGTTCGCGAACACGGACTTCACCGAAATCATGGATGCCATGGGCAAGTTCAACGACGAACTGATCCGCGCCGGAGTGCTGCTCGCGGCGGAAGGCCTGGACGATGCCAACGAAGGCGTGGTTGTCGACTTCACCGGCGACACCCCGGTTGTGACTGACGGTCCCTACGGGGAAACCAAGGAGCTGTTCGCCGGCTACTACATCCTCGACGTCGCTTCCAAGCAGGAAGCCGTCGAATGGGCCAAGCGGGCGCCCATGACCGCGGGAAGCAAGACTGAGATCCGTCGGGTGACCACCATCGACGAGTTCCCGCAGGACAACACGTGGATCCAGAAGGAGCGCGCCTGGCGCGAGCAGACCGGACAGCTCTGAGCCGGAGTGGACAGGAACGGGGCGCGGGGCGCCGTCGAAGCCGTTTGGCGGATGGAGTCCGCACGGATCGTCGGCGCCCTGGCCCGCTACACGGGGGACTTTCCCTTGGCGGAAGACCTCGCCCAGGAAGCCCTTGCCGAAGCCCTCGTATCCTGGTCGGTCAACGGGGTTCCAGAGCAGCCGGCAGCCTGGCTGCTTACCACCGGCCGCCGCCGCGCCATTGACACTTTCCGGCGCAGGTCCGCGCTCGATGAGCGCTACGCCGCCCTGGCGCGGGAGCTGTCCGAGGAACCCGGAGCGGACGAGCTGTTCAGCTATGACGCGATCGACGACGACGTCCTCGCCCTGATGTTCACCGCCTGCCATCCGGTGCTGTCGAAGGAAGCCCGGATCGCCTTGACGCTGCGCGTGGTCGGCGGCCTGGGCAGTGATGAGATTGCCAAAGCGTTCCTGGTGCCCGTGTCCACCATCCAGGCGCGGATCACCCGGGCCAAGAAGACCCTGGCGGCCGCCCGGATCCCGTTCGCGGTGCCCGAGGCGCAGGAACTGGACGAGCGACTCGGTTCGGTCCTCCAGGTGATCTACCTGGTCTTTACCGAAGGCTCCTACGCTTCCGGAGGCGACGATTGGATCCGCACCGGCCTCACGGACGAGGCCCGCCGGCTTGCCCGCATGATGGTGAAGTTGAAACCCGAACCGGAGGTGTTCGGCCTCCTTGCATTACTCGAGCTGACGGCCGCCCGGTTCCCTGCAAGGACCGACGACGCCGGAATGCCGGTACTGCTCGAGGACCAGGACCGCAGGCGCTGGGACAGTTCGGCGATCCGGCGGGGACGGGCGGCGCTTGAACGCGCAGCGGCCGCCGGGCGCGGCCTTGGCGCCTACGGGCTGCAGGCATCCATCGCGGAGTGCCATGCCGTGGCGGAATCCGTCGCCGACACTGACTGGGCGCGGATCGTGATCCTCTACGAGGCGCTCGGGCGGCTGACGCCGTCGCCCATCGTCGAGCTCAATCATGCGGTTGCCGTCGCCATGGCCTCGGGGCCGGCCGCGGGATTGGAGCTGGTGGACGCGATCGATGCCGCCGGCAAGCTTGCCGCGTCGCATCTGCTTCCCGCGGTCCGGGGTGAGCTGCTCACCAGGCTGGGGCGCCGGGACGAAGCGCGGGCGGCACTCCATGAGGCCGCCGGCATGTGCGGGAACAGCGCCGAGCTTGCCGCGCTTGAGGCCAAGATCCTTGCGCTGGCGTAGGGCGTTGCTGCCGTAGGGCGCGAAGGGGGTCTGACTTAAATGCGAAGGGGCCCTGACCGTCGTGGTCAGGGCCCCTGTCGTTAATGGTTGTCCGGCGGTGTCCTACTCTCCCACACCCTCCCGGGTGCAGTACCATCGGCGCTGTGGGTCTTAGCTTCCGGGTTCGGAATGGGACCGGGCGTTTCCCCCACGCTATGACCGCCGTAACCCTGTTACCCGGTCCGACCCCCGTGCTTGGGGGTGGTGGGAAGACTTGTGGTTACCAGGTGTTGCTGCTGGTGTTATTCGGTTGTGTTTTTGTGGTTTGTTCCTGGGTTGTTGTCCGGGAACCACATAGTG